>JAHBXV010000040.1 GCA_019636285.1 Planctomycetaceae bacterium
ACTGGCAAGCCTGCCCGGTCTTCGAGAAGTTTCAGCGGTTCTCCCGCCGTGACGCTCTTATGCTGTCGCCGATCGCCGACCAGCACGACGCGGGCGTTGACTGATTCCGCCACAGTGAAAACAGCGAGCATGTCCCGCGTGCCGAGTTGGCTGGCCTCATCGACGAGGATGACACCATCCTTCGCCGCCTGTTGCATTTCGGTATCCTTGAGGAACCGGGCGACGGTATCGGCATTCTCAAACCCCGCGTCCTGTCGCAGCACTTCGCGGCTGGCTTTCACCGATTGGGCCAGGGCCACGACCGGTTTTCCAGCGTCGGCCACCCGAGGTTTTTCACCGATCAATACGACGTTGAGTGGGCGCGGGTGTTCGTGCGCGGTCATTTCGAGACTCACCGCCTGAAAAGCAAGGCGTTTCGCAACTGGCTGATCCGGCAACACCGTCTTGCAGGAGAGCAAATCAACCCGTCCCGAGTTCGGGAGTTGATTTCGCACATGGAAGCATTCGCCGAGGACGTTCGGCTGGAACTCTCCAACCGCAGCGCGTGGGACGCCCGTGAGCAAACCCTCTGGATCGACCAGTGCAATGACCGCTGGAGCGCCGTGCGGGTGACTGCGGAAGGCTGGGGCATCGAGGCGAACCCGCCGAGTCTGTTCCGCCGATTCGCCCATCAACAAGCTCTGCCTGACCCTCAGCCCGGCGGCGACATGCAGGAACTGTGGAACTACCTGCCGCCGCTGGCGTCGGACGGTGACCGCCTGCTGCTGATGGCTTGGCTGGTCACGGCTCATATGCCGATTCCCCGTCCCATCCTCACGTTGGTGGGACCGCACGGCTCGGCCAAGAGCACATTTTCCGCGTTCATGCGTCGTCTGCTCGATCCCTCCCGCGTGGAGCTGCTGGGACGGGATGCCCGGACAGACCTACCGCTGGTCTTTGATAAACACGCCGTGCCGGTGTTCGACAACACCGATGGCATGACGCCGCAGGAAGCCGACCTGTTCTGCCAGGCAGTCACGGGCCGGGGGATTGCCCGACGCAAGCTCTATACCGATGCCGACGAGTTCATCCTGTCGTTCAAGCGAGCCATCATCCTCAACGGCCTGCGGCTGCCGACTAACCGCCCGGACTTTCTTGACCGGGCGCTGATCCTCGATGTCGAACGCCTGCCGCCGGAACGTCGGCAAGTGCTCGAACAGGTCGAAAGTGCGTTCATGGAAGCCCGACCCCGGCTGCTGGGGGCGCTCCTGACCACGCTGTCGCGGGTGCTCTCTGTCATGCCGACGGTGAGCCGCGAAGGTCTCAGCCGCATGGCGGACTTTCACCTGATGGGGCGGGCGGTGGCGGAAGTCCTCGGCGGCACGTCGGCGCAATTCGACGAAGCTTTTGCCCAGGCCGAAGCCCGCCAGAAACGCGGAGCCTTCGACAACACGCTGGCCCTGACACTCCTCCTGTTCGCCCGGCAGGTGCGGCGCTGGCAGGGGGACGCCACGAACCTGCTTCAGCGGCTGCACGAGACCGCCAAGGCCAACCAGATCCGGCAATCGCCGGAGTTCTGGCCGGACACGCCGATGGCCCTCGGCCGCCAGCTCAAGCATCTCGGCGATTCGCTGGCCCGCAACGGGGTGCGGGTCAGCAAGGTCAGGCGGGTCACGGCCCGCCTGATCTCCCTGGAGTACGACCCCGCCGCCGACCGTCTCGGCGATGACGAGTGAGACGGATGTGACGGACTTTTCAGAAACCCACCACGCGAACACAAGGAGAGCAAGTCATGGCAATTCAGACAAAGAAGCTGATCGACTGGTTCAAGACCAACAAGCAAGTGCGAGAGCAAGTTGACGACGAGAAGGATCGGGAACTGTCCGAGTCCTTGAAGTCAGAGGGCCAATTGCAACCGGTCATGGCCTTTGCCGATGGAACGCTGATTCTGGGCCATCGCAGGCTGCGGGCGGCTCGCAAAGCGGGGCTCACGGAACTTCTGGTCACCATCATCGACGAATCGCTGACGGAGACACAGGTCAAGATTCTGCAAATCACGGAGAACATTCACCGCGCCGACCTCAGCGACTTCGAGAAGTTCCAGGCGTGTGAGGAACTGGTGCGGCTCAATCCCGACTGGACAAACAAGGAGTTGGCTGCCCACCTCCATCTCAGCGAACCGACCATCACGAAATACCGGTCGCCGAGCAAAGCGATTCCAACGGTCTTGAAGGCGTTGGAAGCCGGGCAGGTCGGGATCACGTCGGTGTACGAGATTGCCAAGGCTCCTCCAGAACAGCAGGCAGAGTTACTGCAACTCGCGTTGACCGGCGCGTCACGCGATGGTCTTGCTGGACAAGTCCGCAAACACAAGACGTCCAACACGCCGCAAGTGCGGGTGAAACGCATCCTCTGCCCGTTGTCGTCGGGTGTCTCGATCACTGTCTCCGGAGCCGAACTCTCGCTCGATGACTTCATCGAGTCATTGGCCGAAGCCCAGAAGGAAGCCCGCAAGGCCCGCGAGCAGTCACTCGATGCCCGTACTTTCGCCTCAATCATGCGGGACAAGGCGAAACAGGGAGGTGCGCGATGAATCGCAAACTCTCTCTCAGCCAACTGATCGAGATCTTCACCGCCTTTGCCGGCATCACGCTGCTCGCCGTCATTGCAGAACGTGAAGAACCGGGTGGCGACCAGCATTTGATATCGCTGGGGATCGTCCTGGTCTTGTTGATGATCCATGCCGCCAGCGAATGCATCAGTGATTTTTTCACTCGCCCCAAACCTCTAGAAGAAATGGACACTCAAGACAAGAAAGGCAATGACCAATGAACCCCGAATTCTCCCTTCGACGAACGATCCAGACCCTTATCGGCCTGATGCTCCTCTGCATGGCTGCCTTTCTGGCGGAACGCGGCGATCCGAATGACGAGCTACGCATCCTGGTGGGTGGCCTTGGCGGCGTGGGACTCATGGCTCATGCGGCGCTTGGCAACATCCGGAAGCAACTGGCACCCCGTCCTAAGCCGTCCACATCGACGGACCTTCTCGACCGCGTACTGCTGCATTGGAACGAGGACAACGCCTTCACCGTCCGTGATTTATTAAGTGGAGGCGTCAGCGTCTGGGGCCGGACCGGCAGCGGTAAGACGACTTCTTCCGGCAAGGCGCTGGCCCAGGCGATTATCAATTGTCCTGGCAGTGGGGGCGTAATCTTGGCCGCCAAGCCTGGGGAAGACCGGGCGATGTGGCAGGAGGCATTCGCCAAAGCAGGACGTCAGGACGATCTGCTGATTTTTGCCCCGGATCAACCGCTTCGGTTCAACTTTCTTGCCTATGAGATGAACCAGGGTGGTGGTCACACTCGCAATATCACCAAGACGCTGATGACGATCGGCGAGAGCCTGCGTTCCAGCGATACCAATGGCCGCGAAGACGCCGACTTTTGGAACCGCGAGCAGGAACGGCTCCTCTACAACGCCATCGAGATGGTCAAGCTGGCAATGGGGCCGTTCACGGCTCCTGACCTGCAACGGTTCATCTCCACAGCGGCCATGTCGCAGGAGGATTTCCACAAGCAAACCTGGCTCGATGGCTTTCACAACCAGGTATTGCGTGCTGCTCACGCTTCTCCCAAGACGCCGCTGGAGCAGCATGATTACGAACTGGCACACACCTACTGGACTTCCGAGTTTCCGTCCACCGCCGAAAAAACAAGATCGTCCATTCTCACCGGTGTGATGGGAATTCTCCATGTTTTTAATACCGGCTTAGTTAGAGAAATTTGCAGCACCACGTCCAACGTCACCCCCGACGATCTGTTTGTAGGCAAATGGATACTTGTCGACATGGCCCCATCGGAGTGGGGCGACATCGGTCTATTTATTTCAGCCGGATGGAAATATTTAGTCCAGCGCGCCGTTTTGAGGCGAGTTGCCCGGCCGGATTCCAACATCGTCACGGTCTGGGCGGACGAGGCGCACCAGTTCGTCAGCAGCTTTGATGCCCACTTCATCACGCAATGCCGCAGCCATCGCGGCTGTCAGGTCTTTCTCTCGCAGTCGCTCAGTAATTTCTATGCGGCACTATCGGGCGAGAAGGGACGACATCAGGCGGACAGCCTGCTGGCCGGGTTCAGCCATAAGGTTCTGCACGCCTTGGGTGACGTAGAAACGGCCAACTGGGCCAGCGCCCTGATCGGCAAGTCGCTCCAGACCTTTACCGGTGGTTCGACGACGCCCTCCGACAGTTCCTTCGACGAGTTGATGGGCCGCAGCCGCTATAGCGGCAACTACAGCTCCCATTACGAGTCCACACTTCAGGCCAAGAGCTTCATGCACAACTTGAGGACCGGGGGCGCGGCCAACGATTTCCTGTGCGACTGCTTCGTGATCCGTAGCGGCGAACCGTTCGCCGATGGCCAGAATTATCTGGCCACCAGCTTCAGCCAAAAGGGCTAAGGCTGATTCCCCTGTGTTGTGTTTCTTCAACCTCGAAAGGAGGCTCCCATGTTTCCGCACTCACCACCTCAAGCCCCGCCGCCGGGCGACCGGCTGACAATGGCGGCCAGCTTCAATACGGCCAATTTCCTGTCCCACGCCCATGCCTTGGCTCTTACGGTCTTCCTGCGAACCGATTTTGGCCGAGAGGGAATCGGGATTCACGGGTTAGTGACCTTCGTCCTGATTCTGGGCTATGGCAGCTTCGCCCAGTGCTACGCGATGTTCCCGTTCTTTCTGCTCTGGATTCTGGCGGTGATCTGCCAGCGGGTCCGGCAGTTCGTGAACTGGCGACGCGGGGTCATCATTCACAGTTATTACAACGGCTACCCCTGGCTCTCCAAACGTCTGTTCCCGCGTATGTCGGAACTGAACGCCAAGGGTGTCGATGCCTTCCTGTGCCTGGCCATCGGCGGGGTGATCGCCCAGTTCGACAAGCCGTTCGGCTTGTTCATCATGGCCGGATTCGCCTCGATCCTGTTCACCGAGGCCGTGATCGTTGAGTCCACAAAGCGTCGTCTGCAAGCCATGCAGGACGCCGAGTTGGAACAGCGCTACCTGGCCGAGAAATACAAATCCGGCCGCTTCTAACTTCTCCCCAACCTGAAAGGAGGTTTTGTCATGTCTTCAGAACAGACACCCCTGTGGCAGCAGATGCTGGCCAAACGCCGGGAATGGCTGGAATCCCAGCCGTCCCTATCCGGTCAGCTTGCGGCAATGGGCCGCGAGATGGTCAAGGACGTGCGTTCCAGCGTGCATGAGTCGTTCTTCGGGCGACCCGAACATGCCGCCGAACCGGGAACGCCCGGCAATCCCACGCAGTACATGATCAATCAGGATCTCGGCACGGTGCATGGGAACTATGACCACTCGCAAGACCAGGCCCTGCCCGCTGATGCCGAGCTTCAACAGTACGTCACGCCCGACCCGGAGCAAGCGCAGCAGCAGAGCTTGAAATCACCGCGATTTTATGGCCCGGCGGATGAGCAAGCCATCAGTGACGAGTCCGAACTTCAGCGGTACGTCTCCCGTGCCCAGGAATCCCAACAAGAAAGAGGGGTGGAACGATGAGCGATTTCGACTGGTTAATCATCCAGCTTCAACTTCTCGTGTGGGGCTTCCTCATCTTTGTGACGGTCATGGTGCTTGCGCCCGTGGCGTTGATTGCCAGAAAGGTGAATAAGGACCGCGAAAAGCGCCAAGAGGAAGCCAACCGCTTGTCCGCAGCGGAGCCACCGGCCATCACGCCGGGCATCGCTATGTCCGAGAAGGATGGCCGCGTCATCGCCATGGAAGCGATGGAACCACAACCCGTCATGCCCGGTACTCCGCCGCCTCAAAAGAGTGGAGGCGACATGGCCATGAAGGTGGCCAAGCATGTGGCAGGTAAGGCGGCAGGTGCAGTTGCCAAGCATTATCTCAGGCGTTGGCTACTCGGAAGGTAGTCAGCAGCTTTCCCAGGTTTTGATTTCTCTCACCCGAAAGGAATGGTTCATCATGCACACTCAGGTCAAATTTTACTGTCAGAACTGCGGCTGTCCGATCATCGCGGATAGCGAAGCCGCCGGTTCGTCCTTCCAGTGTTTCCGCTGCCCGGAGATGGTCACGATTCCATCACCCACGGCAACGGTACCCACGGCATTGGCCCGTATCGACGACAGCCCTCCGCTCATGGAACACCCGGTCCATGCCAACGGCGTGATCGTGACTTCCAGTCAGGAAGCACATTCATTGTCCAAGGGTACGACGCCCGTCGAACTCAGGCTGCCGGGGCAACTCGGCGGCCTGAAGGCCAACGTCGACCAGAAGACCAGCAACGCAATGGCCACGACGTTTTTGGGCGGCTTGCTGGTCGTTGTCGGTGCCATGCTGGCCGTCATGTTTGGCGGCAAGCACAAGGCGTGAGTTTGGTTTCTCTGACTTCCAGGGGGAGCATCTGCTCCCCCGCATTTTCAACTAAGCGAGGTGATCGATGAAAGATGAAGACTGGAAGCTGACCAACGAGGAGTTGTCGAAGCCCGACCTGTTGAAACCGGTCGAGATCGCTTCTGGAACCGAACACTTGTTCCGGGATGAAGACCACCTGACGCACGCGGAGATGCAACAACTCCTTCGGGAATGGCGCGATGACGCTGCACAACGTCCGCTCTGGGAAAAGGGCGTCCGCTACGAGGACGAGTCCGACAGAAGGCTCGACGAACAGCTTGAGCAACGCCGGTCGCGCGAACGCGACCGGGGGCATGAACGGTAGAGATCGACACCATCCCCAAACGCAGTGCGGGCGGGGCACACACCTGCCCGCACTGCGAGGAGATGACGGCCATGACAATTGAAGACCGACTGACACGCATTGAAGCGATGCTGGCCGTGCTGGTTCAGGGACAGCAAGAGCGGGAGTGGTACACGGTCGAGGAATTTGCCCACATCGTTGGCCGTAGCGAATTCACCTGTCGCCAATGGTGCCGCCTGGGCCGGATCGAGGCCAACAAGAAGGCCAGCGGGCGAGGGGCACATGCCGCCTGGGCGATTGCCCACACCGAACTCGAACGCTTCCGGCGAGAAGGGCTTCGACACCCCAGACAGAACTAAGCCAGCCGAACTTCCTTGTTCCATCATTGTTGACTTGATTTCTCTCTCTTTCACGAAAGTTTTGGTTCCCATGTCCCGCAGCAATCGACAATCCGATTGCCAGAAACCGGAGGAAGCCACACGGCTCGTCCTTCCGGCCGGGACACCGGACTGGATCACGCCGGAGCTGATCGAAGCGACCGTTTGCACCTGGCAGCCGTATTACAAGACGCCGCTGACGGTTGATGATGCCATCGAAATCATCCGCAGTGCGGGGCTTTTGTTCGATGCACTGTCAACGGATCGGAAGGCTTAAATGCTAGGCACCGTATTCCGGAAACCATGCCTTCGTTCGATTGCAAGCCGCGCAGACGGAAAGCATGACGGGCACTTCGACCAGTACGCCCACGACAGTCGCCAAGGCCGCCCCCGATTCGGGCCCGTACAGCGCGATGGCCGTTGCCACCGCCAGTTCAAAGAAGTTGCTGGCTCCGATCAACGCTCCCGGCGCGGCGATGTTGTGCGGGACGCGCAGCAGCCACATCAGTCCGTAGGTGAGGGAGGAATTGAAATACACCTGCAACAGAATCGGAACGGCGATCAGGGCGACATGCAGCGGATGATCGAGAATGTTGTCGGCCTGAAAAGCGAAGATCAGCACCAGCGTGCCGAGCAGCGCTGTCACCGCGAATGGTTGAAACCGTGGCATGAACGACATCTCGAACCAGGCGCGTCCCTTGCTGCGGATCAGAACCGTTCGGAGTGCCGCGCCACCGGCAAGCGGGACAACGATGAACACCGCGACCGCCGTGAGCAACACATGAAAGGGAACCGCCAGTCCGGATACCCCAACCAGCAACCCGACGATGGGGGCGAACAGCACGAGCATGATGAGGTCGTTGACCGCTACTTGTATCAGGGTGTAAGCGGGATCGCCGTCCGTGAGGTAGCTCCAGACGAACACCATTGCCGTACAGGGGGCGGCGGCGAGGATGATCACCCCCGCCGTGTACTGCTTCGCCAGTTCCTCCCCGATGATCGACTGGAAGATGACCTGAAAGAACAGCCATCCCAACGCGAACATGCTGAACGGCTTGACCAGCCAGTTCACGAACAGTGTGACGAGTAACCCTTTCGGCCGTCGGGTAACCCCGGCCAGCGAAGAGAAATCAATCTTCATCATCATCGGTACGATCATCAGCCAAATCAGCACCGCGATGGGGGCATTGATCTGGCTTCCAGCCCCGAACTCCATTCCCCGAAGACTTTCGGTAAAGCCCGGCAATGCGCGACCAATCAGGACACCTGCGACCATGCACAAACCGACCCAGACGGTCAGGTAACGCTCGAACGAGTTCATCATCTTCGGCACTGCTTCGGCAGCAACGGGGGACGTGCCTGCTTCCGAGGCACTCATCCCTGGCTCCTTTCCACGTTCAGCGATGTCAGCAGTTCCTTCACCTTTCGCTCGATCAGATCGCGGACTTCGCGGTATTGCTCCGGCAGCATCTCCTTCGGATCAGGAATCTGCCATTCCTCCCGCCGTTTGGCTCGAACCAATGGGCATTCATCCCCGCAGCCCATCGTCACCGCAACTTCAACTTCCCGGCCGTTGAACTCGTCGAGCGACTTCGACGTATGAGTCGTCAGGTCGTACCCGATTTCCCGCATGAACTCGACGGCACGCGGATTGACCCGGCCCGATGGCCTCGATCCGGCGCTATGCGCCTCGATGCTCCCGTTGCTGTGGATGTGGGCGAACGCTTCGGCCATCTGGCTGCGGTTCGAGTTTTCGACGCAAACGAAAAGGACCAGTTGGTAGTTTCCCATACGGCACTCCTGGCTCAATTCAAAGAACGGGGTCAACAGCAACCAGGGGTTGCGCAACAACCCGATTCGACTGGCGCAATACCGCACCGGTCTTCCGCCAGGCAGGCGGTGTGCTTGTTCCCCAGATGCAAGAGAAGACCGGACGGAATAATTTCAGTCGTAGCGAGCGGATACTGCGACAAGACCTCGGACTCGTACTCAATTTCCACGGGCAAGTCGGTGGTCTTGAGCAATGGGGCGGCGAGTCGCAGGATACGGGCTAGCTTCGAGGTGTCGAGCCGATGTTCCGTGTCACCGGCGACCCAAACTTGCAGCACACAAGCGGTGGCGGATCGAACCGTTCCGCCGCAGTCGATGAAGTCCTTGTGGACCCGCCCAACCTCCGTGACGTGGAAATGGGCCGGAGCGAATGACCCATCCGGCAACATCAAATGGATCGCCGCCGAGGGATTGTCGGTCAGGACATTGAGGAATTCATTGAGTCTCACAGTCTTCTCCTTCGATATTACAGCATCGAGCGGCGCGGTCGGTCAGCGGGGAGCGATCGCCCGCCGCTTCCGTCAGGCACCAGCCCTGTTCGATCAGCCCGGACACGCAGATATCCACAACGCGGTACAGGATGTTGTTCCCATCCCGTCGGGACGACAGGATGCCCAGACCGGAAAGCCGCTGAAGTTGATTCGACACGGCTTGCGGCTTCATCCCCACGGCAGCCGCGAGGTCGGTCACGCATAGCTCATCCTCGCGGATGAGGGCGTGCAGGAGCCGCAGGCGCGTGTCATTCGCCAGCACTTTGAACACGGCCGCAAGTCCACCCGCCTGGATCGGCGTCATCAGCTTGCGCGTCTTCAAAGGCGATGTCGGCGACCGGCGGGATTTGGGTGGCGTCATAGCTGTCCTTTCGATACACTAAAACACAATATCGTGGAATAGTGGCGTAGTCAATGTCACAGCGATAGCACTCGCCGCACATCCCTGAAACCAAAGGAACTCGGTAGAATGACTTCCAAGATCGGTTCTTCTTCCCGGCATCAGTTCGGAGAAATCAGCTATGAAACAGTTCGCCGCATTGGCCCGTGTTAGCAGTCGGGAACAGGAACGCGAAGGCTTTTCGCTCGAAGTGCAGGAGGAAGCCCTCCGCCGTTATGCAACGCAGGCGGGTGGGGAGATCGTCAAGTTCTTCAAGATCGCCGAGACGGCCAGCAAGGGCGAGCAGCGCAAGACGTTCCGCGAACTGCTCGCCTACGCCAAGAAGAACGCCTTCGCTCTCGATGGGCTGCTGTTCTACAAAGTGGATCGTGCCTCCCGGAACCTGTTCGATTACGTCGAACTCGAACGGCTGGAATCGGAATACAACCTGCCGTTCATCTCCATTTCGCAACCAACCGAGAACACGCCCGCCGGTCGCATGATGCGGCGGACGCTCGCCAACATGGCGAGCTTCTACACCGAACAGATGTCGGTCGATGTCCGCGAAGGGATCGCCCGTCGCGTGAAGGAAGGCTGGTTTTGTGGCCCAGCTCCCTACGGCTATCGCAATATCCGCAAGGATGGCCGGGGTGTCATCGAAACCGATCCACTGGAATCAGACAACGTCAAGCGGATGTTCCATCTCTATGCCTACGAGAACCTGACGCTCGATGGTGTCGTTGAGAAGATCAACGCCGAAGGCCGAGTGTACCGCCCATCGCAGCCCAGGTTCCCCCGCACCTCGATCCACACGATGCTCAAGGATCGGTGCTACATCGGTGAAATCCAGCACAAGGGCCAATGGTATCCCGGCAAGCATGAACCGCTGATCGACCGGGCCACCTGGAACCGGGTGCAGGCGTTGCTTGGCGGAAGTACGCACCACGCCACGACCCTGACCTATGCCGGCCAGTTCATGACCTGCGGCCATTGTGGCCATCCCGTTACTGGCGAGCTGGTTAGGAAGAAGCGGAAAGATGGTGGCGTCAACGAACACATCTACTACCGCTGTGCCCGCTACGCCAAGGGCGACCATCCCCGCATCCGGGTGAAGGAAGCGGACATCGAAGTTCAGGTGCTGGCTCTGTTCGACAAGATGAAAGTCGAGGACGCCTCCGTCCGTGACTGGTTCCGCATGGTGCTGGCTTCCCAGACCCGCGACGCCCAAGCCGACAGCCGCGCTCAACGGGCCGAACTGACCCGTCAGGAAACGCTCATCATCCAGCAGCAGGACCGCCTGCTCAACATGCGGCTGGCCGATGACATCGACCAGGAAGTCTTCGCCAAGAAGCACACGCAGCTACGCGACCGGCTGGCGTCGATCAAGCTGCAACTCGACGTGCTGGACCGCTCCCACGACGAAACGGCCGAGTTGGCGGCAAAAGTGTTTGAACTCTCGCAAACCCTGAAAGAGCAATGGCTTACCGCAGATTACGTTACGAAACGCCGATTGCTCGAAATCGTCTGTTTGAACTGTGTCCTTGACAACGTAACCCTTTGCCCAGAAATGAGAAAGCCCTTCGACGTCCTCGTCGAAGGGCGGTTTCTAGAAACAAGCGGAGAGGGAGGGATTCGAACCCTCGGTACCCTTTCGAGTACACAGCATTTCCAGTGCTGCACAATCGGCCACTCTGTCACCTCTCCAACGTCTTTTCCGGATTGTGTTTCCGAGGATTGCCACGCGGGACGTCATTCAATTTTGACACCCGCGTTGACTCCCGTCGGCCCCAGTCCCTCAAAGTTGACACCCGGTGGCTGAGACCGACCGGGTGCTTCCGCCTTCACCGACTCCCTGAACAACAAGGTGTGTTTCGGGATGCTGGGTGCAAGCGTGGCAAAGTCTACCACGTCAACGGGTTTCCGCAAATCGGACAGCCATGAAAAAGCGCGTTCCGATATTTTGTCCGGTGGCGAACCGAACCGCCTGAATATCGGGGTTCGGGCGTCTCGAAGACGGTGAATGTCGTGCCATCGAGTCGGCTGGCTGACTTGGAGCGACATTTCGAGGTTCCGCTACTGATCGGCGCGGATCGTCACCACGTCGTCGTATTGACGCCGTTCCCAGCCGACGACGCTCCCGTCGCCATTCATCAGCGGAAAGTTGTGAACCGGGGCGATGATTGCCTGCCAGATTCCCTCCCTGTTTGGCGCGATGTTGATCTCCAGGTGACCGTAGTGCTTGCCGCCGCTTACCAGGCGTCGTCCTTCCCAGACTTCGGCCGAGTTGTCGTGGGCCAGAAACTGGCGGGCCGGATTGTCAAACCCGGCCGACGATCCGCGCAATCCATCGCCCGCGAGGCCCACATCGTAGAAATGAATGGCGTGGGCTCGCTCGGTCCCATCCGGCAGAACCTCGACCCCAACCGTTTTTGAACGCTCCAGCATTTCATCGTGCCCGGACAGCACGGCGTCGACGCCGTAGCGATGGAACAGCGGCTCGAGAACACGCATCGCAATGCCCGATTGCCCGGAGAAGTTCTTGTGGCCAAACGGCACGCTATGCGGGCCCGACCCGTACATGGTGTGGTGGAACTGCACGAATTGGAATTTCGCGGTCTTTTGGGCATCGGCAAGCTGCTGTTCGATCCAGCGGTACTGAGCCGATCCGGGGTTAAAATCCGGGGCATTGGAGCCGCTCAAGTTGTGATTGGTGTCGGCCGCCGTTCCATGCGGCAGGCCGTCGCTGGAGTCGACCGAGATCAACGCGATCGGGCCGTAGTTGACGCGATAGTATCGTCCTCGATGCGCGGGCTCCTCGGCATCGTTCGAGGGGACTTCGAAATAGGTCAGGAACTTCGCGACGCCAAAATTCGCGGCTTCGGCGCTATAGCCGCCAAAGCCGCCGGGCCCACCGAAATTCTCGTGATTACCCGGCGCGGCAAAAATCGGAATGTGCCCGGCCAGCGTGTTGTACTCGCCCGCGTTGTGCCTCCAGAACTCGTCCCAGTCGCGCTGTTCGCCGCCGGACTCGACCAGGTCTCCGACAATGCAGATGAAGTTCGGCCGCCGCTGGTCAATGACCTTAAGATTCTCGCGGTAGCCGATTGTCTGGTCGACCACGTAACGCGTTACCCCCTCGGGACGGTTCGACCCCGGTCCCACGGGCCATTCGACGGGCGGAGACGTCGAGGACTCCGGCTCGGTTTCACTGTCGGAGTAGACGATAAAGCGAATCGGCGTTTCGGCACTCGGGGCCGTCGTGAACGTATCGTTAAAGCGCGCTGTCCCCTGCTCAACGGTGTAGGAATACGTTGTCTCGGGTTTCAGGCCCTCGACGCGCACCCGGTGTTTGAAAAGAGGGGAGGGGTTTTCGCTCACTCCCGGTTCCGGTGCAAACGGATTCGGCCGCAGAGCTTCCGCGGAAATTACCTGGGACTCGAGCCGCCTTTCTTCGCCCTCACTCAAGACCTTCACGCAGCCCGTCTTCTCGTGGGGCGAAATCCACAAGATCGAGATCGCTTCGGGCGTCGGGTTCTGCACGTAAGGGAAAACGCGGAAGAATTCCTCGCCAGCCCCCGCATTGGTGGCCGCCGAGACCAGAATCGCAACCGCGAGGACAAATGTTCGAGTCATATCCATCACCGCTCCACGTCTTGGTTGACCGAAATAATCTGTCTGGCCAACCCATCTGTCGTCTTACGACACACGTCAGCCGCCAAGAAAAACGGCCCGGTCGTCTCCCTCCAGGAAAACGCCGGGCCGCACGAACGCATCCGGACCACGTCACGCAGTCACTTCCCGACTAAAAGTCTCCGATGGTGAAGCCATCATCGCGGGTGCAAAGACGGGCGAACGTCGTCGAGCTGTACGCCGGCCAGCCCAGAGTGACAGTTTCCTTGCGATAGTCGATGTTTTCGCTGATGAAACGGACAGCCCCATCGCACATCACGAAGTGAGCCCCGCCGACATGGTTGCTGCTGAAACCACGCCCCTGGTGACCGCGGTTCGAGGCGCTCCAGTTGATGCCGTCGTAGGCGATGGCAATCACGGCCAGTTGCCCGGACTTAACGTTCCAGCTCCCGCCGGGATCGCAGGTCTCAGCACTGAAGCCGATCACGTTGCCCGCCCCGACGGTGAGATTGGCAAATCTCCAGGCCCGCTCGCCGACCAGAATTGTATTGCTCGAACCATCCGTGATGTCCTTGAAGTTGATCTTCGAATTCTGCGATCCAACACCGTGCGGCGGCCCATACTGAGAAGAAAGGGCAGGGGGCGTGGTGCTGTCGGAGGTATTCGCGCACATCACATAATTCGACATCGCGATCGGAATACGGTCGGTGCCGTTCGACGTGATGTGCCGATTGTAGAGGTTCGTTCCAGCAACATCGGCAGGATAGGCGGCGTCATTGAAATTGTTGAGGGCCGGACCGGTATCGGACGGGCAGCGAAACGCCGGAAGCGGCGTCTGAAGTGCCGCCAGATTGGTCACGGCGTTCGTTTCCAGCGGCACGTTCCCGACCTGCAGGAGATTGTAGAGCGGGGCCTGATCCATGTATGGGAGGACGAAGGCGCCCCAGCCGTACAGTCCGCGTTCGCTGGACGTAATGTTCTGCGGAATGCGCGCGATGTAACCAGGCGGGAACGTGTTGTGCGTGTCGTGATAGTTGTGAATCGCAAGGCCGATCTGCTTGAGATGGTTCTTGCACTGCGTCCGGCGCGCTGCCTCACGTGCCTGCTGCACGGCCGGCAGCAGCAGAGCGATCAGGATGGCGATGATCGCGATCACCACCAGCAGCTCAATCAATGTGAACCCTCGACGTAACCGGTGTTTCGACATGGAACCTCCCAAGTGATGAAAAACGAATCGATTCGATACAGAATCCCTGCGCGCCAAGACCGGCGCGTCGATGCTCATCAACGATCAGAAACCAGTCTTTCCTCATAGCGATCAAGCGCGCTCGCCCCCCCCCCGGCTAACCAGGCGACTCAATCGACGGGTTTAGCCTCTTCGTCGGTCTTGCCACTTTTGATGTCGTAATCAAAAGTATTGCTGCCGGATTTAACATCGAAGGTCAACTCAGAATTAGAACCGCACTCTGCTGGAATCGGCGGTCCCGAAGCTCCTAAAGGCCATTCAAAATGGACCTTGGCGGTGCCGGTTTTGGCACCGGATACGCCGTAGGTGTATTCCAGCGTGTAAGTACCATCGGGTTTCGTCGTCGCGGCGGCTGGCCGACCTTCGCTGGGCGTGAACATCACGATCAAGCCGCCGGCAGGAAGACCATCGATCGTAATTGTCCCGGAGACACTGCCCAGAGGCGGGCGATCTCCGGAGCTGCATCCCGCGAACACCAAAGTCGCCAAGGCGATAAACAGGAACGGAGAATTCTTCACGGCGTCTACAACTCCTCGCTTTTTCAACTGAAAAGCCATTCAGACCGATCGACATCGCGACATGGGCCGAAAACCAACCGTTCGGCGGCACGCGCCGTGGCACTTGCCTTTACTGACTCGCGAGAATCAAGGGCACGTCCATGATGATTTCGACCGCGATCTCGTGAAGAGCCACTTCCATTGAGATGGGCGATTCTTACGAGATGGTAATAACTAAGCGGCAGCAGAGACCTATGATTCGGTCCCCCTGTCGCGGAGTGAAGATCTCAGAAGTGCGTCAAACAGAGTTCAGACGAATTCAGGCTCTTAAAGGCAAGCTAATTTGGGAATACCAAAGAAGCGGATGGACCTATTAATTCCCAGCAACTCATCCATCGCCGAAAATGGCGTCAAGTGAACACGCGAATCGAATCGAAATCATGGCTCATGAGAGAGAGCATCAATAGATACCCCTAGAAATACTCATGACAATTCGGAAGAGCAAGGATCAATGCCACGGATTATGAAGAATTCTTTTCCGAGTTTCGGGGAATCAATTGACAAACGGCCCAATGCCGCAGCCTGGGATTTTCATCAGCCAACAAGCAGACAGTAAGAGGTCGCGTCTGTTTGGCCGAAATGTCGCCTCACATCGACTTCATTCACACGCACGAGGGAGAACGTATCCACCCCAGCTCGAAGAAGATGTGACACTTCAAACCTCGCCAGTGGCAAAAGCCGAATGCATCGTCAGCTCGCGGACGCGAATTCGGGCGACCGGCCATTCCCGAGCACGAATTACGTGGGAAAGCGGCGAGTCAGCGAGGTCGGCGCTGACCGCATCGCACTCGATGAAGCGTGGCCACCGGCCAATCGCGCCAGCATCGGGCGATCGGTGTCGGGGGGGAGGTGCTGCAAACTGGGACGAAACACGACCAGCAAGACCAGTGGCAGATACCACAGGACGTACACGCCGCCTTGGTGAGGATACCAGAACTGCGTGGCGACGATGACCGCGGCCGAGCGGGACAAGAGGTGTTCCAGGCTACGGGGAGCCGGCCAGATCGTCAGGATCGCGATCAGGACCACGAACGCGGCAAAGACGGGAATCCGGTAGGCCGGTTCGTACATCGACCAGAACCCGATTCCCACTTCGTAGGCTTCAAATTTCAGAGCCGACCAGTCGATCGACCCAATGATTTGACGGGTGAACGAAAGCGTGCTCGCTGAAGTCAGCACCAGGCTTGCCAGCAGGACGGCCCCCACGCCAAGCACAGCCAGGCTGAACCGAGCGGCCCCGCGACGCCAATAGAACGCCACCCAGATCGGAAGGAGAAAGCCGGCAAAGAACATCGAGCCACACGCCAGGCCGAGCAAACTTCCCGACAGGAGCGGCTGCCGGTAAGCCGCGATCGCCCAGACAATCAGTGCCGCGGGTAGCAAATGACTGACCTTCGTGACGTCGAAAGCCGTACAGGGAAGCAGCAGGTAGAGTGTCGCCATGGCCAGGCCGAGCCGGAGGTCGCCAAAGTGCCATCTCCCGACCAGCAGCAGTCCCAAGACCACGGAAATATGTGCCAGAAACGCCAGCCACCGCGCGGCATGCCGCTCGACCCCGCCGGCGAGCGGAACCACGGGAGTCGCCAGCAGTGTCTGCGCGGGTCCGACGCCGATCGTGGCGGTCTGAGTCTCGTCCGAAACCGACTTGGGGAAGTTGGGGTCTTGCCGCTTAAGGAGATGGTCGGCCCGGCGTACCGTCTGCACGGTGAGCGCTTCCGGTTCCTCGGTCATGATTTTCGTGAACTGAAACAGCAGCGCGGAACAGCACAGAAAGGCCAGGCCGGCGGGATTGAGATTCTGGGGAACGCGAGGTCGGCGAACAAATTGACCATCGAAGACCAGGCGGACCAGCAGCAACCCCGAGATGACGAACAGCCAGAGGTATCCCAGCGAAGGATGGACGCCCCCGCGAACCAGCAGCAGTCCCGGCGCCAGCAACAGCAGGAGCGCCAGATCCAGGTTTCGCAGCGAAAAGACGCGATGGAATCGAAAGAAAACGGCCATAATCAGCAGCAACGACAGGTAGAACCATGTCGGAGCGTTGACTTCGTAGCCGGTAAGAAGTAGTTCCATAACGATCCCCTGATGTGGCCAATGGACATCAGGCGTGCGAATGGCGGTGTCGGAAAACTCCTCCGTGCCGCGCCGACAATCGACGGCAAGAACACGGGAATGGTCAATTTCAGAGGTCGCACCGCACCTTCGATCGGTTATCAGACTACCGTCGGGGTGTGGCAAATGCCACCAATTCAGCAATCGGCGAGCCAATTCGAGGCAGGGCCACGTTCAATTGTCCGAATTTCCCGCAAACTTCTTCCAATTCGCCAGTTGCACGGAGAGCGGAAGGCTGGAGGCTGACAAACATTCGGGCTCGATGTCACTTTCCACGGCAGAACGTCGCGCGGTCATGACTCGAAGGCGAAAGAGCGTTCATGGAAAACCGTCCGTCTCCAACATTCGTTGCCTGGGATGCACCGGTTTCGCGCCTGGTTGCCGCGCTCGACCTCGCGGAGAGCTGCTGGATTGGCGGACGCCCCCTGCATGAGGCCGTTCCGTCGGAGCCCGCCGATTCGGCGACGGCCATGCAGATCACCGTCTTCCCGCCGGCTGAACGGGACTTGTATCGGCGTGTCGCTGAGGCGCTGGGACCGGACCTGTTTTCGCGCCTGGTCAATCCCGGCTTTCTTGCTGGCGTCCATGTGTCTGGGAAAGCCACATCGGTCAGCGGCGTCGACTCGTGCTGGACGTGGTTATTGTCGCAGGCCGACCGTACGGTCTGGCGGGTCGCGGGTGGCGACAATTCCCCGGATGACGACTGGCGCGGGGCATTTCCAGACCTGGGTGAGGAACATCGGGGACAGGCAACCGAGTGGCTCGTTCCCCTCATCGAGGGCGCGACCGGAACAGCGGCATTCGCGTCACCCGATGGGCTGGCCCTGCGAGCGGGGCTCTTGATGTGGCATGGCCGACTGGACGACAGCCATCGCGTCTCGCAGTCGATCGAAAACCTGGGACAACATCGTTCAGGCGACTATTGGCATGCCATCATGCATCGCCGAGAAGCCGACTTTGGCAACTCCAAGTACTGGTTTCGTCATGTCGGATCGCACCCGATTTTTGACGAACTGGTTCGACGAGTCCGCGAATTGATAAATGAGTTTCCGAATTCCCCGGCCATCCCAAGCCTGTCGCGTTGCGTGCAGGGCGCTCGCTGGAATGCGGCCGCCTTTGTCGACGCCTGCGAAGCGGCGACACGGGGCGGTGAACCGGAGGTCCGGGCGATGCTGGAGCGGGTCCAGGGGATCGAAATGCTGTTGCTGCTGATCAGCACGGCTGCCGATGCGGGAATCGCGATCGGCCGCTGACGGAACCCCGTCAGGCCGTGGGAGCGGTGCCGGCCGCGTCGGCCACGACGTCGCTGGATCGAAACCGAACGTCGATCAAGGTTGTCACGCCATTGCCGCTCGCGGGATGGCGACCCTTGCGGAATTGAACCCGCCAAACCATATTCCCGCTCACCTCCGTGACTCCTTCGTCTCCCGGAATAAACAGTTCAGCCGACTCGCCCGGTGCCAGGGGTTTCCCCAAATCGAGCCCCGCGATTTTCCATTCGCTCTCAACCGGCATGTCGAACACGTGATGGAGTTCGCCGCCCGGCCGACGCTGGCTGACTTCGCAGAAGAAATTGTTCGTGGCGACGGTTGTCCCTTGATCGCGATAGATTCGCTTAAAGACCAATGTCCCGTCGAGCGGCGCGAACGTTTGCTTCACCGATACATTCTCAAACTTGAGCCAGAGTTTCAGGACCGGAGCGGAATCGGGCCGCCTTACGGCAGTGGGCTGACCATTGTAATGCACGAACTGCAAGGGCCCTCGAGTGACCCGGAGCGGCGTGACGACCACATCCCCGAATCGCCGCGACTCGCGCAGGGAAAGCACGTGCCCCGGAGCGACGTCGGCATCGGGCGGCGCCACCCTCAGGCCAACCTCGCCATCCTTGTTCACGGGCGGCAGCAGATCGGGGAGGCTCTCCAGTTCGTGAACGCTGGGGCCTGCCAGAAACAGGATGTAAATCAGCGTCAGAGTGACGGCACAGGCATAGCTGCCGACGTAAATCAGCCACTTCTTGGGAACAACTTCGTCTGCCGTCCCAGGAGACGCCGGAGTCGACGTCGACGACGCGAGCGCCTCGTTCTCTTCCGAGAGGGCTGGCATGTCGGTTGTCGCGCCAACATCCGCGAATGCCTGAAACGGCTGGGTCGTTTCAAAATCGCTGAAACTTTCGGTCAACATCTCGTAGCCGGTCGTGGCAACGATTTCCTCGGACTCCGATGTCGTTGTCAGCGAGAATTCGTTGTTGGCTTCGGACGCCGGTTCCGTGGCCGCGAAGACGGTCGGCGTTTCGGCGTCGACGTACGACTCCTGCAAGTCGGACGGCACCAAAGGAAGGTTGGCGTGACTATGTGAAACCAGATCGGCCAAATCCCCGTTCTTCTCGGGCGCGATCGGTTCGTGAATGCTCTCGCCCGATCGTGCCGATCTGGTCGCTGACGCGTCCGTTGTGTCGATGTCCACCGGTTCCGAGGGAATCCCCGACGACTCTACGCGACCGTCGTTCGACTCTGCCGCGTCCAAAGGCTCGTCGGTCCGTATGGTGTCCGGTAAAGCGACCACCGGTCGATGATCGTTCGGGTTCACCATGACGGTTGATTCCTCGACGGGGGCGGGCCCGGCGGCGAATTCCTCGCCCGCGGCTCCCACGACCGCGAAGTCCTCGTCATGAAGCATCAGTTCCTGTCCGCAATGAGGACAGGCGACCACCTCATTTGGGCGTTCGATCACCAGTTCGCCGTGGCAATTGCCGCAACTGACTTCCAAGGCCATCCAAACACCCTTCCAGAAAACCCGATCACCGACGTCGGCTTAAAGTTTAGCTGACGTTTCGTGACTTGCAGCGTTCCAGCCAGTTCACAGTGACAGGCAAGCCTTCCAGACTCAAGAGTTGCTCGGCCTCAAACGGCAAGACGCCCAGAATCTCGACATCCCCGCGTCGCGAGATCTCGCCGCCGTTGGCTTCGGTCGACAGGTCGGCATCGTCCGCGCTGGGGGAATTCAATACAACTCCGGCGACTGACAAGCCGCGAGTTCGAACCGCTTCGAGCGTCAGCAGCGTGTGGTTAATGGTCCCCAAACCCCGCCCCGCGACCACCAGAACCGGCCAACCCAATTGGGTCGCAAAGTCGCCAAAATCGGTGTCATCGGTCAACGGGCACAAGAATCCTCCGGCTCCTTCGACCAGCAGGTAGTCGGCGCACCCCGCCCAGGCGGCCAGCCCCTTCCAAAGCCCCTCCCACGAGACGCTCCGATCTTCGCGCGCGGCCGCGAGGGGGGGGGCCAACGGAGCCAGAAATTGCTGCGGGCAGATTCGATCATCGGGGTGGGTGCCGCCCAGAGCTCGCGACAGTCGCGAAATATCCTCCCAGGCCAGGTCACCATCCGGGCGGGGTTCCGCCCCGGAACAGACTGGCTTATAGGCTCCGACGCGAATTCCTGCCGAAACGAGTTGTCGAATGATCTGGCAGGTCACGTAAGTCTTGCCGACGCCCGTGTTCGTTCCCGTCACGAACAAGCCGTGCAACTTTCGGTTCGCTGGGTCGCGGTTGGTCGTCATCGGTTCCATCGGGCGGCCGTCAACACCTCGCGAATTCCGGTCTGGTTTAGGCCAGCCGGTTTGACCATTGGGGAAGTCGCCCCGTAAACTGAAATGGCTGAAGCAAGTTTGACAGTTCCGTTCCGGCTTTTCACCACGTTTCATTCGTCATGGCGGCAATCGTTCGCGCGGGACGGCACTGGCAGGTCAAAATACTTCAGCAGACGGAAAACCTCCCGTTCGGCGGAAAGAATTCCGTTGGAATTCCCGCGGAAACCGGGGCGTGAACCTGATTTTCGAGCGGGCCGCCGATGCCCATTCCATTTGATCCCGACTTCCCGGCGACCCAGCCCGCCTGCACGGCTCGAATCGCCGAACGAATGTCCGCCTGGTACTAACGACGTCTGACACTTCTGATTCGATCTCACGGGCCAGTCCCCTGCGGAGGCGACACATGATCCGACCGACACGCTCCTTGCCGGTTCTGTCATCCTGTTTCACGGACGGCCTCCGACGTGCCTGCCGCGTCCCGACGATCCTAGCGGTCCTGCTGACTACGTCGCTGACGCTCGCACCAGCGGTCCATGGGCAGGCAACGCCCAAGAAGGACGTCATTTCCGAACAATCGATTCCGACCAAGGATGGCCGCTTCAGTCTCAAGACAACGTATTATCAGTCGAGCGCCGGGCAAAGCGCCCCCGTCGTGGTGCTGCTCGCGGGTCGCTCGGGCAACCGCATGATCTGGAAGCCGTTCGCCGAGTATCTCCAGAAGTCCGGCTATGCCGTTCTGGCGGTCGATCTGCGCGTGCAGGGCGAAACCGCCGCGACGGCCGCCCAAGCTGGCGGCAAAGTCGAAACAGGCGACCTGAAAGCCACCGACTACGCGGAAATGGTGGCCGAAGACATGGAAGCCGTGAAACGGTTCATTTTCGATGAACATCAGCGTAAGCAGTTAAACATGGCCAAAATGGCCATCGTGGCGGCCGACCAGCTTTGCTCCGTCGCCGTTGCTTACACGGACGTCGACTGGTCGAAGACTCCCTACGACGACGCTCCGACCTTCGCGCAGCGAACGCCGCGCGGCCAGGACGTGAAGGCTCTGGTCCTTCTCTCGCCCGAACAGACGGCTCCGGGGCTTTCGGTCCTGCAATCCATCGCGAAACTGAAGGCGGCAAAGATTCCGGTTCTGATCGGCGTCAGCAAAAGCGATCCCCAGGACAAGGGATCGTCCCGCAAGATTCATCAGGTTCTCGCCCCCCGCAAGGAAGGCTTCGAGCATATTTATTTGGAACAATATCAGGGCAAGGGACGCGGGACCGACCTGATGGCGGCGCCGCTGCGAACGCCGGTTCATATCACCAATTTTCTGGACCAGCACCTCAAGAAGCTTGAAATCAACTGGCAGGACCGCCGCAGTCGTCTGGAACGAAACTGACCATCGGTTCTCGGCCGCCGGATAGCATCTTGTGGTGAATGAAATCTCTTGACGGAGTGGCCATCGGCAAATGCCCCTTGAAACCTCGCGTTCGATTCGTGTCGGAAAATCCGTCTGCGGAAAGGGCGTCTACGCCGCTCGCGATCTTCCGGGCGAACAGCCCGTCGGCCGTATCCTGGGTCGTGTGATCGATGATCCTGACTATACGTCATCGTATTGCATCGACCTGGGAGACAACCTGTCTCTCGAGCCTCGCAGTCCGTTTCGCTATCTGAATCACTCGTGTACGCCGAACTGCATGCTCTCGCTATACGACTGCGAGTACGAGGACGGGACGCCGGCTCCGTCCGAGCTTTACCTGGAAACGCTTCGGCCGGTCATGGCGGGAGAAGAACTGACGATCGACTATGCGTGGAGCGCCGACGGTGCGATTCCCTGCCTGTGCGGCAGTTCGGCCTGCCGCGGGTGGATCGTGGATCCGGAACAGTTGCCATTGCTTTTGAAGCGCGAGGCGGCCAAGCAACGATCCAAGCGACAGAGCACCAAATCGGCGACTGGAAAATCGTCGAAGAAAAGCCCCGGAGAAAAGAAAACCGCACGGGGGAAACGGTCCTGATTTCCCGCTCCGCGCGGATGTGACGAAGTTAACGAAAACTCCGCTGGAAAAGGGACTTGCCCACGGCGCCACGCCTGTGCCACACTGCTTCGTTCGGGCAACGAAACACCCTCGATCGACCGGGCTCCGGTTGGCAAGTCGTCAGGTTCGTCGTCGTCCGATCGACCCGTGCATAAGAAACCCCGCCCGTTTCGGGAGAGAAGCGGCGTGGGAAAGGTTCAAGGGAAGGGAAAACGTGCGATCTGCCAGCCGCCTGTTGATGGTGATTGTCCTCGGAGCCAGCCTGGGATCCTCCGCCAGCGCGCAGGGAATCGTGTCGCAGTTGCCGCCTGACGGAACCTGGGTCCGCTTCGAGGGAACGTACGGCCAGACGGAAGTTCGCGCCGGCACGGCCACTGGCCAGCTCGAAATCCCGGCCTGGGTGGAGCACGTCACGGTCAAGTCGGTCGGCACCGAGATGGCCGAATTTCAGGGCGAGCAGACAGCCTGCCGGTGGCTTGAGATCGTCGTCGAACGAGGTCGGACAAAGGAAGGGGTGATCGACCCCGGCCAGAGCGGCCGAGAAGTCTACAAGGTGCTAGTCCCCGAATCAGCCGTGACCCCGCAACTGGCGACCGACAACGGCGTACCGGTCGCTTTCCTCCCCATCGTCAAGGGAATGCGGCAACTGGGATCAACGCCCCCGCAACCCATGCAGTCGCTGGCCCTGCAAACCTACCCGGCGTGTGCCCTTGTCGGCTATTACCGGAACGTCATGACCAAACCCGAGACCGTCGATCCGCAGATCGGCCTGGGTGCCGTTCAGGCCACGGAAATGACGGGGACCATTTCGCTGGAACGAGCCGACAGCCGCACCAACCAGGAAACGGTCGTCTGGCGATCGGCCGACGTCCCGTTTGGCACCGCCGCCTGGTCCGCCAAAATTACCCGCGAGATCAAGGACGCCCAGGCCCCGCGCGAGGACTTCAAGCCGGTCAGCGTGGTCACCGTTCAGCTTAAGGCCCAGGAAACCGGCAGCAACGCTCAGAGCGAGCTGCAGGTCCCGTAGGCGTGCGTTGAGTTTCCAGGAGCGAGGGGCTCCTCGCGCGCCGAGACGTTTGATGTCCTGCCCCCGAGCAGGGTAAAAGGCGAACAGTCACCTGTCGGCTCTCCAGGTCTGTTCGCTGAAGGGACATCGTCATGACGCGCATCCCGCGCCTCCCGTTGCTGCTTCTTTCCCTGCTCATCATCGGCGAGGCCGATCGATTATTGGCCGCTGAGCCGCGCCCCAACATTGTCTGGATCATGGCCGATGATCTCGGCTACGGCGAACTGGGGTGCTACGGGCAAAAAGTCATTGCGACGCCGGCCATCGACGCGATGGCGAAAGACGGCTTGCGGTTTACAAGGTTCTACGCGGGAGCGACCGTCTGCGCGCCGTCGCGATCGGTTCTCATGACGGGCCAGCATCACGGTCACACCCGCGTACGAGGGAATGCGGGTGATCAGAATCCCCAGGCGCAGGCGCTGCGCGACGGGGAGGTCACGGTGGCGAAGCTGCTCCAAGAGGCCGGTTATCGCACGGCGCTTGTGGGCAAATGGGGCCTGGGAGACGTGGGCGAGGCGGAGACCGGCCTGCCGCGCAAACAGGGTTTCGACGAGTTCTTCGGTTACCTCAACCAGAAGCACGCCCACAACCATTTCCCGGATTTTCTCTGGCGAAATGAAACTGGCGAATCGCTGCCGAATGTTGTCACCCGTGTCGGCAATACGGGAGCCGGTTACGCGACTGAGGCGAAGGTCTTTGCGGATGATCTCTTCGCCGAGGAGGCCCGCAAGTGGGTCAGCGAGAACCGCGAACGTCCGTTCTTCCTCTACTGGTCGATGGTCATCCCCCACGCCAACAACGAGCGCACACGTGCTCTAGGAAACGGCGCCCAAGTACCTGACTTCGCCCCTTACACGAATAAGGACTGGCCCGACCCGGACAAGGGGCACGCCGCGATGATTTCGCGGCTCGACGGGATGGTCGGTCAGTTCCTCGAGCACCTCAAGCAGGAGGGCCTCGCGGAGAAGACGCTTGTGATCTTCACGTCGGACAATGGCCCCCACAAAGAAAGCGGCCACGACGCGACACGGTTTTCACCGTCCGGATCGGTCCGCGGCTACAAGCGCGATCTGACCGATGGCGGCATTCGCGTTCCGGGAATTGCCTGGTGGCCCGGCCACATCGCGGGTGGCGGCACCACGGACCACGTCGCCTACTTCGGCGACTTCCTCGCCACCGCCTGCGACCTCGCGAACATCGACGTCCCCGCCGACCGCGACTCCATCAGCTTCGTCCCCACGCTCATCGGCAATCCCGACAAACAAGCCGAGCACGATCTGCTCTACTGGGAATTCCACGAACGAGGCTTCCAGCAGGCCGGCCTCTACCACGGCCGCTGGAAAGGCATCGTCGCCAACAACGGCCCCCTGGCGTTATACGATCTCGAAACCGACCCTCGTGAAGAACACGACGTCGCCAGCAAATACCCCGACCTCGCGGCGCGGCTGAAGAACCGCATTGCGAAGGAACGGACAGAGTCGGAGGACTGGCCGGTGCGGGTGATGAAGAAGTAAGTGCTCAAGACACTTTTGAACGTGGCGGCGTAATTGCCAGGTTGCGATTGAATCGACCGGCTACTCAGGGTGTCAGCAGTATGCCGCTTTTTACCCATGGCTGACTTTTGCGACTGCTCGGCGATAGAGAGCCTGAGCCTGGTCACCCGAGCTGACGAACCATCTAGGGTACATAGACATGCAGCATCCAGCACACAATGCCAAGAAGAGCAGCCTGTGCGATGTCCATACGGGAGGCGGCAGGGCGCCTCAAGCAGATAACGAAGGCCGCGACCGCGATCGCCCCCCCAATGAGCGTGCCAGCATGTACAAGTGGGTAAACCATCGCAGACTTCACGAGTAGTGCATCGTTTTGAAATATTAAAAGCTGACTCCAAGTGACAACCGTGCCGACCAATGGATAGGCACCAATGATGTTGTCGCACCACCAGATGCTCGCAAGTAGAGCAAAAAAGTACGCGAAGCAAATGAATTCAAGTCGCGTAACCAGGTGGAGCGACCCATCGTCCTTCTGCCGACAGTTCATCGCCTTGGAAACGGCGAGGCGCATCAGCGAGACCGCAATGCCTCCTGCCACCAAGATGTTTACCAGCGCCCACATTCCGATTCCTGAAACGGCATCTGGGAACCACCAGCCAGTCACACTTGCCGTCCAATTCTAATCTCCCACGGACGTCTGAAAAAGAAAACCCCTGACCTCACGATCAGGGGTTCGCTGCTCTTCGTCACGGCGAAATCGAGCCGTTCCGCGCTCAATGGCCGGCGGCTCTTGGTTCATCAGCAGGCTAGATGGTCGGCGGGCGATCAGAACTTGATTCGCTCATGCGGTCCGCGATATTCTCGTGAGTGGCATTCCGGTTGGCTTGTCGCTCTTCGCGACGTTCCTGCCGCATCTCCACCCGGTTCTCCCGCTTCTCCATCCGCTCGCGTTTCGCAGCGATGGATTTCTCGCGAAAGCCGGGGGCATAAGTGAGGAACGCATGCAGAGCCACGCCGAGTCCCCAGCCGCCGGCCACCCACAACACCCACATTCTCTCCGGATTTCGCGTGTAATTGAGGTAGAAGAGCCCCCCGACCACAATCACGTACACCGCAGCATGAATCGCAAATCCCATGTCCAGCCGGTCTTCCGCTTTTGCCTGAGTAGCCACGATTTCCTCCTGTCAGAGTGGTTCGCGTCTGTCGTTTGAGCGGCCATTGCCGCGGGATATCCCGCATTCTTGATGCCAGCCTCCCGGCAATGGGCCGTCCATTGGACCTAAGTTGCTCCCTGAACTTTGGCAACAGTCGTGCCAACGAACGAAAAACCCCGCCATTTAGGCGGGGCATGCTGAAAGACAAATCTCGCGCCAGCTCGTGACATCTCTGATCCGATAATGCTTCAGGACACTCGATCCGCCCCCATCGCCTCCTCAAAATGCGACTTGAGCGCATGCCAGCACGTCCGGGCCTGCTTCATGCGGAAGTCGTAATTAGGGTTTTTGGTGTCCAGGTCGGCCATCAGGAAGTCTTCCGTGTGGCGGCGGGTGCGGGCGAGGATTTCGCCGCCGGGGTCGATCACGTAGCTGTCGCCATAGCCGATCCCTTCGGTACGGGTGATTGCCGGGTCGATACCGTTGACGACGTTGTTGCCCCGTACGAAATAGACGCCGTTTTCGATCGCACGGGCGGTATGGTCGGCTCTGACTTTCATGAAGTGGGAGATCACCCCCGGTCCGGCGATGTAATTGAAGTGGGGGGCGAAAATGATGCGCGCCCCCTTGAGAGCCAGAATCCGCGTCGGCTCGTAATAGCCGCCGTCGGCGCAGATGACGACGCCAAACTTGACGCCGTCGCGTTCAAAGATGGGGAATACTCGCCCCTGCCGGTGAAACGGCTGATAGGCCATGCATTTGCTGTAAGTACCCAGCAAGTGCCCGCGATGGACGACCATCGCCGTATTGAACAGATCCGGGCCGCGAACTTCGTTGAATCCGACGATGGCCGTCGCTTCGAATCGGCTGGAAACATCCAGAACGCGCATCGCCTCGGGGGAATCGACCGCGAACGCCACCTGCCGCGTCCGTTCACCGGTGTCGGGATAACCATTGAGGAAACATTCCGGGAACGAGACGACTTGTACGCGCTCGCGGTCGGCCCGTTCCAGCCCGGCTTCGAATTTGGCAAGGTTCTCCGCGAACTTGCCCGCATGCGATTCGTACTGACAGTGTGCGATGCGCAGAAATTCTGGCATGGGTCATCTCCCTGTCAGTCGGCATAGTCGCGCCCTACACAACCGGTTGTGCCAGTCAGGAACCTGCGAGACTCCGGGCAATCGCCGCGCCCCACAGAGGTTGTGTAGGACTTCAAAGACTGTCACTCAGGTCGCGGCACCACCCAGATGTTCCGGAACCGGACCGGGTTGCCGTGGTCTTGCAGGTACAGGGGGCCGTGTTCGGGGCCATCCTTGACCGGCGCGGCCCGAGTTGCCTCCGGCACCGGAACATTCTCGTGAATCAAGACGCCGTTATGGCGAACGGTCAGGTGGGCATCGGCCACTTTCGTCCCCTGGGCATCGTATTTGGCGGCGGTGAAGTCGATGTCGTACGTCTGCCAGGCCAAAGGGGGCAGGCACATGTTGACCGACGGCGCGCGAACGGTGTAGATGCCGCCGCATTCGTTGTTCAGACCATCGAGCCCGAACGAATCGAGAATCTGGACTTCGTACCGCCCTTGCAGGTAACAGCCGCTGTTGGCCCGTCCCTGACCGCGAGCGGCGGGCATGTAGGGAAGCAGGAACTCGAGATGAACGCGGCAACTTCCAAACTTCGGGCCACTCGTCGCACCGGCGATCAACAGGCCATCCTCGGTCATTTTCGCGCCGGGAAACTGGTCGGTCGATTTGCCGTCGAAAAGCACCACGGCTCCTTCCGGCGGAGCAGCGCCAAGGGTGGGGCTCTTGCGGACCACACGCTCCAGCCGCCCGACCTGGTTGCCATCAACCTGGACAATCAAGCGGTCGGCCGTCAGCAGCCCGACACTTCCGTTGTCCGAAGCAAAACGGACGGAGTCACCATCGCGACGTGCTTCGGCCGTGATGCGAGCCGTGCCGTCCCAGCCATCGCCGGGGAGTCCACCAATATGGCCGATGCCGCGAAACAGTCCGTCACCGAGTGCGATCACCTGCACGCCAACGATGACATCGCCTTCATCGTTTTTGACGGTCCCGACAAATTCTCCCTGCAGGGCGAAATCAGCATCGGCCTCGGCCGGAGAGGTCGCTCCGCCATCGGCCGCAGCAGCCAACCCGGCACCAGCGGCCAGCAAAAACATCCCGGCGAAAATCGAACGCATTGTCACGTGTCTGCTCCTGACTGCCGACTTTGAAATCCAAGGGAAGTGTGACGAGCCTCCGTCAAAACCCGGTTGGCGGCTCGCAAACCTCTACAACTTCAGGAACATTTCGGATGTCCAGAGGGTTTTGACGGTACTACAAAGGATTGTCAGCGGTCGCGGGGCCCGGTTCAAGGGACGTATCAGCCAGAACGAAACGACGGATTGTCCGAAACGAAACAGAGTGGGAACCTGCCCCCCGCTGGTGGTAGACTGAATGGCCCCTCTCTTGACGGTTTTCGGCCGTTTGGGTCAAAAGTTCAGAGTTCACCAGCACGGGCGTTTCGACCTTCGAACGCAGACCATGATTCGACGCGTTTGTGAATCGACATTGCGAAAGAGCGAGCCACCATGTCGGGTGCGAATTACTCCGAGGAAGAACAGCGGAACCGCAAAATCGCGGGCCTCAGTTGGCAGCGGGGGACCGAAGCCATGTCCAAGCAGAACTGGGATTTCGCCGTCCAGATGTTTTCGCAGTGCGCCAGCCTGGTGCCCGACAACCTGACCTACCGGCAGACCCTGCGTGGCTGCCAGGAGAAGAAGTACAATAACAACAAAACCGGCGCGAGCATGGCCTTTCTGAAAGTGAACGCCGCCCGCGGCAAGGTGAAGAAAGCCCAGAAAGCCCAGCAGTGGCGCGAGATGGACCGGGCCGCCGAGGAAGGGCTGGCACTCAACCCTTGGGACGTGCAGTTCAATTCCGACGTGGGGGATGCCTGCCGCGAACTGGGGTACGACGACGTTGCCGTCTTCGCCTACCAGAGCGCGGTCCAGGCTCAGCCCGACAATAAAGAGCAGCTCAAAAAACTGGGCGAAATGCTCGAAATCAAGGGCGATTACCAGGGTGCCATCTCCTGCTTCGAGAAGATTTTCAGACTCGACCCGCTCAACGGCGAAGCCCGCTCGAAAGTCACGCAACTTCGGGCCGATTCGGTCATCGACCGCGGCGGCTACGAAAAGGCCGAATCGACGCGCGAGGTCACGCAGGGCTACGAACAGTCGGTCCGTGGCAACGCCGCCAATCCCCAGGAAGTAGCCACGCCAGGCGAATCGCCAGAAGCCGACCTGCAACGCATGATACGCAAGGAACCGCAGAACGAGGCCCATTACCTGAAGTTGGGCGCGCTCTACTCCCGCGAAGGCCGCCTGGACGACGCCGCGAAGATTCTGCAGCAGGCGGTCGATATCAACGGCAACATCAGCATTCGCGAGCAACTGGAAGATGTTCAGATCGCGATCCTGAAACGCAATATCGACCAGGCGCGAACGGCAGCCGGGAAGGGCGACGAAGCCGCCAAGGCCAAACTGGCCAAGCTCGAAGTTGAAATGCGCGACCAGCAGATTGAAATCTTCGGCCGGCGGATCGAACGCTACCCGGCCGACATGAAGATGAAATTCGAGCAGGCGGAGCGGCTTTTCCGGGCGAAGAACTTCTCGCAAGCCACCAAAATGCTTCAGCAGGCCGCCCGCGACCCCCGCATCGAAGGCCCGGTACTGCTCATGCTTGGTAAATGCTTCCTCGCGGAAAAGCAGAATGTCTTGGCGCTGCGGCAATTGGAAAAAGCCGTCACGAAGTTCGATTCCGGGGAAAACTCGAAGGAATTCTGCGACTGCCACTATCTGATGGCTCGCCTGTACGAAGAGGCCGGCCAGAAAGAAAAAGCGGTCAATTCGTACACCGAAGTCATGGCGATCGACTACGACTATCGGGACGCCCGCGCCCGTCAGCAAAAGCTGCTGGAACAAGGCGGCTGAGCCGGAAAACGTGAACCTAAGAACACTGCTTTTGTTTTCAGGGAATCCGGCTCATTCACTGGCGGACTTTTTGTCCCGCTGTTAAACTTCTCGTTTCGGAATCGGCGGATCGGCGGAGTTCGACTTTCCGCAGCCGAGTGATGGGTATGAAGTGACTTTGTTTTAAGTGAGTTGTGGCGAGCCATGCCGAACACGGAAAGTGCCAAACGAGCGTTGCGGAAGATGCGTCGACGGAACGAGCGTAACCGCGCTCAGCGATCCGCCTTGCGAACCACCATCAAGAAGGTGCGAAAAGCGGCCGGCGCTTCCGACGCTCCGGCTTCTCAGGAAGCACTCGCCATCGCCATCAAGAAGATCGATCAGTCTGCCGCAAAGGGGCTGATTCACAAGAATAAGGCGGCGCGCGACAAGAGCCGTCTGACCCGGCTCGTCAATAAGGTGTCGAGCGCTCCCAGCCCGGCCGCCCAAGGCTGATTTGCGGCCCGCTCCGCCGGTTGATCCCGTTGAAATCGCGCACCATGCCGGCATCGCTCGGCATGGTGCTTTTTCATTCCCGGGTGATCTCCAACCGCGACTTGATCTCTCGCCTGGCGTCGAAATCCGGCATTCTCGCGAAACAGGTTGTCTTTCCATGCCCTTGATCCACGATCGCAGCCACGAGATTTTTGCCAAGGCCCAGACACTGATTCCGGGTGGGGTTAACAGCCCGGCACGTGCGTTTGGCGCGGTGGGGGGAACGCCCGTCGTGATGCTGCGGGGCGACGGCCCCTACCTGTACGACGTCGACGGCAACCAGTATCTCGACTACATCGGCTCCTGGGGCCCGCACATTCTCGGGCATCGCCACCCGCAGGTGATCGAGGCCATCCACCGCGCGGTCGACCTGGGCACGAGTTTCGGGGCCCCCTGCGAACTCGAAAACGAACTCGCCGAGCTTGTGATCGACGCGATCCCCTCGATCGAACTGGTCCGCATGGTCAATTCGGGCACCGAAGCGACCATGAGCGCGATTCGCGTGGCACGGGGCTTCACGGGTCGCGACCTGATCGTAAAATTTGCCGGTTGCTATCACGGCCATGTCGACAGCCTGCTCGTGAAGGCGGGCAGCGGCGCGCTGACGCTGGGAACGCCTTCCAGCCCCGGAATTCCAGCCGGCTGCACCGATGCCACGCTCGTCTTGGAATACAACGATTGCGATCAGCTTGAGACCGTGTTTCGGGAACGTGGCGACCAGATTGCCTGCGTCATTCTGGAACCGGTTGTCGGCAACATGGGAACCGTGATCCCGGACACGGAGTTTCTGCAAACGCTGCGGCGAGTGTGCGACGAGTCCGGCGCTGTCCTGATTTTTGACGAAGTCATGACCGGGTTCCGCCTGGCCTATGGCGGCGCGCAATCCCGCCTCGGCGTGACGCCCGACATGACGACGCTGGGCAAGATTCTCGGCGGGGGCCTGCCGGTCGGTGCGTATGGCGGTCGACGAGACATCATGCAGACGGTCTCGCCGCTCGGGCCGGTTTACCAGGCGGGAACGCTGTCTGGAAACCCCGTCGCCATGGCCAGCGGCATCGCGACCTTGCGCGTGCTGAAAGAAACGAATCCCTATCCGCAACTCGACGACTACACCAACTGGCTGACGAGCGGGCTGTCGAGCATGGCCGCCAAACACGGGATTCCGCATCAGATCCCGCAGATTGGCAGCATGTTCACGTTGTTCTTCAACGACCAGCCGGTGCGAAACTATAACGATGCCGTTCGCAGCAACACCAAACAGTTCGCGGCCTATTTCCACGAAATGCTCGAACGCGGCATCTACCTGGCGTGCAGCCAGTTCGAGGCCAATTTCGCCTCGGCCGTCCTGACGCAGGATGACTTGAACCGCACGCTGCAGGCCGCCGACGAAGCCCTGGCGGCAGTCGCGGCCCTGTGACCGCCATTGCGGGACTCGCTTCACCGTTACAATTCGCACGGTCCGTGATACCGGAGGATTCCTAAAGATCGCTTCCGACGTTGTGTCGCGCGCCTTCGTCGAGACCGCGACTTCGAGTCGGAGGAATCCCTGTTGGATTCCGTGGGAACTTAATCGGACTGCGTCGTCTTTTGGCATCGTCCGCGTTGTCATGACCTATGGTTTTCACGTGGTGCGGTCATTGAACCGCTCGGGACGGATTCCGTCCCGCATCGCCACCAGGAAAGCCATCGGCCATGTCGTCCGCCTCAATGGTGCTTTTCGAGCTGCTGACCGCGACGCTTTTTTTGCGTCCCGCGGAGTTGTTCGAACCATTGGCGGGAATGCCGATCTATGAAGCGCTGATTGCGGGCTGCCTGCTGCTCTCCGGCCAGCGGCTGCAAAATCAATTACAGCCTAAGGCTTTGCGACAGCAACCGGTCATTCTGTGCGCGCTGGCACTGGTTCCGGCGGCTGCGATCTCGCACCTGACGCATGCGTATCTGGGTGGGGCGGTCGAGTCGTCGATCGCGCTGCTGAAGACGCTTGTGTACCTCGGGCTGCTCATCACCATCGTCGACACGCCGGCGCGGCTGCACCGCTTTCTGCGAACCGTGGCCCTCTGCGCGACGACCATGGTGGGCCTCTGCCTGATCGACTTTCACGAGATTGTCGACTTCAAGTTCATTCAGCACCTGGCTGACTTCGACGGCCTGACGGACGAAGACGAAGTTCTCACCGTCCTGCGGATGCGCGGAACGGGGATTTTCGAGGATCCGAACGATCTCGCCATGGTGGCCGTCGCTGCCGGCGTCTTGTGCGCGGGGCTTTTCTTCCAGGGCCGCGGAGCGACACGCTTCGGCTGGCTCGGCGCGATTGCCATGCTGGGCGTGGCCATCCTGGAAACCAAGTCGCGCGGCGGTCTGCTCGCGACCGGCGTTGCGGGCCTCGTGCTCGTGTCATTTCGCTGGGGTGTGAAGTGGGGCATTGGCCTCGCGGCCGCAGGTTTGATGTTGGTGACAGCCGTTTCGAGCCGTCAGACCGAGATCAGCCTCGACGAAGGAACCGGCCAGGAGCGGATTCAGCTCTGGCGTGACGGTTTTGACGCGTTGAAATCGCCGGACATTCTCTTCGGGACGGGATACGGAACCTACTCCGATATCGCGCCTCTCGTGGCCCATAACTCGTTTATCCACGCCTATGTGGAACTCGGCCTGTTTGGCGGAACCCTGTTCTTCGGCTGCTTCTTCCTGCTCTTCGCCCAACTCATCCGCGTTGGGACGCCCCGCTGTCCGCTGAATTCCCGGCTGCTACTGACCTGGCGGCCGTTCATTACGGCGCTGCTAGCCGGATGGTGCGCGTCGATGCTCAGCCTGTCTCGCTGCTATGTCGTGCCGACGTTCCTGGTGATCGGCCTGGGCATCGCCTATTGCCGGATCAGTTCAAAGCTGCTCGCCCCGCCACGCCAGATTCTGACCTGGAATTCCGTGCAGATGGCGCGTCTGGCATTTGCCAGCGGAGCAACGTTCGCCGGTTTCTATCTATTTACTGCCGTGATGGCTCGTTAACCATGACCGATCTGAACGCCATGAACCCGACTGCCGATGCCCGGCCTCAAGGCGATTGCCGCCGCTTGCGCGTCGCGCATGTCAGCCTCACGCTTAAGACAGGCGGGCTTGAACGGATTCTGGCCGACTTCGCGCGTCTCCATGACCGCTCTGCTTATGAGATGGAATTCATCGCTCTCCGTCAAACGGGGCGTTTCGCGGATGAAATCCGGAACCAGGGCTGTCCCGTTCACGCCTTGAACTCGACCAACCGCTGGTCCGATGTTCGCCAGTTGCGAGCCCTGTTTACCGAGCGGAAGATCGATGTCGTCCATACGCACAATACCTATCCCCATCTGTATGCAACCGTCGCCGCCCGCCTCGCTGGCGTGCCGGTCGTCTTGCAGACTCGGCATGGCCAACGGGCAGGGCATGGACTCAAGTCACGATTGCTCTACAGGGCAGCCACGCAACTCGCGGATCGCGTGGTAGCCGTCTCGGACGACGCTGCTGGTCTGTGTCTGAACGTGGATCGCCTTCCGGCGGCGAAAGTCCAGCGGATCTGGAATGGTATCGACGCCGAACAGTTCTCCTGGCAGCAGCCAGCTTCGATTCCGCATGCGATCTCCGTCGCGCGGCTCTCCGCGGAGAAAGACTTTCCCACATTGCTCCGGGCAGCCGCGATCGTCCGCGAGGCTGTCCCCGAGTTTCGATTGACCATCGTCGGTGATGGTGCCGAACGTGCGTCGCTGGAAGACCTGACAAAATCGCTGGGACTTGCTGGCACCGTCTGCTTCGCCGGGGAACAGGCGAATGTTCCACGATTTCTCGCGGAATCGGCCTTCTTCGTCACATCGACGCTGACCGAAGGCATCTCACTGACCCTGCTGGAAGCCATGGCCGTGGGTCGCGCCATCGTTGCGACCGCCGTCGGAGGCAATCCGGAAATTGTTGACGCGAGAAATACCGGACTACTGGTCCCGCCCGCGTCGCCGCATGAATTGGCCGATGCACTCCTGGCGATGTGCCGTCACCCCGAACGGTGGGAGAACTGGGGACGAGCGGGCAGAGAGCGTGTGCTGACTCACTTCACGGCGAACCGAATGGTCACGGACTATGAGCGTCTCTATGACGACTTATTAAAGGAATCGGGGCGCCGGACAACCAAGGAATCCGCGCTGTCATCGGCGACTCTTTGAAATAGGACTTCGCAGGCGCCCTGTTGGAAAGAAACCCATGTACGGACTGATTTATCGCAATGTGCTGCTTCCGCTGTTCGACGGCGGTCTGAAGGGTCGTAAGACGCTGCGATACTGGGCCAGCGCTGAGGAAAGCCAGTGGTGGAGCCCCGAACGGCATGAAGACTTTCAGGTCCGATCGGTGCGTGCTCTCCTCGCCCACGCGGTCGCGACGTGTCCCTTCTATTGTCGGGAATTCACGCGTCTGGGGCTGACCCCGGGGCAGGTGGAATCGCTCGGCGACCTTGCCGCGCTCCCGCTACTCAACCGGTCGACGGTGCGCGCCAACCGCCATCTGTTGCGCAGCACGCAGCCAATGCTCAATCTTTCCAAGTCGACCGGGGGCTCGACGGGCGAGCCGCTCCATTTCGACCTGAACGCCGACAGCAACGATCGTCGCGTGGCCATGACCTATCGCGGTTATGGCTGGGCTGGTGCCGCGCCAGGGACGAAGCAACTGCATATCTGGGGAACGGCATTGGGAAATGTTCCCTACTGGAAGCGCGTGAAGGCAAACCTGCATCGAGCCTTTGATCGGCAGATGGTCCTGAGCTGCTTTGACTTCACGCCGGAAAACATGGCGTCGCACGCAGTTCGCATGAACCGGTACCGGCCGGAGGTGATCGTCGCCTATACGAATCCGCTGTACGAGTTCGCCCGGTTTCTGGAAGAACGGGGGATCACGCTGCATCGGCCCCGGTCGCTCGTGGTTGGCGCGGAAAAACTGCACACGTTCCAGCGTGAGACCATCGAGCGGGTGTTTGGCGCACCGGTTTTCGAAACTTATGGATCGCGAGAATTCATGCTGATCGGCGCCGAGTGCGATCGACACAGCGGACTTCATCTGAGCCAGGAGAATCTGATCGTCGAAATTCTGGACGACGATGGACAACCCACGCCGGCTGGCGAGGTGGGAAATGTTGTGATCACAGACCTGTTCAATTACGGCATGCCGTTTATTCGCTACGTGAATGGGGACCGGGCCATTGCCGGATTTTCCTCATGCAGTTGCGGGCGCGGTCTGCCTCTCCTCAACGGAATTGCCGGTCGACAGTTGGACGTGCTCGACACTCCCGATGGCCGCAAGATCAGCGGCGAGTTCTTCGTTCACCTCATAAAAGATTATCCCTCGGTGCGCCGGTACCAGGTGTACCAGGAGGATGCCCGCCGCATTCTTCTTCGGCTGGTCGTCGACACGGGATTCACGCTGGCGGATCGCAGTCAGCTCGAAGCGGAAATCCGTCGCGGGATCGGACCGTCCGTCGAATTCGACATGCAGTTCGTCGCCGAAATTCCTTTGACGGCAACCGGTAAACATCGGGTGGTCGTGCGCCAGGCCCCCATTCCTGCCACCGTGAACACCGAGATCCCCGTTTAGGAATCCCCTGCAACATGTCGCTTCACGCTGTTGAATCACTTCCTCTCGATTCACGACAGACGCAGGACCGAGCGCCTTTGGGCGAATTGTCGGTCATGCGGCAAACGATCGACTCCGACGTCGCGGAGCATCGCGCCGCCGCGTACTGGGCGTGGTGCCAATTGTTTGACGGAGCCGCAAATGCTTCGGCCATCGATCACCCCGACTATGTGCTGGCCGAACTGAACCACCGCGCCACCCGGCGCTGCGATCCGGTCATCGTCGCGTTCGGGCAGTCCTCGAACTGGCAGGACGCGGCCGTGCTGGTTCCCAAGACGGTCAATCTGAAGGCTGCGGGGGCAATTGGACCATCACGCAGCATCGACGGCTACCGGCTGATCGGCGGGCATTTGCTCTCCCGGTCATTGAAGAGTCCGGAGAATGAACTTGTCGACGCGATTTTGAACGACGTTCGGAAAGCCGGGGCCTCGTTCGTCATGCTGGAGGATCTCGACACCGAATCACCCGACTCCGCGATCGTGACACGCGCCCTGGAACGCGGCTGGCTGAAAGTCACGCCGCAGGGCTTGCAGCCCCGGCGACGGATCTCGTTCGCGGGGGGCGAAGCCGCGTACTGGGAGAAGTTCAGCAGCAAAACGCGACAGACGTTTCGCCGAAAACTCAAGAAATGCGCACCCGAGGAGCTGATCCGGGTGACCGAAATCTCGCAGGTCGCCGACTTTCTGTCGGCCGCGCATGAGATTTCCCGCCATACCTGGCAAACCCGTCAATTCGGCCTGCGGGTTCGGAACGATGACCGCGAACTGGAACTGCTGACGACGCTCGCGAGACTGGGGATGCTGCGCGCCTATCTGTGGAAGATGGAAGGCCGGCCCGTGGCCTTCTGCATCGGCGACCAGGCTAAGGGAATATTTAACTATCAGGAAGTCGGTTACCTGTCTGAATCTGGCCGATACTCTCCCGGCCAGATGATGCTGATCCGCATGCTGGAAGATTTGTTAGCGCACAATCCGCCACGGCTGTTCGATTTTGGCGGCGGCGACGCGGACTACAAACAACTCTTCGCCAATCAGTCGAGCGTGAGCGGGACGGTCCTGTTGCTGCCCCCCACATGGACATCGCGCGCGGTGTCCGTCTGGCTGGCTGGATCGCGACAGATCCGTCAAGCGGCGCGAAAGGTCGTCGAGTCGTGCGGTTACGCGACCCGCGCCCGCCAATGGATTCGTCGGGGAACGACGACATCGACAACAACGAGCGAAGACGGGCAATCACGGACGGAGGAGAATCCAGGCGGTTTGGGAGCGTGCTGAATCGAAAACTCGTGATCGAAATTCGGGCCAGGTCTTACGATGCGAATCCTCTTTTTCTCTTATGCCTTTCCCAGTCCCTGGACGCCACAGCAGGGGACGTTTAACCGAACGCTGCTGGAGCCACTCTCTCAGCGGCACGAGGTTCGCGTTGTCTGCCCCGTCCCGTTCGTGAATTACTGGAAAAACCGGTTTCGCGTCGACGCGACGAGGTCGATGTCAACCGTTCCGACGACGTACGTGCCGTTCTACTATCCTCCGAAACTGCTCCACGCCCGTTACCACCAGTTTCTCCATTGGTCGACGCGTGAAGTCATGCAGGCCACGCTCCGCGACTGGCACCCCGACGTTCTGGTTTCTTATTGGACCCATCCGGACGGAACGGCGGCTCTTGAATTCGCCCATGATTTTGACATCCCCCTGGCCATTATTACCGGTGGCAGCGATGTCCTGCTCCTGGGACGAAACGGGCATCGCGGCGAACTGATTCGGGACACCTTGAAACGGGCCGATGCCGTCATTCCGATTGGCCACCATATTGCCGACGTCCTGACCGCGGATGGGGTCGACCCGACGAACATCCACCCGATTTATCGGGGAGTCGATCGCGAGTTGTTCTATCCGGATTGCCCGCGTCAGGCGCGGGTCGAATTGGGGATTGCACGCGATGTTCCCCTGGTCGTGGGCGTGGGCCGGCTGGTCCCCGTGAAGTCGTGGGCAACCCTCATCGAGGCCATGGCACGACTAGCGGCCGGCGGGCTCAAGTACGAGTGCCGCATTCTTGGCGATGGACCACTGCGAGGCAGCCTGCAAAGTCAGATCGACACGGCGGGACTCACGGAGTCGGTCAGGCTGATCCCCGCGCAGCGCCAGAACGAACTTGCCAAATGGTATCGGGCTGCGGACCTGACCGTCCTCACGAGTCTTTCGGAAGGGGTTCCGAACGTGTTGATGGAAGCGATGGCCTGCGGAACGCCCTTTGTCGCGACGCGCGTCGGAGCCATTCCGGCCATCGCGGACCGCTTCCACGACCGCCTGGTTCCGCCCAAAAACCCCTCGCTGCTCGCGGAAGCCATCGTGGACAGCGTGACTCAGCGTCATTTTGCTCCGCTCGACGTCCCGCGGCGCTGGATGCCGCCGACCAGCGAAGAGGCGACGCGCCGGCTGGAATCGATTCTGACATCGATTGCCCTGGATCCGCCGCCGGACCGGCTTGAGCGAACGGAAGATCGCTCCCTGGAATTCGCGGCGGCGCCGTGACATCCGCCGACCTTCGAGATGCCTCGTCATCGAGAAACTTCCGTCGTCCGAGGGGGCTAATTCGAGCTAGGTTTCCAGGAAACCACGCCAGAACGAACTGGAGGCCGTTCGCTCAGGGCCTGGATCGAGAGCAACCGTTGGAACCGGAAGATTCGTCACGATTGGCAACGGCGGACATTCCGGCAATCGCGCCTGGGTTCGTGAGCGGGAGTAGCGTCGTGTCGATTTCCCGGCAAATCATGAAGTATGGACTCACTCGAATCCTGCCGCGAAATCGCTGGCTGACCCGTGGAACATCCGGATTGCCGGGCGCGCCGGTTTCATGGACGTTCGACGATGGCCCGCATCCGGAATGGACTCCAGAACTGCTCGATCTTCTCGATCGGGCCGGCGTCCTCGCGACATTCTTCCTGGTGGGCGAAGCCGCGAGTCGGCATCCCAACCTGGTCCGTCGCATTGCCGCGGCCGGCCATCTGATTGGCAACCACACGTATTCGCATCGGACACCTCGGGAAATGACGTCGGCTGAATTTGTCGACGAGTTCGACCGCACGCAAAGTCTCCTCGCGGATCTGACGGGAGAGGTTCCTCGATTCTTCCGCCCCCCCAAGGGGGAAATGACGTTGTCGATGATGCGAACGGTCTGGGACCGTGGCGCGACCATTGCTCTGTGGTCGGTCGATCCCCGCGACTATCGCATGTCGTCCTCCGACGAAGCCGATCGCTGGGCCAACAGCTACCGCCGGAAGTCCGGTGACATTGTCCTCTTTCACGACAACCGGCCGTGGGCCACGTCTCTGGCGCGCCGTTTGATCGAAGCGGACTCCGGCCTCGGAGACGCGAGCGTACGCCTCGATGAGTGGATGTCCGACTCGTTCACACGGGCTCGAACGGGACAAGCCGCCGCACAATTCGCGTGATGCCGTTCGATGACGATTTCGTGTCAATTCTCCATGCTCAAGACCGCGTGCAGCGAACCAAGATGAACCTGCCAGCCCCACGTTCCTCGCAACCAATCCGACGGCGCGTCCTGCTCGTTGCTTATAGCTTTCCACCCGTCGGCGGAGCGGGCGTGCAGCGACCGACGAAATGGACCAAGTACCTGCCCCAGTTTGGATGGGATGTGACGGTTTTGACGGTTGCCAACCCCTCGGTTCCGGTGCGCGATCCGCACCTGGAGGGTGAAGTTCCATCCGAGACCCGCATTCTACGGGCGCGGACGCTTGAACCTGGTTATGGACTCAAACAGGCTCTGAAATCGAATTCCTGCTCTGGCGCAAAAACGTCGCCGCGACGGACGCTGCGCGGGGCCGTCAAGCGGATGGCGAGCGCCTGCCTGCAACCTGATAGCCAAATTCTCTGGGTGCCCAACGCCCTTCAGCTTGCCTCGCGCGAACTGGCGGCGGTTCCCCATGATGCGATTCTCGTGACCGCGCCGCCGTATTCCAGTTGTCTTGTCGGCATGCGTCTGGCCACGAAATTTCGCCTGCCGCTCATTCTCGATTTTCGCGACGAATGGGATTTAAGCAATCGGTATCTGGAGAATGCGTCGAGTGGAGCCATGGGAACGTGGATTCAGCAAAGGATGCAGCGATCGGTTCTGCGATCGGCCGATGTCGTGCTCGCGACAACGCGTTCCAGCACGTCCCGCCTCGCCGAACGCGTCCGAGAAGCCGGTCACCATTGTGACTGCGAGTGTATTTATAACGGCTGGGACGACGACGATTTCGCCTCCGCAAGCCCAGTCACGCCGGTGGACGACAGCAGTGTCTTTCGACTGGTCTATACGGGAACACTGTGGAATCTGACAGACATTCGACCATTCGTCGAAGCCGCTCAGCGCGTCGCGGACCGTGCCCCCAACCTGCTTTCACGCTTGTCATTCACTTGCCTGGGGCGCAAGACCGAGGATCAAACAGCCCATTTAGATCGGTTGCTGCAACTTCTTCCACGAGGAGTCAGCCGGGATTATGTTCCCCATGGAGAAATTCCCGGTTGGCTGGCCAGCGCGGACGCGACTCTCATGCTCCTTAGCGATGTGCCTGGCAGCGAGCGCGTGGTTCCGGCCAAGCTGTTTGAGTATCTGGCCAGCGGTTCCGAAGTCTTGACACTCGCTCCGCCCGGAGAGGCTAGCGATCTGGCAGCCTGTGTTTGGCCGGACAGTACGTTCCAACCCGGCGATACCGAACGCATCGCCAACTGGCTGATCGAACGACTATCTTCGCCCGAGCGGCACCGGATTTCGCGCACGGATGATCGCATTCAACCGTTCAGCCGGAGATCGCAGTCGGCGCGGTTGGCAGCCGTGCTCGACCGCGCCTGCGGGATCCCGGAAGCCGTCGGCCCAGCGAATCGGGAGGCCGTCCCATGCTGATGACCGCGATTCTTGGCGCCTTGCTGGCGGTAAGTCTGATCCTGCTGGCGTACATCTATGTCGGCTATCCGCTGCTGTTGCGCCGGCTGGCGCGGGAGCAGGGCAGTCAGGCAAGTCCAGTGCCCATCGGCGAGCCGCCGCTGACGATGTCGATGGTCATCGTGGCCTGCAATGAACGGCTAACGCTGCCAGGGAAACTGGTCTCGGTTTTGAATTCGACCGTTGGCGAGAATCTGATTGAAATCCTGATTGGCTCCGATGGATCGACCGATGGCACTCCGGACGTGGTTCGTGAACTGGATGATCCGCGCGTCCAAGTTATCGAGTTCGCCACGCGCCGGGGAAAACCGGCCGTGCTCAACGATCTCGTTCCGCTCTGTCGGGGGGAGCTTGTTGTCTTTGCCGATGCCCGGCAGTCGTTTCATCCGGAAACTCTCGAGAAACTGCGATCGCGCTTCGCGGATCCGCGAGTGGGAGTCGTTTCCGGGGATCTCGTGCTCACGTCGTCCGGTTCCAGCAGTTCTTCAGCCGAAGGCGTGGGATTTTACTGGAAGTATGAGAAGTGGATCCGTCGGCAGGAAAGCCATTATCGCGGCGTTCCCGGAGCCACGGGAGCCTGCTATGCGGCGCGGCGTGAACTGCTGCGCCCCCTGCCGCCGAACACGTTGCTGGACGATGTCGTGATTCCCATGCAGGTCGTGGAGCAGGGGTATCGCTGCTGCTTTGAGTCGGGAGCCGAGATTTACGACCGAGCGTCCGAGACCCCGCGTCAGGAGGCAATCCGCAAGCGGAGAACGATCGCGGGCGCGGCACAACTCATCCGCAATCATCCCCAATGGCTGCTCCCCTGGCGAAATCCGCTGTGGTTCGAGTATGTCTCACATAAACTCTTACGTCTGGCCTCGCCCGTGTTGCTGGCCATCGCGCTGATTGCGAACGCGGCGCTCATCGATATACCAGCCCTGCGCGTGCTGTTCTCGATGCAGATTTGCGGTTACATCGCAGCAGGTGTCGGGTGGATGTACCAGCGGGCGGGCCGACGATCGACGTGTTTTGGCCCGTGCCTGATGTTTCTCACGATGAATCTGACCACCATGCTCGCGCTGTGGGACGCTTGGCGCGATCGCTATCAGGTCACTTGGGCACGATCGGATAGTTCGCGATTGACATAAGGCTCATCGCATCGCGCGTGAAGAGTTTTGTACATGAATCCCTTGTCAGCCATCCATCGCAAGTTCGCTCGAGTCCAGGAAACCGGCCTGCACCGCTGGGCCGCGCGGGGACTCTTCGCGAACCCGACAGTCCCGCCGCTGAACGTGGACCGCGATGAACTTCATGTCTTCCTGGCGGTCTGCGATCATTATGAACCGGACTGGGGGCGACCGGCGGCAAATGTCGCCATCGAGCGGGCACGCCGCTGGACAGAACGATACCCCATTGCGCACGGCGACTTCGCGGACAGCCTGGGGCGTCCTCCACAACACACCTTCTTTTACCCGGCCGACGAGTACCGGGCCGAATGCGTGGACCTGGTCGCCGAGCTGTGTCGGCAGGGGTTCGGGGACGTCGACGTTCACCTGCACCACGATCACGACACGGAGGAATCGCTCCGCGAGAAGCTGCTCGATTATGTCGAACTGTTGTCGCGTCGACATGGCCTCTTACGGCGCGACCCGGAAACGGGGAAACTCATTTATGGTTTCATCCATGGCAATTGGGCGCTTTGCAACTCCCGACCAGACGGCCGCTGGTGCGGTGTTGATCGGGAACTGCGTGTTCTTGTCGAGACTGGATGCTATGCGGACTTCACCTATCCGTCAGCCCCCAGTTGCACTCAGCCCAGCCGCATCAATGCGATTTACCATGCCAGCGACGACGGTCAGCCGCGGCCGCACGAACGCGGGCCTCGCGCGGCGGCGGGTTTCACGCCCGATCGCGACTCGCTGCTGATGATTCAGGGTCCGTTGGCGTTTGACTGGGGCCGTCGCAAGTACGGCGTCGTGCCGCGGGTCGAGAACGGCGATCTCCTGGGCAATCATCCGCCGTCCCTCGCAAGATTGCGACTCTGGCTGAACGCGGGCATTACCGTCGCGGGCCGACCCGAATGGCGATTCGTCAAGCTGCATACGCACGGATGCAAGCCCGGCAACCTGGAAATGCTACTGGGCGAGCCGATGCAGAGGTTCCACCGTTCGCTGGCCGAACTGCACAAACAACATCCGAATATCCGGTACTATTACGTCACCGCGCGCGAAATGGCCGAGCTTGTCGCCCTGGCGGAGCGCTCGGCCACTGCGGCTCCATCCATCGAGTCGATTCTTGGACGTGGAGTTGCGAACCCATGTCTGTAACATTTTCCGCTCATCGCGGCTCACGTCGGCGGCACCACGCGGCGCGTTTGCGATGGCCGACGATCACGCCGCGCGGCTGGTGTCGGCTGGCGGCCCTGCTGACTGCGATCCTTCTTTCGGTCGTCTGGGCGGTTTCGCACGGAATTGGCGAGTCGACCTGGTACGGCACCGCGGTCTGCTACGCTCCGCGCGTTGTCTGGCTGGCCCCCGTTGCCGCCCTCTTTATCGCCGGATGCCTCTGGGACCGCGCGACAGCAGCGATCGGCGTTTGCCTCGCGGGGATCGTGGCCGGTCCGATCATGGACTACCGATTCGCGATGACCACGAACGGCGATCATGCTCGCGATGCTCTCGGCCGGGTCGTGATTGCGAGCTGCAACGTCCAGGGTTATCGCCCCCGGTTTGCGACCGTGGTCGCGGAAGTGTCGCGCCATTCTCCCGACATCATCGTGTTTCAGGAGGCCATTCACCCTGTGTCCGAACTGATTTCCGAGACATGGCCAGGGTGGCACTCTCACCACGTCGAACACCTGCTGGTTGTTTCTCGCTGGCCAATTGAGTCGATTGCCGACATCGAATGTCCGCACTTTCAGCGCGTGCAGGGACAGCTTCTTCGGGTCGAACATCCCGATGGTCCGTTCGCGCTGCTCAATGTCCATTTGATGACGGCGCGGCGCGGGCTGACGGCTCTCAAGGAAGTTTCCGAGAATTTCTCGGGAGCATCGGCCATGGTCGAAACGCACGAGGCCATGCGAAGCGAGTCGTCTCAACTGTTGCGGCTGGAAGTCGAAGAGGCGCGCGGGGAGCTTCCGTTAATTGTCGCGGGAGACTTTAACACGCCTTCTTCCGCGGGCCAGTATCAGTCGAGTTGGGGCGATTTGACGAACGCCTTCGATGCCACCGGGCGCGGCTATGGCTTCACCAGTCCGTGTTCATCAATGAGCTGGTGGCCGGAAAATACCCCCTGGCTGCGCATCGACCATGTGGCGGCGTCTCCCGAATGGCGGGTCATCGGTTGCGAGGTTGGGCGAGGGAACGGTTCCGACCATCGACCGATCTTTGCCGAACTGACACGGTCCAGCAGCGTCGGTCAATAGCCGCGCATTCGGCGCGATCGTCAAGACCGGGAAAACCGCGCTGCTTCGCGCCACTCCGACAGCCGTACTCTTGTCGCGGCGGCTCCCGCGCGTCTTCACGTTGCAATTCGAAAACGTGAGCTAGGTTTTCGGAGAACAGCGAAGCGGGCGCATGGTGCGTCCGGACGGAAGCGTACGGATCTTGAGTTCGGGGTGAATCGCGTGACGACGTATCTGGTAACCGGCGGCGCGGGCTTTATCGGATCGCATCTGGTGGAGCGACTCGTTCAAGACGGCCACGGCGTGCGCGTGCTCGACAACCTCAGCACGGGACACCTGAGCAACCTGGCGCCGTTTCGCGATCGGATCGATTTCCTCGAAGGCGACCTGCGAGATCGCCAGATCGTCGAAACAGCCGTTGACGGCGTCGAGGTGATCTTCCACCAAGCCGCTCTGGCCAGCGTCCCTCGAAGTGTCGAGCGACCGCTCGACACACACGATGCCTGCGTGACGGGAACCGTCAACCTGCTGGATGCCGCCCGACGCTCGAACGTCCGGCGCGTGGTCTATGCCGGTTCCAGCAGCGCCTATGGCAATCAACAGCAAATGCCCAAACACGAGGGGCAACGCCCCCAGGTGCTTTCGCCGTATGCCGCCGCCAAGCTGGCCGGTGAACTGTACTGTGAAGCATTCGCAAGCACATACGGCCTGGAGACCGTACGGCTGCGTTATTTCAACGTATTCGGACCGCGACAGGATCCGAACAGTCCATATTCTGCGGTCATTCCGCGGTTTGTCATGTCCGTGCTGGCCGGTCAGTCCCCCGTGATTTATGGCGATGGGACACAGTCGCGCGACTTCACCTTCGTGGCGAACGTCGTCCATGCGAACCTGCTGGCGGCGAGTGCCCCGAACGTCTCCGGGCAGGTTTTCAACGCGGCCTGCGGCGGATCGCTCGATCTGTTGTCGCTGCTCGATTCGATTTGTCGAATCCTGGAGCTGCCGTTCTCGCCCACGTTCGAAGCGGGTCGGGTGGGCGACGTCAAACACTCGTGGGCTGACATTTCGGCCGCGCAAACTTTACTTGGCTATGAGCCGGTCGTATCGCTCGAGGAAGGGCTCGAGCGGACGGTGCGCTGGTACCGGGATCACTACGGGTCGTTGAACAAACCGGCAGGAAAGGGCGCCGCTTCCTCTCTTACGACTGCAATGGCTCGGTAACTTCCATTGTCGTACCGTCAAAACCCTCTGGACGTCCGAAATGTCCCTGAATTTGTAGAGATTTCCGAGCCGCCAACCGGGTTTTGACAGAGGCTCATTGTCGCATCGGACCACGCCGCAACGACGTCTGCATTCTTTGAACGACCGTGCATCCAACAGTTTGAGTTCCAAGCATGACCGCCACCACGACCGAACGCGACAGCCATTCGCTGGAGTCCGATGAGAGCGAAGTCGGCATCGACTTCGTCGGGATCGCGCTGCGAAATAAATGGCTGCTGGCCAGTGGGATCGCGTGCGGGCTTGTCCTGGGCCAACTCGCTTACTGGCAGATGGGTCCATCGTATGAAGCGCGTGCCCAGATTCTCGTCTCGCGACGGCACGCCGTTCCGCTCAACGAACGCGACAGGGTTGTCGGAGACTTCGGCGATCGCAGCGAGCATCTGGCATTGATCCAAAGCCCGATGATCGCGGGCGAGGCCGTGAAGATTGGAAAACTCGATCGCCTGTCCTGCTTCGCGGGAGATCCGGATCCGGCCGAATCCATCGTCGAGGATCTCAAGGTCAAACGAACGTCCGGGCAGGATCGTAGCTTCCTGAACGTCTTCGACCTCAGCTATCCAGCCGAAAAGCGTGACGATGCCAGCCAGGTCGTGGCGGCGATCATCGAGGCGTATTCGCAGTATCTCGACAAGTCGCGTCAGGAGAATACCGACACCGTCGTTGAATTGACCCGAAAGGCACACGACGAACTTCTGGGGCAACTTCGCGAAGCCGAACAGACCTACCTGGCCTTTCGGCAGTCGGCGCCGCTGCAATGGCGCGCCCCGGTCGGGGTAAACGTGGCCGACGGACAGAACACAACCAACGTCCACCAGGAACGCGTGATCGCGATCGAAGAACAGCGACGGCTGAACCTCGTCAGACTCGCGGAAATTCATGCGAAGATGAAGGCCCTCAAGTCGGCTCGCGAGGGGGGTGAGTCGGTCAATAATCTCGAGGCCCTGGTCCGGCGGCTGATGGCGTCGGAAGGGGACACCGCCGAGATGCGGCAACGTGAAATCGAGTTCAATGTTTACGATGGCCGCATGATGCCGCTCTACTTGCAGGAACAGCAACTGACCCGGAAATACGGGGCCGATCATCCCGAAGTCAAGGCGATTCGGACGGCGATCGCGGAATCGATCCAGCGCTACCGTCAGCAGGGCATCCGGCTGACCGATCCGGTCCTGGCAGCCGATGGAACACCGTCGCGGGCCAGCGTCATCACGCTTTACGAAGATACGCTGCGTCAGCAGGAGCGGGAACTGCTCATCAAAAATGACGAACTCGATGCGGTTTTCGAACAGGAGTCGAAGACCGCCAAGGAGTACGCTCGGTATCAGGCACAGGACCAGGCGATGAACGCCGAAGTCGTGCGGATTCGCCAGCTTTGGGAACAGTTGACCGATCGCCTGAACAAGCTGGGGATCGAAAAGGACAGCAGCGGGTACTCGCTGCGGCAGATTGCACCGATCAAGACCGAACTGAGCTTGAAACGCTGGCTGAAATTCCTGGCGATGGGGATCGCGGCCTGTGGCGGATGCATCGGATTGTTCGTCGTACTGCGTGAATGGCGACAGAATCTCCTCCAGACGCCCGACGATGTCCGCCGGACTCTTCGTCTGCCTGTGATCGGAACAGTCTGCCGCTTCGCGGAATCGTTGCAGAATGCCGCCGACCGAACCTTGCACGACGCCGTTCGTTATGTGAATGAACCGCGATCGCGTGAAGCGGAGCAATACCGGGCCATTCGCACGGCCTTGCAAGTCGCGATGAACGAACAATCGATCCGGGTGCTGCAATTGACCAGCCCCGAACCGGGCGACGGAAAGACAACCGCCGTCGCGAATCTGTCAGCCGCCATGGCACAGACCGGCCGGAAAGTTCTGGTGATCGATGCCGACCTCCGTCGCCCGACATTGCACCACCTGCTACGTGTTCGCGGAGACGTGGGGCTGTCAGAAGTGCTCGCCGGAGAAGTCGAACTTGAGAATGCAGTGCAGTCGACGGTGATCGACAATCTTTCGATTCTTGCCGCTGGAGAGTGCCCCACTAATCCGGCGGAACTGCTTTGCTCGCCCAGACTGGAACGCCTGCTTCACGACGCGCGTAACCTTTATGACATCATCATCGTCGACGGTCCCCCCGTTCTCGCGGTGAGCGACCCGTGCATTCTGGCGCAGCATACCGATGGCATCCTGTTCGTGTTGCGAGCCGGACGGGCGACTCGGCGTCTGGCCTTGCAGGCTCGCGATATCCTGACCTCGCAGGGTCTCAAGCTGATTGGCACGGTCGTGAACGGTCTCGAGGATGACTCAGGCTCCGACTATGGCTATTACCCCGAGTACCAGGCCACCGACCGGAATTCGGGGTCGCCCTCGGGCAATGCTCCTCGATCGCGAAACATGGACCGATCACCCGCGGTCCCCGTTTAGAACACGTTTCAAAACCCGGTTGGCGGCGGGAAAACGTCTCGAATACTGACGACAGTCCCGGGCGTCCAGAGGGTTTTGAAACCACCTGTAGTGGAACTGTTAATGCTCCTCCCGCGACGCTCGGTTATGGTTGCGCCGATCTCGCGGAAAAAACGACTGACCATGGAATCGAATAACGGACCGATGCCAACGATCAACTGGACCGAACTGCGGACGTCACTGATTGGCAACGCGGCGAGGACCGGAACGCTCCCTTCGATTCGGCTTCCGGCGATGCCTAGGGCCGTGACGGACTTTTGCCGCAAGGCGGAAGACCCGAAGAGCGAGCCCGCGGACCTGGCAAAGATCATCGAGGCCGATAGCGGGCTGACGGCCGAACTGCTCAAAGCGGCCAATTCCTCGCAATCTGGCTCACGTAGCCGATACGCGACCGCCCGGCAGGCCATCAGTCGCATCGGCATTCGCAACAGCAAGCTCTTACTGATGGCGGCCGCCGCGCATGGAATCATGCGGGCAAGCCAGTCCAAGCTGCTTAACATGTCCATCTTCTGCCATAAGAGCCTCGAACGGGCCGTGTTCGCGCGGCACGTGGCGAAACACTTAAAGTGCGATGGCGATCTGGCATTCGCCGGGGCTCTGCTCGTGGACATGGTCCTTCCGACATTGGCCAATGAGCGTCTTTCGGAATACACCGAGTTCTCCAACGCCGGGGAAGCCAAACAGTGGCGACTGACGGACTTTGAACGCCAGCATTTCGGCTGGGACCATGCGATCGCGGCCGCATACGTGATGCTCGGATGGGGTCTTCCCGATGAGCTTATCTGTTGCGTCCTGCTGCATCATGTCGGCCCCAGATTACTGGATGACCCCGAATTGGGCCGTTCAGAAGCGGCTGCCGTGCTGGCCTCGGCATGGATTCCCGACTTTCCGCTCCAGGAGCCGAATGGTTTCGACTGGTTACAGAGTCTCGAAAGCCGCTGGCCAGGCTGGGATCTGATGGCGACCGCCGAAGCCACGGATGCGTGCCTGAAGGAACTCGGAATGCCGGAACGGCAAGTCCATGGTTTATTGAAAATCTGTCAGAAGCGACTGATTCCGGCGGATGCCGTGGAGCAAAGCGGCGAACCGAGGCTATCGCCGCACGCAGTCGGATGATTTCGCCGGGCGATCTTGCGATCGGCCGGATTCAGACACCTTTTGTGTTGGTTATTGCGATGAGTGACGTGACTTGGAGCCAGCTCCGCGAACAGGCGATTGGCGCGTTCGACATGGGCAACATGCCCCCCACGGTGAAACTCCCGGCGTTGCCGCTGGCAGTGACGCGCTTCATGGAACGGTCACGCGACCCCAAGGTTGATCTACTTGCCCTCGCGCGGGTCGTGGAAACCGACACGGGACTGACTGCCGAACTGCTGAAGCATATTAATTCGGCTTACTTTGGCCTGCGCCAGAAAGTTCGCACGGTTCAACAGGGATTGGCCCTGCTGGGAATGCGGCAGAGCAAGCTCTTTGTCGTGACGGTGGGGATGCAGGCGGCCGTCCGCGCGCGGCAATCGAAACTGCTCAGCCAGGCTTGTTTCTGGAATTCGAGTCTCCAGCGGGCGATTTTTGCCCGCGAGGTCGCGAGGCTTTTGAATACCGATCTGGATGTCGCCTTCGCGGGCGCGCTGCTGCAAGACTTCCTGTTGCCGGTCCTGACGAACGACCTGTTCGACACGTACTCCGACTTCGCGACCCGCCGCGCCGAGATGCCGGAGAGCCTCATCGACCATGAAGATGCGTCGCTCGGCTGGAACCATGCCGTGGCTGGCGGATGCATTGCATATCGCTGGCAACTCCCCGACGACCTCGTCTGCTGCGTCCTCTATCACCACCTCGGTCTGCGCGCGCTCGCCGATCCGAACCTATGCCGTTCCCCGGTCGCGGCTGTCTGCCTGTCAGCCCTGTTACCGGACCAATTGCGGCAGAACTTTCATGGCCTGGAACAGCTCATTCGTCTGCAAACGAAATGGCCGGCGTTCCGGCTGCAAAGCTTGGTCGACCAGGTCGACAGCCTGCATGAGGAGCTTTCTCTTGGAGTGGAGAATCATTTCCCGCTGGCCCGGCGCTGCCGACAGGTTCTTAACCGCTCCATGCAAGGCGACGAAGACTGGGCCGATGTTCCCCAGGAGGCCGCGGTCGCCGGTTAGCGTCTCGACCACACGATACGGCTAATTCGCCGCTGGGGGTGGCAGCTTCGCCAGCAACTCCGTCGCTCTCGCATGCTCGGGGTCGCCCGATAAGGCAATTTCCAATTGCCGCCGTGCCTGGACTGGATCTTTCAGCGCGATGAGCACATCGGCGTATTCGACCCGCCATTCTGGCTGGTCTCCCTTAAGGGCGATTGCGTCGTCATACCACGCACGCGCTCGGGCGAATTGTCCTTTTTTCACCGCCTGTCGCCCCACGATACGAAGCATGGGCGCCTGGCGCGCATCGACGCGGAGCGCCTGTTTCGCCCACTCGGCGGCTTTGTCGACATCGTTCTCTTCGAAAAGCAGTTCCGCCAGACGGGCTCGGCACGAGGCGTCGTCGGGCTCTTTCGCCGCATAAGCCGCCAGCGATTCACGGGCCGCCGGCCAATCATTCCGGGCGAGCGCGACGATCGAACCGGCTCGCTCCCAGAATGCCTGGCCCGGAAAGTCACTTCGGCCCCGATCGAGGCACTCTTGCGCCCGTGTGTAGTCGCCGGTCGCCAAGTAGACACGGCACGACATAACCTGTCCTTCGTAGTCACTTCGATCTTCCTCGGTCAGCGTTTCGAGCAACCTGACCGCCTGCTGATGTTCTTCCTCGCCTAGCAGGCACTCCAGGAGCGCGAGGGTCGCGCGTCGATGCCCCGGAACTGCTTCGACGACCGTCATCGCCATGGACTTGGCTTTTCGATATTGCTTCTGTCGTGCCAATAGCCATGCGAAGTTTGCCGCCGCATCGGGCGACTCCGGAGTCTTGCGAAAGGCTTCCGCGATTTCGCGGGGCGATGCAGCCGGTCCTTCGCTGACCGAAACCAGCGACGCGGCAACAATGCGAGCGTGGTCGAAAAAGCCCTCTTCCATCTCCTTCACGGTCTTGCCGAACAGTTTCTCGAAGGCGGCGGCAGTCTCTTGACCAGCCGCATAAGCGTCGAGAAGCCGGTTGAGCGCATCGTTGCCGAACTCGCTCACCAGATAATCCGCGAACAGGACCGACTGACAGTACGCAAAATTCCAGTCGCGGCGAGACTTCGGTCGGCGAAAATTCTGATCCATTTCTGTCAAGGTGTAGAAATCGTTCCGTGCGGCCCGTTCGATCAGCTCACGGTTCCACTCAGCAGGGCGCGCATAGCCCTCCGATCGGGTCGCCAGGGCTTCGGTAAACCAGTGAGGAATCTGGTAGTTCGTCTTCTGGAGCGTCAGGACATGCACGAATTCGTGCCGCAGGACACGACCCCAGTTGAGAGGCTCATCGAGCGAAGTGGGCGACGCCATCGCGATCAGCACACCATTGGACGCGCCAATGGTCTGGATCCACGGGAGCCCGATCATGCGCGTGCTGAACCATTGGTGGCCCGTCACGCCGCGGCCATTGAAATAGAATTCCACGACCGTGCGGGCCTCGGGTTCGAAGGCGAACTGCGCGGTGAGTTCGCCGTGGATTTCTTCGAGATAGTCAGCGGCGACGCGGGCCAGTACGGCATCGGACTCGCGGTCCGCGCGAACGACGAAATGGGGGGTGTTCAGAATGGCATAGTCATCGAGCAGCTTGACGACCTTACGCAGATTGCTCACGCGAACATGATAGGGATCGGCCTGAAAGGCCTTGTCGAGCAATTGCCGGGCTTCATCCAGACGCCCCAACTGCGTGCATAGCAAGGCCAGTTCGGTTCGCGGTTCGGGAAGTCCGGGCATCGCGTCGATCGCGGTCCGATACAGGTCTTCCGCCATGCGATATTGCCTCAGGTCGCTCGCGCGACTGGCCAGCTCCGTGAGAAAGTAACCAGGTCGCGTGCTGATTTCGGCCGCATCAGCCAGGTAACCGGCAAACGGCGACGCCATGCGATCGATCTTGGCGGGGTCGAGCGGAAACGAACCGATGAATTCGCGAATCTTGTCCGGTTCGCCCAGGCTTCCGCGAGAAAGTTCCAACGCCGCACGTCGTGCCAGCCCGGCCTGGCGCTTTCCGGCGGCTTCCTCATAGCGGTCGAGCACGGCCGCGCAGGCATCGAGTTGCCCGCCCACTTGTTCAAGATCCGCCAGCAGCAACAATGCCGCCGGGTCGACGGGCCTGATCTCCAGGGCTCGCTTCACTTCTTCACGAGCCGTATCGAAATCGAGATCCTGAAAAGCCATTCGCCCGAGTAGAACGCGCGCTTCGACCGAGCGAGGATTCTGGGCGAGCACCAATTGCAGGATCGGTTGCGCCTGTTTTCGGTTGTACTTCTCCATGAGCAGCCGCGCCGTCACCAAGTGGGCGTCGAGACATGTGGGATCGTCGGCCAACGCGTCTTTGCAGAGCGTATTGACAATAAAGTCATAGATCTGGGCGATGCCGTTCCAGCGCGCATACTCGACGGCCCCCTCCGCGACCAGCAGCAAAGAATCGGCATCCGTGGGTTGCCGGGAGTTGTAATAACGGATGAACCAGCGAAATCCGTTGCTGGCTGCTTCGTTCTCTCCCCGTTCAGCCGCCACCTTGGCCGCGATCAGCCGCGCCAATAGTTGCGTATCGTCCATCTCGAGGGCCGCTGCCGCATGGGTGGCCGCCTCGGACAGATCACCCTGTCGCCAACAACACTCCGCCAACGTCGCCAATAGCAAGGCATGGTCGGGATGCGACTTCGCAGCTGCTTCGAGTTGTTGGCGCGCTTCCGCGAGGGAAGTGGTCGCATACGCCAGACGGTATCGGGCGATCGCCAGTTCCGGCCGCGACAGCACGTCGGCGGGAAGGCTGTCCAGAAACTCCCGCGCCTCTGCGTATCTTCCATTTCGCAAATGATCGCGAAGACGATCGGCCGGAGAATCGTCCGACCAGGCAAACTGAGCGCCAATGGCACACAGCGCCAGTACAGCGCCGACGGCGCGGGGAACAAACACGCGCGACATCCTTTTTTGAAGGGGAGGGCCCGAATCCCGAACAGTCGCCGCACTTCGGCACATTGACGGTAGGCGACACGGCACGTCGGCTCAATAAGCAAATACGTCCGCCGCCCGGTTTTTCACGGCTCATCGCGACCCTGACGGTTTCGGAGCCCCGGAGTGCGGTCTGGCTTGCGTCTGGAAGCGTCATTTGGGAGACTTCGCGAGTCGAGTACAGTCTTTTGAAACAGCCCACAGAAGAACAAAAGTACACACTATTTATCCGGAATGACCGGAAGGGATTCGGCGATCATGGCGTTGAGTCGGAGCCTCTTGGAGCAACAGTTGCAGCGTGCGGAAGCCGCGCGAACCTCCTGCGAACAGTCGCTGTCGGAAAAAGGCGTTCCAGCGGAAGGACTTGCGAAGAGCCCAACCTGGCGAGCCCGCAAGGCAGAAGTGCAGCAACTGAAGCGACGCCTCGCGGCCGTGGCTGCCCAGGAAGCCATCGACGCTGAAGTCGCGAACCGGAGCAGCGGCGAAGAAGCGGCCGAATAACGCCCAATCGGTCCTGACGAACGAGCGGACAATTTCGTTGGCTGGTCAGGATCCGAGAGGAGTCTGTCCTCCAGACGCATTTATCGCGGTCCGACTGGAGTTTTCGCCACGGGAAATCCGATGGAGAGGACGCAGTCGCCAAATCTGTCACAATCGACGAGACCGGCAGAATTGACCTCTCGCGGCAGTCTGGTAGACTTCCGCGTGGTTGCCTTCCCGAGAGCAGCCAGAAGACACGGGATGTAGCTCAGCTTGGCTAGAGCGCTACGTTCGGGACGTAGAGGTCGCAGGTTCAAATCCTGTCATCCCGACTATTTAACTTGTTGTCAAACAGTGGTTTACGGCAAGTAGAATTCGGACACTCGGAAACGGATGTCTAGAATTTTGTCCAGAATGAGAATGGGGGCCACCTGCTGGAACAGGTGACCCCCGAGCATGACCTTCCCTGGTCCTACCGGATTATGGAGGTCAACAATGGCTCGTTCTGCGAAACCGTGGTTCTGTAAACAGACCGGCTGGTGGAAGGTCTACGTCAGCGGTAAAAAGGTGCCGCTGGCAAAAGGCCGATCCAATCTCAAGGTCGCGAAAGAGGCCCTGCTGGACATTCAGCGGCTGGCTCTTCGCAATCCCTCTCCAGACTCTGCCGATCAGACCGTTCTCTCGGTGATCGAGCGGTACATGGAGGTCAGGTTCGTCAACTTCTCTGAAAACGCGAAGAAACTCCGTACCGGATACCTTCAATCATTCGCCGAGCGGCACGGCTGGAGGCGCGTCGAAGACTGCCGACCGGACCATCTGGAAGAGTGGCTGAATAAGCATCCGGAATGGGCCAGCGATTGGACGAAGCGGGATGCGGTCGCCGCCATCAAAGCAGTCTTCAACTGGGCAAAGCCCAAGCTCGTCAAAGAGAATCCGTTTGAGAGCTTCAAACAGGGGAGGGGGCTTCACAGGAGGGATATGACTCCCGAGGAGTTCCGGGCGATCCTGCGGACCACGGGGAGCCGCTACAAGGCAAAACCGACACCGGGAGGCCGCTTCCGGCAGGTGCTGTTCTTCCTCTGGCGGACGGGTTGCCGACCAAAGGAGGCAGCGGACCTGAAATGGTCGGACGTGAATCTTGAACAAGGCACTATCGTGCTGAAAAAGCATAAAACTGTCCGATCACAGAAACAGCCCGAGCCCAGGATCATCCGCCTCGATTCCGTCGTGATCCGACTGCTCGAATCCATCATGCGACGGAATGAGGGAGTTCGAGTCTTCCTGACCCACCGGATGACCCCGTGGAACCGATACAACCTGGGACTCCGGATTCGTCGGGCTCGGACAGCAGCCGGGCTGTCCGACGATGTGAAACTCTACGGAACCCGCCACGCCTTTGGGACGCGGGGAATCGTCGCTGGCTGCGACATCAAGACCTTGTCGGTCTTGATGGGCCACACGGACACGAAGATGACCGAACACTACGCCCACATCGCCGACAAGCGCGATTTCCTGTCTGCGGCCGTGCAGCAGATCAACCAATCCCTTGCTGCTTCCACGCCTCGGCCAGGCGCTCGGCGTTAAGGTACTTCACTTGGGTGGGACGCGTTCTGGCTGTTCGAGAAGTGACGGGACTCGCTTCCCGCTTTGTACTTTCGACATAGGCTGACAACTGTTCTTCACTCACTCTCACCCCAGGACATCGATAGTGGGACAATAGGCCGGACTCGATCAGGGAGTACACCGTACTCACTGAGCAATTAAGCCGGCTTGCCACTTGGCTGACTCGCAGCATGCGGCACCTCCTTCAGCTTTTCGTGGATGTGGTTGAGGCAGAGCACGCCCCGGAAGGTTTTGTCGGCGAACGTC
>JAHBXV010000041.1 GCA_019636285.1 Planctomycetaceae bacterium
AGCCTTCGGAGAATCGAAACCCGGCGACACAGCGTTCTACCCCGCCGATCGACCAAACACTACCCGCCACGGGCCAAAAAAAGAAGGAGAGCTTTCGCTGGCGAAAGCTCTCCCCATAATCTTCAACTTCATGCCACAAACGGCGACGGTTCCGACTGCCAACCTGCCTTCACGGCGGGTCGCAAGCCATCGAACGACCCCGACAAATCTTGGCGAGTTACTTCTTCGCGGCGGGAACGACCCACACCTTCAGGTCGGTCTCGACACCGGCATGCAGTTGCACCTTGACGGTGTACATGCCCAGTTCCTTGAGCGGACCTTCCAGGCGAACGTGGTCGGACTCGACAGCGTAGCCGGCCGACTTGAGGGCCTTGCTGATGTCCGGACCCATGATCGAGCCGTACAGGTGACCCTCTTCGTTGGCGTTCGCCTCGAGAGTGACACTGTACTTCCCGACCGAGTCGGCCAGCTTGCGCAGATCGGCCAGACGCTGCTTCTCGATATCTTCCAGTCTCAGCTTATGGCGCTCGACCATCCGCTTGTTTTCTTCGGTGGCAACGGTCGCCAGGCCGTAGGGCATCAGGAAGTTCCGGGCATACCCCGGCTTCACCTTGACGATCTCGCCGCGCTTGCCGAGATGCTCGACGTTTTCCGCGAGCAACAGTTCCACCGTACGACGGACGCGCGGACGGCCCGATCGAGTCACATTGGTCTTTGCCATGGTCTTCGTGTCCTGCCAGCCAGATCATCGGCGAGGCTTCGCCGACTGTCGTTGAATCTGTTTTTCCAAAACGACCCGCCTAGAACGGCACATCGTCGTCGTTGAAATCGTCGCCGCCACCAAATCCGGACCCCGACGAGCCGCCCCCTTGAGGGCCTCCCCCCTGCGGGCCTCCGAAGTCTCCGCCACCATCTCCACCGCCGGACTGGCGACCACCACCACCACCACCACCGCCACCACCCTGCCGAGGACCATCACCCCGGCTGCCCAGCATCGTCATGTTTTCGCAAACCACACGCAGCTTGCTGCGTTTCTGTCCCGATTCCTTGTCGTCCCAGGTATCGAGTTGCAGACGCCCTTCAATCAGGACCGGGCGACCTTTGGCCAGATATTCCCCGGCCACTTCCGCCTGTCGGCCCCACAGCGTCACATCGACAAAGGTCGTTTCTTCTTTCCGGCTATTCGAGGCTTTATCGAACCATTGCCGACTGACAGCCAGACCGATCTCCGCTACCGCCGTTCCGCCCGATGTGTATCGGACCTGCGGATCGCGGGTCAGATTTCCCACCAGGATGACTTTGTTGAAACTGGCCATAAGCGCCTCGCTGATTCGCGTCGTCAGCCCCAGTCAGGCATTCGGAAGGTCTGGATGCGACGTCTACCGCGCCTCTCGCAATCTCTTTTTGCCCAGAGGTTGCGTGAGCAACTTCGATTAATAGCGATCGCGACCGCGGTCGCCCCGGTCGCCGCGATCACCTCGATCGCCACGGCCTTCGCGATCGCCGCGTTCATCGTCCCGGTCCGACTTGGCTTCCGGGCTGTGAATCGTGCCGTCGTGCGAGGTCAGGGCCTGCACCATGGCGTCAAAAATCACCTGCGGGTGACGAATGACTAGGTGGCGCAGGACGGTTTCGTTGAGCTTCGTGACGCGGATGAGCTCATCCATCGCGTCGCCGTTCATCTTAAAGCACGTCAGGAAGTGCAGCCCCTTGCGGTGCCCTTTGATCGGGTAGGTCAGCTTCCCTTCCTGCCACGGGCGCGAAGCGACCACGGTCGCCCCGACACGTTCCAGGAGACCCAGGACTTCCTTGGACGTGGCTTCCGGGTCCGCCGCGAACCGGTTGCTGTCGAGAAGAAACATGCCTTCGTAGAGATACTCAGTCACAACCAGACTCCCCGTCGCTGCTCGGCGACCTCGCCAAAAATCAGACTACGTTGTTCTCGACCTTGATCCGAAACCCGCGAACCGAATCCCGCGTTAACTCGTTCCCGCGTTGAACCGATTCATCGCCGTCTCGAGTCCGTCCGTTGCCCAGCACTCGACAGCGTCAGCCGCACGCAGCACGGCTTCGTCCATCACCCGCCGTTCGCCTCCTGCAATCCGCCCCAGAACATACGAGACCGCGTCCTGAGGTGGAATCGGACGGCCAATTCCCACTCGCAGCCGGGGAACCGCGTCGGTCCCAAGCCGCAAAATAATGTCGCCTAAACCTTTCTGTCCCCCGGCCGACCCCGCGGCTCGCAGCCGCAACTGGCCCGGAGCTAGATTCAAATCATCGCAGATCACTAGGACATCTTCAGGAGCCAGCTTGAAAAACTTCGCTGCCGGCTGAACAGCCTGCCCACTGAGGTTCATGTAAGTCAGCGGGGCCTGCAAAAGACACCGTTCCGACCCGACCAGAATCTCCGCGAGTTCCGACTCAAACTTCCGTTGCGGGCGGGGCTGACCGTGCCGGTTCCGCAACTCTTCCAAAACTTCGAATCCGAGATTGTGTCGGGTTCCCTCGTACTTGGAACCCGGATTTCCCAGACCAACAATCAGCTTCATGGTGGGCCAACCACCCGCGCGACGCGAACGCCGCGAACCTTACGTTACTTCGCCGCTTCTTCAGTCTTCTTGCCGATCACTTCAGGCTGGGCGCCGGCCAAAGCACCCGCCTCAGGTTCCGGCGTATTGCGGACCTGGACGACGTGCACGACCACCGCATCGGGCTGCGCGTGAACGTGAATCCCTTCCGGCAATTCCAGTTCCTTGACGTGAATCGCCTGGCCAATTTCGAGCGTGTTGATACGCACCGGAATCGACGTCGGAATCTGGTAGGCCAGACAGTCGATCGTCAGTTCGTGAATCGGCTGCTCGAGCATGCCCGCGCCGCCCATCGCTCCCGGGGCAATCCCCTTAAGCTCGATCGGGACGTGAACCGTGACGCGCTCGTTCGGGTCGACACGCATCATGTCGAAGTGATCGACCTCGTCACCGAAGGCGTCCCAGTTCAATTCCTTGAGCAGCGCCTTGTCGGTTCGGCCTTCCACGTCGATGTTGAAGACGCGAACGCCGCTCAGCACCAGCGAGCGGAACTCGGCACTGTTTGTCGAGACCGCGACCGGCTCGGCATCGTGGCCATAAACATTGCCGGGAACCTGACCATTTCGGCGCAAGCGGCGGCAAGCCCGCGTTCCCAGCGCCGTACGCGTCGCCAACTTCAGATCCGCTTCCTTCGCCATTTTCCAGACCACCTGTGCGTGAAAAAGACCGTCCGTCCACGGGTCGCCCGCGAACACCGACGGTCAATGCGTTTCGTAACCTACTGCCAGGTAAGCAGTTGCACAATATCCATGCATCGACCTCGCGACGCACCTCTTGTGCGAACCGGGAAGTTTAGCGATCGAGCCGTCTTCCTGCAATTGTTCGCCGAAGACAATCCCGCCCGCCAGACAGGCGTGGTCGGGCAGCAAATCGTTCTCGCGACTACTCCCACTCGATCGTGCTGGGGGGTTTCGAGCTGACGTCGTACACCACCCGGTTGACGCCGCGAACTTCATTGATGATGCGCGTCGACATGCGCCCGATGACGGCATAGGGAATCTGATACCAGTCGGCCGTCATGAAGTCGTCGGTCTGCACCGCACGGACTGCGACGACGTTTTCGTAGGTGCGGCCGTCTCCCATCACGCCCACCGAGCTGACCGGCAGCAGCACCGCGAACGCCTGCTGGACTTCCTGATAGAGACCGGCTCGTCGCAATTCCTCCAGAACAATCGCGTCGGCCTGTCGCAAGACTTCGAGCCGCTCGCGGGTGATTTCGCCCAGGCACCGCACGCCCAGCCCCGGACCGGGGAAGGGATGCCGCCAGATCAATTCGTCCGGCAGACCCAGCTCCAGACCCATCCGCCGGACTTCATCCTTGAACAGATCGCGCAGAGGCTCGATCAGTTCAAAGCCCAACTGTTCCGGCAGTCCCCCGACGTTGTGATGACTCTTGATGGTGGCCGCCGACCCGTCGGTGTTCGCGCCCGACTCGATGACGTCGGGATAGAGCGTCCCCTGGGCGAGGAAACGGGCATCGGGAATTGTCTCGGCTTCCTTGCGAAAGACTTCGATGAAGACGCGGCCGATGATTTTTCGCTTCTGCTGCGGATCCGTGACGCCGGCCAATTCGCTCAGAAATCGCTCGGACGCATCGACCACGTGCAGATCGGTCTGGAAATGTCGCTCGAACCGGGCGCGAACCCGCTCGGTTTCCCCCAGTCGCAAGAGGCCGTTGTCGACGAAGATGCACGACAACTGCGTCCCGATCGACTTGGCCAGAATCGCGGCCGTCACGGACGAATCGACCCCGCCGCTCAGTCCGCAGATCACGCGGGACGTGCCGACACGCTCGCGAATCGCCTGAATTTCCCGATCGATCAGCGAACTCATCCGCCAGGTTCCCTGGCAACCGCAGATTCGCTTTACGAAGTTATCGATCAATTGGCGACCGCACTCGGTGTGGGTCACTTCCGGATGAAACTGGAGACCGTAGACCGGCTTTGTGCGGTGCCGGACGGCGGCAAATGGGCAGGTATCGGTGGATGCCAGGGTTTCAAACTGGTCGGCCAGTTCATCGACCTGGTCGCCGTGGCTCATCCAGACGATCGATTCGGCGGGCAGGCCCTGCATGAGCGGATCGTTCGCCGCTTCGACGCGGCAATTGGTCCGGCCGAACTGTCGATGCGAATGCGGCCGGACTGCTCCGCCGGACGCCCGGCAGGCGAGCTGCATGCCGTAACAGATTCCCAGGACAGGAATTCCGAGATCGAAGATGGCCGGATCGACCTGGGGTGCCCCCGATCCGTAAACGCTGGCCGGTCCTCCCGAAAGGATGATCCCCTTGGGGGCCAGTTCCCGAATCCGGTCGAGCGAGAGATCGTGGCGGACGAGGAGGCAGAAGACCTGTTGATCGCGAACCCGTCTAGCGATCAGTTGCGCGGTCTGACCACCGAAATCGAGCACCAGAACCAGTTCTTCGCGGTGCGGATCGACAAAACCGAGGTTGAGGTCTGGAGATCCCGCGGGGACCGCGGGAGACGAGGTAGAGGCCATATTCGACCGATCGTGATAACAGACGGTTAACCGGCCACCGGACAGGCCCCAGCGACCAAACCGTCAACGTAGCAAGCGGGTGGCGTTCTCTCAACGGAGGGAGTTGGGAAGTGGGGGAGGGAGTGGTTGGTGTGAAGAATGAGGGGGAGACGCGGGGAGGGGGAGATTGAAAGAGAGAGTGGTTGGTGGTTAGTGGGTGGTGGTTGGTGTGAAGAGAGCGCGCGGGATGGCGCTGTCGCGCCTCTGGGGGCGATGCGTGGGAAAGGAAGGAAAGTAGTTGCCGGGGTTCCCCGGCGGACGGGGTTTGAAGCCGGTCCGCCGGAGTTCCTTTTGGCATCGATCAGGGTTCGCACTCGCGTGCGTTGGATCGCCTGACGTCAGACTGCGCGCACGTCGTGCGCGGTTCCGGGGAGGTCATGGACATCCCCAGGGGGTTTGGGCCCTGATCCGGCCCGGGAGGAGGCGCTTCCGGCGCGGGCGGTGGATTCCGCTCGCGGGCTAGCTCGTTGCGTCCCCTCGTCCTATGGGGAATGGGTGCGCGAGTGGTCGATGGTTGAGAGTTTATGGTTGATGGTTCAGAAGGGAAGGAAGAAAGAGAGGGGGACGCGGGGAGGCGGCGATGGGGGGATGAAAGGCGAAGAAACGCTTCCCGTTGGGTCGCGGCTAGGGGGAGGCACGCGGGAGAGGTGTTTGCCGTTAAATTCGGGTCAGCATCAAAACGGCGATGACGAGATCGATTAGAAAACGCTGCTGCCAGACGGTCAGCCAGAGTTTGGGCCAGGGGAACAGGACGGCGACGGCCAGCAACAGGTACAGGTTGGCTGCGAACAGAAATGCGAAGTGAACGACGCCCGCGATGGTGATCGAAAAAATCAGCGTCGCGTTGTTGACCTCGTGCAGGGTCTGAACGGCCGCGAGGTGCCCCAGCGCCGCCGCTCCGGCGAAGTGCAGCAACCACCAGCCTCCCAGCAACGGTCGGATGAGCCGGGGAAACCGCGGCAGTCGGGCAACCATCGCGAGGGCCAGCGGAATCTCCAGGCGAGGCGCGTCGTCATGGACATCTCGCAACCGCGGGCGGGGATCACCGAGTCGAAAAGCCGTGGCTTGTCCTTCCAAAGATTGGCTGGCAAGGCGGGCCACAAAGATTGAAGCCGCAACAGCCAGGCCCGCGAGGACGAAGCCAAGAAAAAACGAGAACCGATTCAGAATAATGGCAACCAGCAAAACCAGCGGAGCCGTGAACCCGATGAAGAACGTGGCCAGAAGCCCCAGGACTGCCTCAACAGACACCCGCGCCGCCGGGAGGTTGTGACGCGTCCAGGTCCGGGACGGGATTTCGGCGATGGTCTCGACGGCTGACATGACGGGCCCACTTTTCGGCGACGGCACGCAAACTCCGACGATTGGCCCGCTTCGACGGCGACGGGACGACGACTCGTCAATCTGCTGAAAGTTTCCACGCCTCGGGAGTGACCGTCAACCGGGTTGCTCCGCGGTTCGCGTCGTAAACAGCGTGCATGTCGTCCAGCGAATCAAAGTAACCCACGATGAAGGCCGCACGAAACGATTCGCCGACCCGAATCGGCCGGCCGCCGAATTCTTCGATCAGGCAGACATAGCCCCGCTGGTGACACCAGGCTTCGGAGACGACATCGGGCGCGAGTGTCATGCCGGCCAGCCACGGCCCCGTCTTTTTCGTTTCCGGATCGCGAATGCGATAGGCACGAATCATTCGCTCAGGGACCGGATTCTTCCCGCGCGTGTAGTTGAACCGCTCATCTGGCGCGAAGTTGGTCAGGAATTCGCCCGAGGAAATGCGCCCGAAGTAGCTCAGGTAGATTTCCTCAAACGTGTTGCCCCGCTTGTGGGCGATGTGGCCCGGCATGTCGATCCGCAGAAACATCGCCTCGCTGTCATTGACCGCATCGATCTGCTGCATCGAGACGAAGTAGCGGGTGTCTTCGGGGAAGACCAGCCATTGCGTCCATAACGAACCGGTGGCTTTGCCTGGCGCGGCGGTCCGGTAGCGAAAGGTTTGCTTCACCGCCACAAAATCGGGGCCACGAACAATCGAGGGAGTCAGTTCCTTCGCCTGCGTGCAGATCTGTGGACCTTCGATGGCCCGTTTGGGGGTGCTACCGTGGTATTCGTTGCCATACCGATAGATCAGTTCGGGATCGAGACGATCGCGGTAGGCGTCATCGGCTCCGGGTTCCATGATCCAGTCGGCGATGTCGAGTCCGTATCCCAGGTCCTGCGCGCCGGTCTTCTTGTCGACAAACGTCTGCCGTGAGACGCCCGAGACGTAGCCTTTCTTGCGGATCGTCGCGGACAGCGCCGAAGTGTCGATGCGGACTTCGTCATCGGTTTCGACGACGGTGATTTCCGCCGCGACGGGTCTCGCGATCAGGAACGTCGCCAGGATTCCAGCGGCGATGAAGCAGGTCCGCGCGTGCGGCATGGCGAGCACTCCGGATTCAAGAAGCGATCGGGCAAAAAGAGCCGTTCGACGGCAGAAGCCGTATAATGGGACCAACCGGCGAAATTCCTCATTGTGGAACAACCGTCAGGCTACCACGTGACCGGACCATGTCCCAGCCGATGTTGCCAGTTGGCGACAACAGGTGGACGCGGGACGAGGTACGCTAACCACGTCGGGAAACTGCAGGCGGTGCCGTTCCGCGCCGCCGCAGGGACAACAAGTTCCTGACACAACCTCCGTGCCATGAGGTGTTGGCCTGGAATCTCACACGGTTCCGGCAGGCACAACCGGTTGTGTCAGGAGGATCATCCTTCGGGCCTTGCCTCTGACCAAGCGCGGAGGCCACGCACGCCGTGGCCACGCCGGAATTCACTGCATGAGTGCCACCCTCTCCAAACCGCCGTCGCCACAGACCGATCAGGATTCGTCGGAACTGCCGACCGCGGCGCTGTTGGAAAACAAGCTTCCCGTGGAGTGGATGCTGTCCCGCCGGACGGCCCTGTTCACTCTGCTGCTGGGGTTGGTCTACGCCTTCCATTGCCTCAAGCCGCTCTATCACACCGACCTGTGGGGGCATCTTTCTTACGGGCGCTGGATGACGACCGGCGGCATTCCGTCGACGGAACCGCTGATGCCCCTCGCCAAGGGGATGCCCTGGGTCGATACCGCCTGGCTCAGCCAGCTTGCAGGCTATGGAATCTGGCAGTGGCTGGGCCTGGCCGGTTTGCAGGGTGCGTATGCCCTGACCGTGACAGCCAGCGCGGGGCTTGTCCTGCACATGGCCTATCGCCACACGAAGAGCATGCCTTTTGCGATCCTGGGTCTGGCGCTCTTTCTGGCGCTCGACTGGTTCCAACTCAGCGTGGCTCGCCCGCAACTGGGGGCCTTGGCATTGTTTCTCGTCTTGGTCTCGCGCACCACGCGTGGGCGCCCCCGGACTGCCGACTGGTTCCTGTTGCCCGCCCTGCTCGCGGTCTGGGCCAACGTGCATGGTTCGTTCATCATGGGTCTGGCCTGGCTGGGCATGATGGCTGTCGGCCGAGCGATTGACGTCGTGCGTCAGACGGGAACACTCGCGGGACTCAAGCGGGACCGCCAGTGGCTGTCGTGGCTGCTCATCGCGGAACTCTCTGCCGTCGCCGCATTGCTCAATCCGTATGGCGTCTCGATCTATGCAGAAGTCTTCCGTGTGTCGGCCAATGCCAACCTGGCCTCGCTGACGGAATGGATGCCTCTGACGCTCCGCATGCTGCCGGGGCAAATCCTCATTGGCACTCTGGTCGCACTGGTGATGCTGTATGCGTGGACGCCGCGCCGCGTTCGGACGTGGGAAGTTCTTGCCCTCATCGGGTTGGGGCTGGCCAGCCTGTGGAGCATGCGGTTTGTCGTCTGGTTCGCGCCGATCGCGGCGATTCTCGCCACACGCAATCTGGCCGCGATCGTTCGTGGCCGCCGGATCGCCTGGCCGCAACCGAGCCCGGTCTCAGGCAAGTGGACCGTGGTGACGGCCGGTCTCATCTGGATCTTCTTTGCCTACAGTCCGCCGGGAATGCGGCTGCTGCACGGTCGCGAGCCGTCGCCCGAACGCGCGCTCTCGAATGAAACACCAATTCGTGCCGTGGAATGGCTGCGCGAGAATCCGCCGAAGGGGCAGGTCTTCAACATCTTTGAATGGGGCGATTACCTGCAATGGGCCGGTCCGGCCGACATGCAGATCTTCGTCAACTCGCATGCTCACCTGATTCCCGGTGAAGTCTGGCGGCACTACCTGCAAGTCATCGAGCGCTCGAACGAATGGGAAGAGACGCTCGAACGCTATGGCGTCAACACGGTCATCCTCGATACGCGCTATCGCTCGGGTTTGATTCAGGCCCTGAAAGATGACCCGGCCTGGAAGGTCGGCTTTCAGGACAAGGTGTCGGCCGTGTTCGTACGGCGCAAACCGATCTAGTCCGGATTATTCACTACCCGAAGCGTCAGCGAGGGAAGTTCTGTTCTCTCTCTCGCTGACGCTTCGGGTTACTAAACCTCGAATCAATTTCAGTAAAATAACTGCGGTAAATACCCTCAGTTCGGTGAATAGTCCGAGTTAAGACGCGCTGGCGGAGCCAGTGGCACACGAAGGCGATTTGTCAAAGCATCGCAGATGCGGCCCTCACTGGAATCTGATTGACCATGACGAAGCATGCGTTGCCGCTGAAAACCATTCTGGGCGTGCAGGCCATCTGCCTGACGACGCTGGGAATTGCCGTGGCTTTCGGGAAAGCCGATCCGCGACCGACGCGGGTGGAATACCTGACCGGACAGGCCGAGCCATTGTCTCAGCCGATTCCGCGTTCGACGCCGCTCGTCATCGAGCCGCTGTACGACGACCCGCAGATTGTTTCGGACGAAGAACTGGCCGACGTTCTGCGTAAGTTGCAGCCGCGCTTTCCCAAGGAAAAGCTGCGACCGAACCTCGTCGAGCATGCCCTGCGCACCTGGTGGATTCGCGCGAAGTTCCAGGATCCCGAGGTGATGTCTGGCGAAGCCATGAAGGATTATCTGACCGACCATGGCAAGTACCTGGCCTCGTGGGGTAGCGAGATGCAGCCGCTGCTTTCCGATCGCGAAGCGGGCGTCTCGGTTCGCTGGGGGAAAGCGGAAGGGGCCTCGGTCCACCACGACCACTGGCTGGCCTGCCTGACGGAAGCCGGGATTGGACTCAACGAACCCGTCTTCACGCCCAATCGCGAGCGGACGATCGCCGATGTGCTTCACCAGTCGCTGAGCGACTTCCGCGTCGACGAAACCGAAGTCGAATGGTCGGCGATGGCCTTCGGGTTGTGGCTGTCCCCCATTCGCGAATGGCGATTGGCCGATGGTCGTCAAGTTTCGTTCGACGACCTGGCCGATCGCCTGATGCGGGGCGACAACCGGTTCGGCGTCTGTTCGGGAACGCACCGGGTCTACTCACTGGCCGTGCTGCTGCGGCTCGACATGGAGTTCGACATCCTGAGCGATCGCGCCCGGGGCGATGTGGAAGCCCATCTGCGCGAGATTCGCGACCTGATTGCCGTCAGTCAGCGGGAAGATGGGCGCTGGACCGGCACGTGGGCTCAGGGTGCCGCTGCCGCGACGGCTCATCTCGATGAACCCCTCTATAAGCAGATCATCGCGACGGGTCATCACCTCGAATGGATGGCCATTGTTCCGGAAGAGTTTCATGTCCCGCGCGAACAGATGTATCGCGCGGCTGACTGGCTGATCGCCACGACGCGCGACACGCCGGACGACCAAATTCTGGGAATGTATACCTTCTTCAGCCACGTGGCGAACTCTCTGTCGCTGTGGCGGAAGACGCATCCGTGCGACTTCTGGGCGAGGTATGAAGCGGAAAACGCCCCGGTGTCGGCGGCGACGGCTGTTGGCGAATAGTCGAAGGCAGCGCTCCCCGTTGGGTCGCGGCTAAATGGGGCCGCGTTGGGATGCCGTGAAAACGAAGTCACCGGTTCGCCGCGCGATTTTGAAGCGCGGCCAACCGGTGAATTTTTTTCGTCGGAGCGAACGGTCCTCGTGGACTACTTCATGAAGAAGTCCGACGGGCCCTTCAGCGTGTAGTACGGGTACTGAACCAGTCCCGCCGGGACGGGGCCCTGGGGATAGACCATGTTCTGCGGCCAGTCGTAGCGGTACGAATGGTAGTGCTGCGGGTGGCCATGCTTGCAGCCGTAACCGCAGTGGCGGCATCCACCCGACGGGCAGGCGTGTCCGCCTTGGCAGAACTCGCAGCCGCCATGAGCCTGCGGCCCCGCCATGTACCGGGGATTCTTGTGAGTCGAATAGTACCCTTCGGGACCGGCGTAGAACCCGCCTTCGTAGCCGAAGTTATTGTCTTTGTAGCCGCTGAACGGCCGGAAATCGTGATGGTGCGAGTGCCTGGCATGCTCGCCGTAGCCAGGAGCCGTTCCGATGATCGGGCCCTGGGCCGCGCCGGGAGGCGGGAGTTCGGGGACGACCGTGGGGGCCGGTTCCGCGGCCGGTGACTGGCCCCGGAAGAGTTTCGGGAGCCCGCAGTCGCCAATCGCGGGTGTGATAGCCACGAGGGCCGCAAGAATCCACAGATCGCGCTGGTTCATCGTCAAACCACTCCCGACGAAACGTCCCTGTTACCGAACCCGTCTTGATCCGCGACCGGATGCGGGTATCGTCACGAGTTCTATCGGCAGATTCGTCGGCAAAATCCGGCGAAACCGGGAATAAGGCACACCCCGCACAACCGGACTCCGTGGAACTTGTTGCAGTCTCTGCCCGGACCTGCTAGATTTTCCAAAAGCCGCAGCTCATTTGGTCTCTCGGTAGTTGTTGCCGGGCAACAACTTGCGGCATCCGCTGATTCGCGAAGGAGTGCGACCGTGTACGTGGCCGCGTCGTCACAGTGTTTTGCAGACCTCCCGTTCTCCGAGGCCTGCCAGCAACTCACCGAACTCGAGTACGATCGGGTTGAGATCTGGCTGGATGCGGCTGGGAAACATCTCAGTCCGGCCCAGGTCGCCGCCGATCCCGAAGCCTTTCTGAAGACGTACCGCGAATTGACGCGTCTGACCCCGGTCGCCTTTGACCTGGAGCAGGATGTTCCCATCGAGGTTTTCGAAGGACTCTGCCGCGTCGCGAAGCTCTTGCGCATCACGCAGATTACGATTCCATCAGCGGAACTCGGGACTCCTTTTAATGAGGAAGTCGACCGCCTGCGTAAGCGGCTGCTGGTCGCGAATCAGTCGGGCCTGCGATTGTCGCTTACCACGCGCATCGGCCAACTGACGGAAGACCCGCGCACCGCTGTCGAACTCTGCCAGGCGATTCAGGGGCTGGGGCTCACGCTCGACGTCAGCCACTACCTGGTGGGCCCGCATGCCGGTCAGTCGCACGACTCGGTCTTTCCGTACGTTTACCACATGCACCTGCGCGACACGTCCCCCACGGAATTGCAAGTTCCGGTCGGGTTGGGCGAAGTCGATTACGGCCGACTGGTGGCGATGCTCCGCCGGTACGACTACCAGCGGGCTCTCTCGGTCAACATTCTGCCGCATCTGCTCAAGGGGTCGGACCGGGCGCTCGAGATGCGCAAGCTGCGCATGCTCCTCGAAACGCTGCTGTGACGGTCGCCCAGCGATCCGGGTGTGCGGTCGGCGCGTGCCACTGGCTTCGCCAGTGCATCTTGCCATGGTCGATGAACTTAAGACACACTGGCAAAGCCAGTGGCACACGAAGATGAAGCCGTGACAATTACTAGCGCGCGGCTTTCGTGACGCGCACGGCCGTGCCGCTGGCGGTCACCATCAGCATGCTTCCCTGACCGCCCACGGTCTCGTAGTCGAGATCGATGCCGATGACAGCGTTCGCCCCCATGGCGGCCGCGTTCTCGCCCAGTTCCTGCAGCGCCACATCGCGGGCGCGTCGCAGTTCGCGCTCGTAGGTTGCCGAACGTCCTCCGACAATGTCGCGAATTCCCGCGAACAGATCCTTAAAGACATTCGCTCCCATGATCGCTTCGCCGGTCACGATGCCGAGGTATTCCTGAACGGCGTGGCCATCCAGCGTATTGGTGGTGCTGAAAATCATGAAGGGGGCGTTCCTTTGGGTTTGGGGCAAGCGACGGAGCTTCGACACTAATCACGGCTAACGCGGCTCGGCCAGGAATGGTTCAAAATTCCATTGTTCCCAAGCTCCCGCGAAAACAGGGCTACTGGGGCGGGGGGGCCGGTCTTTTGTCCAAAAAACCGGTGACAGTTTGTCATTCGCAACGGCGACAGCCGGTCATGATGCCTCTGCCTGGGAAACAAGAGGAATCCGGTTATGGTTTGCGACGTCTCGCGGTTTGAAGCGTGAAGCAATTCAATTCCCTGTCTTGGGCCAAGACCATGCCTGCTCCTCGCGGTGCGTTCCTGACGGCTGACTGGCGCTGGCTGATGATGGCCAACTATGCAATCGATTCGGAACTGTTGTCGCCCTATGTTCCCGTGGGGACCGAACTCGATCGTTACGAAGGCACGACTTACGTCAGCCTCGTCGGCTTCCGATTCCTCAACACCCGCGTGCTGGGGTTGTCGCTGCCGGGCCATCGCGACTTCGACGAGGTGAACCTGCGGTTCTACGTCCGACGACGCGAGGCGGATGGCTGGCGGCGCGGGGTGGTCTTTCTGAAGGAAGTCGTCGTCCGTCGCCTGATCTCCTGGGTTGCCCGCACGATCTATCACGAAAACTACGTGACCCGGCCGGTGGCTTCGCGCATACAGGTTCCTACGGAAGCCGGTGGCGGGGGCTCGGTCTGGTATCGCTGGGGCGACGGCGAGGGAATTACCGCGTCAGCCGATTTCTCGGGAGAGCCGGCCGCGCTGGCTGCGGGAGGTTTTGACGAATTCATCGCCGAGCATTACTGGGGCTACACCCGGCGTCGCGACGGCAAGACGCTCGCCTACGAAGTTGCCCATCCTACCTGGAAAACCTGGTCGGCGAGGAATTTTCAGCTCACGGGCGATCTTGAGGCCCTGTATGGCCCGTTCGCAAACGCCCTGCGAGAAAAGCCGGCCAGCGTCTTCGTGGCCGATGGATCGGCCGTCTCCGTGAGTTGGGGTCAACGTCTGTTGGCCGCAGTGGAAGCAAACCCATTCTCAAAGTTGGAACCAGCCGCAGAAATTTCTTTGAGCTCTGATCCCGTCGTCTGATCTCTTCGTATTCCCAGATGAAGAACGCTGCCCGACGCACGGCGGCAAAGCTGGGCGAAAGTGGTTGTTGAGCCGAACTCTCGGGCCGCGAGAAACGGGGAATCCACCCGGTTTCGTTGCCACGCGAAAGGCGACAACCATGTTTACACCTAAGAATCACGCGCCAGAAGAATGGGGTCCGCCGTTCCCGTGGGCCGAAGCACACGGTCTGAGAACGACCAACCACGGTCCGCCAGCCACCACGGATCCGACGCTGGACCGCGAATACTGCCTCGATTGCATCGACAAGGCTCATTTCCCGTGGCTGATGCGCTACGGGCAGCATGCTCTGAAGGATCGGGACGCTGAAACGCTGCGGCGGATGTCGGCGCTGGCACGGCGGACGGCCGCCCGGCGGAGCTTTTACGACACGCACATCAAGGGCCATCACGCCAAGACCTAGCAAGGGCTCGGTCCTCTGGTAGAAGGCCCCGAAACGACGAGGAGACCATCATGAACACCACGCTGACCCCTTGGAAAAATCGGATGTTGTCGGACTGGTTCGATGTCGAACCGTTCCGCGGCTTTGGGAATGAAATGAACGAACTGATGGCTCGGATGACCGGCGACCTGCCGGCGATCGGCATGCCGAAGCTCGACCTAGCCGAAACCGACAGTGAACTGCACGTGACGATGGACGTGCCGGGCATTCGCCCCGAAGATCTGAGCGTCGAAGTGAAAGGAGACATCCTGTACGTCAGTGGCAAGTCGACGGATGAAAAGAAGGAAGAAGGGAAGCACTTCCATCGCGTGGAACGCCGCACGGGCGAATTCCACCGAACCGTTCCGCTCCCGGCGGCCGTGAACCCCGACGCCGTCAACGCGGAACTGAAGGACGGAGTTCTCACCATCACGCTGCCGAAGGTTCAGGAAGCGGTGACCAAAAAGGTCGCGATCCGCGGGTAGCGTTCAGACAGTGAGGACTCGAACAGTCAGCCCCGGGATTCCCCATTCCGGGGCTGATTGCTGCGCGGACCTTGAAAAGCCGGCGACTCTGTCGCCTGTCTTCGCTTTTTTATAAACCGCAGGCAAGGCAATCACTCAGCCGACTTCGCACGCCTGGGCTTGGGCCGCAGGTAGATTTCCGAGCCATTGTTCCGGTGCTCGATCTCAAAGAGTTCGCTGACACGCAGGAGATCGCTCCACTTCTTGTAGCCGTAGTTGACCGGCGAGAGTGAGCCACTGTTTGAAATGAATGATCCCACCCGGGCGAGATGGGACCAGCCATTGTCGTCGGCAGTTTGCTCGACGGCCGTGCGAAGCAGCCGTACCAACGACGTATCTCCTCGCAACTCCTTGCGAGACTTCCTGGTTGGTGTTGCAGTTCCATCGGTTGCCGACGTTACCTCATCAGGAATCTCGATGTTCTCGGTATAGATGAATTGAGAACAGGCTTTGACGAAGGCTTCAGGGGTCTTCTTCTCGCCAAACCCATAGACCTTCAGTCCGTCGGCAAGAATCCGCATGACGAGAGGCGTAAAGTCCGAGTCACTCGTCATCAATGCAAATGCATCCAGGGATTTTGTGTACAACAAATCCATGGCATCGATGATGATGGCCGAATCGACGGCGTTCTTGCCCGACGTATAGGCAAACTGCTGAACGGGGACGACTGCGAACGGGTGCAGTTGCTGCTCCCATCCATGCATTGACGGGCTCTTCCAATTTGCGTACGCACGCCGAATGTTCGTCACGCCGTATTGGGACAGCTCGTTCAGCACCCCCGACACACTGCGGAAGCTCACGTTTTCGCAGTCGATCAAGAGAGCGATTTTGCCGGTTGTCTCCATTGACAGCGTCCCATCCGGTTGAAGACTCAAAGACCGGCAATGCCGTCGCCGGCTTTTCAGGGCGTGAAGTCGTCGGTTGGCGACAGGGCCAGGCAGAACTTGGCGATCAGTTCGGCGGCGTTTTCGAGGTCGTCGAACGAGACCATTTCGCAGGGGCTGTGCATGTAACGGTTCGGGATGCAGACCAGCCCGGTGCCGACTCCCGCCCGTGAGAGTTGCAGTTGAGCCGCGTCGTTGCTGGCGGGGTAGGCGAGACCGTTGATCTGTACCGGCAAGCCGTGCTGGGCAGCCTGCTCGTTGAGTTTCCGGAAGACAACCGGATTGACGTTCGCCCCGCGATAGAGAACCGGCCCCTTTCCAAGTTTGACCTTGCCGAACTGGTTCTCGTCGATCGTCGGGCAGTCGGTTGCGTGCGTGACGTCGACCACAATGCCCAGTTGAGGATCGATGCCGAACGCGCTGGTCTGCACGCCGCGCAGGCCGATCTCTTCCTGGACCGTGGAGACCGCGAAGACAGCCGCCTGGGGATTGGCCTCGCTCACGCGGCGCGCGGCTGACATCACCGTCCACGCGCCGACTTTGTTATCCATTGCAGTGGCGCGGGCGAGATTATTCCGCATCGGTTGAATGGCGAGCGTCGCGGTGATCGGGTCGCCGGGCTGTACGAGGCCGCGCGCTTCCTCACCATTGGCGAAACCGCAGTCGACCCACAGATTTTTGATCTCCGGAACGGCCTTGCGTTCGTCCTGACTGAGGAGGTGAATCGGTTTGCGGGCGATCACGCCGGGAATGGGGCCGGATTCGGCCCAGACCTGGACCGACTGGCCCAGCAGAATCTGAGGATCCCAGCCGCCGATCGCGTGAACCCATACGAATCCACGATCGTCGATATTTTTCACCATCAGGCCGATCTGGTCGCAGTGGCCGGCCAGCATGACGCGCGGCGAACCGGTGGGATTCACCCCGACAATGACGTTTCCGTGAATATCCGTGGTTACCTCCGACGCGAAGTTACCCGCGTAATCACGCACAACATCCTGCACCGGCCGCTCGAAGCCGGAGGGACTGGGAGTCAGGAGGAGGCGATCCAGAAACACGCGGTCGGAGGCAAGCATGGGTTCATGAATCCAAAATTGAACAGGGCTTGATGCGAAGAACACACAAAGAGCGAAGTTTAGGTGAACCTCGGCCGTGCTTGGAGTTTCTCAAGTGTGCGAGAGCAATTCTCAATTCTGCGAGAAGAACGGGATTTCTTTTGACGAATTCGCTGCGAGACCAGTACAGTCTGGTCGGACAAAGCGGTGATTTGGCTGGGAGCCATTCAAGCCTCGTTCCCAACGGGGTGCAAGCTCGTCGCGTTCGTTGAGTTACCGCGTTCGTCCTGGGCCTGCGACGATCTCTGAAGAAGCGCTCTTCTTCGATCCACCTGTCCGCGGGCCATGTCAACTGGAAGGATTCGCATTATGGCGACCATTGCCGCCGAAGCCCCACATGGAAAAACACTCCCTCAGGCCGAACAACAGGTGCGGGCCGTTGCGGGCGGCCTCATTCGCGGTCTTCGCGTTGAACTCAATGGCGAGGGCCATGTCGTCGTGACAGGCCGCGCGGCCACTTACTACGCGAAGCAGCTCGCCACGCACGCCGTGCAGGCCGTGTGCGACGTCGCGCAGGTCCACAACGACATCCAGGTCGGCTAATGCCGGGATTTCAAGTGGGCTGATCGCCCCGTCCCGCGACGAGTGAGGGTTCTTTCCCAACCCAGAGCCGCGCGATATTCGCGCGGTGTCGGTAAATGACGAGGGCGGGAATCAAGAGGCTGAACGCGGCAAGGCTCCATGATGGACCCTGCCACGCCTCGGCCCCCAGCCAGATCGCCTGAAAGACGGCGAACACCACCGCGGCGAGAATCGACCCCAACGACACGATGCGGGTCGCCGCGAAGCAAATGGCGAAGGTCACGAAGGCCGCCAGCGTTCCCCACGGCGCCAGGCAGGCAATGACCCCCAGTGCCGTCGCCACGCCTTTCCCGCCGCGGAATTTCAGCCACACCGGGAACATGTGTCCCAGAATCGCCCCAACGCCCGCCACGACTGGCAGGTGCGATTCGATCGAGACATCGGCGGTCATCAATCGCGGCAGGAGAAGAACGGGCACGGCTCCCTTGGCCGCATCGAGCAGCAGGACGACGGTTCCCCAAAATTTCCCCAGCACCCGGCTGGCATTCGTCGCTCCGATGTTGCCGCTTCCGAGCGTCCGCAGATCAACGCCGCGCAGCCCCTTCGCGAGTAGCCAACCAAACGGGATCGAGCCCACGACATACGAAAGACTCGCCACCAGCCAAAGCGCCGCCATGAACAGTCCGGTTTCAAAGAGGGGACCAAGGATTCAATCAGTCGCGGGCATTCTGCCGGAAACGAAGAAGAGCCGCCAGCGGCCAGCCGCGAGCAGCCAGCGAAGGCAGGGATCAGGAATCAGCCGTCAGGGATCAGCTATCAGTTTCGGGCTCTCCGCATTCCGCTCTCGGCTTTCCGCTGTCCACTTCCCACCAACCACACTCGCCCGCAATCTCCCCCTCCCCCCATTCCCGTGTCTCTCCAGCGGCCCAGCGGCCAGCCGTCAGGCACCAACCACCAACTACTAACCACCACCCACGGTTGTGCTTTGACCGCTGGCCGGTAATCTGACGCGTTCGGTTTGACCTCGTTTTGGTCACCGTGCTTTGGTCACCGTGTCCGTTGGTCGCAAGTGTTGTGGCCAGATCAGACACAGTCAGTCAGTCGGAGAGTGGCGAGATGATGTCGGGAGTTCTGGCCACGATTTCCGGTGATGGCTGGCTGATCGTCTATTGCGTGGCGGTTTTCGGATCTTCGCTGCTCGGCGGCTATCTCCCCTCGCTGATCCGCCTGACCCACACCCGCTTGCAGCTTCTTATCAGCCTGATTGGCGGGTTGATGATTGGCGTGGGCCTGCTGCATCAGCTTCCGCATGCGTTCGTGATCGCCGCCGACGCCGGTCGGGCCGCTCCGCTCGACTGGTGCGTCGGCTGGGTGCTCACGGGTCTCGTCGTCATGTTCTTCATGCTGCGGACGCTCCATTTTCACCATCACGAACCATTCGATCCGTCGCCGCACGGCCCACCGGCCGATGCCACGTATCAACTCGGCCAGCTTCCCCCGGTCATCACGGGCGAAGTCCGTTCGACGTGTGGACATGATCATGACCACGATCATGATCACGACCAGGGGCATGGGCACAGCCACGGGCATGGCGGCCACCATCATGAATTGCCCGCGTCGCGCGGGGCCTGGATCGGCATGGCGCTGGGGCTGTCTCTGCATTCGCTGCTGGACGGGCTCGCGCTTGGCTCGCACGTGGCCGCCGACCTCAGCCATGGGCACACGCGGTTCGTGGCCGTCGCGACGTTTCTGGGAATTTTCCTGCACAAGCCGCTCGATTCGCTGTCGATCATCTCGCTGATGACCGCTTCCGGCTGGTCGGCCCGCAGCCGCAATCTGGTGAACGCGGCGTATGCCCTCATGTGTCCCCTGGGCGCGGCGTTGTTCGTTCTGGGGGTGCGCAGCCTGTCGGGGGGAGCCGCGGACTTGATCTCGGCGGCGTTGGCCTTCTCGGCGGGGATCTTCCTGTGCCTGGCGCTCAGTGATCTGCTTCCCGAGGTCGAGTTCCACTCGCACGACCGCATCAAGCTCTCGGCCGCGTTTTTGTGCGGCATTGTCCTCGCCTGGGGCATCGGGTTTCTGGAGCCCGAGCATGCCCATGAACACGGGGGGGCGAACGGCCACTCGCATTCACACGATGACCATTCCCATGATGGCCATTCACATGACGATCACAACCACACTCATCCATCTCATCCATAAAGCAGCAGTCAGTCCGCGGACGGCATGAGCTGGACGAGCACGACTCGGCTGTCCCCGCTCCCTGCCGACAGGCTGATGGCGAGGGTTGTTCCGTCAGGGCTCAGTGACAGATTGCTCACGCTCTCATCACCGCGATAGAGATCCATGAGCCGCTGTCCGCTGGCGACATTCCACAAGGCAACCGTTCCATCATCCGCGCTGGTGACCAGCCGCCGATCGTTGTCGACAAAGACCAGCCCGTTAATGTGCGCGTTGTGACTACCCAGGTCGATGATCCACTTTCCGGTCGTCGCGTCGAAAATCCGCGCGTGGCGGGCGACTCCCAGTGCCAGAAGCTGCCCATCGCTGGACAACGTCAGCCGTTGAATGTGGTTTTCCTGGGGGAGTCCCAGCACCTGGAATCCGGGCCGACCCACGGTCCCCGCTCGCAATTCGTGCAGATACGTCGTGATGATCCGCTCGCCGTGAATGGCCGTTTGCGAAACGTGCCAACCCGGTTCGCGGTCGCGGACTTCGCCCGTCGCGGTGTCGATGGCCAGCAATTCGAAGTCATCGCCCGTTCCGACAACCACGTAGGCCAGAGTTCCATCTTCCGAGCAGCCAATCGGGTCGATGGGCCAGTCACGAGGATCGGTGTAAATCACGCGCGGCTGACTTTCTGGTCGTGCCACGAGGAGCACGCACTTCTTCGCCCCGGCGCGGCCGCCAACCAGCAGCTCGCCCGATCGCCCCAGCGGCCAGATCTCCTGGGGGGCGTGTCCCGACAGCTCAAGGGGCTCCCCGGATTCCAGATCGCCGCAAGGGCGGACTTCCACCGACCGGAGCCCGTTCAGGATCGCCAGCGAACCATTGGGCAGGAACATGCCGCACAGCAACATCGACGGACCGGGAACGTGGGCCACCTGCCTGACCAGCGGCTTCCACTTCCAGAGGCGGCATGTTCCGTCGCCCGACACCGAAACGAGCGCCCCCTGTTTGCGGAGGATGCGCACGCAATAGCCTTTTGTCCGGTGCGCCTGCCAGCCCCCTTCCTGACCCAGGAACGAGCGATGGTTATCCACGATATCCAAAGAATCGACATGAATTCCCCCCGCTCCGTTAATGCTGGCCATCAGCCGGCCTTCCGGTTGAAAGTCGACGGCATGAATGGTTTCAACGGACGGATGTCGCTGCAGCAATTTCCCCGCGAGGAAGTCCCAGACAGTCACCGAATCGGTATGCGACGAGCCGACAATCACGCCTCGCGAATCGTCGGTGAAAACCAGGGAACTGGCGGGGCCCCCATGGGGCAGGGTTTGAACACGCTCTCCACTCTCCAGATTCCAGACATGAACATTGCCATCGTCGGTCGCGGTTCCGACCCACCGTCCGTCGGGACTGATGGCGACAGCTTCGGACTCGCGTTCGGCCCCCAGGTATTCGCGAACCGGTTCACCCGTTTCAACCAGCCAGGCCCGTACCCGGAAATCGGTGCCGCCGCTGAGGAGCAGCTTTCCGTCGGGAGTGAAGTCCAGCCCAAACGCCTTTCTTTCATGGGCCTTAATGGCCCAGCATTCCCGGCCTGCTTTCCAGTCCCAAAGCTTCACGGTGCCATCGTCGCCCGAGGTGGCCAGCCATTTGTCGTCGGGCGAAAACCGCACGCAGTTCGTTTCGACTTGGCGGGTCGGGAAAGAACAGACAGGCTTCCACGTCGAAGTCTCGCGCACGCGAATGACGCCATCGAACCCGCCCACCGCCATCACGTCTTCGTTCGACGAGAAGTCGAGCGTGTAAAGCGGGGATCGGACATCAACGATGATATCGGACGGCGGCGCGGCAATCCGCTTCAGGAACGACAACTCGAAACCACGAGTCGGCTCCCGGAATTCGAGTGATTCCAGCCGCTTGACGCGTTCCGCCGCATCGGTGTCGTCGCCGGCCCGCCAAGCCTCGCTGGCCAGTCGAATTTCCGAGGCATACAGGAAATCGCGAGCCCGTTCCTCGCTGACGCGCGCCTGTCGCGACGACTCGCGCGACAGCGTCAGCGCGATTTCCAGTTGCTGGTTCAATCGCCGAACGTCGCTCAGATACTGCAATGTCCCGCCGAGAATGACCAGCGCCGCCGTCGTCACGGTCGCCAGCAGCGAGGCCAGGGCGGGATGCCGCAACGTCCAGCGCCCCAGACGCTGCGCCAGGCTCAGCGGTCGAGCCACGGTCGGCTCGCCCGCCAGAAATCGCCGCAGGTCGGCCGCCAGCTCATCGGCCGTCTCGTAACGCTGAAACTGGTTCTTCTCCAGGCACTTCAGGCAGATGGCTTCCAGGTCTCGCGGAACGCGGCGATTGAGACGTGAGGGCGGAATCGGAGGGGTCTTCAGAATTTCGACCAGCGTGCTGGCCTGGCCATCGGCCGAGTGCGGCATCTTGCCGGTCAGCATTTCGTACAGAATCACGCCCAGCGAATAGACGTCCGATCGCCGGCCGATCAGCGACTTGATCCCTTCGGCCTGCTCCGGCGACATATACAGGATGGTCCCCATCGCAGCGAGGCTCTGCGAATCCTTTCGTTGTTCGTCGATCAGTTCAGCCAATCCGAAGTCGGTCAACCGCGGTGTATACGCCAGGCCTTCCGCCCGATGCGCGTCGTCCAGCAGAATGTTTTCCGGCTTGAGATCGAGGTGGATCACTCTTCGGCTGTGGGCATGGCCAACCGCTTCGGCGACCAGCATCACGATGCGAACGACCGTTTCGATGGGCATTTGCCGATTCAGTCGACGCAATTCTTTCGCAAGAGTCGTTCCCGGACAGAACGCCGTCGTGATGTAAACCAGTCCATCGGCCTCGCCGACTTCATGGACGGGAACGATTCCCGGGTGATGCAGAACGGCCATGGCCCGCGCTTCGCGCAGGAACCTCTGTCGCCACCGGGGATCGACCATCGCCGACGCGCGGGGAATCTTCAGGGCGACGTCGCGCTCGAGGTTCGGATCGAATGCCTGGTAGACAATGCCGAACCCGCCAGTCCCCAGTTCCTTGACGATCGAGAATCGGGCAAACCGATCCTTGAGAACGGGAGACACATTAACCACGAAATCGTGGTCGTCTTCCTTCAGCGGCGTCTCGTCATCAAGCCGCCTTGTCTCGTCGGCCTTCCGAAATCGAACCGATGGAGCGGGCCCCTCGTGAACCGCTGTCAACTCCTCGAGACGTTCCTGGCAAACCTTGCACCGTGAGAGATGGCTGCGCGCTTCTTCGACGTCCGGAATCTCCTCGGTCGGAGCCGCCATTCTTCGTAACACGTCTTCCGGCAAACAATTTGACGAGGACATTTCGCGGCCCGAACCGACAGGCAAGCATCCTCCACGGTCATGGCAGTGGGGGAATTGGTCATTCAGGGTGGCCCGCAACACGATCCTGTTAGCGCATCAGGATTACGACCATGGGATAGCGAATGTTCGCGGAGTTTTTCAGGAAACGACAGGACGACCACGCTGGATCATGAAACACAGCGGACATTTTTTATTCGTTCACCTCGCCAGCAGACGCCGAGTCGACTCGCAAGGAAATCTGTACCGTTGTGTTTTCCAGCCCGGTCCTAGTGGATCCCCAAAAGCAGAGGCTCTCATGGAGTCATGAAGCCACGGAGAAATGCGAAAGAAGTGCTGTGAGTGGACGACAAGTGCACTGCTGGCTTTCTTCGTGCCCTGGCGGCTTCGTGAGAATCAAAAGGTTCGAGCCCGGCCAAGCAAAATGATCGCGGGGAGTCAGCCACCCGCTGGCGTCCGATGACGTGGCAGAAACCGGCTGCACGCGAGCAGCACGGTCAGCACCAGGCAAGATGCCGCGAACCAGTCGCCCCAGCGCACGTACAGGCTCCGGCGAGAGTCGAGCGGCACGGTCTGAATCACGGCCGCGTTGAGCTGCTTTTTCCATCGCCCCGTTCGCGGGTCGCGCCAGGACGTGGCGTTTCCGGTCGCACCGTCCAGAAACACCTCGGGCTCGCGAATGGCCCCGTCGCCATCGATCACCGCGCTGATTCCCGTGTTCACCGCGCGAACAACCGGCACGCGACACTCCACCGCTCGAAACGCCGCCGTGATGAGATGCTGGTCCAGCTCGCTCGAGCCGTGAAACCAGCCGTCGTTCGTCAGGTTCACCAGCACGTCGATTTCGTCGCCCCGTTCGTGATTCGTCCCGGCCGCCATCACGCCGCGAACCAGGTGCGGGACCGTATCTTCAAAGCAGATGACCGGCGCCATCCGCCATCCGCCGTATTCAAAAACCGTCGCTCCCTCGCCGGCGGTTAATCCCCAACCCGGCGGATACGGCGTGAAGGCTTGCAGCCACGGCAACGTCTTCGCGAAGGGGAGGTACTCGCCAAACGGAACAAGGTGAGACTTGTCGTAACGGCCGACAAGGCCCACGTCGGGACGGATAAACGCGGCCGAGTTGTGATGGCGGATGCCCGTTTTTTCGCCCGGTGCAATCGCCTCCAGGCCGATCATCATCGCAGCGCCGGCCATTTGCGATTCGGTGGCAAGCGCCTTGGTCACTTCCGGGTCGCGCCACAAATCGGGGGGAACCTGCGGGGCGATCCGTTTGAGATCGGCGAGCGTCAAATCCGGGGGAGTCGAAAACAGGGGCCAGGGGAACATCGTCTCGGGCCAGACGATCAGGTCGGGCTGCTCCCGCACGGCCATCCCGGTCAGTTTGCGGTGCGTCGTGAACACGGTTGCGTACTCTTCCGGCGGCCGCCGCAAAGAGGCGACGAAGTTCCCCTGAATGAGGGCCACGCGCGGCCCCGGCTGAAACTCGGCTTGGTGACGCCGGATGACGCCGTACGTCAGGACGCCTGCCACGCAGGCGATGCAGGCAACCGCTGTCGTCCAGCCGGCCGCGGGCTGATAGGCGATCGCCGACGTTTCCCCGTCACCACTGCGTGCGGGCCCCGTCAAACCGCAGCGCGCGAGCCAACTGGTGGGAATCAGCGATGCAATCGCGGCGTTCGCGAGGAGAACGACAAACGTGACGCCGTACGCTCCCGTGATGTCGCTGATCTGAATCAGTTCGAGCCAGCGGTACTGCGAGTGGCCGATGAGGTACCAGGCGAACCCCGTCAACAGGTGAGCACGCAGATATTCCAGACCAGTCCAGATCACCGGTGCGGCGACGACGAGGGGGATCGACCAGCGATGGACGGCGACGCGCGACAGGCCCACGAACAGGGGCCAGTACGCAGCCAGATAGAACGCCAGGGCCAGCCAGGCGACGTACATCGTCGGGTCGCCCAGGCGCATCCATTGCAACGTCACGAGCTGATAGAGAGCCGAGACGACGTAAACGCCTGTTGCCACACCCCGAAGGGGGCCATAGGCCCGCACCAGGAGCAGGAGGGGAACCAACGCCACCCAGGCTGCCGGACTGAAGTCAACGGGCGTAAAGCTGAGAAACAGCAGCGTGCCCGTCACACCCGTCAGTCCCATGGCCAGCTTCCGGCAACGGGGGGCCTCGCTGGCGCGCTGGCCGGCACGGGCGCGGGCGATAATCTCCTCGACGCTCCGATCGTCGCGTCGTGGCATGTCGGCGGTGGTTCCATCCGTCACAAGAGTGCTCGCTGTCATGGATCCGTCCTGGACAGAGACTTTCATTTTCAACCGGCCGCGATTCTCAATCCTCGCCGCCTACCACGAATAAACCTGTACGACCGCTCCCGGATCGTACCGCCGTTCCCCGGCGGGAATGTGAATCATCGCGTTCGCTTCCACGGTCGCACGCAAATCCGAGGAGCCTTGCCACGGCACCACCCGCGCGCGGTAGCCCTCGCTCGTCATCCGCAGGACCGCGGGATGATAAACGGGGCGATCGCCGCGAGACCGATACTCGCATTCCAGCAGCGCGTCGACCGGTTGCGGCTGCGGCGGGCTCATGCCCATCAATTTGCGAAAGGCCGTGCGCACGAACAATTCAAAACAGACGAGCGTGCTGACCGGGTTTCCCGGCAGCCCGAACACATATCGGGGCCGTCCGTCTCGCGCCTTTTCCAGCACGCCAAACCAGACGGGTTTGCCGGGCTTCATTTCCACCTTGTGGAAGACCTCCCGCACGCCAGCCGCTGACAAGGCCGCGGGTACAAGATCCAGCTTTCCGGCGGAAACCCCTCCGGTCAGCACCAGCACGTCGGCTTCGAGTCCCCGCTGAACCGCTGCGGCCAGGTCTTCCGGAACATCGCGGACAATGCCAAGCGGTTGGGGAACTCCTCCCGCCGCCCGGACCTGCGCGGTCAGAAGGGTTTCGTTGGTATTGCGAATCTGCCCCGGTCCGGGAGTCTCGCCCACGCTCACCAGTTCGTCGCCGGTGGCCAGAATGGCCACGCGCGGACGGCGGCGCACGGCAACCTCGATTTCTCCGAGTTCCGCCAAGGCCGCCAGTTGCGGTGGCGAAAGTCGCGTTCCTGTTTTAAGAACCTGCTCGCCAATCTTCATGACGGCGGCGCGGCGCATCAGATTCGTTCCGGCGACAATCCCCTCCGCAGTGATCTCAACCCGATCCCCATCGCGGCGGGTCTCTTCGACTTTCACGACCGCGTCGGCCCCCGCGGGCAAGGGCGCTCCGGTCATGATCTGGATCGCTTCGCCACGCCCGACGTCACGACTGGCAACCTGCCCCGCCATGATTTCGCCGACCACCTGCAAGCGGGCGCTTCCCGCAGCCAGATCGGCGCTTTGAACGGCGAAGCCGTCCATGAGGGCTTTGTCAAACGGCGGCGATTCGACTCGGCTGACAACATCGGCTGCGAGCGCGAGTCCATCCGCCTCCGCCAACGACACGAGCGATGCGTCGAACGGCTGGACGGTCCCGAGTATGCGATGGATGGCGGTTTCTACGTCAATCATGGCTTTGCCTCTTCAGCGGCGGTTTATAGGGAATTGCGCAAAGTCAGCCAAGACAACCTTTTGAGTGCACCTGTTCCCCGAGAAAGCAAGTCGCATTCCACATTCCCATGGGGGGACGCGCGAAATCCCGTGAACCACGGGAAATTCTAGGCACCGGACGGTCGTCTGGGATCAAGCAGCGTCGATGCCTGCCAGGAGTTTCGCGCGATTTCCGCCAGAACGGTTCGCTTTCTCATCCGGGGAATTCCGCGATCCTTCCGGCGCTGATACAACGCAGGGAAGAAAATCAGGCTGGCGCAACGCCGTCGGCTGTTTGTCCGACGCCACCCGTTCGGTGGCCCAGCGACCCGGTGAAATTCCCCCGGAGATCGCGAGTTCTCCCGCGTGCCGCGGGAAGAACTCTTCGCCCGCCGCCAACAAAGATTTGCCGAAATGACCCCGTTGACCCTGATCGCGACCACGGCCTTTGGTCTGGAAGCGGTTGTTGCCCGCGAACTGAAAGCCCTGGGATACACCGACCTGACCGTCGAGGATGGTCGCGTGGTCTTTCCCGGCGACCATAACGCCATCTGCCGCTGCAACTTGTGGCTGCGCTCGGCGGAGCGGGTGCTGATTCGGGTCGGGGAATTTCCCGCAGCCGATTTTGATTCCTTCTTTGACCAGACGACGGCTCTTCCGTGGGCGGAGTTCCTGCCGGTTGACGCCCGCTTTCCGGTCGATGGCAAGTCGGTCCGGTCGATGCTGCACCACACGCCCACCATTCAGGCAATGGCCAAGCGGGCGATCGCCGAAAACCTGAAGAAGACCTACCAGCGGCACTGGTTCCAGGAAACCGGGGCGGAATTCCCGATTGAAGTCTCGATCCTGAAAGATCGGGTCACATTCTCGATCGATACGTCGGGCGACGGCCTGCACAAACGCGGCTATCGCGAAATTGCCGGACCGGCTCCGCTCCGCGAAACCGTGGCCGCCGCGCTCGTGCAGCTCAGTTTCTGGAATCCCGAGCGCTATTTCCTCGACCCCTTTTGCGGGTCGGGAACGATTGCCATCGAAGCGGCACTTATCGGGCGGAATCGCGCCCCCGGATTGCAGCGCGACTTTCTGGCCGAGCAATGGCCCTGGCTGCCGAGAACCTGCTGGAAGGAGGCCCGCGAAGAGGCCAAGAGCCTGCAACGAACGGGTGCCATGCAACCCCTCGCCGCGTCGGACATCGATCGCAGGGCCATCAAGCTGGCGGCCATGCATGCCGAGGCGGCTGGGGTCTCGGGCGACATCACCTTCTCGAAGCTCGATTTTCTCGAGTTTCAGTCGACTCGCGAATACGGCGTCATCGTCTGCAATCCGCCTTATGGCGAACGCATGGGCGACTGGGAATCGGCCGAAGCGACGTACGACGACATGGCCGATGTCTGCGAAAATTTGCCCACATGGTCGGTCTACGTGCTCACGTCGCACGAAGGCTTCGAGCGCCTTTTCCGCCGTCGGGCGGACCGCCGCCGCAAGTTGTACAACGGCCGCATCGAATGCACGTACTACCAGTTTTTCGGGCCGAAACCGGGGCGCCCGGCCGACGCCGACGATCAAGCGATCGAACCTCCTCCTCCGCCACCACCGGTGGAGCCCCCGCCGCCCCGTTTCCAGTCGTCACCCCGACCGGCTGGGGGTACGTTCCGGCCGGCTCAGTCCGGACGACGCCCCGCGCCCAGCGGCCAAGGCGGTCCGCCTCGACACCAGGGGAATCGACCGCCGCAGGGGGGTGCAGACCGCGGACCGGCAACTGGGAATCGACCACCGGGACCACCCGGAGCACGGCGTCCGGGTCCGCCTCGTCCGGCTGGTGAAGGGTCAACCGGTTATCGTCCCAGACGCCCCCCCGGCCCCTATCAGGCCGAAGGTGAGGGGACCGGTGACCGTCCGCGCCGCAAGTATGTTTCGCAAGGAGATCGTCCACCCGCTGGTGGCGGTCAGGGGGGACTGCCGCCGCGTCGCAAACAGGTAAAACGCACTGAAGGTGGTCCGCCGGGACCGCGTCCGTTCGGACCGCGGAAGAAAGTGACGAAGCGCCCGCCGCGCCGACCGCCGGGCGATCAGCAGTCGTAATACAAGGCTACGACTTCCGGCTCGAACGTGCCGCAGATGATGTCACGAAGCGCCCCGTGAGCGTTGATCGACGGGTACGTCGGCAGCGGGAGGCATGCCTTCCTGCGCTCGTTGCTGCTCGGTCACCGCAACGGCATTCTTCGACGGAACGATCCGCTTCCCATAGCGATTGGCATAGACCTGGGTGAACTCGGCCCCAAAGAACACGATCTGGGCCGAGTAGTACACCCAGACGAGCAGCACAATCAGCGAACCGGCCACGCCGTAGGACGACGCGAGAGAGCTGCGGCCGAGATACAGGCCAATGGCCAGCTTCCCCAGAGTGAAGAGGACGGCCGTCAGCGCGGCCCCCAGCCAGACATCGCGCCAGGCGACTTCCGCATCCGGCACGTATTTGAAGATCAGCGCGAAGAGTCCAGTAAATACCGCCAGTGAGACCAGAACGTCGAAGATACGCGAGACAATCTGATACCCCTCGAGCCAGTCGGAGGCGTAGCCAGCGACAAAGGACAGACCGGCGCTGACAACCAGCGACACGATCAGCAGGAAAGCGACTCCCATCACCATCGCGATACTGAGAAAGCGATCCTGCACAAAGCCCCAGACGCCGCGACCGCCTTTGGGCGTCACTTCCCAGATGGTGTTCAAACTGTCCTGCAACTGGCCAAAGACGCCCGATGCTCCCGCGATCAGCGTGATCAGGCTGAAGACCGTGGCGATTGTGCCGGACTCCGGATGGTTGGCGCTTTCCAGCATCGCCTGAATGGCTTCGGCCCCGGTCTCGCCGATCATCGACTGCATCTGACGTTCGATTTCCCCGCGAGCCGCCTCCTCGCCGAAAAACACCGCCGCGACACGTAGCGACAGCACCAGCAGCGGAGCGATGGAGAGAGCCGTATAAAAGGCGAGCGCGGCTCCCAGGCGAGGAACCTTGTCCTCATTCCATTCAGCAACCGTCTGGGTGAACAAACCGACGACATCACGGCGGGGCAGACTCATGAGCGACCTCCGTCTGTCGGAGCGAATCGATCAAACGGTCCCTGGTACCTGCACTCCGCAACTCCAGTCTGCAAACGAGGTGCCTTTTCCCAGCCAATCGCCGAAAGCGCGCCGAGCGAGCGAGTTGGAGTACTCAGCCCCTCACCCCACCTGGAAGAGCGATGACTGTGGCAAAGCTTTAATCATGCGTTCGCTCACCCGATTCGCCCCGGCGGGCTGGCCCCGCCGGACGGAAAGTTTGTTGGCTAGATACATCACCACCAATTTCCCCCTCGTTTCGGCTCCCCTGCCGGCTTGCCCGGCAGGAAGCCAAGTCTGGCAGCCCATGGACCAGCCATCAAACTTTCGCCCCGGCCAGGCAAGCTGGCCGGGGGCGGGCCTAGTCGCGGTCTCGTTCTAGCTGTCAAACTCCCGCTCCCACCGGTCAAGCCGGTGGGGGACGACGAAAACAGGCGTAACGGCGCAGCGTAGCATTCAGCCCCGGCGACTATGGTCGCTGCGCGGTCAGCTCGGTCAACTCGCGAATCCAGATATTTCGGAACTGGACCGGGTTGCCGTGAAACTGAAGGTGAATGGGCCCCTGTTCGCCGTGCGATTGATAGGCGGGTGGGCTGTCCCAAGCGGTGGTTCCCAGGATCTCGGTGTGATTCTGGACCAGCACGCCGTTGTGAAGGACGGTGACATGGCCGGGCTTCGTCAACTGGCCATTCCCATCAAAGTGGGGCCGTTCAAAGATGATGTCGTAGGTCTGCCATTCACCGGGCGGACGACTGGCATTCACGAGCGGCGGTTTCGTTTTGTAAAGCGCCGCGCACTGCCCGTCGACGTATGTGTCGTTTTCGTGCGAATCGAGGATCTGAACCTCGTAGCGGCCCATCAGGTAGACGCCGCTGTTGCCGCGCCCCTGCCCGCTTCCGGATATCTCGGCCGGGGTTGCGAACTCCAGGTGCAACTGGCAGTCCCCAAACTCCTGCTTCGTGGTGATGCCGGATTTCGCAGCCGTCGCGACCCCATCAGCGATCAGCCAGTTTTCGCCGTCGACCCACTGGTCGAGCGACTGGCCATCGAACAGTACGATGGCATCGGCCGGCGGGCCGCCCACCGGACCCGGGTCCACCACCGGAGGCTGCTGCCAGACAATGCCGCTGACCCATTCTTTCGCGGCGACGCTCAAGGCTCCGCTGGAGACGGCGATGGCCAGTCCCGCTGCGATCAACGATCGATTTTGAGGCATTCGAATCATTTGAAAAGTCCCAGTCGCGGGTCGTGGTGTCGAATTTTTGCGTTACAGGCAGCATAAGCCCGACAACCGGCCGGGAACAACGATCCCATCGAGGCCGCTCCTTGTTCGAGGTTGGCTGGGGTGGTTACACTCTGCGGTTCGCGGCCGCCTTGCGGCCTGACTTCGATTGTCTTTGCCGTGCGAGAGGTTACGTCGTGCCGGAATCGTCGCCAACAATGACTCTGCCAACCTGGGACTCGCTGGCGGACCGGGTTCTTGCCGGTCACGAACTGACGCGCGACGAGGGGCTCGCCGTCCTGAATTGCCCCGACGACGAGCTGCTCTCGCTGCTGGCCGCCGTCTATCGCGTCCGGCGGCACTATTTTGGCCACAAGGTCCACCTTTACTACCTGAAGAATGCCAAGAGCGGCCTCTGCCCGGAAGACTGCGGCTATTGCTCGCAATCGGTCGTCTCCGGCGCGGAGATCCCCCGCTACGCGATGCTGAATGAAGCCAAGCTGATGGAAGGGGCCGAGCAGGCGGTCGCCGCCCAGGCTCGCACGTATTGCATCGTCGCTTCGGGACGCGGGCCATCGAATCGCGAGGTCGACCACATTGCCAAGGTCGTCGGTCGCATCAAAGCCGAGCATGGTCTGCACATCTGCTGCTGCCTCGGTCTGTTGTCGACCGAGCAGGCGCAACGGCTCAAAGAGGCCGGCGTCGATCGCATCAACCACAACCTCAATACCAGCCGGGCGTTTTACGACCGCATCTGTTCAACGCATTCGTACCAGGACCGTCTCGATACGCTGCGCGTCGCGCGGGATGCCGGGATGGAGTTGTGCAGCGGGCTGATCGTGGGCATGGGCGAGACGCTGGCTGACATCGTCGATGTGGCATTTGAGCTGAAGGCGCTCGACGTGCAGTCGATTCCCGTCAACTTCCTGACGTCGATCGACGGGACACCGCTCGAAGAAACTCATGAACTGAATCCGCGTTATTGCCTGAAGGCACTCTGTCTGTTCCGCCTGGTTCATCCGTCGGTCGAAATCCGGGTTTCGGGCGGTCGCGAAGTGAATCTGCGATCGATGCAGGCGATGAGTCTGTATGCGGCGAACTCGATGTTCGTCAGCGATTACCTGACGACCAAGGGCCAGGCGGCGGAAGACGACTTCCAGATGGTTCGCGACCTGGGGTTTGAAATCATCGTGGGCGATCACGATGCCGCGCGGCTGCTCGCGGGCGAGAGCGTTGTAACGGAAACGAACAGCGGCTGCTCGACAACTTGCGAACCCTGTCAGGCCTCCGCAAACTGAATTGCGATTGTCCGAAAGACTTCAAAAGCATGCCATTGTTCGCTGCTTAGTTTTGTCTCTGCTGAGTTTTCGTGTGCCACTGGCTCCGCCAGTGTGCCTTAAGTCGACCGGGAACAATGAGATGCACTGGCATAGCCAGTGGCACACATCTGTGAATTTCACTCTGCCTGTGTAGTCCGACCGCCATGCGATTGCGCGACTCGACCGGCCGCTTGCTGACGACATTGGGGCCGGTCCTCGCCGTGCTCATCGTCTTCGCCGGTTTCGCCATCGCGGAACGAGCCATGCTTGAACCGGGGCGCAGGCCCGTCTTTCTGACGGCTGACAACGTCCGGGCCATCGTGGTCAACAGCGGGTCCGTCGGGATCTGCGCGCTGGGAATGACGGCGATTGTCATCGCTGGCGGGATCGACCTCTCGGTGGGGACCGGATTAGCACTGTGCGCGACGGTGCTGGCCGTCTGCCTGCGGGCCGACTGGTCGCCCAGCATGGCGGTCCTTTTTACGCTCTTGATTGGCGCTTTGCTGGGGAGCATTAACGGGGGACTGATCAGCCTCCTTCGCGTCCCCGCCTTCATCGTCACTTTGGGAACCATGCAGATTTATCTGGGGGTCGGCAAACTGGTGGCCGAGTCGGCTGGTGGGGCGGCGACCGTTCGTCCGGACATCAACACCCAGGTTCCGTCGTGGATGCAGGAGCTTCTTAGCACGCGCTCGCAGGCTCTCTGGCCATCTTATAAGACGGGAATGCCGCTCGATTCGGTCCTCGACTGGCTGCGGTATCCATCGGGTATCTGGATCGGACTGGTCTTCGCGGTGCTGCTGGCGGCCGTGCTGCGGTACACGGTTTTTGGCCGGTACGTCTATGCGCTGGGGTCGAGCGAAGCCACAGCCCGGTTGTGCGGCATCAACGTTCCGTTTTACCGCATAGCCATCTACACGCTGGGCGGGCTGTTCGTGGGACTCGCGGGCATCTATCAGTTCTCCCGGCTGAGCAGCGGCAATCCCACGTCGGGGTTGGGGCTTGAATTGAAGGTGATCGCAGCCGTGGTGATCGGCGGCGGCAGCCTCAGCGGGGGTCGCGGCTCGGTCCTTGGGACGCTCGCGGGGGCGGCACTGATGTCGGTGATCGCCAGCGGTTGCACGCAGTTGGGCCTTCGAAACCCGATCCAGGACGTGGTGCTGGGGATCATCATCGTCGCGGCGGTGACGCTCGACCAGTTGCGCGAACGCAAACTTCGCGCGGCATGAGACAGAGAGCGTTATTTTCGTGGGCGAATGGAAACGAGAGAAAGGCACACTGGCGGAGCCAGTGGCACACGAACGACGAGGCCGAGCCTAGGGACTAGCTATCTCGTGGACAAGACACGGAAGTCCCGGCGAACCTACAATAGTTCTCCATGAGCCAGCTTCTTCCCTCTTCGTTCTTGTTCCGCTTCCGCTGGGCTGTGCCGCGTGTCGAGGGTATCCCGCGCGAGAAGGGAACGGCCCTACTCGACTTGCCGGAATCCTGTCGTCTGACATTGCCGGACCTGGACCGGACGAATGCCCCGCTCGAACTGGCGATGGGCTGGAACGAAGACGGCGTGGGGTTGATGGCGACTCGCACCGGACTGCGCCCGCTCGAAAGTCGTCAGCCGCTGGTTGTCACCTGGGATCTCTGGTTCGACACGCGGGCGACGCAAACCGTTCACCGCGCGACGCGGTTCTGCCAGCACTTCGCGGTCGCGGCGACAACAAAGTCCCCGCGCGGGACCGTGCAGTCGCTCGAAATCGCGCGGTCCCGTGAAGAGCACCGCCCGGCCGATGCATCCGGCTGCAGGGCTCTCTTGACCCATTCCGGCGATCAGTATCGGTTCGAAGTCTGGTTTCCGCAGGCGGCCCTTCCCGGCTACGATCCGGCTGTCTCTCGTCAACTGGGGTTCTACAGCTTGATTCGCGACTCGCAGCAGGAAGCCATTCCGCTCCTGATGAACGAAGACTTTCCCTTCGAGCATGACCCCAGCCTGTGGCAGACCCTGGTTCTGGAAGATTAAGCGCTCGGCTAGCGTCCACCTTTCCCGCAACGGGAGCGTTTCGCGGTCGAATTTCGGGAACCGACCCGCGCAAAATCTGTCACACTGTAGTACCGTCAAAACCCTCTGGACGTCCGAAACATTGCTGAATTTGCAGGGTTTTCCGGGCCGCCAACCGGGTTTTGACAGAGGCATCACTGATGCCCGTTCCCGCCTTTTTCATAAGACCCATGCACGCATGACCGTTCTGCTCTTCGACATTGATGGAACCCTGCTCCACGCCGGGGGAGCCGGCCAGGCCGCCATGGAACTGGCGCTCGCGGAGGAGTTTGATCGCCGCGAAAAGGTCCACGGAATTCCCACGGCCGGCCGAACCGATCGCGCGATTTCCGCCGATCTGTTCAAGTTTCACGACCTCGCGCTGACAGACGAAAATATCGAGAAGTTCAAACGAGCCTACTTTCAACGGCTGCCGCACGCCTTACAGAACCTTGGAGGAGCCGTTCTGCCGGGCGTTCCCGATTTGCTGTCGGCGCTTTCGGGCGATGTCCATTGGCTCTTGGGGCTATTGACTGGCAACTTTGCCGAAGGGGCGGCCCTGAAGCTGCGCCACTTTGGGCTTAACGAGCACTTTGGCTTTGGAGCGTATGGCGATCTTCACGTTGAACGGAATGACGTGGCGACGATTGCCTGGAGTGAAACCCAGCGACGGCGGCCGCTTGCCTTGCCGGAAGAAGTGTGGGTGATTGGAGATACGCCAGCCGACATCGCCTGCGGCCGAGCCATTGGCGCGAAAACCCTCGCGGTAGCGACCGGCTACTACACCCTCGACCAGTTGAAGATCTGCGAACCCGACTTCCTGTGTGCCGATCTGGCCGATACCGAGGCGATTCTTGATGTCTTCCGAGGCGCTCTCCCAAAGATGGCAAAATGAATCGACGGACATTCCATCGAGGGGGCCTCTGCCTGTAGCCTCAATGAGTCTTGTCTATTTCCAATCGATATGAAGACCCCGCTTGCGGCAGCTTGCGCGATCCGGCGCGGCGGTGAGATCTGGCTCGTGGAGCAGTTTTCAAAACCCGGTCGGCGCTTGGGATGGCGTCTAGAATTTCAGTGGAATTCGCAGTGACCTAGAGGGTTTTGAATTCACCTGTAGAAGGAACGTCGTGACGAGTTCGTCGCTGTCGTTGTGGGGCCGAGCGGTCTTCTCCATCATCGCGGTGGTCGCCTGCCTGTTCGGCGGCGTGGCGGGTTGCCTGACCCTCGCGTCGATGCGCGTTCCTCCTGAATTGCGGGAACCGGTTCCTCAGCGATTCAACGTCGACCTGTTCGAGGTGGAACGGGCGACGGTCCGCGAGGTCGTGACCGGATTCGGTTCCGCCGAACCGGTTCGCGAAGTCGTGGTCTCGGCCCAGGTTGCCGGTGAAATCATTGCCGTCCATCCCGAATTGAAGATTGGGACCGAGGTCAAGGGGCAGGCGACAACCTCCGATTCCGAGGGGCGATCCGTAACGGCGACCGGCGACCTGCTCGCCCGGATCGACCCGCGCGTTTACGAAGAGCAACTGCTACGCGCGAAGACGCAGCTCGAAGACGATCGCCTGGAACTGACGCGCGTCGAGCAGGAATCGACCAATCTCGAGCGGCTCGCCGAACAGCTCGAGCGCGATCGGGCCGACAACCAGGCCGAATACGACAAGTTTCGCAAGCTGTATGAAAAAGGGGGGGTCGCCACTGAAAGCGATCTTCGCAGAGCGCAACTGACGCTCCGCGGTGTCGAAAAACTGATTATCGAAAACGAAAACGCCCGAGCCCTGCTGCCGGTCCGGTTGGCGCAGGTTCACCGCAAGCTCGCGACGCACCAGAATCAGATTCGACTCGCGGAAATCGATCTGCAAAACACGACCATCCGTCCCCCCTTTCGCGGAATCCTCAGCAGCGTGGCGATCGAACAGGGGCAGTTTGTTCGTCCCGGCGATCCGCTGGTGACGATTACCGATGTCGACAAAGTCGAGATTCCCATCTCGATCACGCTTGGCGACTTCGCGAAGATCAAGCCGCGGCTCGATTCCGGCACGCTGCCCCCGGTGGCGTTGGCGTCCAACGAGTCGGCCCCGGAACTCTGGACGGGCGAATTGCTGCGGGCCTCGCCCAAGGTCGACCCGGCGACGCGCACCGTGGTTGTCTATGTGCGGGTCGACAACTCGCGGCAGACGACACCGCTGCTTCCCGGAACGTTCGTGCAGGCGAGGATTGAAGGGCCCGTTCATCAGGAGGTTCTGGTCGTCCCGCGCGACGCCCTGCTTGGTTCGGATGTCTTCATCGCGCGGGACGATGCGACCGCCGAGCGACGGTTCGTGACCATCGCCGAGCGTTTGCAGGCGTTCGCCATTGTTTCCGAAGGAGTCGAGGAAGGAGACCGCGTGGTTCTCAGCAATCTCGACATTCTGAATTCGGGGTCTCTGATTCAGCCGCAACGCGAGCGGACGCTGGATGATGAGTTGAAGACGCAGCGAACAAAACTCCTGAGCCGCCTCGACTCACCCCAGGCGCGGCTGATGAAAAAGCCGTCGGAATAGAGCTTTGTCCGTGCGTCCTTGTGATATGCGATCAACCGAAGGCACACTGGCGGAGCCAGTGGCACACGACAATCAAGCCATGACCAAGCGTTGAGCCAAATCGCTCGGTGTTGACCGCGATGAGCCGCCGTCAAGACCCGGTTGGCGGCTCGGAAACCTCTACAAATTTTGGAATACTTCGGACGTCCAGAGGGTTTTGACGGTACTACATGTCAGATCACGGCAGAAAGCCGCGATCCCGCAGTTCCTGGATATTGTCCGGCGCGCTCGTGATGACCCGATCCGCGGCGTACTTGAGTACCGCCATTCCGGCGAGCGACTGAGGGGCCGTGAGAATCGCCACGCGGTCTTCGTCTTCATTATCGAGCTGACGATTCAGCCGCGCGACGGCTTCTTCGACATTGTCGCTGACGATGCGCTTTTCGCCGCTGCGGTTCGACAGCCGCAGATGCGAGAACGACGCCGTGCGGGCCAGGAGAAAACTCGCCAGGTCCGTGTCGTCCGCGTCGTCGAAGAAATTCTCGAACCGTGGCGAGGCATTGTCCGGCGTGATGATGAGAGGCCGGGTAATGGTGACCTGCCCCTGGGTGATCGTCACCGGTTCGCCGGCCGAACTTCCTTCCAGGACCAGGAAATACGGAAGGTCGGACTCGCCAAACGTGAACAGCCCGTAATGAACGGGCCGTGCGATCTCGACCGCATTCCAGGCGCGGAAAAAACGGTCGCGGTCGGAGGATTCACCCAGAAAATCCAAGGCACGGCTCGCTCAAGACAGTCAATCACCCGATTCAGTTGACGGAATTCCGGCCGCGAATACAAGAGACGAGTCGAGAGTCCAGGAGGAGAGATTCTCTACGTCGCCCCCTCCGCCTCTCCCAATCCCGCCGACATGCCGTCCTCGACGGCATGTCGGCGGCCGGGCTATCGTGTAGTACCGTCACAACTCTCTGGACGGCCGAAATGTCCCAAAACTTGTAGAGGTTTCCGAGCCGCCCACCGGGTTTTGACGGTGGCTCGTGTCAAAATCGAAAGCACCGCGCGGTTTGAGTCGCATCTGGGGAGCGAATGGCCCATGCATCCGGAACGGATTGGCCCGTATGTCATCGACAAGAAAATCGGCTCAGGAGGCATGGGGGCCGTCTATCTCGGCCGTCACGAGACGACCGGGGAGATTGCCGCGGTCAAGGTGCTTCCTGCCTCGCTCGCCCGCGAAGAAGGCTTCGTCCAGCGGTTCAACCGCGAAATCGAGGCCATGCAGAAAGTCAGCAGCCCCTACATCGTGAAGCTGTTTGACAGCGGTGTTGACGGGGAGACGTACTACTACTCGATGGAATACGTCGATGGCGAGACCCTCACGGCCCGTCTCCGACGCGACCGCAAGATCGAATGGCCGCAAGCCGTCGAACTCGCGCTGCAGATTTGCCTCGCCCTCAAAGCCGCGCACGATGCCGGGGTCATCCATCGCGACCTGAAGCCGTCGAATTTGCTGCTGGCGACCGACGGAACGTGCAAACTGACCGATTTTGGCGTCGCGCAAGTCTTTGCCACGAATCGTCTGACGGTGACGGGAGGCGTGATCGGCACGGCGGAGTACATGTCTCCCGAACAAGCTCAAGGACACCGGGCCACCAAGCGGAGCGACCTGTATTCGCTGGGAGCGGTCCTCTATGTCATGTTGACCGGCCGACCGCCATTCACCGGAACAACGACCGTCGAGATTCTCCAGAAGCATCGCTACGGCCAGTTCGACCGAGTCGCGCGCTACGTTCCCGATATCCCCCGCTGGCTCGATGAACTGGTCAGCCAACTCCTCGAAAAAGACCCCGAAAAACGCCCGCCCGATGCCCTGGTTCTGTCGCGCCAACTGCGGGAAGCGCTCCGCCGGTCGAGCGAATCGGAGATTGGCGAAACCCTGGTCTCGGCTGCTGGCATGGATGAAGGAGAAACGCAAGCACTGGCGGCCGATGGAGGCTTCGGGCCGACCTTCATGCGCGACATGGTGCGCGCCGAAATCGAACAGGCCACGGTTCAGACTCCGCTGCAGAAACTGGCCGACAACACCTGGGTTCTCGTGACGGCGCTGGTGCTCCTGATCGCGACACCGGTAGCCATCTACCGCTGGACCACCAGCCTGACCGACGACGAGAAATTCGCACGCGGCGTCGCGCTGATGGACGAAGCGCCCGGGTCGAACTGGGTTGCGGCTCGAGATCAATATTTCCTGCCGCTGATCGAATCGGACGCTGCCGCGTGGACGCCGAAGGTTCAACCCTACCTCGACGATGTCGAAGCGTACGAAATGGAGCGGGAGCTTCTGAAACACCGCCGTCGCAACGCAACGCCGCAGGATGAATTCGAGCGTTTGCTGCTCGGCATTCGCGCCGCGTGGGAAGCGGGCGATCTGCGCGGAGCCGAGCGCGATCTGCATGCGGCCAAGGTTGTCGCTGCTGTCGACCAGGAGCGATCGCGGTTTGCTCCGCTCATCGATCGTTGGTTGCAGCAATTGGCGGACGAACTACCGGATGACCAGCAGCTCAGCGAGTTTCTCGCCGGTCAACAGGCAGTCATCGCGAAGGTACGCGAGCAACGGCCGGAGGTCGCCGAACAGCTTCGCGAAGCGTTGATGATTCTTTACCGCGACGATCCGGCCGCGCTCGAGAAACTGGCTCCGCCGATCACGGAACAGAGTCCTCCGTGAACGCGCACCGTTTTGGGCCGGCTGCGGCCGAGTTCTACCGGCCGAACCGGAAAATGTGGGCGTCGGAGTTGTGGCGGTTCCGCAAATGGTCACTGAGAATGTCCGCGGCGATCACGCTGAAGGTGATCCCGTTTCCTCCGTAGCCCAGGGCGAAGTAGGCGTTGGGGTGGTCGGGAGACGGTCCGATATAGGCGAGGCCATCCTCGGTTTCGCCGAATGTCCCCGCCCAGGCATATTCGATTTCCAGTCGCAGGTCCGGGAACAGGGGTTCAAGCTGTTTGAGAATCCGGCCGGCCTGGCGATGGCACTTCGCATCGCGCCGCGGGGGACTTCGAAAGTTGTCGTCCCGCCCGCCGGCAAGAAGACGTCGATCGGCGGTGGTTCGAAAATACAGGTACGGACGCGCCGTCTCCCAGACCAGCCAATCGTCGCACCAGATGTCCGCGTCGCCCAGCGGCTGCGTCACCATTGCGTACGTGCTCTTGAGCCGAGTGACATTTTTCCGGAGTCGCGTGGTGGCTTCGTACCCGGTCGCGAACAGGATTTTTTTCGCCCGCACGCGGAAGTTCCGATCGGTCTGAACCAGGACTCCGTCGTTCGTGCATTCAATACGGGTCGCCCCCGTCCGGTCATGGACGCGGGCACCGCCGCCCATCGCGAGTTCGAGTAAACCGTGCGCCATGCGAAAGGGATCGCAACTGGCCGCGCCCCGCGAGATGAGTGCCGCCGGATGGGGAACCGGCACTCGTGCGGACAGTTGCGGCCCTCTCGCAAACTCCACATCGATTCCGCACGCCCGGCGAGCCGCGCATTCGCGCTCGAGGATGGGCACGTCGTCTTCGCGACTGGCCAGATACAGGCTTTGCTTGCGGCGAAACCCGCAATCGCAGGGGATTTTCGCGGCCAGGTTCTCGAGCGTGTCGATCGATTGCAGGCAGAGGAGATAGGCCCGTTCGGCTGCTGGTTGGCCGATCATTTCGATCAGATCGACCAGATGGGTGTCGATTTCGTACTGCAGGATGGCGGTGCTGGCGGCCGTGCTGCCGTGGGCCACTTCCCGGCAATCCAGCACGAGAACATTCCAGCCATCGCGCGTCAGTCGCTCGGCGAGAATCGCCCCGGTGATTCCTGCCCCCAGGATCAGGATTTCACAATCGGCATCTTCCTCGAGAGGCGGATAGGTTCGGATCAGGCCATTGCGGAGCGGCCAATAGGGATGGGTTGACGTCAGGTCCAATCAGGTCGCTCCGTACAAATCATTTCCCCGAGTCCCGGTAGCGGATGGTTCATGTTGTGATTGACGGATTCAACGCGAATTCCAGATGCACGGTAGCGACTTTTTTGAAGGGTGTCTCACGAAGCCACGAAGTCACGGAGAAAGGCACTCGAGCCCTCTCAATTCGCCTTCAAGCCTCGCTTTCGCCTTTCTCCGTGCCTTGGTGGCTTCCTGAGATATTCAGTCAGATGACCGTTTCCTGGGGGGAGATGAAGACATCTGACCCCAGCGACCCCCACAACAAATGGCAGGCGTCCGCGGTCGTCTATTCGCCGTGTTGCTTGGGTTTGAGGAGCGCCTGCATCTCGGGAGTCTCCTTGTTTTCGGGCGTGGCGACATATTCGCCCGTGCTGATTCGCTTTTCGACCTTCCCGCCGCGCAGATGCTTGGCCATCGTCATGACGGCGAGGTAGCCCATCTTGACCGGGTCTTGCAACACGATGCCATCGACAGAGCCGTCGCTCAGACCGTTCACGAGTGGCACGTTGGGATCGAAGGCGACGAACTTCACCTTTCCGGCGAGATCCAGATCCTGGAGCGCCCCGAGCACGCCGGTGGCGTTGGGTTCGCAGACCGCGAAGATGCCGTTGACATCGTCACGATACCGACGGAGAACCTGACCGGATCGGCTCAGCGCCTCATCGGCTTTCGCACCGATATACTCGTCGGACGAAAGAATCGTGATATCTGGAAAATCGTTCTTGAGAGTTTCCAGGAACCCTTCTTCGCGCTGGAAGGTACTTTCGCTCCCGTGGACATATCGCACAAGCACGACATTTCCCTTGCCTCCCAGAACCTCGGCCATCCGCTTCGCTGCCAAATTTCCTCCGACACGATTGTCCGTTGCCACGTAGGAAACAATGTGAGTTTCGTCATCGAGCCCACTGTCAAAGATGACAACGGGAACTTTCTTTTCGTCGGCTTCCTGAACGTAGGGAACCAGCGCCTGTGAATCGAGCGGTGCCAGGCAGATGCCGTCGACTTGCTGGACGATGAAGTCCTGCACGACGCCGATCTGGCCTTCGCGGTCGTCTTCCTGCACGGGGCCTTTCCAGAGAATGGTGACATTCCCCAGCTCCTGGGCGGCCTGCTCGGCTCCGTAATGGACCGACTTCCAAAACTCATGCGTCGTTCCCTTGGGAATGACGGCGATTCGCAACGTCGTGCCTGGTTTGTTCGACTCCACCGTGGTCGAGCCCGATTGCTGAGCCTGGGGAGCGCATCCAAGAGCCAGCAGCGATGCGGCCAGCGCGCCTGAGAAAAAGGAACGAATCATCATCGGGGCGACTCCGGAGAAGAGGCTCAGGGATGGGGAAAAACTTATCGTAACTTCGATGTCCCAACCGGGCCAACTGTTCAGGACCGCCGTCGGGCAGACAGGTCGCCCAGCGACCAGAGCTGTCGCTAAACGTACGACAGGATGACGTCATTCTGACGACGCCGCAGAGCCCCGTTTGACCTCGAAAACTCCTTGAAAATCGGTAGTTCCCGCGAGGAACCGGCAGAAACTGCCGATTGGCACGGCACGTGCGTTTTCACTCATTCGTTCGCAAGGTGCGAAACAAACAGTCAAAGACGGGCTGAAGTCAGGAAGGGTCGAAGATGAAATCACTCGTGATTGCAACAGCGATGGTGGCGGGAACAATCGGCCTGGGGAATGCTTCGACGGCGGAAGCCGGACATGGGCATGGCGGCGTGAGCGTGACGGTTGGCGGTTACGGGGGGCCGGGTTACGGCTATCCGGCCTACGGATATCATCACCATCCCCACATGGGATATTACCGGCCGATGCCGCGCCCGGTGTTCATCGCGCCGCAGCCGGTTTATGTGCCCGTCTACCATCCGGCCCCGTATCCGTCAGGTTTCGGCCTCCAGACTCGAAACTTCGGTTTGTACATTCGCTAGTAAAAAATGCCACGCCGACCGGCGCGGCATCCATTTCCGAATGGATAACAGTCAAACGCGGTCGAAGTGCTCGGACGGATTCGCGAGAAACATCCAGGCCTTCGGCCGCATCGGGCCAACACGTGCCAGTTCCCACGAAGGAATCGATGGGTGAAAACAGTTTCGGCAAGCCCTCCTGAATGTGATCGGCTTGCTAGATGACGGGGCGAACGCGGCAACTTGTCACCGGATACGCTCGAAATGCGAGAAGCCGGTGCAAGTGAACTCGTTCGCGGTCGCCTCCTGACTTTCCGAGGAGGAACGATGATGTTCACGAAGTCGATGCTTGTGTGTGCTGTCCTGGCCAGTGGCCTGGTCTTCATGAATTCCGAGACGGCCGAAGCTGGACGACGCGTTGTCGTGCGGGGACCGTTGGGCGGAAGGGTCTACGTGGGACCGCGCCGCACGTACGTTCGCGGCCCACTGGGTGGAACCTATTACAGTGGTCCGCGTGCCACGTACTACGCCCCGCCGCGTTACGGGTACAACTACGGCTACTACCCGTACAACTACGGACGCGGTTATTCGACCGGCTACTACTACGCCCCTTCGACCGGGTACTACTACTACCGGTAGGGTGTGAGTGACATGCGTACGAAGTGATTAAACAGGCCGCGCCTCACGTTTGAGGCGCGGCCTCTTTTCGATTTTGCAGATCAATCGTTCGCCAGACGCTCGCGGTTCGACCAATGACCAGAAGGGTCGCTGCCTCGCACCCAGACTCCCTTCTGGTTCCAGTCCATGTGAGCCCGCACGTCGGCGGACGCATACCGCAACGTCAGCCCGCAGCGCCGACGATCGGACTCGTTGGCTTCGGAGCCATGCAGCAAAAGGTCGGAATGGATCGAGAACTCCCCGGCCTTGAGGCAGTCGTCGACGAAGGTGCCGTATTGCTCCACGTTGTCGATGGTCTGGTTCAGCACGTTGTGCTCGGCCGAGTCGCTGGGGCGAAAGGTCATGTGGCCGTGGTGGTGTGAACCAGCAACAAACCGCATGCACGCGTTCCGCACGTCGGCGTCATCAATCGCGAGCCAGACCGTCACGGCGCGCGAGGGGGTCAACGGCCAATAGCTGGCGTCCTGATGCCACGCGACCTTTTTGCCGTCGTGGGGCATCTTGCAGAAAAAGTGCGAACCCCAACCAATCACGTTCGGGCCAATCAGATCGTTGACGGCGGCGACGATCCGCTGCTCGCAGAGAATGTCCCAGACTCGGCCATACTTGAGGTGAGCCGAGCTGATGGAATAGCTGTCGCCTCCGCTGGCGATCACTCTCGCGAGGAGGTTGTCGAAGTATTCGCGAATCGTTGCGATCTCTTCGTCGTCGAAAGCTCGCAGGCCACGGATGTAGCCCTGCTCGTTGAACTGCCGGATCTGGTCGGCGGTCAGCACGGCCGGATGGTCATTCACCGTGGGATGAAAGCGCAGATCGCGGGGAATCGAGGCCAGATCGGACTGGTCGAGAACGGCCTTGAATTCAGATTTCAGGGCAGAGGACATGGGTGTCGAATCCTGATCGTAGTCATCTGGGGTCGAGCGACGGTGTCACGGACCGCCACGCGGCCCAGAAATTATGCTGTCGCGTCGATCGCTCAATAACAATCCCGGTCAGGCCTCCGCAGGGTTTTTGGCGTAGGCAAGTCGTCAGGTGGCACGCCCTGAAGGCGCTTTGCGAAAGGGCGCGGGAGGTGTTTATTCGCCACGCCCTTCGAAGACTCAGGGCGTGCCACCCAGCTCGGCAAGTGCCTCTCGAAGAAAGCGAGATCACGCGGCGGCCTGGTCGGCTGTGTCTTCTTCGGAATCGGCGGAGGGTGCCCGGACCCTGCGGCGAAGCTGTTGGGCGTTCGGCAGATCGTCGAGGGTTCCCAATCCGAATTTTTCCAGAAAGGCCCGTGTTGTCTCGTAGAGGAACGGGCGACCGAGTGAATTGTCTTCTCCAGCGATTCGCACGAGGCCCCGTTCCATCAGGTACTTGAGCATTTCGGCACAGCTCACGCCTCGGATCACCTCCACATCGGCTCTGGTGACGGGTTGGCGATAGGCGACAATCGACAGAGTCTCGAGAGCCGGCGGCGAGAGCTTCGCCTCCTGGAGCCGATGAAAAATCTTGCCCAGCCAATCGGCCAGGCCGGGTCGGGTCAGCAGACGGTAGCCGCCGGCCACGCGTTCGATGCGAAATGCCGTTCCCCGCGCGTCATAGGCGGCGTTCAGGCGTTCGACAATCGCGGTCAGATCGCGGGAATCGACCAGCGTGGCGGCCTGAATCAGCTTTCGGGGAGAAAGCGAGCCGCTGGCCACGAGCAGGGCGGCTTCCACTCGCGCCATTTTGGGAGTTCGCCAGCCCTGACTTGCCCCGAAATCGACGATTCCCGGTTCGGCGGATTCATCAACCGGCAGCCGCCAGCGCCAGTTCGTGCTGACGGACGGCGCTGCGGACCAGGCAGTCGCATTCGGGCCGAGGCGACGTTCGCGATACATGACGACAGTGAACTCCTGGCCGTAATTGTCTCGTTCCCAGGCTCCACCTGGGAACGCCTCTTCTCGAGGCTCTGCCTCAGCCGTCGCAGAGGAGGTGGAGGGTGGCACGCCCTGAAGGCTTTGCGAAGGGGCGTGGTGGCTGTTCATTCACCACGCCCTTCGAAGCCTCAGGGCGCGCCACCCGAACATTCATCCAAGACAAAGCACCGGTTTGTCTCGCTCCTAAGCCTGGAAGCAAGAACGTCAATCAGCGCGAGGCCGTCTGCGCGATCGTGGCTTCAATCTGATCGAGAACTTTTTCCACCGCTTTGAGCGGTTCGCTGGCTTCGGCTTCGAAGTGATACGAGACCCGTGGTTCGTTCGACATGGTGTACGAGCAGACAAACAGGAATTGTCCGGCCCGAGCACCCGGTTCCAGGCGGAACGTGCGAATTTCCAACGCATTCAAGCGTTCGACCGCGGATTGCCAGGTGAGCGAGGGTATCCCGGAAGCGACAGCCGCGCTGCCTCGTGGCGGCAGGACTTTGTTCGGAACCGAGCCGGGTCTCGCGGCTCCGTCATTCCGTCGATAGGGCTGCATCTGGCTGGCCGCCATGGCCCGAGCGGCGTCGTCGGTAAAGACAGCTTGTTGCATGGCGGCCGGGTTCGCGGCAGCGGCTCCGGCAAACGGATCAGCGACGTTTGTCGCAAGCGTTTGTTCGGCGGAACTGTCCCACGGGCCAGCCGGCGCGGCCTGCGTGGCGACGGGTGCAGTCGTGTTGCCCCACTTGCCCGGCCGTGCTTCCGTGCGGCTATCAATGGCCCGGGTGCCTGAATTCTCGTTGAACGAAACGGGGACTGCGGCGCCGGAATTGGAAGGGGAGGACGCGTCGCCAAAGCCGGGAGCGTCGCCAGAGGAGGATTGATCGAAGTGTTCGTCGATCAGCAGGTCGTCCTGGCGTTGTTGAGGAGAGGCGACAACCGACGTGAATTCGGGAACCCCGAAGATCGCCAGCATCGGAACGGCCAGGATCGGGGCGAGTAGAAATAACGATGTGAGCGTCGAGCGCATGCGGACCAACCTCCTGTTGGACCCGATCGGCGGTCGCGACATCTGTCGAAACCGGGTGTACTTCCGATAGGGGGCGGACATCCTTGTCCGTTGCTGCCGGATTCGTTCGAGAAACTAGTCGGAAAGGCTGCCAGACATAGGGTTTGGCGTGAAAACCGTTCTGACAACGCGGACGCGCCCGAGTTGTCAGAGGTGGTCGCGACTCCCACCGGTTTTACCGGGGCGTTCTAGGCGAATCGCCGGACTGCCGACAAGCCGAGTTTGTAAGAATTCCCCGTAATGTGGCGTATCTCCGCATTTCGTGACGAGTTGGCACGCGCGACTTGGGCTTGTGGACAAAGACCTCCAGCGGTTGAATACGCGATTTCCAATGCTGCAAATCGGTTAAGAAGGTGGCACGCCCTGGAAGCTTTGCGAAAGGGCGTGGGAGATGTTCATCGCCACGCCCTTCAAAGATTCAGGGCGTGCCACTCATCGTGACTTGCGCGTCGGACATGCGGGCCGACTGAGATTGCGGCTGGCGAGGGATCGTCGGGGAGTGCCGGGCGGGCGCTTCGGAGACCAGGGATGGATCTGTTTGTCATTCGCGGTGGAACTCCGCTATCGGGCCGGTTGCCGGTCCGCGGTTCGAAAAATGCCGCGCTTCCCATTCTGGCCGCCTCGCTGGCTGCCGAGGGGGAAACACGCCTCGCGAATGTTCCCGCGCTGGTGGACGTCACCACGCTCTCGGCAGTGCTGCGAACATTGGGAGTCGACGTTCACCGCGATGCTGACGGCATGCTGGTCGTGCGGTCCGAATCAAACGAACCCTGCGTCGCCGAATATGACCTGGTCCGAAAGATGCGAGCGAGCGTTTGCGTGCTGGGGCCGCTGTTGGGGCGTCGCGGAACGGCGCGTGTGTCGTTGCCTGGAGGATGCAACATCGGTCACCGGCCCATTGACCTGCACCTGCGAGGGCTCGCATCGCTCGGCGCGGATGTCCGGCTGGAACATGGATACGTCGTCGCGACCGCGTCTTCGCTGCTGGGAGCCCAGATCGATCTCGCGGGTCCGCAGGGGAGTACGGTCACTGGAACGTGCAATGTGATGACGGCCGCCTGTTTCGCGAAAGGCCGCACGGTCATCACTTCGGCCGCGCGCGAGCCCGAGGTCGTCGATCTGGCCCACTATCTGAATGCCGGCGGTGCCCGCATCTCGGGTCTTGGAACCGATGTCGTCGAAATTGAAGGAACCGACGGCTTCGCGGGGGTCGAGCATCAGGTGATTCCCGATCGCATCGAAGCGGCCACTCTGTTGATCGCGGGTCTCATGACCGGTGGCGACGTGACGCTCGAAAATGTCGTCCCGACGCATCTGACCGCGGTGCTCGACATTTTGCGGCAGATGGGGGCCTTCGTCGAAATTCGCGGGGCGACGATTCACGTCCATGCAGCCGGCCCTCTTTCGAGCGTCTCGTTTGTTGCCGAGCCCTATCCGGGAATTCCGACCGATGTCCAGGCCCAGCTCACGGCCCTGCTGACGCTGGCCCGGGGGAAAGCCGAGGTCGTTGATCGCGTGTTTCCAGACCGTTTCCTCCATCTGCCCGAACTGGCCCGCATGGGAGCCGACGTTCGCCGCGCGGAAGGGGGAGCCCACGTGTTCGGAGTCAAATCGCTGAGTGCCGCGCCGGTGATGGCTTCCGACCTGCGGGCTTCCGCCGCGCTCCTGCTGGCTGCCCTCTCGGCGGAGGGGGATTCGATTCTGCGTCGCGTCTATCACCTCGACCGGGGCTACGAACGTCTGGAAGAGCGTCTGGCCGCCGTGGGAGGACAGATTCGACGGCTGACCGAAGCCGAACTGAGTAACTGTCGGCCCGAAGAACTCTTCTCAGACCACGCTCCGGTCCGCGAACCTCACTTCGCCGTGACGTCTCCGAAGAGTCGTGGATCGCGCCGCGAACAGAGCCTGTGAGACGTGCACGATAGGTGTGCGTTCCAACGCTTTGCGGTATTCTTTCGATCACGGCGGGGCGGTGGCTCGCATTGCGGGCGTTGAGATAAGAGGAAACGGCGGATGACTCGGGTCGCGATTCTTGGGGGGACCGGCTACACGGCCCTGGAACTGGTCAAGATTCTGCTGAATCATCCGCGCGTGACGGTCACAGCGATGACCAGCCGGACCGAGACCGCTCCGCTGGAGCAGATACACCCCTCGCTGACCGGCCGTCTCAATCTTTCGCTCGAAAATCTGTCTCCGGCTCAACTGGCCGAGCGAGCCGACCTGGTCTTCTGCTGCCTCCCGCATGTGGCCAGCATGGAAGCGGTGCCCGGCCTGCTGGCAGCCGGCCTCAGAGTGGTTGACCTGAGTGCCGACTACCGGCTGAACGACGCCGCGGTGTATGCGAGTTGGTACGGCCATGCCCACACGGACCCTGGACGACTCACCACAACGGTCTACGGGTTGCCCGAACTCTTCGCGGATCAGATTCCGGGTCAGGATCTGATCGCCAACCCCGGCTGTTACACGAGTACCTCGATCCTGGGTCTGGCGCCGCTATTGTGCCGGAAGCTGATCGAACCGCGGGGCATCATCATCAACGCGGCCAGCGGTGTTTCCGGAGCGGGGCGAACTCCCAAGACCAACCTACTGTACGCGGAGTGCAACGAAAATTTCGTCGCCTATGGCGTGGGGTCGCATCGGCACCAGCCTGAAATTGAACAAGTGTTGTCGACGGCCAGCGGCCAAGCGGTCGACGTGATCTTTACGCCGCACCTGGCCCCGATGGACCGGGGGATTTGTGCCACGATGTACGCGACCCCGACGCGGCATGTCTCGCAGGTCGAACTGCTGGAAGTCTGCCGCGAGTTTTATGCGGGCAAGCCTTTCGTGCGGGTTGTGGACCGGCTGCCCGCCACCAAAGACACGGCTTATACGAACTTCTTCGACATGACGGTTCGCGTGGTGAAAGACCGCGTGCTGGTGCTGGCTGCGCTCGACAACCTCATCAAAGGAGCGAGCGGCGTGGCCGTGCAAAACATGAACTTAATGTGCGGCTATCCCGAAACGATGGGATTGCTGCCACAAGGGTGAATCGCCGTTTGTTTCCGGACGTTCGCTCGCGAGGCAAGGACTGCTCCATGCTCGTCTGGCTGGGAACAACGCTGGCAGCCCTCGCGGTGATTCTTTGTGGTGTTTCGCGCGGGCGCGCGATGATCTTTGACGGCCTGCTGATCGGCTGGCTGGGCCTTTTGCTGATGGCGGTGGAACTGCCGCAGCAGACTAGCGTCGCCTGGGGGCTCCTTGCTCTGGGAGGCATCGGCCTTGCCGCCGTCGCGTTCGGGACGGACGTTCATCTGTCCGCGCGGCTGCCGGGCGATGACTTGTGTGAACGGGATGGCGAGTCGGCCTCGACGGATCGTTCCTCGTCGATCTGGATCGGCCGCTTCGTCATGTTTGCCAGTCGCTCCACCCAGGAGCCGCCACGGTGATCGACTGGAGCGGCGCTCTTCTGCCAGCCGTGCTTCTGCTTCCGGTCGCGGGGCTGGTGATTGGCATTGTCTGGCGTTCGGCACGAGTCGGCATCGCATGGGTCACGACTGCACTCTGGTTACTGGTTCTCGTGGCCGTCGTCGCGCGGACTCCCGCAGTCGGCGCATCCGCCGGTCTGGTCTGGGAGAGGCCCATTCTCTTGTTGGATGTGCCGGGGGTATCGACGTATGACGTCCCCTGCCGCTGGGAATTGTCCGAGCGAGGCGTTTCGTTTCTGCTGGCAATCGGACTTGCGGGTTTTGGATTGCTCTTGGCAGGGCTAGGCCGCGCCAGCGATGAAGAGGCGCGTCGCAGCAGCTTGCTGGTCCTGGCAATGCTGGGATTGTGGGCGATGCTGGTTTGCAGTACGCACTTACTGCTGACGTGTCTGGCCTGGCTGGCGATGAATACGCTGGCCTTTGCCTGGAGACTGGCGGTAGACGATGGGCCTGCGGCCGGACGAACCGCGCGGCGGGTGTTTCTATCGAACCTGCCGGGTGACCTGGGGCTGGTCGTCGTGGTGACGGCACTCGGTGCCGCGGCCCACCTGTCGACCACGACGCTCTTCACAACGGCTGGCTGGGAAGAGGTCGTGACGCGGTTTCCGCCTCTTTCAACGGCGCTGCTCTTTGGCCTGTGGCTGGTCATCACGTTTCGGACGGGACTATTTCCGTGGTCGACGTGGCGCGACGCGGCTGAATCCCGGCAGGCAGTGTTATCGGTAGCCACGCTGGACCTGCTGCTTCTGGCCTCGGCTCTGTGGCTGTGGAGCGAAATCGGCGAACGCGTTGCCGGCCAGGAATTGACGCGGTCGCTGATGCTGAGCCTCGGGGGGCTGACCTGCCTGTTGGGGGGGCTATGTGCCGCGAACTCGTCGGATGGTCAACGGGCCGCGGCGTGGGGTGTCTCGTGGCAGGTTGGCTGGTCGATGGTGATGGTTTCGATATTTCACGAACCGGTCTCGGCAGGAATTGCGCGCACCGCACTGGCGATGGGTGGAAGCGCCCTATTGGCAGTGATCGGCCAAACGAACGACGGCTGGCGACGCGCGGGCCGGTGGCTTGGCTGGCTGTCCGTGTTGGGAGTCTTGCCCATCGGCCGAAATTTCTGGATCGAGCCACTGCTGGCCGGAGACATTGGTGCGATTGTGAAAACCCCGTGGCTCGTGCTGTCGCTTGTTGGCTGGGGGGTCATGGCCCTTCAAGTGGGCAAGTGGACCCGCGAAGCCGAGCGTGAAGAAATATCCGTCGCGAGGGGAAGTCCACCGGCGGCGGTGCTGTGGTTCGCGGCCTGCCTGTTGTTGGGCTGGGGGCTCTTCGCGATGTCTTTGGGATCAGTCTCGGCGCTCATATCGGCCGCGACGGGAGGGCTGATGGGGCTGGGAGTATTGGCCGTTTCCGGTTTGGGAAGTCGGCCGGGATCGATCGCGGCGCGTCTCGTCGATTTGCCGACGGTGGGAGCGTGGGGGCGGTTGGGGCGGCAGCGGTTCGCCATCGACCAGGTCTGGTTCCTGCTGGTCAACCTACCCACCCGGATCCTTGCGCAGCTTTTGCGCTTCGGGGACTGGTTCGTCGTTGACCGTCTGGCGTTTGGATTGCCGTCATTTCTTGTTGTTCGGATGGGAACCGCCGTTCGGTTGTTGCAAACGGGGGATGCCGCCTTTTATACGTTGACGGTTGTCCTGAGCGTTGTCGTGCTGGCGCTGGTTCTGGGATTTGGCCGGTAAACCGCGCTGTTTGACTCCAAGTCACAGATCGCCAACTGTCGGAAGAGCCTTCGTGAACGTCGTTCCCACCGAATTGCCCGGCCTGGTCGTCATCGAGCCCAAGGTCTTTGGCGATGCGCGCGGCTACTTCGCCGAGACCTTTCAGGCGGTCCGCTACCGCGAAGCCGGTCTTCGGCTCGACTTCGTGCAGGACAATATCTCGCGGTCGCGGAGGGGGACTTTGCGCGGGCTGCATTATCAGTTGCAGCGGCCCCAAGGAAAACTCGTCACGGTCCTCAGCGGCGCGGTCTTCGACGTCGCCGTCGATCTGCGGAGTGATTCGCCGACATTCGGCCGCTGGTTCGGCCTGGAACTGAGCGACGAAAATCATTGGCAGCTTTACGTTCCGCCGGGTTTTGCCCACGGCTTCTGCGTGCTCAGCGAGCGAGCCGACTTCTTCTACAAATGCACCGATTACTACAATCCCGCCGACGAACAGACGCTAAAGTGGGACGACCCGACGGTGAATGTGGCCTGGCCGGACGTTGGTGAGCGGATTCTGTCCCCCAAGGATGAGGCGGGCAAACCGTGGCATGAGGCGGCCAAATACGGTCCCGGCTGGGTCGATCGCTGAGCGGAATCGGGTAGGCTACGGGGGTTGCTTTCCCTCACTCCGCGAAGGACGGCCCGGATGACCGTGCTGACTCCCGAAGATCTGTTGACCCAGCTCCGCTGGCGGTACGCAGTCAAGAAGTTCGACGCCACGCGGCGAGTTTCCGAAACCGACTGGCAGGCTCTCGAAGAAGCGCTGGTCCTCACGCCGTCGTCGTTCGGCTTGCAGCCTTGGCGGTTCTACGTGATTACGTCGCAGGAGATCCGCGACCAGTTGCCTGCCATCTCGTGGAACCAGTCGCAGGTGCGGGATGCCTCGCATGTGGTGGTCTTCGCGATCCGCTCGCCCTTCACGGACGAGGATGTCGACCGCTTCGTGGTCCGAACGGCCGAAGTTCGTGAAACACCCGTCGAAAAACTCGCGGGTTTTCGGAACCTGATGGTGAAGGCGATCGACCAGATCGCGCGGGCCGGACAAATCGAAGCCTGGGCAACCTTCCAGGTCTACATTGCACTCGGCAACTTCATGACGGCCGCAGCCGCATTGGGAATCGATACCTGCCCGATGGAGGGAATTCTTCCCGACCGCTACGACGAATTGTTGGGCCTGCGCGAAGCCGGTTACCGCACGGTCGTGGTTGCTACCGCAGGCTACCGCGCCCCGGACGACAAATATGCCCTGCTCGCCAAGGTGCGCTATCCGACCGATGAGATGATCGTGCGGCTGTAGAGCAGAGATCGACACTTGAGCCTGCGAGACGACACATGGCCAATCCACGACGGCTGCTGCGAGAGCAATTGAAGAGTGCGTGGATGTGCATGATCCGAGACGCCTACGACGACCAGCTCATCAACTCCGAACGTGGCATGCAGGTCCATTTCTGCGTCCAACTGATGAAAATCTTTGAGGATAGAAAACTACCACGACGGCTATTCATCGAACCAACTCTGACGTTCGATGGAAAGGTTCTGCGCTCGCCAGACCTTCTGATTTGCGATTCCGGGAAGGTCATCGGGGCGATTGAGTTCAAGTATACGCCACGTCAGAAATCGGCGTTCAACAAAGACCTCGAGACCTTGCGATTGCTGTCAGAGGTTGGCGGAAAGACAGTTACCGTCGCCAATGAACGCTACCGAGGAAGTGGACATGCCAAGCAGTATTCCATCGCCGAAGACGCGGTGCTCAGTTGGGCCGCGATTCATGTCCAGGATGAATGCCCATTGCCGGATGAGAACGATCTGACAACTAACGCGCGGTTTCTATGCCTTGAGGCAAGAACGCGGGCCGACGCCTCGCCCGAACTCTTCGCGAACAACGAGCCGATCGATTCCGAGTAGATCGGCACCGTTCGCGGCCAGTATGTCACTGCTCTTTCTTCCCAGCCGTCAACCACTCCAGATTGAACCGTGCAAGCCGGAGGCAGCTGCCGGCGAAGGAGAGATTGTCGCCGGTGCCGTAGAAGCAGAGGATCGTGCCGTGGGGCGTGACCGCGAGATCCGAATACGCCCCAGGCCCGGCTTCCAGAACGCGGCTGACGGGCCAGGTGGCGGCTTCGTCGCGGCTCAGCTTGATCGTGAGGTTCTTACGGTCACGGCTTTTGCCCGGTTCGGCTTTGCCATTCGCCTTTTCGAGATTTTCCGGGTTCGAAAAGAGAATCAGGCTTTGACCGTCCTGACGGTAGCGAACCAGCCCGGCCATGCAGATCGGTTCGAGCAGGGCGTCGTCAAACCGGGGCGTGGTCCAGTTGGTCGCCCCGTCGGGACTGGTCGTGATCAGCCGGCGGTGTGTGCGGGACTCGTTGCGGACGTTGAGCATGACGTGGCCGTTTTTGAGTTCGATGGCCACGGTCTCGTTGGGGTTGATCCATTCGTCCGTACAGGGAACGGCGATGTCGCCAGCTTGCCAGGTTTTGCCGTTGTCGTCGCTGTAAATGGTCGCCGTCACGCTGGGGCGGTGCGCATTCCCGCCCTCTCCCGTCGACAGCCAGACCGGGACTATGAGCCGTCCCGATTTGAGCTGAATGCCGTGATTGGGGCCGGTCGCGAGGACTTTCCAGTCGTACTCATTCTTGAACGCAGCGAACGTGCCGGTGATTTCCCGGGGCTTCGACCAGGAAACGCCGTCATCACTACTGGCCTGATAGAAGACTCGCTCGTATTCGAGGCAGAAGAGCAGATGTACGGTCCCGTCGCTGCCCGCAATGAGGACAGGATTGTTGTAGGTCACATCGTTCTGATCGACCTTCGACATCCGAAGAGCCAGCGGGTTCTTGCGCTTCGGTCCCTCGACGTTGGCAACGCTGACGGCAGGTGACCAGGTCACTCCATCATCGGTACTGCGGCGCAGGAGAATGCGAATATCGTCCCAGTCGCTGACCCCGGCTGGTCGCTTACGCGCCTCGCACCAGGCCAGGACGGTTCCCTTAGCCGTCACGACGATGCCGGGGATGTGATAGATGTTGTAAGCCGGGTCTTCGCCAGCCGTGAATAAGTCCTGCTTTGTCAGGAATGGCTCCGCCTCGGCTAAGAGTGGCGTGACTGAAGCGAAGACGATGGCCAGGAAGACCTTGGCAGAAAACGAAACGGTCATGGTGCGGTTCCCAGGTGAAGTCGTTGAGTAGGACTACCGGGTTACCGTAACGGATGACACGAGCGAACGCAGCGCCGCATGGTTCGCGAAAGCGCATGCACGTGTTTCCAGGCTCCCGCGAAAATAAGGCGCTGGGGTGGGATGTTTGCGGTCTATTGTCCAAGAGCTGGAGACAAAACGAGAACTTTCGATTCCTCCGATGCCGCAGGCATCGAAGAGGGTAGCCGTGGGTCGCGCAGCGCACCCACGGAACGGAATCGCCCTTAAAACTCTTCTTCCGACCCCGCAGGGGTCGCAGAAACGCATGTCTGCGACCCCTGCGGGGTCGAGAGATCTCGAAAATGTCTAGTTTACCGTGGGTGCGCTGCGCGACCCACGGCTACCCTCTTTGACCGCTTCGCGGTCAGGAAATTGCGATTGTTCC
>JAHBXV010000042.1 GCA_019636285.1 Planctomycetaceae bacterium
CCGCGTTCGACCAGTCTGCGCGCTAGAAGACAGTTCCTGGCGAACGACGGCTTCTCGGACTCGACGCCATACAAGTCGAGCGTCTCGCGCGTCTCATCGCCAAGATCGGCTAGTTCCGGAACGGCCCGCTGCATGCGATAGGCGAGTTCATACTGTTCAATGCGCGTGGCAATCTCGTCGTCGCCCGTGGCGGCTAGGCGCAGCCGGTTAAGGGCTGCCGTCGCGTCGAGCAGCCGACGTCGGTCGGAATTGGATTGCTCCGGCGGATTCGACAAGAACAGGACAGGATCGCCCGCATTTCTGAGCGCCACGCCCTGATGAACGGTCGGCAGAAAGCCCGAGGACCACAACGTGGTTCCCGCTCCGCCCAATGGCCCGGATTGCAGGACCACGTAAGCCGGCAAGTCTTCGGTCTCGGCTCCGAGCCCATAGTCGACCCACGCGCCGAAACTGGGGCGTCCGCCTCGGCCAAAACCGGTGTGCAAGAACATCTGGGCCGGGGCGTGGTTGATCTCTTCCGTGTGGAGCGAGTGAATGACGCACAGCCGATCGGCGACCTGCCGGAGATGCGGCCACAATTCCGACAGCGAATGTCCGCTCTCGCCGCATTGGCGAAACTGGAATGGCGAACCCGCGAGGACGTGCTCGTTACCAATGAACGCAAAGCGCTTCCCCGCGAGGAGGCTCTCGGGGCACGGCTCGCCATCGCGGCTGCGCAATTCCGGCTTGTCGTCGAACAGATCGAGCTGCGAAGGCGCGCCGATCATGTGCAGATAGATGACGCTGCGCGCTGTCGCGGGAACGAGTGGTTGGCGCGCGGCCGATGAGGAACGATTGAGCAACCCCGACAGAGCGATCGCCCCGAGCGAAATGCCGGAGGTACGCAGGACATCGCGTCGCGAGAGTTCGCGTTTGAATGCATCATCCGGTTCTGAAGCAACTCGCACGGCGTTACTCTTTCGTGATGGTCTCATCGAGGTTCAATAGTGCTGTTGCCACGGCCTGCCACGCCGACTCTTCACCCGCTGCGTCGCGTTGAGATTCCCAGAGATCGACAATCACTGCCAATTCTTCGCGATCGGGCGAGCGAATAAGACAATGTTCAAAGGCCCGTTGCAGGCGTTCTTCGAGCGGACGATGGGCTTCAATCTTTCGCAGTCGTTCGGCGAGCGCGCGGGCGGCTTCGACATAGACCGGATCGTTCAACAGCGTCAGCGCCTGCATCGGCGTGTTCGTCCGCGATCGCGCGACCTGACAGGCCAGGCGCGCGGTGGCATCAAAATTCATCAGGCTCGGGTAGGGGCTCGCCCGTTTCCAGACGATGTAGACGCCGCGCCGCGAGCGATCTTCACCGGGGCTGACGTCGTACTCCAAAGGTTCGCCGCCGACTTTTTTCCACAGGCCGTCCGGCTGCGGCGGACGCACGGGGGGACCGTACAATTTGTCGCTGAGCAGGCCCGCGAGCGCGAGAGCCTGATCGCGAATGGCCTCGGCTGGCAGCCGGATTCGCGGCCCACGCGACAGCCAGATGTTCTCAGGATCTCGCTGAGCAGCGTCGCCCGGCTGACTCGACGACTGCCGGTACGTGCGGGATTGAACGATCACGCGCAAGAGGTGCTTGCGTGACCAGCCGGACTGGCGAAACTCCTCGGCCAGCCAGTCGAGCAATTCCGGGTGCGAGGGCTGTTCGCCTTTCACCCCAAAATCCTCCGTGGTCGCGACCAGCCCGCGCCCAAACAGTTCCGCCCAGATGCGGTTGACTTCCGTGCGTCCCACCAACGGATTGTCGCGACTGGTCAGCCAGCGCGCCAGGGCCGCGCGATCGTGACCGATGGAGTTCCGATGCTCCCCTGTGAATAAGGCAGGCGTTCCGGGCAACACCTCTTCGCGCGGCGTGCGATGGTCGCCACGCTCGAAGCGATGCGTTGGCCTTGGATTCGTCAACTCCCGCATGACCAGCGTCGAGACGACGGGCGTCCGCGCGAGTTCGTCTTCCAAGTCGCGCTGTTGCGAACGCAGGGCCGTCGCCCCGGCATCTTGCTGGAATCGCCAGTCGATCAACGCCGCGGTTTCTTCGCCTGACCACGATTCGATGGGTTTCGAGAGGGTCTTGGCAAGGTCATTCGGAAGATTGCTTTGGCTTGTCCACGACGACACGGACGACAACCGAAGTCGGCCGATCGTTCGTCCGCCTCCGTAGGACTGAACCATTTCGATCGCGATTGTCCGCCCCTCTGCCGCGTCGATCGGTTCCTTCAAACGGAACTCGGCCCAATGGGACTCATGGAACCGCGGATTGATAGCCCAGCCCGTTTTGGGATCGTCATCGATGGCACCGGAGACGGGGAGATTCTTCTGCGAGAAACTTGCCCGGGCTTCGACGAATTCCAGGGCCTCGTGTCCCGATTCACCGACCAGCCAGGCGCGAAAGGAATTGAGAACAAAGTTGGGACGCTCCGCCTCACCCCGCCCCGGCCCCTTCCCCGGTAATCGATCATCCGCGAGGGTCTCGAGCCGCAGGCCGGCAATGCGCGGTCCGTCGATTCGTGTTTCAATCAGATAGTCATCGGTCGCAGCGGGTTTGCCCGTCAGCAGGATTGAGCCGTCGTCCAGACGCTCGAAGGATGAGTCTTTCCTGGTCTGAAAAACGGAGAGTTCCAGCATCTGATAAGCCGTGTCGCCGCCACTAATCGTCCCCTGCATTTCGGCGGCCCAAGTTTGCAGATCCTGTCTGAGTTCCTCTTTCCGCGTTTCGATGCGGCGGATCGCGGCGTTGAGTTGCCGTGAGAGTTCGGCACGGCGGTGATCGGTGGGATCGTGTCGCACAGCCATCGTCGGTCCGAGGAAGCGAATTGAGCCGGGAACTTTCGGATTGGAACGATCGGCCTCCAGTTCAGTCGAATTGAAGTACGCCAGCAGCCCGTAATAGTCGTGCTGCGTGAAGGGGTCGTACTTGTGGTCATGACATTGTGCGCATTCCATGGTCACGCCCATCCAGACGGTGGCGGTCGTGTTGACCCGATCGAACACCTGATTGATGCGCGTCTCCTCGGGATCGGAGCCAGCCTCGACGTTGGTGGGGGTTGACCGATGAAAGCCAGTAGCGATTCGCGACTGCTCGTCGGCATCGGGAATCAAGTCTCCCGCGAGCTGATGCAGGGTGAACTCGTCATACGGCTGGTCGGAATTCATCGCGCGAATGACCCAGTCGCGGTAGGGCCACAGGCCGCGTAGATCGTCCCGCTGGAAGCCGTGCGAATCGGCATAGCGGGCCAGATCGAGCCAGGGCCGCGCCCACCGCTCGCCGAAGGCGGGGCTGGCGAGCAGTTCATCGACCAGTTGCTCATAGGCATCGGGAGCGGTGTTCGAGAGAAACCGCTCCGCCAGGTCGCGACTTGGCGGCAGGCCGGTCAAATCAAGAGCGACTCGCCGCAACAGCGTTGCCCGTTCAGCAGGTGGTGAGGGGTTCCACCCGCGCCGCTCCAATTCCGCGAGGACGAAGCGATCGACTGCGTTCTGACACCAAGCAGCGTTGCTGACGTCCGGGGGCTGCGCACGCTGAGGAGCCACATAGGCCCAATGGCGATCTTCAAAGGCATCCGGCCATTGGCCGCCAGCAGCCAGCCAGTCTTTCAAGATCTGGATGCGGGCTGGCGACAGAGGCTCGCCGACGGCAGGCATGCGAGCGGTATCGCTGGCCGGCAACTGAATGCGCCGCAGCAGTTCACCGTTCCCGTGGTCACGGGGATCGAAAAGTGATCCAGATTCGCCCCCCTGCTTCCAACCAGCGGCTGTGTCGATCCGCAGGCCGCCCTCGACACGTTTGGATCCGTGGCACTCAACGCAGTGCTGCTTGAAGATCGGCCAGACCTCGGTCCGGAAATCGGGAACCGACCGACGTTCCTCGGATCGCGCCGGTTCCGTGAGAGTCAGGAAGCCGAGGATGATGCAAAGCCCGGCTATTGAAGTGCGTCGCGACATGACCAATCGCCCGAGCGAATTGAGTTTCCAGCCTTCTTACTTTAGCGTGCTCACATTGGCGTGTCTTGATGCCTCTCCGGCGAATGGCCGGAAAAATCTTCCTTCGAGCGAGTTTGCCATGCGTGGATGTCCCAAGGCCATTGATTCCTCGGTCGGCCGGTCGCTGCCGGGAAGTCTGTTTCTGCTGGGAGTCCTGGCTGCCACGCTCGATGTGCATGCGGCCGATGTTTCGCGAGGTTATTCGATTCCGCTGATTGACCTGGCGGGAGAGACGGACCGTCAGATCATCGTCGATCGTGAACCGGGCCAGTACCTCGGGCATCCGACGACCGTTCTGCTGGAAGACCAGCGGACCATGCTGTGTGTCTATCCCAAGGGCCACGGCAAAGGAGGGCTGATTCTCAAGCGCAGCGATGATGGGGGACTCACCTGGAGCGAACGGCTGCCGATTCCGGAGAACTGGGCGACCAGCCGTGAGGTTCCGACGATTCATCGCGTGATCGATGCGGCTGGAAAAAAGCGGTTAATCATCTGGTCGGGGCTCTATCCCGCCCGACTCACCGTCAGCGAAGACGACGGAGCTTCGTGGACCCCCTTGAAGGCCGTGGGCGACTGGGGCGGAATTGTCGTGATGGGGTTTGTAGAGCCACTCAAAACGGGGCCGGGGCATTACCTGGCCATGTTCCACGACGATGGCCGCTTTATTTCCGAAGATGCCAAACCGGTCAAGCCGCCGGTCTTCACATTGTATGCCACGCGCTCGACCGATGGAGGACTGACGTGGTCGGCTCCGGAGGCCGTCTATTCCTCCGCCGACGTACATCTGCGCGAGCCGGGGTGCATTCGCTCGCCGGATGGCCGTCAGCTGGCGGTGCTCTTGCGTGAAAATTCCCGGCGGAAGAATTCGCACATTATCTTTTCCAACGACGAAGGCCAGACATGGACGACGCCGCGCGAAGTGCAGGGATCCCTGACGGGCGACCGCCATACCGGCAAGTATCTTTCCGACGGACGGCTGTTCATCAGCTTCCGTGATACAACACTGGAGTCACCCACGAAGGGAGACTGGGTGGCGTGGGTCGGCCGTTATGAAGATCTGGCCGCCAATCGGGAAGGCCAGTACCGCGTTAGGCTCATGGACAACCACAAGGGGGCCGACTGCGCCTATCCGGGCGTTGAAGTGCTTCCCGACGGGACCATTGTGACGACGACCTATGGCCATTGGACCGCAGGGGAGCAGCCCTACATTGTCAGCGTGCGGCTGAAGCTCGCGGAACTCGACGCGCGCGCAGCCGCGATGACCAAAAATGAGGCCCCACCGCGATTGCCTCGCGAGCATCTGCTCGTCTTCCATGACGCCAGCGGCAAGGTTTCGCCCGTCAAGACGCCCGCTGACTGGCAGCAGCGCCGGGCGGAGATTCTCCGCGGCGCCCAGGCCGTGATGGGGCCGCTTCCGGGCGACGAAAAGCGCTGCGATCTTGATGTGCAGGTCGAAGAGGAAGTCGACTGTGGGTCGTACGTGCGGCGTCTCATCACCTATGCGTCGGAGCCGGGTTGCCGAACGCCTGCGTACCTCGCAATTCCCAAGTCGCTGCTCGATGGCTCGGGACGTACCGCTCCAGCGGTCCTCGCACTCCACGGCACGAACAACAAGGTGGGGCATGGCGTGATCTTTGGCATCGAACAGGTGACCAATCGCCAATATGGTTCGGAACTGGCCGAACGGGGGTTCGTTGTGATCGCTCCGACATATCCCCTGTTGGCCCACTATCAGCCGGACATTTTCACACTCGGCTGGCAGAGCGGGACGCTCAAAGCGGTGTGGGACAACATCCGCGCCCTCGATGTCCTCGAAACGCTTCCCTTCGTCAAGAAAGACGGTTACGGCGCGATCGGCCATTCGCTGGGAGGCCACAATTCCGTTTACACGGCTGTCTTTGACGACCGCATCAAGGTCATCATCAGCAGTTGCGGACTCGACCAGTTCGCCGACTATTACGAAGGGGCCGAGCGAAACTGGTTCCCCGAGAAGGGCTGGTGCCAGACGCGCTATATGCCTCGCATGGCTGAATACCGCGGCCGGCTTGAAGAGATTCCCTTCGACTTCAGCGAACTCATCGGCTCGCTGGCGCCGCGCCATGTCCTGATTCTCGCTCCCACCATGGACAGCAACTTCCGGGCGGAAAGCGTCGACCGGCTGGCAGTAGCCGCCCGCCCGATCTTTGAACTGCACAGCGCCGGCGATGCCTTGCGCGTCATCCATCCCGACAGCGGACACGACTTTCCTCCGGGGGCACGCGAAGCGGCCTATACACTTCTGGAGCAGGTGCTGGGTTCGCCTCGCTAAAGGGAAAGACCCTCCTGACAGCGGAAGCTATTCCGCCAACCTGGAGGGTCTTGTGATTCCGTAGGGGACTCAAGCGGATCCTATTTGATCCGCTTGGAAGTTCCCGTCATGAAGGTGTTCCAGGAGCCATCCTCCATCTGAACGGCTGAGCGAACTGCAATTTCATCGGCAGACTTCACTTCGTAGATGTCGCGGTATTTGGCCATCGTGCCGGGCTTCATCCAGTTCGGTCCCTCGGCTTCGAGCGTCAGGGTTTTCCCCTCGACAGAGCCCTCGTACTTCCACAGGTGATCGGTCATCGAATCGACCCAGGTACCGACGTACTTCTTCTTGTTCTGGTCGTAGCCGATCGTCTGCACGGACGTCATGGTCGTCCCCATCATCGAGGCTTTCGACTCGTTGACGACCCAGAACTCGCCCAGCATGCGGCCTTGCATTTTACCGGCGCATTCGATGGCGGGCTGGCTCGGATCGACCTTGCACTCCGTGACGCTGGTCCAATCGCCCACGAACTGCTTGAGGAAGTCATGCTCCGGCGCGGGCTTGGGAAATTCAGGCGGGTCAGCGGTCCAACCGGTTCCGGAACCGACGAATGTCAGAGCCATCAAGGCCATGCAGAAGGAGTATCTCGGAAACATCGTGTGCCTCACTTATCAAAAGTTGAGTTCAAGAAACCAATGTCTGGTCAATTGTGAAAGCGGCCATCACATCGCCTGACTGATTGACGACCGGCTGATCACGCGGGCATTTCACCAGGAACAATCACCATCCATGCCACGCCGAACCTGTCGCGTACCATTCCGAAGCAGGGTGAGAAGAACGTCTTCCCAACTGGCATCGTGACCGTGCCACCGACGGCCAGCGCGTCAAACTTCCGACGACAATCGGCTTCGTCCGACACGGTCAATGAGATGCTGACCCCTGAAAAGCCCCCCTTTTCGTCCGTGCCGTCCGAGACCATCAGGAGTTGACCGTCAATCTCGATACTGGCGTGCATGACCTTGTTGTCGAAGCCGGGGGGCAGGCAGCCTTCGGGTGGCGGATCGGGGCTTTCATTGAACCGCATCAGCATCTGGACCTTTGCGCCGAGCGCCTCTTTGTAAAGCTCGATCGCTTCTTCGCAGGTGCCCCCAAAGAACAGGTAAGGGGTGATGGCGACGGTGGACATGTGGATTTCCTTGCTGAGATCGTGGGACAGAACAGGTTGTCTTGAGGCTATCGAGACAGTTCAGCGGTCAGCCGACTGAAATTCTGTTCGTTGGCGGGAACGCAGATGGGCTTCATCTCTTCGCAGACTTCTCGCGATTCAAATCGCTGCCGCCAATGGAGGCGGGTCGCCTTTTCGGAAATCGGCGTTAACGTCATGGTCATGCGAAACCAGGGCTCCGAGCGGTGTTCGATGACCACGCGTTCCGGGGCGACGATCGACTCGAAGACCATTTCGTTGTCATAGTCGGTCCCGTCGGGACCATGCATAACGAACTTCCACGTGCCGCCCGGTCGCAAGTCGTGCTGTTGAATGGTGGTCGTGAAGCCATCGGGCCCCCACCAGCGGACGACACGAGCGGGGTCGGCAAACGCGGCGAAGACTGCTTCTCGTGAGAATGGAAGCGTTCGCGCGCTGATGATCTCTCGGTCGGGAACGTCGGCCACGCTGCTGACGTCGAAAATCGGCCGAATTTCCACGGTTCCGATCTTCGCAGGTGGCAGGCGTGTGGCAATCGCGATCGCCTCATCGAGGTCTTCGACGTTCAGCACGTAGTATCCACCGAGTTGCTCGGTCGTTTCGGCGAATGGACCGTCGGTAATCAGGCGCTTGCCGTCGCGAACGCGAACGCTGGTTGCCGTGAGGACCGAATGAAGGGGCGAGGCCGTTTCCAGCTTGCCGGCCGCCGCGAGTTCCTCGCAGATCGCCATCGAATCGACCATGCACGCTTCGCGCTCTTCCTCGGTCCAGCACGACTCGGTGCCATAGATCAGGAGCATGTATTTCATTGTCTTAGTTCCTCGGGACGAACCGCCAACCGGGTTGTTGAGAGGCGGAAGCCATGGTCACATTAGGGGGCATCCGGGATTTCCGGATCGACGACGTTCGCGAGAAGCGACAACGATTCCTGCCAACCGAGGTAGCAGAACTCAACCGGAATGGCCTCGGGGATTCCGGCTTGGACGATTTCCAGTTCCGTGCCGCAGACCACTGGCTTCAGCGTGATGGTGACCTGCATTTCGCCCGGCAGATTGGCATCGTCAAAGCGATCGGTGTAGCGGATCTTTTCACCGGGAATCAGTTCGACGTACTTGCCGCCGAAGGAATGCGACTTTCCGGTGCCGAAGTTGGTGAACGACATCTTGTAGCCGCCCCCCACGCGGGCATCCATTTCATGGATCGTGGCGGTGAAACCATGCGGTGCCATCCATTTCACCAGCGCGGCGGGATCAAGAAAGGCGCGATAGACCCGCTCACACGGGGCCTTGAAGACTCGGTGCAGACGGACAGTGTTTTTCGAAGCTGTCATGATTGTTCATTCCACAAATCAGAGAAGGGAACGTGTTCTGCCAAGTAGTCGTTCGGGGCGACGGGAATTCGACAGTGGTCGAAAGAATTTTCACGGGCATCCCGCCGATTTCTTGGAACCGTCTCCCCGGTAAGAGGTTGCGTCAGATAAAGATTTCCGTCCCCAAGAATTTCACTCGAGAGCCGGTTCCCCGGCTGTCAATTCAGCAATCCGGTTGAGCAGAAACCGCCGTTCGGGATCCTGCCGGGCCAGTTCCAACGCCATCTCATAAGCTGTTTTCGATTCCTCGATTCGATTCAGACGACGGAGCAGATCGGCCCGCGCGGCATGGGCGAGATGGTAGTTTTCGAGATCCCCCCGCGCGAGCAGCCCATCGATCATTTCCAGGCCGACGGCTGGCTCGTCCCGCATGGCGACCGCGACGGCTCGATTCAGCTCGACGACTGGTGTTGGATGCAGGACGAGCAGCCTGTCGTAAAGGCTCACAATGCGCGGCCAGTTGGTTTCCAGCGAAGACGGTGCAGTCGCATGCACCGCTGCAATCGCTGCCTGCAGCGTGTAAGGACCGACCGATTGAGAGCCCAGCGCCTGATCGATTAACCTCACCCCCTCCGCGATCATTTCGCGATCCCACAAGCCGCGATCCTGATCCTCCAGCAGCACAAGGTCGCCGTCTTTGGTCATTCGCGCTGCCCGTCGCGATTCCTGAAGGACCATCAACGCCAACAGCCCCAGCGCTTCCGGATCGGGCAGCAATTCGACCACCAGCCGTCCCAGGCGAATGGCTTCCGCGGAGAGATCGGCCCGCGTTACCGAGGCACCGGAAGAAGCGGAATACCCTTCCCGGTAGACGAGGTAGATGACAAGCAGCACGGCGGCCAGACGCTCGGGCAGATCGGCTTCGGATGGCATCTCGAAACGAATGCCCGCCTTGACGATTTTGGACTTCCCGCGAACGATTCGCTGGGCGAGTGTCGGGGTCGATACCAGAAACGCACTGGCAATTTCTTCGGTCTTCAATCCACAGACTTCGCGGAGCGTGAGGGCGATCTGCACGTCGGGATCGATGGCCGGATGACAGCACGTGAACATCAACCGCAGGCGATCGTCCTCAATCGCCAACTGACGACGTTCCTCGTTGCGATCCGCGAGACTTTCAAGCCTGCGACCGAGATCGGCAGCCGCGTGATCCAGCCGTCCACGGCGACGGCACCGGTCGATCGCCTTGAATCGACCCGTTGAAACCAGCCACGAAACGGGATTCGCGGGGACGCCTTCATGAGACCAACCCGTCAGGGCGGCGGCGAAGGCCTCCTGCGTGGCTTCTTCCGCCGCATCGAAGTCGCCCAATAGCCGGACAAGCGTTGCGAAAACCTTCCGCGATTCGGTGCGGTACAGCGAATCGACCTGATCACGAACGAGGAGCGGACGATCCGACATGATCCCGAACGTCTTGGTGGTTGTGCTCGGCTGGCCGTTTTCGATCGTGGGCGATTGGGTTCCGGCGAACCAACTCGAACTCCCCCAGGAAATGGACTCTCTAAAATAGTGAACATTGGTTTCGAACTCAATTCTCCCTCCTCCGCTCCGATAGCGGAACAACGGTCCGTTTGACCGCTCGGTACCGCCCTTTCAAACTGTCGGGAACTGTGAGAGACACTCTCCTGAGGAGGTTGGCCAGATGTTTGAGCGTGGCGTTCGATTATCCGCGGTCGGTGCGCTTGTCGTCCTGACGGTTCTGACAACTTGCAACGTCTCCCAAGAAGCCGCTGCCGCGGACACCCCGAAACGTCCCAATGTCGTCGTCATGGTCGCCGATGACCTTGGACTGCAACTGGGGTGCTACGGCGACAAACTCGCGAAAACCCCCAACATCGACCGACTCGCTGCTGAAGGGATGCGCTACACGCGGGCCTATTGCACGACCGCCAGTTGCAGTGCCAGCCGCAGCGTGATTCTGAGCGGACTCTACAATCATGCCACCGGCCACTACGGCCACGCGCATGGCTACAACCACATGAGCACGTACGAGTCGGTCCAAAGCCTGCCGAAAATCCTTGCCGACAATGGCTACCGCACCTGCCGCATCGGCAAGTACCACGTAGCGCCGGAGTGGGTCTACCCGTTTCAGGACATCCGCGACGAGGGCATTCAAGGGGCCCGCAACTCGGTGAAGATGGCCGAGAACGCCAAGACCTGGATCGCCGAAAAGCCGGACGCGCCGTTCTTCCTGTACTGGTGCTCGACCGATCCGCATCGGGGGGGCGGGCCAGGCGGATTCTCGAATTTCCCGGACCAACCCGGTCACTACCCGGGAATTGAACCCCAACGCTATACCCCAGACCAGATGCGGGTTCCCGACTGGCTTCCCGATCAGCCGGAAGTGCGGAAGGAGTTGGCTGAGTACTACGAAGCCATCGCCCGCCTGGATGTCGGTGTTGGCGTGCTGGTACGCGGCCTCGCTGAACTTGACGTGCTCGATAATACCCTGATTCTGTTCCTGAGCGACAACGGCCCCCCCTTCCCCGGCGCGAAGACAACGGTCTACGAACCGGGACTCCAGCTTCCGCTCATCGTCCGCGACCCACGACAGAAAGAGGGAGGCCGCACCTCCGATGCCTTCGTGAACTGGGCCGATCTGACGCCCACGATTCTCGACTGGTGCGGCGTTCCGGCCCCCAAGGCTCCGCCGCTCCAGCCGCGAGAGACAGCCGGAAAGTCGCCAACGGGTCGGGAGCGTCCCTGGCAGTTCCATGGGAAGTCGATTGTTCCAACCTTCACGAACCCTGCCGCGGAAGGGTTTGACACGCTGTTCGCCTCGCACACGTTCCACGAGATCACGATGTACTACCCAATGCGGGTCGTCCGGATCGGCGACTGGAAATACATTTTCAACATCGCCAACCCGCTTCCGTATCCATTCGCGTCCGACCTGTATCGCAGTCCGACGTGGCAGGGGGTGCTGTCGCGAGGAAACGAGTACGAGTTGTACGGCAAACGGACGGTCAAGGCGTACCTGCACCGTCCGCGACACGAACTGTACAACCTGAGCGCGGATCCGCACGAAATCCGCAACATGGCCGACGACCCCGCACAGGCGAAGCGGCTGGAAGACCTGCAAAACCGGCTGAAGGCCTGGCAACAGGAAACCCGCGATCCGTGGGAGCTGAAATGGGAATACGAGTGATTCGCAGGGAATAGCCCGGCACTTCCAGGATGAGGGAATCTCCACTCGCCCCAATCGCATCAGCCGGGATACAATGCGACAAGCAGGTCGCGCGCGCGATTTGCCGGGTCCACACGGAGAGGGAAACGGAATGCGACCATACTGGGCAACTCAGATTGTCCTCCTGACGATCCTGTTTGCGGCAAACTCCGCGCAGGCCGCCGCCATCGATGTGAAGGTCAAGTCGGCGACGACCAAGGCGCTCGACTGGCTGGCACAGGAACAGCATCGGCAGGGATACTGGGAAGCCAATGGCGGCCAGTACCGCGTCGCCATGACCGCGCTCGCTGGCAACGCCATGCTGTGCGAAGGCTCGACCACGACGCGCGGAAAATACGCCCGCAACATCGCCGACGCCGTCGACTACCTTCTGGATGCGTCGCAGCCGAACGGTCTTATCGGCTACAAGAACGACTACCATTACACCTACGGGCACGGCTTCTCGATGTTGTTCCTGTCGCAGGTGTTCGGCGAGGAAGAAGACGCCCGCCGCCGGGATCGTCTCAAGGATGTCCTGACGCGTGCGGTGCAATTCTGCGGCGAGGCCCAGACTCCGGATGGCGGTTGGGGATACGTGTCGGCGAAGGACGGAAACAACTTCGACGAAGGCTCGACCTGCGTGACGCAGATGCAGGGTCTGCGGGCCTGTCGCAATGCAGGAATTCCCGTCCCGAAGGAAGTGATTGACCGGGGGGTCGAGTACATCCGCAAATGCACCACGCCCGATGGCGGCGTGCAATATAGCATTCGCGGCGGCGGTGCCCGTCCTCCCATCACGGCGGCGGCCATTGCCTGCCTGTTCAGTTCGGGCGAGTACGAAAGCGACCTGGCCAAGCTGTTGCTCAAGTTCTGCGAGAAGAACATCACGATCTCGTCGAACGGCGGCAACTTCTTCGGGCACTGGCATTACGCCCACTTCTACTACGCCCAGGTCGTCTATCGGCTGGGGGACGCGAAGTGGAACCCGTACTTCAACGAGCTGTCGCAGGACATTCTCCGGAAACAATCCGCCGATGGCAGTTGGAAGGAAGGCCATGTCGGCCCCGTCTACACGACCGCCATCAATGCGACGATTCTGCAAATTGCGAACGGATACCTGCCGATCTACGAGCGTTAGCGACTTGGGGCAGTCCTGCGGTCTAAGGGCTGGACGTCAGCCGACTCCGTCAAAGTCTCGTCTCTGCTTTTCATCTCTCGCGAAGATCCCGGCTCATGAGGCAACCGACACTGGTGCGGAGTCTGCGTCATGCTGTCGACGGTATTGTGCACACCATCCGGACACAGCGCAACGCCCGCATTCATGTAGCCGTCTCCGTGGTTGTCATCGCGCTAGGACTCTTCCTCGGCCTCGACCGGGTCTCGTGGTGCATGCTCGCTCTGGCGATCGGTGCGGTGCTCGCGGGCGAGGCGATTAACACGACCGTCGAGGCCCTCGTCGACCTCCTCGAGCCCGAGTTTCACGAACGAGCCAAGATCGCCAAGGACGTCGCCGCCGGTGCCGTTCTGCTGCTCGCCGCGACGGCGGTCGTGGTGGGTCTCCTCGTCCTTGGGCCGCCGTTGTGGCAGCTTGTGGCGACATCCGGACAGCCCAAAATCCCATAAGCGGGTGAAACGGTCCCGCCACTTTTCTTGAATGGTTCGCATGTCGACCGAACAACCCACGATCCCGGATCTGATCGAAGCCGCCGTGAATCGCCGTGAGCTTTCGCCATCGGCGGCGAGCAATCTGAAGACATGGCTCGACGGACCGGCGGGCCGGGAAGATCTCGCTTCTCGGGAACGAGTGCTCACGGCACTGAAGAACAACGACGCCGCGTGGCTCGAACCTCTGTTCTGGGAAGTCATTCCCTTTGGCACGGGCGGTCGCCGTGGTCCCATGGCCGACTTCGGAACAGCGACACTCAATCGCCGTACGGTCGCCGAGTCGGCCGACGGCCTGGCCCGTTACCTGCGATCGCAAAACGATGCACAGACCGAGCAAACCGTTATCATCGCATACGACTCGCGGCATCGGTCCGAAGAGTTCGCGCGATTGACGGCGACAGTGTTGGCCGGAAACGGGTTGAATGTCCTGCTGTTTCCCGAGCCGAGGGCCACGCCGGAGCTTTCGTTCGGCGTTCGTCACTGGCGGTGCGCGGCTGGCGTCATGATTTCGGCCTCGCACAATCCGCCGTCCGACAATGGCGTCAAAATGTACTGGTCGGACGGTGGCCAAGTGCTCCCCCCGCACGACCGGGGCATCATCGATGCCGTCATGACGGCGAGTCAGATTCCCCTGGCTGACTACGAAGAATTACTCGCTTCCGGGCGAATTCGCATTCTCGATGACAACACCGACCAGGCGTATCTCGCTGCGATCGTACGAACGACGGGACCGGTCGAACCGGGGAACGTCCGCATTCTGTATTCGCCACTCCATGGCGTGGGTGAATCGTCCATCGCGCGGGCTCTTGAGGCGGCCGGCTGTGTGAACCTTGAGATTTTTGCACTGCACCGCGCGGTCGACGGCGGCTTCCCCAATGTTTCGGAACATCTCCCCAATCCCGAGCTTCCGAAGGTTTTTGAGCCCTTGCGAGATCGGGCCCGCGAATGGTCTGCGGACGTCGTGATGGCAACCGATCCCGATGCCGATCGGCTCGGCGCGCTGCTCCCGGATCGCGATGGGAACTTTCATTACATCAGCGGCAATCGACTGGCGGTTCTCCTCGCCGATCATGCTCTGCGGCACCGCGCGACACGTGGAACACTCACTCCTGACGACTATCTCGTTCTGACGCTGGTGACGACGCCGCTGGTGACCGCGCTGGGTCGCAGCCATGGCGTTCGCGTGATTGACCAGTTGCTTGTGGGCTTCAAGCACATCGGAGCAACGATCGAGCGGGAGGGGGCAGAACGATTCCTGTTTGGCTGCGAAGAATCGCACGGCTACCTCGCGGGAGACTATTGCCGCGACAAGGATGCCGCTGTTGCCGCCGTCCTGCTGGCCCAAGCGGTCGCAATGGCTCGCGCGTGCGGAGACTGGCTCTGGGAACGGTTTGACGCGATCGAACGGGAACATGGCGTCCACGAAGAGCGGCAAGTCTCGCTGACACGTCGGGGCTCGGCCGGACAGGCGGAAATCCGCAAGATCATGCGGGCCATGTGTGAGGCCCCTCCCCCGGTCCTGGGCGAATGCCACGTGGAGTTCATTCGCGACTACGAATCCGGCACGATTCGCAGTCCAGCGGGTGCGCATTCGCAGCCCCTTGACGGTCCACGCGGGCAACTCGTCTTCTTCGATGGGCACGCGGGGTCGGTCCGAGTTTCAGTGGGAGGCCGACCGTCCGGCACCGAACCCAAGATCAAATTCTACCTGTTTGCCCAAGCCGACGTTCCCCTTGACGGTGACCTCGCCAAGGTTCGTGCTGACGCCTCGGAAGCCTTGAACAATCTCGAACGCGACCTGCGGGAGTGGGTCGATACGGTGTGCGAGGCTCCGTGATCTCGCAGGAATGACTCGACCAACCCAGTTCGAGAACCATCGGCCGAAATGTGCGCAAAGCAATTTCGGCGGCGGATGGAAACAACTGGCCGGTCGCCGCCATAATCTCGCAAAAGAACTCCCCCACACCCGCCGTGGTGCGCGCCTATCCTCCTGCAAGACTCGCGACCATGATGACGCTCCAGGCCGAGGCGAAGCGACGATACCTCGTCCCCTTTCGCCATAAGCGCATTCCCCATCAATTCACGGACATTCTGATTGTCGGCGCGGGGATCGCCGGCATCCGGGCGGCGCTCGCCATCGATCCGTCGCTTGATGTGGTTCTGGCGACCAAGGACAAGGTTCGCGAATCGAACAGCACCTACGCGCAGGGGGGCATTGCGGGCGTTTTCGATCCACTCGACGACTTCGCCAACCATGCCGCCGACACCATTGCCGCCGGCAAGGGACTGTGTCATCCCGATATTGTCGACTTGGTGGTTCGCGAGGCCCCCAGCCGCATTCTTGAACTGATGCAGTACGGGGCAAACTTTGACCTGACCGATGGCGAAATCGCTTTGACGCAGGAAGGTGGGCACAGCCACCGGCGGATTGTCCATGCTTTGGGCGACGCGACCGGCCGAGAAGTGATGCGGGCCCTCATCGAGCGTGTGCGCGGCCGCCCGAATCTGCAGCTCTGGGAGCAGACGTTCACGATCGACCTCTTGACACACGAAGGCGAATGCCGCGGAGCCCTAGTCTGGAATCCGCATCACGGCAAGACATTTGTCTGGGCCAAACAGACGATTCTCTGTACGGGCGGAGCAGGCCGGCTGTACCGGGAGACCACCAATCCGGAGATCGCGACAGCCGATGGTCAGGCAATGGCGTTTCGCGCCGGCGCCATTGTTCGTGACCTCGAATTCATGCAGTTCCACCCGACGGTTCTTTACATCGCCGGTAGCTCCCGGCACCTCATCTCAGAAGCGGTGCGCGGCGAAGGCGGGTTGCTTCGCGACTCGCGGGGAGAACTTTTCATGGCCGACTATGACCCGGCCAAGGAACTCGCCCCGCGCGATATTGTCAGCCGGGCCATTACCAGCCAGATGGAAAAGACGCGGCATCACTGCGTTTATCTCGACGTACGCCATCTGGGACGCGACCTGATCCTGGAACGGTTTCCGCACATTACGCGCGTTTGCCAGGATTTTGGTCTGGATGTCACCCGCGACCTCATTCCGGTGCGGCCAGGGGCACACTACATGATTGGGGGCATTCGGGTGGACACACAGGCACGGGCGTCGCTGCCGCGACTGTGGGGAGCCGGCGAAGTCACGTCGTCCGGACTGCACGGCGCCAACCGGCTGGCGAGCAACAGCCTCCTGGAAGGACTCGTCTTTGGACTGCGGGCTGGCCGACTCGCATCACAGGCCGCTTCCGCCGAAGCCGATCAGTTCACGCCGTTTCCCATCGAGTCCGCCGCAACAACCGAGCCCGCCCTGACCGACGAATCGTTGCGTATCGACGACGTCGCCAATTCGCTGTCGAGCGAGATGTGGCGCGATGCGGGAATTGCCCGTCATCGCGACGGGTTGACGTCAGCCCTCCAGCAGATTGAGTTCTGGGACCGCTATGTCGGACCGCGGGAATTCACCGGTCCGAAAGGGTGGGAGTTGCAGAACCTGCTCCTCGTTGCCCGCCTGGTTGTCAAATCGGCATTGGCGCGCGAAGAAAGTCGCGGTGTGCATTACCGAACCGACTTCCCCGAAACGCGCGACGAACTGGCCGCGCACGTCGAAGTACATCCCACGCACCGAACCGAGTAGCTGGGATTCCGGAGGCTGAGCGTCGTCAATTTGTGAAACGCCGGGGCACGATTTCACCGAAAAACCGGCCTAGCTGGAAATCCTGAAATTCGATAGAGTTCCAGCAGATTGGATCGCGTGAAACGCGACACGGGCGAACGGATTTCGTCCTAACCATTTGTAAAACCGGACGTTGCGGAAAGGATTCCGACATGTCGGCACGCCCCGTGCGGATGTTGCACGCCGCCGATTTGCGGCTCGACCTCCCTCTTCGCGGGCTGGGCAATTTGCCCGACGACCTTGCCGCGATTGTCGACGGAGCCACGCTCCTGGCGTGGGACCGGCTCGCCACCTTGGCCATTGACCGGGAAGTCGACGCGTTGCTGCTCACGGGTAACTGCTTTGACGCCTCCCAGGCGAGCCTGTCCGCCGAAGTCACCCTGCGAAACGGGCTGGCGCGTCTCGACGAGCAGGGGATTCCGGTCGTCGTCGTTCCGGGTTCGACCGACCCGGCCGCGTCCTGGCGAGACTTCCCCGGCCTCCCCGAGAATCTGATCGTTTTCGAAGACGAGAACGACGCGCCCATCGAAATCACTGACAACGGACGTCTGCTCGCGACGGTCTTTCCAGTCACCGCCGAAACGGCAATTGAACCGCCAGAACTCGACTCGCTTGAAGCTGGCCATGCTCCGCAGCGGGAAACTTCCTGGAATGTGGGTGTTCTGCTCCCCAACCATCATCGCGCGGTGAACGATTCCGTCAGCCGCCTCCTGGGCAAATTCGCCTCGCTCCATTATCTGGCCTGCCACTATTCGGCCACGGATGACGAACTTCCGCTGACCGAGGGACTCGTCTTCCGGCAATGGGGACCGCAGGGACTCGACCCTCGCGAGACCGGGCCGCGCGGCGGCACGCTCGTGGAATTCGAGCCTGGCAAAAAAGTTCGCACGCACTTGATGCCCGTCGCTCCGGTTCGTTTCGAGCGGATGACCCTCTCGACCGTCGGAGTGTCGACGCAGGACGATCTTCTGGAACGAGTGATGGGGCAGTTGGAAGCCCTGTCGGATCAACCGGGCGAGCAGCTCCGCGTGATCACGTGGTGCATCGACCAGCCACAGGTAGCCGGCTGGAACCTGGCGGAAGCGCGCGATTGCGCCGCGCTGCGGGACCAGCTCATGGCACTGACCGACAATCCCAAGCAACTTCGCTGGTGGCATCTGATCGAGGCGCACGTTCCGTTCGAAGCCGTCCAGGATGTGCCGCATCCGGATTTGTGGCACGAGTACCGTCGCTCGCTGACGGAGTGCCTGCCGGTGACGAGCGAGCATTTGCAACTCCTGCTGCATGAAGCCGACCTGAAGGACGGCCCGATCCGCCACCGGTTCGACCGCGCTCTCGAAACGTGCGACATGGCGCAGGTTGCCGAGGCCGCCCGCCGGCAGGGTTGGCGCTGGCTCGTGGGTTCAGGGGGGACCGCATCCCGATGAGAGTCACCGGAATCGAAATCGAGCGGTTTGGGGTCTGGGAAAACTACTCCCGGTCGCTCAGCCAGCAGGGACTGTCGGTCTTCTACGGACCGAACGAAGCCGGCAAAACGACATTGCTGCGGTTCATTCGCGGCATTTTGTACGGTTTTCGTCCGGAAGAGCGGACCACGCCCCGCCGGATTGCCCGTCGTCAGCCGCAGGTCGGCGGATTGAAACTCGAGCACCGCGGGCTCGACTACCAGGTCCGCCGCGCTTCCTACGATGAGGAACCCGGCCTGGTCTCGATCGCGGGGATCGACGGAGCGCAATCGACCGCACGCCTACTCTCCGAACTGGTCTCCGGCACCGACGAAAAGTTGTTCGAGAGCGTTTTTGCCGTCGGTCTGCCCGAACTCCAACAATTCGCGACGCTCACCGAAGACGAAGTCGCACGGCATCTCTATGGGATGACGCTCGGCCCGCAAGGCCGGCTGCTGATGGAGTTGCCCGATCGAATCGAAGACGAAACAGTCAGCCTGCTTGACCAGCAACATGGCAGCGGAGAGTTGCCCCGACTGTGGAAACTGCGGGACGACCTGACCCAGCAATTGGCCGGCGTCCGCCGTCAGCGCGATCAGCACCGCGAACTCCTCCGACGGCGAAGCGAGCTCGACGCCGTCATCCGGCGAATGAGAGATCGGCAAACCGAGATTCAGCACCGGCTGCGCTCGCTGCAACACCTCGAACGGGTGTGGGCTCCGTGGAGCCGCGTTCGCGAATACGAGCGAGAACTTCAATCACTCCCGGATTTCCAGAATTTCCCGTCTGACGGCGTCGCGCGTCTCGATCAGTTGGAGACGGATATCCGTGGGGCGACACAGCAGCGCGATCTCCTGCTGACGGATGCTCGCAACCTGGCCCAACGAGCCCAGGCGATTGGCCGCGACCCGGAAATCCGCCGTTTCGGCGGTGCCATTCAGATGCTGGCCGAGCAGCGACCCTATGTGGCCGAGACCGATCAACAGCTTCCAAAATGGCATCGAGAGTTGACCGATGCCGAACAGGCGGCCGCGACCGATCTGGCTGCACTGGGAGCCGGTTGGACCGAAGAGCGTCTGCTCAACCTGACCGATGATCCGGACAGCCCGGCCGTGCTCATGAATGCGGCGCGGACCTTTCAGCTCATCCATCGGCGTGTCCGGTCGAATCAGCGAAGGTATCAGTACGCGAGTCAGGCCTGTCGCGACAAGGAACTGGCCCTGCGCACCGAGCTGCTTGGTCTCGGAGCCTCGGCGGAAGACCTCGCCGGTCCCACGGCGGTTGCCAAGCAGCGTCTTAATCAGCTTGTTGCACTCGGACGCCTGCAACTCGAAGCGGCCGATATGCGACAGCGACTCGCCGGACTGGACGAACAGTTGCAGCGGCTACAGGTTCGAAACGGTCTGCCCGACTGGGTCTATGTCATCCTCGGCATGTTTGCCCTTGGCGGGACCGGACTGCTGATCGCGGGCTTCGTCGCCGGGATTTCGCATGCCTGGATCGTCGGACTCATCTATTGCGTCCTGTCGCTGTTTGCCTGCGGCATGACGTGGGCGCTGAAGCTGCAATACGAACACGATCTGGAACAACGCGTCGAGGAAGTCCGTACGCAACGCCGAGAACTACAAGAACGCCTCCACGACGCCGATCGCCGTATCGCGGAACTGCGCAAGGTTCATGATCTGCCGGAGTCGAAGGTCCCCACGGGTCTGACAACTCCGGTTGTCGATGGCGATCAACTGGCTGCCGCCGCCCGCAGGCTGTCGCAATTGGAGCAGGCACAGCAAACCTGGGCACAAATCCATCAGCAGCGGCGCAAGCTGACAGTCGCCCGCGGCAAACTGCAAAACCAGGTTCGCGAGTTGTCCGCCGCACGCAAGACCTGGTGCGAGACGCTCCGTTCGATCGGACTCGACGAAACCGTCAACGCCGACGCTGCGTTTGAACAATGGCGGCGGTTGTTGTCGGCCCGCGATCGATTCCGGACCTGCGTGGAACTGCGCCAACGACTCGCCAGCCAGCGTCACTCCTGGGATCGTTTCCGACGCCATGTCGAAGAGCTTGGCCGCCGGATGCAGCGGGGCAATCACGACTTCCAGCAGCCGCTGGCGGTCCTCTCGCAATGGGAAGCCGAGTTCCACACGGCGAACAAGAATCGCATGGAACGTAAGCGCCTGTTGCGCGACCAGCAGCAGCGCCGTCTGGAGGCAGCCCGCGTTCAGAAACGGATCGATGCCTGGGAATCCGAGCATGCGGCCCTCCTCGCTCATGCGGGGGTGACGAGCCGCTCGCAACTCGACCATCGGCTGGAGCTTCGCGAACGTCGTCGACAGGTTGAGCAGCTCGTCGCGCAGACTCGCCGGGAACTGGAGACCATCGCCAGCAGCCAGGCCGACCTCGCCATCGTCGAGGACGATCTGATCGCGTGGAAGCTCGAAGATCACAAGTCGCGAATCCGCCAGACCGAGAAGGAACGCGATGACATTGAACGCGATCTCGAGCAGACGTTCGAGCAGCTTGGCACTCTCAAGCAGGAACTGAAGACGCTGGAACAGGATCGGCGCGGCAGCCGTCTGCGGCGCGAACTGAATGAAGTCGAAGACCAGCTCAGCGAGTCGATCGAACGGTGGTTCGGAACACAGCTCGCGGCGGAAGCCGTCGATGCTGTCGGGGCACGCTTCGAGCAGGACAACCAGCCCGAAATGCTCGCCGCTGCCATTCCGTTCCTGCAGCGGCTCACCCTTGGGAAGTACGTTCGCCTGTGGACCCCGCTGGGCCGTCGCCAATTGTTCGTCGACGACGATCAGGGACGTTCGATGCCGGCGGAGCTCCTTTCGGGCGGAACCCGGGAACAGCTCTTCCTCGCCATTCGCCTGGCGATGGTGCGCGATTTCGCGCGACAGGGGATCGAACTCCCCATGATCCTGGACGACGTGACAGTCAATTTCGACCAGCAGCGGGCAGAGGCGGCCGTCGAAACCTTGATGGACTTCGCGAAAGACGGCCAGCAACTCCTGGTTTTCACCAGCCATCTGCACTTCGCGCAGATGTTCGAACGCCGCGGCGTCGAACCCGTCTGGCTGCCCGCCCGTCATCCGTCGCAGGCGGACCATTACATCGAACGGCTCGCGGGGTAGCGAAATTTAGCCGCGACCCAACGGGGAGCGTTTTCTTGAGATCCGCGCTCTCCGCTGGGTCGCGGCTAGAAATCCACGCGCTACCGTCGGGTGGGCACGATGCGGCACGCCAGACCCTGGGCCTCTTTGAGAGACGGGCTTTGATACTTGTCGATCAGGCTGCCGTCGCGGCCAATTTCAAAGACGGCATCACCCGAAGACAGGAAATACCTTTCCAACCGGTCATCGTAAAGCAGGTCGTGAGCGCGGCGGGCTCCGAGCGAACTGACGTCCAGAAACGTGCGGACAAATCGCCCCGTCCGAGCGTCAAATTCCTGCACCAAGTCGTTCTCCAGATTCGCTGCGAACAGATGGCCATTGTGGCCAATCGTCAGACAACAGGGGCGATCCAGTGCTGGCGAATGCTGGACGAGAGATCGCGCCGCCGGTGGATCGGCCGAAAGGTCGACTCGCAAGATGTTTTTCTGAAAGTACTCGCCGACAAAGAGGCTTCCGTCCGAAACCGCGAGGCCGAAGGCGTTTGCTTTTCGTCCGGTTGCAATGGTTTCAATCGTCTCGCCCGTCGCGAGGCCAACCCGACGAACAACCCGTTCCGTATCGCACGCCACGAGAACTTCGTCGCGGTCGTTGAGGTCCAACATTCCCGGGCCAAAGCGGCCGATTGGTCCTGAGACTTCACGCGCGACGAGAACACCTTCTGGCCGGCGAGCCCGCCTGGGAATCAACTCGACCATGTTCCGGTCATTCCCGCGCAGGCCGACGACAATCTTTCCGGTGGCGTTCGTTGCGAGCGCTCGTGGCCGGGAGTCATTTGCAAGTTTCGCGACGACGCGGTCGACCCCGGTCGTGAGATCGAACGCGACAATGTTGTCGCTGCCACTGCCGGCAACCAGGAGCTCATAACGTGGTTCGGCGGCGGGAAGTGATGTCGTCCAGAATCCCAGCCAGGCAATCAGACCGATTCGAAATGTCATGACACGCCCTTGTCAACAAGAGATCACCTAGCCGCGCCCTAGCGGGGAGCGCGTTTTCAAAATCCGCGCTCCCCGTTGGGTCGCGGCTATAATGCGCTGTCATTAGACCTCGCGGTTCCGCCAGTAACCCGGCCGCCGCGATACATGCGCCACTGCAAGAACCTGAACCCGATCGTCCAATACACGGTAGACCAGCAGATACGGGAACCGCTTCATTAGGAAGAAAAACCGCTCCGGTCCGAGGGTCGGCAACCGTGTGGGATCCTCGGCAATTGAGGCAACCGCGACCTTCAGTTCATCGGCGAAGGCTCTGGCCGCCGCGACGTTTCGTTCGGCATACCAGACGACCGCTGCCTCGGCTTCCTCTTCGACGTCCTCATGGAATTCAACCATCCACATGACGCTGAATCCGCTCGGCCAGTCTTCGCTCGACGTCTTCCCAAGACACGCACTTAGCCGAACCGTCATCCAAGCTGGTTTCCCGACGATCGAGCGTCTCGGCCCATTCGTCACCCAGCCAGAATGACTCCTCGGCGTCCAACGATGCCGCCAACTCGCGGATCACATCCAGCCGCTCCGGCACGGAAAGGGTCTTTCCCTGCGTGAGAAGGTCACGTGGCGAGACCGACATGATTGAACTCCGGATAAGGAACCCCACCGAATTCATGAATGCTATTCTAACCGCGACCCAGCGGGGAGCGCGTTTTCAAAATCCGCGCTCCCCGTTGGGTCGCGGCTAATAGGCGCAAGAAAAAAGGGCCCGGAACGATCACGTTCCGGGCCCTTTTCATTTTCCTAGAACTCCCGATTCTTCTTGAAGCCGGGCATGGGGACTGGGTACTTGCCTTCGGCGTCGGCGACGACCGGGGCTGGCGAGTCCATTGTCAGCTTGTCGACTTCCGGCGCGAATTCGTGCTCGCAGTTGAGCATCTGGTCGTAGGTGATGATCTGGCCGGTGTGGGCGGCCATGCGACCCATCGCCGTCACCAGGCTCGCTTCCGCGCCGCGGCGGACTTCGCTGTAAGGCTGGTCCTTGCGAATTGCTTCGAGGAAGTCGTCCCATTCGGTCTGGTAGGGGTTCGGTTCGGGCTGACCCCACTGCCAGACGATGTCGTCGTTGACCATGTTCTGCCCCTTAAAGATGCGGGGCTTGGCCGGCAGGTGACCGGCGGTCGAGACGACGGCCGAGCCCTTGGAACCGTGAACGTAGGTTGCGAACTCCTGGTGGCAACCGGGCATGGTTCGACCTTCCAGACGCAACTTCGAACCGTCCTTGTAGGTGTACTCCACCGAGTACGTGTCGAAGTTCTGGTCGACATAATCGCCGCGATAGTGACGACCACCGGCTGCCCTCGCTTCGATCGGGAAGTCATTCTTCATCCAGCAGGCTTCGTCGATGTTGTGAATCAGGAAATCGCTGTAGCCGCCGCCGCTGGCCCACAAGAACCCGTGGAAGTTCTTGATCTGGTACAGCAACTCGCTGGAGTCATCGGCCTTCTTCTCCACGAAGGCCGAACCCGTCGGTCCTGCCTGACGGTAGGCCCGCATCAGAATCAGATCTCCGATTTCTCCGTTATGAACACGGTCGGCCAGTTCGCCGCGGGCACGGCAATGGCGGCACATGAGACCCACCGCCACCTTCAGGTTCTTGGCCTTCGCCTTTTCGTCGAGTTCGAACATCTTGCGAGTGCTCGGCCCATCGACGGTGATCGGCTTCTCCATGAAGACGTTCAGGCCCTTTTCAATCGCGTAGGCGAACTGCACCCAGCGGAATGCCGGGGGAGTCGTGAGAATGACGATGTCGCCCGGCTTCAGGCAGTCCATCGCCTGACGATAGCCATCGAAGCTGATGAATTTCCGCTCTTCCGGGATTTCCATCTTGTCTTCGTAGCGGCTCTTGAGGCCCTCGTAGCTCTGCTTGAGCTTGTTGTCGAAGACGTCGGCCATCGCGACCAGCTTGATCGGCCCGGCCTGGGTCGACAGGGCATTCGCCGCAGCGCCGGTACCGCGACCGCCGCAACCGACGAGAGCCACCTGCACGGTCGAATCCTGTCCGGCATGCACGAACGGCGAGAGGGTATGGTGCAGCGTTGAAGCCAACGCGATTCCGCCGGTTGTCTTAAGCATCTGGCGACGGTTCACGCCGCTGGTCGTCGGGTCACTCACGCGGTCACTCCTCGAGGTCGGTACAAAAGTTGAAATCGATCACAAGACTCAAGACAAGTTGGGAACACGAATTCGCCGTTCCGTTCGCGCTGCCGGAAAGACGGTTCGACCACGATAGCCACGCCAGGTTTCCGATCTGAATGCCGGCAATCAGACGGGCCATCGGACGCACGTTCCGACCCACGATCGTACGCGATGCATGCAGGCTCGTCGATGATTCAGCGGCCCGAAGCGGCGAAATTTGCGGGTGCGCGAGGCTCACATTCCCGTCAGTTTCGGCGATCCGGGTCACTCGCCTCCGTTCGTCTTGATCGCTTCACTCGAAAGGTCTACACAAGCCATCCGGGACCGGATTTTGGGCCTCATCCGGTTGGTGTCCCCGAACCGTCGTCGACGAATCGCCCTTTGGCAGGCCCATTTGATGCCCAGACAAGCTACGTGTCGCCGGGATTTTCTGTTGGGACTACTTGTTTCCGCCGCCGGCACCACGGGCTGCGGAACAGTCCTGCACCCGGAGAGGCGCGGCCAGTCGGCTGGCAAACTGGACTGGGGCATCGTCGCGCTCGATGCGGTGGGTCTGTTCTTCTTCTTCGTCCCCGGCGTCATCGCTTTCGCGGTCGACTTCGCCACGGGCGCCATCTATCTGCCGGCCGATCAATGTGCCCAAGCGGGCCAGCCGGTGGATGACCGTCTGGTCCGGTTCGACCTCCCTCGGCATGAACTGAATGACGACTCGATTTCCGCATGCGTGAGTTCCGCCACGAAGCAGCCCATCGACCTCGCTGCGGAGACGCACCAGCGTCATCGGCTCTCCCGCCTCGCGGACTTCTGGACGTTCCATCGCCGACACTCCGTCGGTTAACTCGATCCCATTCGGCCGATCGAATTCCACGCAACGGTCGGTCATGCTTGTCGCGGCGAACATTCAGCGGCACACTCGTTAGAAACTCCACTAGAGATCGGCTCCCTGCCGGTTCACTGCGATTTTCTTCGCCGTTCGCACCGAGTGTTTGAAAGACGAGACCGATGGCTTCCGAACCCTCTGTCGGCAACGTCGTCGCTTTTCTCAATCGCTTTGAAGAACTCGCGAACGAAGAGAACTTCGATCTCCTCGCCGACATGATCGCGGAGACGGCGTTCTTTCGGTTTAGCGATGGCGATTACCATGGCAAAGACGCCATTCGCGCCTCTTTTGAGCGAACATGGCGCGGCGATCCGTCGATTCGCAAATCGAGTTTCACGATCTCGGAGGTTGTCGTCTTAACGACCGACTCTCACTCCGCCACGGCCACCTACAACTGGACATGGGAAGGGAGTCAGGGCGACCAGCACTTTCAGATTCACGGCCGGGGAACGCGCGTGTTATCGTATCGCGAGGGACGCTTTCAAATCTTGCACGAACATCTCAGTCGTGCACCGGGCCGTTGACTAGGCCGCAGACGAGATGGGTTGAGACAGCTCGGCCTCGATCAGTGCCCCGCGCGCAATCGCCATTCGCGTGTCTCGCGAAAAGTGAATGCGGCAGATCTGCAGCGGCCAATCGGTTGATTCAAAGGCAGCTCGGATCAGCGGTTCGTATTCGCTGCTGGCAAACGCGCCGCCGACCACCAGCGTGACGGGTTGCCGCATGTGCGGAAACGCGCGGCGCTGCCGCAACTCGCGCTGGGCTTCGTCGAACAGCCCCGTCAGGAATTCCGCCGTCGCGGCCCGACCGGTCTCGGTCGACAGTCGATCCACGTCCGCGACGGGACTGTCATCCCAGCCCCGATGAATCAGCGACTGGCCCAGCACTTCACTGCTGTGCACAAGTACGAAGTCGCTGGCGCTACTGCCAATGACGACCGATAGGCCGCAGAATGTTTCGACCACAAGTTCCGCCAGCGAGAGGGCATAAGCGGCTGAGAGGGCGACCGTCGAGTAGCCCTTGAGTTCGGCCAGATGCGAAAAAAAGGCCGTTTCGTGGCTGGGGGTCCGATTCGCCAGTCGCAAACTGCCGGAGGGAACCAGTCCGCAGGTTTCACCGGGCACAGAGGCAGATGGCAGGACCGAATCGAACACGATCGACAACAACTGCCGGGCGAGCGGGTCATCCTTCGGGAGTTCCCCATGCGGCAACAGCGGGCGCACGGGAACCTGAAAGACGTTAGACCACTCGGTCACCATTTCGCCCAGAACGACCAGTTGTTCGGGAATGACGACGAAACTGGTCTGGCTTTGGCTGAGGAGGCGTCGATGAGCGACCGAGTCCGGAACAACCAGATAACTGGCCGGACAGCGGGTGGAGACCACCTCGTTTTCCACGCGACGAATCGAGCGAAATTCCGTCGTGCCCAGGTCGATGCCTACGGTCATCGTCTTGTTCCTGTCTCTCAACCGGAATTCCGCGGCCGTCACCCGGTGGCCCGCGGCAAAGTCGTTGTTGGTAAAGCGATCGAGTTTAAGATGGCTCGAACGGCTTCTGTTGCTGAAGCTGACTGAGAGCCCGGGAAATCGGTGTCCCGGGATCGGACATGCGACGGCTTGTCGACGCAGCCGACGAGGAAGCGGTGGCAGGTCTTTTCCGAGAAGCCCGAGCGAAGTGAGGCGCTCGCAACGATTCGCCAGCGTCCGATCGCAGGGGCACTGCTTCCACCGGTTTCTGCTCGGCAACGGCTTCCGGTAACACGGCCATCGTCCCGTGTGGCCCGGCCGACGCCAGTTCGTGGCCGCTGTCGACGCGAAATTGCGGCAGCGGCTTGGCACGCGCCTGCAGTTTCAGTCCGCGCGGCAGGTTGGGAGCCTCTTCAAGGATCGTCGCCCGATCATGCAGCAGGTCTTCGAGGAATGTCGAAACCCGCTGAAGCGGTGTCGGCAACGATTCGGCTTCAGGGAGTCTCTCGGAAAGCTCAGACTCTGGTTCGGACATGGCGGCCGCAAGGCGGCTGTCAATAGCCTCCTCGATCGACCGCTCATCGTGCTTCGACGACAATCTCGGGAACCAGCGGCGATCAAGTATCTGCCGGACACCAAGGGCGCCGCCAATTAATCCGATGACAGCCGCGAAAACCACCAGCATCTGCATGCCCGAGAAGGGCTTACCACCATTGATCGCCGTCTCCGCATGGGGCGGAGGAGGAGCCGATGTCAGTTTCAGCGAAGTCGATCCTCGAGACGCGCCGGCGCTCATCGATTCGATGGGCCCGCGGGCCAACGGGCTTTGAGGAGTCGATGAAATTGCCGTCGGTACCGGCGACCCGTGCGACCCGCGGAACTCGCTCGGCCGCTCAATCGTCGTGTCTGGAACAGGTGCCGCCGCGAGGACGTCCGGCGTAAGCGGAGTCGGCTCGTTCTCGGACGAGTCGAGGTCGGACGCGACTTCGGATTGCCCTTCGGGAAGCGGTGGAAGTGCTTCGAAGCGAGGCGGCGCGGCAGCCTCGGTCATCGCCAGCGGAGCTTCGGAAACTGGTGATTGATTCGCCAGTTGTGTCGTATCGACAACCAGGTCGAACGAGGGATCGTTAGGCAGTTCCGATCGAAGTATGGATCGGGGATCGTAGACGACGACCGAGCCATTGCTGAGCGGCAGTTCGGGAGCCTGCCCGCCAAACGCGTCATTTCGCGAGTCCGGCCGAATCACGCGAGCCGCCAGGACCGCCGACATCGGCTGATTCAAACTGTTTGTCAGGACGTCGAGCCGGGCTTGTGCGGAACGAAGTTTCAAGACCACGGGGCGATCGAGAAGCCCAACCAAGGCGACCTGAATTCCGACTTCTTCCGCGGCAAACCGTCCGCGGGCAACTCCGCCGTTCGACTGCTCGTCGACGATCAGCACATCGCCAGCCTGGAGCGGCTCGATTGCCCCCTGATTCAGGTACAGCAATTGACCGCTACGGCCATGCCGGACCAGCCTCAAGGTGGAAGAAGCATTGGCTGTCAGTCCGCCGGCAAACTCCACGAGCTGCGGGAGCGCCGGCGCCGTGCCGGTCCCGGAAAATCGATAGACACCCGGTCGACGGACCTGGCCGAGAATCGCGATATGGTATTCGGCCGCCGACGGCGGTTGCCAAGTCAGGATTTTCGGCGCGGGCCGGCCCGACTGGGCCGTGACCGAAGCCCCAGCCAGTGCGCTGGCAGTCACCATGACGGCGACCATGAAGACGCGAACTGGTTTGCGCATGTGCGATACCTGCCCCAATGCGAGTGGCCCCACGATCCTTCCAATCGGCAAATTCGATACAGTTCGCCATGAATTCTCGGCGCCCACGCGGGACAACGGAAGAACCGAGCGATTCCGACGAGGAACACGGCGAAACCACTGCACAAAAGTCCCCGTTTTCGCAACTTTGTCGGCGGCTCCGGTGGCCGTATTCGTTCCGGTTCCCGTAAATTATGTCTTGGCGGTCTGTTGAACGATTTCAACATGTCGAGACCGTCGAGATGTCGGCGGCACGATTCGTCGACCTGGTGACGATGCACCCGGACGGATCGAACCCGAATCCCATGACCAGTCTGACTGTCGAAAACTATTTGAAGTCGACGCTGCAAATCAGCCTGCGCGACAATCTCGACTGGGTGACGACGGGGCGACTGGCTGCGGCGCTGAACGTCTCGCCCGGTACGGTTACCAGCATGATGAAAACGCTGGCGGACGGAGGTCTCGCCGAATATCGGCCGTACGAGGGAGTCAATCTGACCGATGAAGGCCGACGCGTCGCCATGCGCGTGCTGCGTCGCCACCGGCTGCTCGAACTCTTTCTCGTGCAGACTCTCGGCCTGAGTTGGGATCAGGTCCACGAAGAAGCCGAGCACATGGAACACTCGGTCAGCGATCACCTCATCGATCGCATCGACGAATTCCTGGGGCACCCCCAGCGCGATCCGCATGGTGATCCCATCCCGTCGCGCGCGGGAGACATGCCAACGCTCCGTCGCCCGTTGGTGGCTTTGACAAGTTTAGCTCAAGGCGACCGAGTGCGCATTGTCCGCGTGACGGAACAGGGGGGAGACTTCCTGCGATATCTTGCCGAAGCGGGCGTGGTGCTCGGAGCCGATGGCGTTATCCAGCAGAACAGCCCTGAAGCCGGAGTCGTTTCGCTGGAGATCGCGGGAACCACGACCACGCTCGGTTATCCGGCCGCTAATTCGGTATTTGTCGAGCATCTGGACGGCGCGACGATCGCAGAATGACTGGCATCGCTTCCAAACATCAAGGGCCCAAGACCATGTCGGCACGGAAAACACTGGACGATGCTCGTGGGATAGAATCGTGGATCATCAACTTGCGTCGGCAATTTCATCGCCGACCCGAATTGAAATACGAAGAGCATGAGACGAGCGCGCTCGTTCGGCGAACACTCGATGAACTGGGCATTTCCTATCGTGCCCCGATTGCCGAAACCGGCGTGCTGGCCACGCTGGGTCCCAAGGACGGTCCGTGCGTGGCGCTGCGGGCCGACATGGATGCCCTCCCGATCCACGAAGAAGCCGACGTCGATTTCCGCAGTGAAACGCCGGGCAAAATGCACGCCTGCGGTCACGATTGTCATACGGCCATGCTGCTGGGAGCCGCGCGACTTCTAAAAGAACACGAATCGACTTTGAAAGGCCCGGTCAAGCTGCTCTTTCAACCCGCGGAAGAAGGGGGCGCCGGGGCCGATCGGATGTGCCAGGAAAAAGTCCTCGATGCCCCCAGGGTTCAGCGGATTTTCGGACTGCACGTGTGGCCGACGATTCCGGTCGGGTCAATCGGCAGCCGGACAGGAACATTCCTCGCTTCGGCCGGGGAAATTGACATCGTGGTGCATGGGCTCGGCGGGCATGCCGCCATGCCTCAATACACCAAAGACCCCGTCCCGGCGGCGGCAGCGATTGTCACCGCGCTGCAAACCCTCATCTCGCGCGAACTCGATCCGCTCGACTCCGGGGTCATCAGTATCACCTGCTTCAACGCAGGATCTGCGTACAACGTGATTCCCAATGACGTCCATCTGAAGGGAACCGTCCGCTCGCTGACCCTGGCTGGACTCAAGCAATTGCAGGAGCGCATCACGTCGTGTGCCCAGTCGATCGCCGCGGCCTACCGTTGTACTGCGGATGTTTCATTCCCAGGCAACGACTACCCGCCGACCGTGAATGATGCCCATTGCTGGGAGCTGACCCAGCAAATCGCGGCGAACGCGATCGGGGCAGAACGTGTCGTGCAGATGGCTCCGGTGATGGGAGGCGAAGACTTCGCGTACTATGTCGAGAACGGCGTTCCGGGTTGTTTCGTGGCGCTGGGGATCGGGAACCGGGAACTGGGCTGCGTTCATTCAGTCCATACGCCGAAATTCAAGGTCGACGAATCGGCCCTCGCCATCGGCACCGCACTGCATGTCGATTTCGCCCTGCGATCGCAAGATGAACTGGCTGGCTGACCCGGCCTCCTGGCTGCGAACGGGACACCGTCGCGCGTGGTACATTCCTCGAAAGACGACGACGGCGTGACCGACGGCATCGACTTCTCCTCGCTTGAGGACCGGCTGAACGAGACACTGCTGATTCATCGGCACCGGTTGTCGCGCGATCTGGCCGCGCTGAAGCGAGCCATTCGGGAAGGACGCCCGTACGATCGCTCGCTGGGTCGACTGGAAGCGGCCCTGGAGCAGTCGCAAAACCTCTGGCGGCAGCGCCGCGACTCGCGCCCTGCGATTCAATACGACGAGAACCTGCCCGTCAGCGCCCGGCGCCACGAGCTCTCTGAAGCGATCTCCCGGCATCAGGTCGTCGTGGTCTGCGGCGAAACCGGCTCCGGCAAGTCGACGCAACTCCCGAAAATCTGCCTCGAACTGGGACTCGGTGTCGCCGGCATGATCGGTCATACGCAGCCGCGAAGGCTCGCGGCCCGATCGATCGCCGCACGCCTGGCCGAGGAATTGAAGACGTCGGTGGGTCAACAGGTGGGCTACAAGGTCCGCTTTCAGGATGAAACCCAACCGCGCACGCTCATCAAGCTGATGACGGACGGCATCCTGCTGGCGGAGACGCAACATGATCGCTGGCTGAACCGCTACGACACGCTGATTATCGACGAAGCGCACGAGCGCTCGCTGAACATCGACTTCCTGCTCGGTTACCTCCATCGGCTCGTACGCCACCGTCCCGAACTGCGGGTCATCATTACCTCGGCAACGATCGATGCCGAGCGCTTCGCCGAACACTTTCGCGACGCCGTCGGCGAAACGCCCATTCTCGAAGTCTCGGGCCGATCGTATCCCGTCGATATCCTCTACCGGGCGCCGCGTTCGGACGAAGATGATCTCGACACGTTTCAGGCGATTGCGGAGGCGATCGACGATCTGCAGCAACATGGCCCCGGCGACGTGCTCGTCTTCCTGCCGACCGAACGCGACATCCACGAGGCGATGAAAACGCTGCGGGGGCGATCGTTTCGGGGCCAACGCCCCGAGTTGCTACCGCTCTACGCGCGGCTGGGGTCGAACGAGCAGCAGCGGGTGTTTCATCCTGGAGGAAACTGGCGGGTGATCCTGGCGACGAATGTTGCCGAGTCGTCTTTGACGGTTCCCGGCATTCGGTACGTCGTCGATACCGGCACCGTGCGATTGAGCCGATACTCGCCGCGATCGCGACTGCAACGGCTCCCCATTGAAGGTGTCTCGAAAGCCTCCGCGAACCAGCGGGCCGGTCGTTGCGGCCGTACTGGTCCTGGCATCTGCATTCGACTGTATGACCAGGCCGATTTTGCCCATCGCGATGCCTTCACCGCGCCGGAGATTGTCCGGTCGAACCTGGCCTCGGTCATTCTGCAGACTGAGCACTTGGGGCTGGGGCGAATCCAGGACTTTCCGTTTCTGGACCCGCCGAAAAGCGACGCCATTCGCGAAGGCTACCAGACCCTGTTCGAATTGGGGGCGGTTGATGCGGAAAACAAGCTAACCGATCTCGGCCGGACGCTCTCGCGGATTCCGGTCGACCCGCGCATCGGACGAATCGTTCTCGCCGGTCATGCGGAAGGTTGTCTGTCCGAGATGCTCATCATCGCCTCCGGGCTGGAGGTACAGGATCCGCGCGAACGCCCGTTCGAGCACCGCGAAGCCGCCGACACGGCGCACGAGAAATTCGCCGACTCGTCATCGGATTTTCTGTCGCTGCTCAAGCTGTGGGACTTCTATCACCATCTCAAAGACACGGTCTCGCGGAGCCAGTTGCAGAAGTCCTGTCGGCAAAACTTTCTGTCGCTGGTCCGCCTGCGTGAGTGGGCGGACATTTGCCGCGAACTCCATGACGTCGCGCGGCAGTTCGAGATGCGGCCGACCGATCGCAAGAACGATCCCGCCGCGATCCATCGAGCGCTGCTCACCGGCTTTCTGTCGGGACTGGCGATGCGAACCGAGTCGGGGGAATACCTGGTCGCGGGGGGACAGAAAGCGTGGCTGTGGCCGGGCTCGGGACTGGCCGATCAGAAGCCGCAGTGGATTGTCTCGGCGGAACTCGTGGAGACGACGCGGCGGTTTGTGCGCACCGTCGCCCGCATTGATCCAAAGACGATCGAACCCCTCGCACTGCATCTGCTCAACGCGACCTACAGCGAACCGGCGTGGGACGCCGCCGATCGAACGGCATATCACTTCGAACGCGTCTCGCTGATGGGACTGCCGATTGTTCCCCGTCGTCGGAAACGACTGGCCGGGCACGATCCGCGCAAGTCGCGCGAGATGCTGCTCTGGAACGGACTGGTGGCAGGCGAATACGAGAACCCGCCGGAGTTTCTCGCAGCCAATTGGAAGCTGGCTGCGGCAGTGCGCGAACTCCTACAGCGTGCCCGACGACCGGGCTACCTGCGCGACGATGACGAAGTCTTCGACTTCTACAATCGCCGGATTCCTGATTCGATCGTCGATGGTCGTCAGCTCGAAGCGTGGTACAAGAAAGCCACGGCCGAAGAACGGCAAGCGCTGCACATGCAAGAGTCAGACCTGCTGGTCATTGATTCCGCGCAACTGGACATCGATCGATTTCCGGAGTCGCTCGAACAGAATGGCATGTCCCTAAAGCTCAGCTACGCCCTCGATCCGGGGACCGAGCAAGACGGCGTCACGCTCGAAGTCCCGCAGGAGGCACTCAATCAGATCGACGAAGACCGCCTCGAATGGCTCGTGCCGGGTTTACTCGGCGAAAAGGTCACGTCGCTCCTGAAAACCTTGCCCAAGGATTCCCGGCGTATGCTGGTTCCGCTCCCGGACGCGGCGGAGCAAATTGCCAAGGGGCTGACGTTTGGGAGAGGCAAGCTGATTGATGGAATTATCGAGCAGGCCTCTTTGCACGACCGGGTGCAATTGATCCCTGCCGAGTTTGACCGATCGCGCGTGCCCCTCCATCTTCGGATGCAGATTCGCGTGGTCGACGGCGAGGGAGAGACGTTGGCAACGAGTCGCGACCTCCAGGAACTGCGGCGGCGGTTCGGGGGGCAGGCAGCCGCGCTCTTTTCCGCAACAAGTGAATCCACCTGGCGACGCGATGGCCTGACCGACTGGAGTTTTGGTGACTTGCCGGAAACGGTCAACGTGCGACGGGGCGACCTGATTCTGCGAGGTTACCCCGGCCTTGTCGACGTGAAGACCAGCGTCTCGCTCCGCTTGTTCGATGAGCCGGCCCGCGCCCTGGCTGAAACCCGCCTGGGACTGCGGCGACTCTTTTGTCTGCAAGCCCGTACCGCGTTGTCTCGGCATGTGTCCTTTCACCCGCAGCGACAACGGTGGAAACAACAGGCGGCGGCCTTTCCTCAGCCGCTCGATGTCGACGACGAATTCGCAACGCTGCTTGCGGAGCGTGCCTTTTTGAAGACGACTCCGTGGCCCCGAAACCAGAACGCATTCCGCGATCGTCTCGAAGACGGCCTGGAGAACTTGACCGAAGCGGCCCAGGATGTGGGCGGACTGTTGGGACGCATTTTCGATGCGGCGGCGGACCTTCGTCGCGATCTTAAAGAAGCTGGCCCCGCCAACTGGGGAGATGTTCGCGCGGACTTGCAATCGCAATACCAGGTGCTATTGGCGAGCGGCTTTCTCGGGCATGCCCCCTACGGATGGCTTTCGCAGTATCCCCGTTATTTGCAAGCCATGAGTTCGCGGTGGCGAAAACTGCGCGGCGGTGGACTCGCACGCGATCTGAAGGGACTGGCCATCATCCAGCCGCGTTGGATACGCGGTATTCAGCGACGAAACGACCATCGTAGCCGGGGAGTGTATGACCCCGAACTGGAACTGTATCTGTGGATGATCGAGGAACTGCGCGTGACGATCTTCGCGCAGGAACTGGGTTCCGCGATCCCGATTTCCGAAAAACGGGTCGACACGCAATGGGAAAAGGTGCGTCCTTGATCGCCGAACAAGTGACGCCTACTGCTCTGTCAGGGCTTCCTGTCCGTGTGCCACTGACTCTGCCAGTGTGCCCGCACTTACTCTCAAGCTCCCACAAAAACACGGCTACTGAGGCGAGGCGTTTCTGTTTTTTTGTTGAAGATCTGGTAACAAATTTTCATCCGTAACGGCGGCAGCCGGTCGGGGTGCCTCCGCTTGGGGAACGAGACATCTCGACTCCTCCGATGCCAGAGGCATCGAAGACGGTAGCCGTGGGTCGCGCAGCGCACCCACGGAATACGGACGTATCGAGAATCTCGACCCCCAGCGGGGGTCGCAGAAACGCACGAATGTCTGCGACCCCCTCTGGGGGTCGCAAGAAAGATTCGAAGGGCGATTCCGGACCGTGGGTGCGCTGCGCGACCCACGGCTACCCTCTTTGACCGCTTCGCGGTCAGGAAATGGCTCTTGTTCCCGGGCTTTTGTCCCAAAAACTGGTAACAAATTTTCATTCGCAATGGCGACAGCCGGTCATGATGCCTCCGCTTGGGAACAGTTCCATCCGAGGCTCCGCCTCGTTCCAGGTTGTGTGAGGCGGAGCCTGGGGACGAGAAATGCCTAGTCCACCGACGGAGGCCGCCGGCGCGATTTCGTCTCGGACCGCTCTTTTTTCTCCACCAGGCGTCGTCGTTGCGATCCGTGCGTCGGCTTCGTGGGAACACGCGTTTTCGGAGCGACCGCCACTTCGGCCAGCATGAGGCGCAGTCGTTCCAGACAGTCTTCCACGTTTTTGGCCTGATCGCGATACCGGTCGCTGTGAATCAGAAGGTCGCCCTCCTTGGAGATGCGTCGCCGCTGGCGTGTTATAAGCCGTTCGCGAACATCCGCGGGAAGACTTGGCGACTGCACCACGTTCCAGCGCAGCGTCGCGCGCGAGTTGACTTTGTTGACATTCTGCCCGCCGGGTCCGCCGGAGCGCGAGTACGTCCAATTGAATTCCGCAACTGGTATCCGCACGCGTCGCGAGACGTTGAGCGTGTCCATGCCTCACCCTCGCTCTACAACAGGTGCCGCGCCTTGATATCCAGATACCGCGCGATGAGTCGCGGGGCCAGATCTCCCGGAGGAGTCTCAACGACCAGAAGACCCTCTTCCCGCAGGCGACGCAATGTTCGCGCCTGGGCGACCACCAATTCGGACGCTGCCGCAATCTGAAATGCCTCAAGGTCCGTTGTCGGCAGCGCCCGAGCCCGCTCGGCCAGAACTTCGTTTCGTACAAATGCTGAAAGAACAAGATGGGGCTGGCGCACCCGGCGCAGATGCTGTGCGATCGTCTCGGCGTGCACATCGTCCAAGGCATGCGTGAGGACCACCACCAGCGAGCGTTTGCGTTGACGTCGCCGCAGGTCTTCGGCCATGAGACCGTAATCGGTCGCTTCGTAATCGGCCTCCACGTCGTAGACCTGCGAAATCAATCGCTCGATCCCGCTTCGTCCCCGCACCGGCGCGACCCAGCGTTTCATGTGGCTCGATGAAATCATGAGCCCCACCGTGTCACCCTGCCGCAGCGCGACGTAGGCCGTCAGAATCGCCGCATTCATCGCGCGGTCGAAATGAGAGACGCCATCCGCGGTGTTGCACATCGACCGGCCGGCATCGAGCACCAGCAGCAGATTCTGATTTCGTTCAACCGAGTACTCCCGGCTGATCAGATCCTGCACGCGAGCCGTGGCTTTCCAATCAATGACGCGGTACTCATCTCCGCGCCGGTACTCGCGAAGTCGATCGAAGTCGCTGCCACGTCCGCGAAGTTTCGACAGCCGCACTCCCGCTTCCGCCAGGCGATTCCGCCGCGCGAGCAGCTCCACCTGGCGGACGGCCTGCACATCGGGGTAGATCCGCACTTCGCGAAACAGCGGCCGGTCGTGAGCGACAGTCCATAGCCCCCACGGACTGCTGGCTCGTAGAAAGATTCTCCCAAAGGTTCCCTTTCCGCGACGCGAGGGAATCGCATGGTACAGCACGCCGGTCTTGCGATCGCTGGGCAGGACCACTTGCGCCGGCAGACCCGACCAGGTTCCGGGCGACGGCGGCTCGTCATGAAGTTCCAATTCCAGGGGACGACGCCCGCGCGAGCGCAGCCAGATCGTCACCGGGTTCCGGGCTCCTACACTCAGAACGCTCCGCGCCTCGCGATCGATTTCCAGCCGCGACAGATCGACCGAGCGCATCCAGTCGACGAGTGCCACCAGCACCATCAACATCAGGTACAAATGACCGACTTGCAACATGGCTGGCAGCCAGATGGCCACCGCATACGGCACCAACCCGGTTAGCGATAAACCGATCAGCCGCGCGCGAGGCATCATGACTTGGGAGCCTCGACCGAATCGAGCACCGCCTGAATGGCGAGGTCGACCGTCGTTCCTTCGATCTCGGCTTCGGGCTGCAATCGCAGCCGGTGCCGCAGCACCCAGGGAGCGAGCGCCTTTACGTCATCCGGAATAACGAAGTCTCGTCCCGAAGAAGCCGCCAAGGCTCGCGCTCCGAGCAGCATGTTCACGCTGGCGCGCGGACTGGCCCCGACTTCGATGGTCGGCCAGTCGCGAGTCTGCCCGACAATAGCCGTGATGTAACGCAGAATGCTCGGCTCGACCACGACGTCAACCACGGCCTGTTGAATGGCGAGCACGTCGTCCCCGCGCAGAACGGCTTCCACCGGCCGGTCTTCCGGACGGGTGGCTCCATTCACCGCCAGGTACCGGCTCAGAATTTCGGCCTCTTCGTCCGGCGCTGGATAGTCGACGATCAGCTTGAACATGAATCGATCGAGTTGTGCTTCCGGAAGCGGATACGTTCCCTCCTGCTCGAGCGGATTTTGCGTCGCGATCGTGATAAACGGCCGCGGCAGCCGATGGGTGTGTCCATCGACTGTCACTTGTCGTTCCTGCATCGCCTCTAACAGGGCCGATTGCGTTTTGGCAGGCGCGCGATTGATTTCGTCGGCCAGCAGCAAACTGGTGAACAGCGGCCCTTCGTTGAACCGGAACACCCGTTCGTGCGGATCGTAGATCGAATGCCCGGTGATATCGGACGGCATCAGATCGGGGGTGAACTGGATGCGCCGAAACGGCGAATCGAGAACGCGTCCCAGCGTGTTCACGAGCAGGGTCTTGCCGAGACCGGGCGGCCCTTCAATGAGGACATGGCCTTCGCAGCAGAGGGCGACGAGAACCCCGTCCACCAGTTCGGCCTGACCGACGAGCACGCGGCCAATTTCCTCGCGCGCCCGCTCGTAGCGAATGGCAATCTCGCCGAAATCCATCCAGTCGCCCCCGTTCCGCCTGAGCCGATTCCCCACCGGCCCGTGCAGAAACGCCATCGACGACCGTCACGGGCTCCGTCAGCTTATCGGCGGCAAGAACGCATAGCCACCAAGGCGACGAGGCCGTCGAGCGGCATGGTTGGCCGCTCCCGCCCGTTTCGAGATCGCTAACCCTGATCGACCATCTCGTCGCCGATATAGTATTCGTAGAACAGATGGCCGATTTCGTCGCTCAGTCGCGACAGGTAGCGATCCCGGAAATTGAGATACGACTCTTCGTTGGTCGAAACCGGGTTGTGCTTCGGGAATTTCGAGATGCGCTCGGCGCTGAAAATCTTCTCGTTCGTTCCGTTCTTGGTATCCCAGACGCTGACGATCGCTTCCGCCTGTCCACGATACAGCGTCGCCGACCCTTCTTCGTACAACGAGAACTTGTTGAGGTCGATATAGACCACGTAGGTGCATTTGAACGCGTCGCCGATTTCCTCGGGGCGATCCCAATCCGGGTTCTCGTCCATCCAGGCACGAATGAGGTCGGGCTCGATCACCTTGATCTTGTGTTGTGCCAGCCGAAACGTCACGTACTTGGCCAGTTCGGTGTCGATGTCCTCAAACAGGTAGCGGACATCGGTCGGCGCGAAACAGACCACCGCCACGGTCACGCCGCGGTCGGTCATCGACAGATTGGTCTGCTTGTCGAATTCCGGCTCGATCGACGGCGGACCACCGATGAGATACCCCAGAAACAGAATGTAGCTGCACCCCGGCAAGGCCGTCAGTCCGAGGATCGCCAGAAGCGCCATCAACATTCGAGTACAAGGACCGCGGCTCAACATGGATCACACCTTTTCGGGGTCGCCGGATTCGCGTCGAATTCCGGGTTGGACACCACGAACATGGGTTCGAACGAACGCAGACTCGTGTTCTGCCAGGGCTTCATTTGCGCGTGCCACGGGCTCCGCCAGTGCGTCTTGAGTCTTTCATTCACAAATAGAGCACTGGCGAAGGTAGTAGCACACTTCCGAACTTTGACAGTGACGGAGCACTAGAACCGAATTCCCGGGCGATGGTCGTAGAATCGCTCCGAAAGCTCTTCGCTGACCTGGTCGACAAACTCTTTTTGAAACAGAAGTGGCGAACGTCCCGTCGCCGAGATGGGTTGATGAACCGGGAACGTGCTGCCAAATTCCCGCGTATAAACCGTCGACGCGTAGCGGCCTCCGCCTTCGCGCTCTCGCACGCGGTACACCCGCACGAATCCGCTGCACCGGCCGCGAAGCAGATCGGGGCTGTTCGGCTCCCTCGTGCTGAACTGCTTGATGTCGATCCACGCGATGAAATCAGTCTTGAAGTCTCGCGCCAGTTCCTCGGGCGTCAGATCGACGCCGCCATGGTCGTCGATCCAGGCACTCACTTCCTTCGAACTGACGACGTTGACCTGTTCTCGCTTCAACGTCCGACTGATCCCTTCGGCGATGTCGACCGACAGCGTCGTCAGTTCTTCCGACACCGAGGGAGGTGTCGTGCACATCACCAGGATCCGCTCTTTGCCCTTGGTCAGATCCACCTGCGTCATGGCCCGAAACTCGGCCGGCGCGAGCGGATCGCCCAGAAGCATTTTGTTGAACATCACGCCCAGCGAGCAGCCGCTGGAGATCATCAGGCACACCGCCACCGCGCACCAGGGACCGGCGGACCGAAGTCCACGACAGATTGAAGTCTTCATCGGTTTCAATCCCTTGTTCCCGATGGATCCAGGTTCGCGGCTGCCAAGGGGCGACAGTCGCGCGAAGAATCAACGGTTCATATCAGGCGAATCAACCAAACAATCACGGCCAGTCCCGCCAGCCCCACGGCCATCCAGGCGGCCCAAGTCTCCGGCTGTCGTGTCCAAATACCCCGACCAACCCCTGCCGAAAGCGCCAGCCAGGCCGCCACTCCCATCAGGGTGGTTCCCAGCGCGAATCCCGCGGGCGATCGTGCCCCAGCGCCTCGCCGCGGGTGATGACGGCCCCATCAGGGTGGTTCCCAGCGCGAATCCCGCGGGCTGCACGATCGCCGACTCGACGAACCGGCCCCGTGCGAACAGCGCCAGGCTGGTCGTCACGCCGCATCCCGGACAGGGGATTCCAAACAGCGTGCGGAGCGTGCATCCCGGAAAACCCAATTGCTGGTGCGTTCCAAATCCACGAGCGTCGGGCTCCAGTGCCGCTAGTCCCAGGCCGCCGGCCACAAGAAAAAGCACCGTCAGCCCCGCGACAATTCGTCGCCAGACCGACCAGGCCATTGATTGTTCGCCGCGCATGGAACCTCACCCATGTCATGCATGGTGATAATGGCGATCCGGGCGGCTTCTCAACGCGAAGTCACCGGTTTCCGCCGTAAACCACGCAGGAATCACGGCCTCCGGCGACAGGTTCGGCAGCAACTGCCGAAGGAATGACCAATTTCTCGGTTTCCCATCGGAAAACGCGAATTGGGTCCGCCGAAATTGGCCCTCGCGACCGACTCAGCTTACTCCGGCTGGTAACCGGCCAGAATTTCGGCGACGTGCATCACTCGAATGGGCCGCCGGTCGCGGGCGATCAGGCCCCACAGGTGCATCAGGCAAGACATGTCTCCGGCCGTCAGAACCTCGGTCCCCGCATCCAGATGGTCCTGGATGCGATCCCGGCCCATCATGCAGGAAACGGCCTCCTCGGCGACGGCAAATGTCCCGCCGAAGCCGCAACACTCGTCGGGGCGCTTCAGTTCCGTCAACGACACCCCCTCCAGAGATTGCAGCAGCGTAGCCGCCTTGTTCTCGGCGGGGCCGACGAGTTCCGACGACTTGCCCAGCCTCAGCTCTCTGAGTCCGTGGCAGGATTGATGCAGCCCCACCCGGTAGGGGAACTTTCCGGGCATTTCGCGAATCCCCAGCACGTCGTGCAGAAACTCGCACAATTCATACGTCTTGCCCCGAATCGCCGCATAGCGGGGATCGTCATGCACCAGGTCGTGGTAGTGCTGGCGGACCATGGCCACGCAACTGCCGGAGGGACAGACCACGTAGTCGAACGGCTCGAACACGTTCAGAAAGTGTTTCGCGAACGGCTCCGCGATCTCGGTACAGCCCGTATTCGCCATGGGCTGACCGCAACATTTCTGGTCGAGCGGATAACTCGTCTCGCAACCATTCCGTTCGAGCAATTCCAGTGTCGCCTGACCGACTCGCGGATAAATCTGGTCGATATAGCAGGGAATAAACAGGCCGACGTGGGGCATGGATGTCGATTTCATGGCGACCAGAATGGACAGCAATTCCACCAAGTATAGTGCGGGCTTCCATGCTCGACGAGGCAACCGTTCGATCTCGGCTTGCAGTCCGACCCCTGTTTCAGTCGAATGACGCCCTGTTTGCGAAATAACGGCTTGGAGACCGAATCCGGTACGCCGCTTGTGGCGGACCACCGGAGACGAGGTCCGGTCGCGTGGTCCGAAAACTTCCGCCGGGTGAGACATGGCTGTTTCCACCAAGATCGTGATGGACAAAACCACATCGGCCTCCAGCCCCGTGGTGACGGCGTCGCACGCCACGATTGCGATTTTCGGAGCCTCCGGCGACCTGACCGCCAGAAAGCTGGTTCCCGCGCTGTACGACCTCTGGCACGAGGGATACCTCTCGGACGACGCGCCGATTGTGGGTGTCGCCCGCCGTGACAAGTCCGATGAAGAGTTTCGCGGCGAAATGTTCGAGGCGATCCGAGGACACGTCCGTGCCGGCAACGTCGACGAAGCGACCTGGGCCAAATTCGCCAGACGTCTCTACTACCGTCAGCTCGATATCGCGGCCATCGACACGTATGACTCGCTCCGCCAGGCATTTGAGGAGATTGAGGGGGGAAACCAGACGACACGGCGCGTCGTCTACATGGCCACCTCGCCGGATCTGTTCCTGCCAGCCGTCGAAGGGCTTTCCAAGGGGCGCCTGATTCCTGGACGCGACAGCGATTCCACATTGCGGGTTGTTTTCGAAAAGCCCTTTGGCACCGATCTCGCCTCCGCGCAGGAGCTCAGCAGCTATCTCCGCCGATTTCTGCGGGAAGAGCAGATTTACCGCATCGACCACTATCTCGGCAAAGAAACCGTTCAGAACATTCTGCTGTTCCGCTTCGGCAACGAAATCTTTGAACCCCTCTTCAATCGGCATCACGTCGATCACGTGCAGATCACCGTGGCCGAGTCGCAGGGAATGGAGCGGGGCCGTGGAGGCTATTACGACAAGTCCGGTGCCCTGCGCGACGTTCTGCAGAACCACGTGCTGCAACTGCTTTGCCTGGTGGGAATGGAACCTCCCGCGCTTTTCGACGCCCGAGACCTGCACGATGAAAAACTCAAAGTGCTGAAGGCCCTGTCACCAGGCGCGAAGGGGCCTGTCTCTGAATGGGCCGTGTCCGGGCAATATTCCGCGGGGCTGGTCGATGGCAAACATGCCAGCAGCTACCTCGAGGAAGAGCGGATTCCCCCCGACTCGCGCACCGAAACCTTTGTCGCCATGAAGGTCATGATCGACAACTGGCGCTGGGCCGGCGTCCCCTTTTATCTGCGCACCGGAAAACGGCTGCCGCACCGCGTCAGTGAAATCGCGATTCAGTTCAAGCTGCCGCCGCTCAACCTCTTCACCACCGTCGAATGCGATGGCAACATGTGCGATCTGGTTGGTGCTCGCCCCAATCGCCTCGTCTTTCGCATTCAGCCGAGCGAGTCGATCAAGCTCTCGTTCTCCACCAAACGTCCCGGCATGCAGTACCAGATTCAGCCGGTCACCATGGACTTCAACTACGACAACACCTTCCAGCAATCGTTGCCCGAAGCTTACGAGCGGCTCCTGCTCGACGTGCTGCGGGGCGATTCGACGCTGTTTCTGCGCACCGACGAACTCGAAGCCGCCTGGCAATTCGTCACCCCCCTGCTCAATGAGTGGGAACAGTTGAAGATCGTCCCGGAACCCTATCGGGCCGGATCGTGGGGCCCACGTGCCGCCGATGACCTGTTGCGACGCGAAGGCCGCGATTGGCGCCAGCCTCAAGTCTGATGGATCGAGTCTTGGCGAGATGCTCCAAACTGGGACGGCATGAGCGATACCTGGCTACCGACCGATGCCGAACTCCTTGCCTGGATCGATGAAGATCTCGACCCGGTCGCCAGCGCCCGCGTGGAAACATTCCTGCGCGATCGACCGCCCCTTTTGTCGCGTCTCGAAGAACTGCTGGCCGATCGCGAGAAGGCGTCGCTGTCGCTGGGAGAAATCTGGCGACGGCACCGCATTTCCTGTCCTCCGCGAACCCTGTGGCAGGCTTATCTCGACGGCTCAGTGGGCGATGGGGTCGCGCAGTATCTGCAAGGTCACCTGAATCTGGTGGGCTGCCGCGTCTGCCAGGCCAACGTCGATGACCTCGGCCGAGGCGGCGCTTCCTCGGACGATCTTCAGCGCAAAATCTTCTCGACCTCGATCGGTCGTCTCCCCCGGCGGAAAGATTGATCTCCTTTTGTCGTTCATCGGCTTGCAGCCCCCCGGTTCCTTGCCAGCCATGACGACATCTTGCGGTCCATGGGGTCTCATGGGTTGCCCTGATGGAAGCCTGCGTCGACAATCGGGCCTTGTCCCACAAGGAAACCCATCTCATGACGCTCGTATCATTCCGTCGCACGTCGCCAGTTCCGCTCATGGCGTCCGCCATGTTGTTTGTCCTGGCAGGACTGTCGATCGCCGAGGTCGCCAGCGCCGCGCCCAACGTGCTGGTCATCATCACCGACGATCAGCGCTGGGATACGCTGGGCTGCAATGGCAGCCCGTATCTGAAGTCCCCCAATATCGACCGCATCGCCGCGGAAGGGGTCAACTTCCGCAACGCGTTCTGCACGACGTCTCTTTGCTCGCCGTGCCGGGCCTCGATTCTCAGCGGTCTCTATGCCCATGCTCACGGTGTCGTGAATAACTTCACCGACTATCCCCGCGACATGGCCAGCTTTCCAAAGCAATTGCGCTCGGCGGGTTACGAGACCGCTTACATCGGCAAGTGGCACATGGGCGAAAATGACGACAGCAAACGCCCCGGCTTCGACTATTTCGTCACTCACAAAGGCCAGGGGAAGTACTTCGACACCGAGTTCAATATCGACGGAGCCGAGCGCAAGGTGATTCCGGGGTACTACACGCATGTCGTGACCGAAATGGCCCTCGACTGGCTCAAGAAGCCGCGCGAAAAACCCTTCTGCCTGATGCTGGGCCACAAGGCTCCCCATAGCTTCTACACCCCCGAACCCAAATACGAACATGCGTTCGATCACATCTCGATCGGCTATCCCGCGACGGCCTTTCACTTCGACGGCCAACCCGAGTGGTTCAAGACTCGCTTAACAACCTGGCACGGCATTTACGGGCCGATCTTCGATTTCCGCAAAAAGTTCCCCGACACGTCTCCCGAGTCGGTCGCTGACTTCAATCAGATGACCCGTCACTACTGGGCCACATTGCTCTCGGTCGATGACAGCGTCGGCCAGCTCTACGGCTACCTCGAAGAAGCCGGCATTCTCGACAACACCATCGTCATCTTCACCACCGACAACGGACTCTTGAATGGCGAACACGGCATGGTCGACAAACGGACCATGCACGAGCCCAGCATTCGTGTTCCGCTAGTCGTCCGATACCCCGGGCTCACACCGGTCGACCAGCCGAAACTCATCGACGAACAGGTTCTGCATGTCGACCTCGCTCCGTCGATTCTCGACCTGTGTGGGGCTGAACCACTCAAGAACATTCATGGGCAATCGTGGCGCAAGCTCGTTCGCGGCGACGCCGCCAACTGGCGCAAGGCGTGGCTTTACTCGTACAACTACGAAAAGCAGTTTCCCTACACGCCCAATGTTCGCGGGGTTCGTACTCAGACTTGGAAGTACATCCGCTATCCCCATGGTGATGGCGCCCCCGATCGCCACATGGCCGAACTATACCACCTCCCCAGCGATCCCGCCGAATCGCGCAATCTGATCGCCGACCCCACCTGTGCGGGGATCGTCGTCAAACTGAATGCCGAGCTCGAACGACTGCTCCGGGAAACTGGCGCCAGTCCGGACAAGATGCCGCTCGACGAAGGGATCAAAGCCGAGCTGCCAGACCTGAAAATCCGCTGAGGGCAACGCAACCTTACGTTGGCTCATCAAGGACGATTGCCCGATCGGCCCATTTCGCCAAGTGACCGGCCGCGTCCGTCGTCACCAGCGTATGGCCGACGTCAACCAGTTCCCGCAATGTTTTCGCGAGCGTCGGCACATCGGCGGGATGCAATCCTCCCGCCGGTTCGTCGATCACCAACCACGTCGGTCGCTCGGTCGATCGCGACAGCCGGGCTCCCAACCGCAGCCGTCGCGACTCGCCGGCTGACAATCGATGCACGGGCTGTCCGAGAACCAGGTAGCCCAGTCCCAGCCGCCGTAACGTCTGAAATTGCTGCTGGACGCTGGGAAGACTTCGAAAATAGTCGCACGCCTCGTCAACAGTCTGTCGCAGGACGTCGGCAATCGACGCGCCACGATGTTTGACGGCCAGAACTTCCGATCGATACCGGGTTCCGCCGCAGACCGGGCAAGGGCGTTCGAGCGACACCATTAAAGCCGAGGGAACAACCAGGCGCCCGCGACCCCGGCATTCGCGACAGCCACCGCCATCAAGGGCCGCATAACTGAACTTTCGTGGCGACCATCCGAGTCGTCGGGCATCGGCTGACTCCGCGAACAGCTTGCGAATCTCGGTCAACACACCCAGCCACGAAACGAGCGTCGCACGAGCCGAAGCCGTTAACGGCTGGTCGTCGATCGTCTCGACATCGTGCGTGCCGTCCGACAGCAATTGCCGCGGCAAATCGGCCGCCAGCAATCGATCGGTCCGCGCGGTCCAGCGGCCGACGATGACGTTCCAGGACTGCTCCGCCAGCAACGCCTCGCGCGGCGACTGTCGGTCATCCAGCCACGTGACTTTCCGCTCGACTTTGCCAGTCCGTTTTCCACGAGTTTTCGCCGCCGGCCGCGGTGCAGCCACGGGGTCAACGTCATCGGCTATTGCTGCTTTTGTCGAAAACTCGACCGGAGTTCCGGCGAACGTGATATTTCCGCCCGCTGCTCCCGCGCCGGGCCCCAGTTCCACGACCCAATCCGCGAATGCAGCCGTCTCCAAACGATGTTCAATCAGGATGACGCTATTCCCCTGGTCTCGCAGGCGCTGAATCAGCTCCCGTCCGGCGGGAAGTTCGCTCGCATGCCAGCCGCGAAACGGTTCATCGAGGATGATAAGTGTTGCCGTCAACTCCTTCAGCGCGATCGTTGCCAGCCCGACCGCTCGCCGGGCCGCGGCGGGGAGATCGTCCGCACTTCGGGCGAGTGACACTTCTCCAAGTCCCGCATTCGATAACACCTCGCATTGCGCGCGGATGCGAGCCGCTTCGTCGTTTGGGAAATCGGGAGTCTCCGACCCGCACCAATCGTCCGCGGAGAGTTTCCACCACTCCGCGAGAGTCCGTGTTCCGTAGTGCCACCGGTTCGCAACCACGTTCCAGCCGGTTCCAGCACACTGCGGGCAGTCTTTCATGGCAGCCGCCGCGCCCGAACATGTTCGGCAGACTGGCAGCGAGTCCGTTCCCGATTCCGCGAACGCCCGCATCTCGGGAGCCGTGACGCCGCACTTCCGGCAAACCGGTTCGTCCGCGCCATGACTCCAGGGCGAAGCAACCGCCTCGGTATCCACCAGCGCCCAGCGTCCGTCCCCTTCCCGTCGCGCCAGTTCCAATGCCTCGTGCAGCCGCGCCACCGTCGATTTTCCGGCCGTCAGGCGATCGACGACTCCCCACGGCCGAGTTGCGATTTCGCCGGGAGGCTCATCGTCCACGCTCCAGACGGTTTTCCCGTCGGTCACCCGCCGAAACCCACGCTCGCGCACATGTTCCAGCACGTCCGCTGATGACAGCTTGGCTGGAACAGGAAACACGATCAGACGCCGCGTTCCGCCGGGCAGGGCAAGGAATTCCTCGACGCTCTCCTCCAGGCCCCGGGCGCGCAGTCGCCTCAGGCACGCGCTACACGTGGCCCAACCCGCTCGCTGAACGCCGCGAAGAATGGGCTCGGCGATTCCCGTCACAACACCAACAGTTCTGCCGGAAAAATCGGGACGGTCGCCATCCATGAGCACCGCTGGCGGAATTCCGGCCAGCGAGTCGGCAGAGGGACGCGGCAGTCGCTGCCCGACGGAGAGTCCGCTCGCGGTCAGAAAGCGCCGCTGCCCTTCGGCGAACAACGTGTCGACCGCCAGACTCGATTTGCCCGATCCGCTGACGCCGGCCAGCAAAATGACCTGACCCAGCGGCAGATCAAGATCCACGGCGCGGAGATTGTGCGTACGGACGCCGCGGAGTTCGATTCCGCGACGTCGAGTTTTGCTGCGAGGAAGCGTGGTTTCAGCCGACATGCCGTGATCAGATCGATTCCCGGTGTCGGCCGCAATTCCGGCAGCCCACTCCGTTACGCGTCTTCGAATTCCGACTCAAACTGCTCGTACTGCGAAACGCGGTTCGTCACGACCGATTCCGGCAGCAGCAGCGATGAGCCTTCGTACATCCGGTACTTCATGACGTACGCATCTTCATCGGTATCGATGTAGTGGTGCCGCATGACCCCGGTCGCTTGCAGGCCGACCGAGCGGAAGAACTTCTGGGCAATCAGGTTCGTTTCGCGAACCTCGAGAATGATCTCCTGACGGCGCTGCTGAGACAGCTTGCCGATCAGCTTGGAGACCATCTGGGTGCCGACACCCATGCCGCGCGAATTCGGCCCGACCGCGAAGTTCAAGAGGTGCAACTGCGTCTTCAGCAGTTCATAGATCATGAAGCCGACGATTCGCTCCTGCCGTTCGGCCACCATGCCAATGCAGTTTCGCTGGCGCAGGCAACTGAGGAAGTCTTCCTCGGTCCAGGCAAACTCGAAACTGCCGCGTTCAATCTCCAGGACTTCGGACATGTCCCGGCGAATCATCCAGCGAATTTGCACATCGCTCGCGGCTACAGATTTCGCTTGGCTCATCACGGCCTCCCTGCCTGATTCCATGCGCTGATTGGGTTCACCCGCCGACCGACAACTGTTTGACACCGAGCCCACGTCGCGGGTCATCCGTCGGCAGGCGAGGCGTCCGGGGCGGAACATACTGCAACCGCCCCTGCCTGCCAAGACGTCTTCAAAAATTCGTCGCGACGCTCCCCCACCCTCTTTCCAGGGTGGTGGCGGCGAGCTGCGGAAAGCCCTGCGACCAGCCGAAATTCACCGTTCAGCCGCACCCGCGAAAGCCGTGATCTGGTCGGCGACCTGACTCTGCACCCAGTCGAGAATTGTGAGGCGATAATGGGCCTCGTCGTGCCAGACTTGTTCGCAACTCCAGGTCTTCGCGAGGTTCTCGATCGATTGCGGCGGCACGAACTGGTCGAATCGGGCACCGTGCAGAACAAATCGATCGGCGGGCAGCCGTAGCGGCCACAATCCCGGACGAATCGGCTGCGTCGCGGTTTCCAGTTGAGGGAGCAGTTCCGGTCCCGATTGCAGGCCTCGCTCAATCGCTTTCACAAACACGCTTCGCGAGACCAGAAGGTCGGCCAAGTCGGCCGGTGGAGCCAATGCGATCGCGAATTCCAGGTCGTTAATGTAAGTCGCCGCCAGGGAAATCAGCCAGCCGCCATAGCTGCACCCGACGAGCCCGACACGACGGCCCTGCTTTTGGAGAGTCCGGCACACGGTGGCGAGATCGAGTACCCCCTGCCGTGCCGTTTCGAGCTGGTGCGACAAATCGCCGGACAGCAGCAACTGCCCCGGCAGGCTTCCGGGGGGCGTCCGCCGAAAATTCAGCGGCGCGTCCATCATCACAGTCTCGATTCCCTGCGGCGCCAGACGACGCGCCAGGCGGTGAAACCACCCGCTCCCGATATGCACGATTCCGTCGACACCGACGACCGTCACTCCGCGATCATCGTTCTTGGGCGTCCAACAGCGACCAATCACGTGGTCGCTGGGTTCGATCCCCAGCGGCGCGACCGACGGGAACGTGAAGTCACGAACTCGGAACAGGCGCTCATCCTCCGCGAGTTGTTCGGGAGGCATCCTCGTCAGGTCGGCATCGCTCCAGACAAATTCAGCCGGCGGCGGCAGCGGCCCAAAGAACGCTTCATGGTCACCCGCCAGGAACCGGGGGTCATCCAAGTGTCGCCGACCGTGTCGCAGCGGAGGGTTGCCGCGGAGCAGCACACCCCGGAGCAGAATCTGCCCCATCAGGGAATCGACGACGCGCGACCACGTCGTCCGAAACCAGCGAGGCCCGGACGGAGTGCTGGCCATCAGTCGCAGGAGAATGCGGAATGCCGACCCGATGAGCTGTTATTCCCAACAGAGATCTTGCCATCCGGCATGTTGCGATCGCGACGCCAGCAAGATTACTTCGATGTGTCGTCGTCTTCGTCGTCGAAGAAATCGATCTCGTCGCCACTGTCGGCCGCAGGAACGTCCTCGAGCTCGGCGCTGCTGTCGTAAGCCACGGTCTCGGCATACGAGTCGTCGTCGTCTTCTTCTGCCAGGCTGTTTTGCTCGGTGTCGTCATCGTCCGCGAGAAGTTCGTCATCGACTCCCAACTCGTCATCGTCGTCTGCCGCCGTCGTGCCCTTGTCCGCCGCCGGAGCAGACTTGGCGCCGCCAAACAGCAGGATTCCCACCGGCATCACGATGACCGCCGCCGCCAGCAACAGACTTCCCGCGATCACTCCCTGAAGCATTCCCGACATGTTTTCCGCGTTCGACAAAAATGCCGACACCAGGAAAAAGCACAACAGGCCGGCGGGAATGGCGGGAACGAGCGAAGTGGCAGCGAGGGAAAATCGACCCACGGCCTGTTTCCTTTGCGACAGCGGACTCAGTGGAAACGAGATGGACGGCGAACCCGCTGCACGACGGGTTTCCCTAGTCATCGTAGGGCGCCTCCAAGCCCGGAAACAAGATCGGAAGTCCCGCAAGGGCCGCTTCTTGCAAACTTCTTGCTTTCGCGCTGCCCGACCAGAAACCCCATTGAACCAGCCAGCCGCCACGGGTGGTTTCGATCATTCCGATGGAGCCGTTTTTAAGGATTGTCGCGTACGTGTCGGCAGGAAGCATGGCTTGGAACCGGATAAAGCGCCAAGACTCGCTGGCCTGCCGGTTCGCTATCTCCCGAGGCAATTTGATTCGGCCAGTTTCGCCGGTTCCCTTTCCATGCGGAAGACACCCTTTTGCCGACGATCTGGTAAACTGTCGTGCGGAAATTGCGACGGGGCGTCGTTCATTCACCCGCCCCATGATCCCGCCTGGAGCCTTTGAAGTAGGCGCCCCGAGGCCAGATTTTCGCCGCGACGATAAATGGAGTGCTGCCGGCAATTTTGCCGGCGAGGAAGGGAGTCGGCGGATGCCGCTGAAAACTCAACCCCTCGACGAGCCGGGGCTGAACCTCACGTCGATGCTCGACGTGGTGATGCTGCTCATCATTTTCTTCATGGTGGGCACCCAGTTCTCCCAGGAAGAACGCTCTTACGACATCGAAGTTCCGACGGTGGCCGATCTGGTCGCGATGACCGATCAGCCCGACGAACTGATCGTGAATGTCGCCGCCGACGGAAGCATCGAATTCCGCCAGCAACCGGCCTCGATCGAGTCACTCGAAGCTGAACTGGCCAAGGCGATCGCCAATTTCCCGAACCAGGCCGTCATCATTCGTGGCGATCGCGCCAGCGTCTATCAGGCCGTCATGGACGTGATGTCAGCGTGTCGGAGGGCGGGCGTGCGCAACATTTCACTCGCACACCGTGCGGCAGCGGAGAGTCGTTGATGTCCGCCTGGACGGTCTTTGCCCAGACGTTCTTCGACACCTGGCTGCCAACTTCCGGCAGCCAGTCGGGCGACATGCTTTTGCGCGGTTCATTTCTCCTCTGTTCGTTCTTCGCGTCGATTCAACTGATTACCATGCTGGCCACCCGCTGGGGCGAAACGCACCCCATGGCGAAGTCGCTGGCGTTGTCGGTCCTCATCCATGTCTGGCTGGGATTGGCGTGGGCGAGCGTTCTGGAAGTCCAGCCCAGGCTGGCATCGCCCGGTCCAAAACAAGCCGATCCCCTGCCGGTTCGCATTACGCTGCGAACGGCCGAACAATCGGTTCCCGAAACATCCGGCGGTAATACTCCGGTCTGGAAGAAACTCACCGAATCGCCCGAAATCGATGCCGCCCGCCAGGAGAGGACGGCCGCGCCGGCGCTGGAACTGGCCCTTCCCGAGCGTGCCCAGAATCCCCGGCAGACCGAACAGCTACTCCCCGCCCTCGGCACGCCGCTGCCAGAGACCGACCTCGCCGTGCGCCCCGCGCAGCCCCAGTTTGCCACCGCCCCCGCGGCGGCCGCCACGTCCGAGCAGCTACCCACCGAAATCGTCGAAGCCCGACCGGACGCCACGCCCAGCCTGTCGCGCCCGCGGCGGATCGACACGGCTGCCAGCGACTCCGCGAACGAGTCGCCGCAACTCGCTCCGCGACAGAGTCCGCGCGCCGCCGCCCCGGCAACCGCGCCCTCCGACCTCGAACTGCAAGTCGATTCACGGTCCGAACGGCCGCGCCGGGCGGAAGTTCCCTCCGAAATCGCCCGATCGGCCGCGCCGACCACGCTCGATCGCCCCGACTCGGTGGCGACGGAAGTCGCCGAGGGCACCGCCACCGGCAGCGAAAATCCCAGCGAATCCCTCGGAACGCGCGCCAGGCGGCGCGACTCGCGCGGAACGGCATTGACCGATCCGGTTCCGCAACTGCGGTCTACGGGCTCGGCGACCGCTCCAACCCCAACGGCGGCGAGCGATCTGCTCGCGGCCGCGACCGAGGGAACCGGGACGATTCCCAGCCGGCTTCCCACGCCGGGCCTTTTGCGTCCTTCGGCCCCCACGGTCAAATCCGATCCGACGCCGCAGGCCCCGGTGACCTATCGGCTGCGTAACCTCGATCGCCGCCGACAGATCGCGCTCCAGCATGGCGGCACCGAGGAATCCGAAAAGGCCGTCGAGACCAGCCTCGCCTGGCTGGCTGCCCACCAGGAACCAGACGGTTCCTGGAGCTCTGAAAAGCATCAGGGTGGCGTTCAAAAGACCGATCCACAGGGGAACGATCGCCGGGGCGCTGGGACAAAAGCCGACGCTGGCGTTACCGGTCTGGCACTCCTGGCATTCCTGGGCGCCGGATATACCCACGAGGAAGGACAGTACGAAGACAACGTCCGGCGGGCGATTCGGTGGCTCCTCAAGAAGCAGCGCGACGACGGGTATCTCGGAGCTGACGCCACTTATTATGACGCCATGTACTGTCATGGAATCGCCGCCTATGCGCTGGCGGAAGCCTATGGCATGCAGACCGATCCCACCGCTTTTCCCGAACTTTCGAGCGGAGTCACCAAGGCCGTCTATTTTATTGTCGCCATGCAAAACGACGACGGCGGTTGGCGCTATCGCAAAGGGCAGCAGAGCGACATGAGCATGTTTGGCTGGCAGCTCATGGCCCTTAAAAGCGCGAACATCGCGGGAATTCAGACGCCAGACGCCACCTACAAAGGCATGGTCAAGTTTCTGAAGGACCGCAGCCTGAATCCCTCCGGCGCTGTCGACGAATACGGCGGACTCGCCAGCTACCGGCCCGGCGAACCGGCCACCCCCTCCATGACCGCCGAAGCCTTGTTCTGCAAACAGATGTATGGCCTGCGTCGCACGAATCGCACCAGCGAAGAGGCGGTCAACTTTCTGCTCAAATCCTTGCCCCGACAGTCACAGCCCAACGACTACTATTGGTACTACGGAACGCTGGCCCTGTTTCAGCATGGCGAGGAGCCCTGGAACAAATGGAATGAGGCCCTCCGCGAAACATTGATCGCGTCGCAACGGACGTCGGGGCCGCTCGCCGGGAGCTGGGATCCGCACGACCCATGGGGAGGCATCGGCGGCCGGGTCTATTCGACCGCGCTGGCGACATTATGTCTCGAGGTCTACTATCGATTTTTGCCGCTGTACCAGACGGTGGAACGGTAGCGCTCTGTGATTGCTAACGATCCAAACGTGTGCCACCGACGAAGC
>JAHBXV010000043.1 GCA_019636285.1 Planctomycetaceae bacterium
AAACTTGTCGAGTCGAGCCGTATTGTTTGGCTCGGTGATCAACCTGTTAAGCAGGCTGAATGCCAATGGCGAAATAGCGCTCAAAAATCTTGACACACACCCTGGTCGAACGTCGTAAGCGACGATTCAATTGAGAGTTGTGAATGGTGCTCGAATCGCGGCATGCGGGTGAGGTGAAACGGGGGCATGAGGCGAGAAATCAACACCAGCCCGGCTGATGGGAGGAGGAGCCGCCATAACTCCTGATGAAGTCAGCGGATCAGGTCGCGGATGCCGTTCCGCAACGGGTGGCAAACTGGCAACGGTCCGCGTCCCTTTCCGGATAAAACATTCCCGATGGATTCAAAAGATTTTGATGCGATCGGACTGTTCAAATGCAAAGGTCTTTGTATACTCCGTTCCCAGGAGTGGGAAACCAGTCCTGTGGCAAGAAGACAGACGATAGTAGCCCCCTTCAGATTCGAATGGCCTCACCCGTTCTGCAGACTCTCGTAACGTCTGCCCGGGGCCCGACCAGTCGGTAGTTGCAAGCGCAAGGTTCCTTTCGTTTTGTTTCCCGTGCGTTGTGTGACGCCGGCCGCTTTTCTGGCCCTGTCGAGCATTCCAGTCCATCACCGATCAAGCGATGGCGTGAGTTTATGACGACGTCGGTGCGTCGTCGGCCAGGAAATCGATGTCGCAGGCTCCTGAGTCTCCGGCTCCAAGGAGCTCTATCGATGAATCTGTATGTTGGCAACCTCCCGTTCGGCGCGACGGCGGACGATCTCCGTCAGGCTTTCGGTCAGTACGGTGAGGTCACGTCCGCCTCTGTCGTCATGGATCGAGAAACGGGTCGATCCCGCGGCTTTGGCTTCGTGGAAATGTCGAGCGGTGGACAGGAAGCCATCGAAAACATGAACGGCGCCGATCTGGGCGGTCGTTCGCTGACGGTCAACGAAGCGCGTCCGCGCGAAGACCGTCGTGGCGGCGGTGGCGGCGGCTACGGTGGTGGTGGTGGCGGCGGATCGCGCGGCGGGTACGGTGGCGGTGGCGGCGGTCGCCGCGATCGTTATTAATCCGGCCGATTCATTGCCCGATCGTCGAGCGAGTTACTGACCTGTTGATCCAGGCGGATTCGAGTCGCTGATCGGGTTTTGAAGTCCGCTCGAGATTGTTGCGTTGCCTTCGGAATAGCGCACTCGGTGGTTACGCCGCTGGGGTTATTTCGTCGTAAAAAATGATGCTTTGATCGGGGCGTGGTCCACAACGGTGGTCCACGCCCTTTTTGTTTGGCAGAGCTTGCGTTATCACGATCAGTCGTGATTCCGCCCCAATCGGCAACCGGAACGATCAAGATCCTCCTGAAGGAGTCCGCAGCATGATTCGACAACTGGGTCTGTGTTTCTTGTTTTTGAGCGTCTCGGGGATTGCCACGGCTGCGGACGAGGGCTTTGTTCCGCTCTTCAATGGCAAGGATCTCACGGGCTGGGAGGGGAATCTCGACTTGTGGAAGGTCGACAATGGCATGATTGTCGGCGACTCGCCGGGAATCGCGCACAATCAGTTTCTCGCGACGACGAAGCAATACGAAGACTTCGAACTGCGTCTGGAGTTTCGCCTGGTCGATGGCAAGGGCAACTCCGGCGTTCAGTTCCGCTCATTGCGCGTGCCGGACAGTACCGAGGTCTCGGGGTATCAGGCCGATCTGGGCGAAGGTTGGTGGGGGAGCCTGTATGACGAATCGCGCCGCAAGCGGATGCTCGCCACGGCGACCAAGGAGTCGCTGTCCAAACTGAACCGCGAAGGCTGGAACGAGTACACGATCCGTGCCGAGGGTGACCATGTGACGCTCGCCATTAACGGCGTCACGACCGTCGACTATCGTGAAGAAGAGGCCGATATTCGCCGCAAGGGAATCATCGCGCTACAGGTCCACAGCGGCCCGCCGCTGCGCGTTGAGTTTCGAAACATTCGCATCAAGCCGTTGGAGAAGTAGAGGCGGCTGCGAAGTCGTTCCGCGGCTGGGCGTCGCAAGTGCGTCTTTTTCGCGGACTTCGATGAGGCGACACGCTGAGAGGATGGAGATGGACGAACCGAGACACTCGGACCTTGGGATTGTGTCCTTTCTTCTCAGCCTCGCCGCAGGGGTGGCCTTGGTGGTAATCGTTGTGATTGCCGGTGTCATGGAGGCCACCACGCCGGGTGGGATCGACGAGGAGTCCGTGGAGGCTATTGCCGCTGGACTGGCGATGATTGCCTTTCTGGGACTGTCGCTTCTGGCGTTCTGCCTCGGAGTCTGCGGGCTGTTGCAGAGACGGAGAAAGAAACTGTTCGCGATTCTCGGAACGGCCTTCTCGGCTGCGGCGTTACTGGCAACCACGGGCTTGATTATCCTGGGACTGGCCATTGATGCCGCTGGACCCTAAACCGGGGATCGAGGCACGATACTGCCCCATGACCATTGAAGCTTCCAGGGTTTGAAGGTCAGGACGATGGCCAAAAAGGCGACGGTGAAGCGAACGTTAAAGAAGCCGGTCGAGAAGTCGGTTCGGAGCTTGTCGAAACCGACGAGCAAGGCAGCAGACGGCGCACCGAAACTACTATCCGGCGGCAACCCGCAGATCGCCAAGGGGGATGGCGATGGTCCGGTGCAGCAGTACCTCGCGGCCTTACCGGGCTGGAAGCGTGACGTCGGCGTCACCTTGGACCAGTTGATCGTGCGGACGCTTCCTAACGTGCGGAAAGCCGTGCGCTGGAATACGCCCTTTTATGGAATTGAAGGTCAGGGCTGGTTCCTGGGTTTTCATTGCATCACGAAGTACATGAAAGTGGCGTTCCTGAATGGCGGGTCTTTGAAGCCGCTACCGCCCGTGGAATCGAAGCAGCCAAACGTGCGGTATTTTCACGTGTACGAAGGGGACGTGATTGACGAAGACCAGTTCGCGGACTGGTTTCGGCAGGCGGCGGAGTTGCCCGGAGACAGGTGTTTCTGAGCGTGCGCGATCGGAAAACGGGAACGCTCCCCGTTGGGTCGCGGCTAGGGCGCGCGGCATCCGGGAATGAATCGATTGTCCTCATTTCGTGGGCGACGTAGAGTTCTTCCCGAGGCCACGACCTCACCCATGGGGGCACAATGTCCGGGACGGCCCGGCTCTTGAAACAGGAGAGTCGCAATGGCCTGGTTCCTTTTGGTGGTCGCCGGCATTCTGGAAGTGGTGTGGGCGTACTTCATGAAGCAGTCGCTGGGCTTCACGCGGCTGGTCCCGTCCGTAATTACCCTGGTGACGATGGTCGCGAGTTTCGCGCTGCTCTCGATCTCCATGCGCACCCTTCCGCTGGGAACAGCGTACACGGTCTGGACGGGCATCGGGGCGGTTGGTGCGTTTTTGGTTGGGCTGGTCATTCTGGATGAACCAGCGAATGCCACGCGTTTGGTGGGAGCGGCGCTGATCGTTGCGGGGCTTGTGGCGATGAAATTGTCGTCGTGATGCGCGCTGCGGTGAGAAATGGGAAGCGCTCCCCGTTGGGTCGCGGCCAGGGGGGGGCGGTCAATCGTTTTTCTGCTTGACCGGGTGGCGCGAGTGGCTGATAATCGCCAACTGCCAACGTGGCAGGGAGTGTCAGAAGTCTGTGACGGCAGGGAGGCCGAACATGACCCAGACCGACTTGAAGGCGTGGGGTTTCCGCTGGACCAAACCGACTTGGGAAACGACAGCGGATCGTCAGTGGTTGTTGATTGTCCCCGTCAGCCTGACCAAGGCCGATGAGTCCGGGCGCACAACCGATCCGCGCGAAGACCGGACACAGCGGTACTACGAAGTCTTTTCCATGGACGGTTCGTGGGTCGATCAGCTCCACGAAGTCCAGGTCGAAAATCTGCTCAGGTCGTCGACGTTTCGACTGGCCGATGCGTCGTTGGCGAGCTGACGAACGGATTTTTTGCCGCTGCTCGCGGATTCCCGAGCGCACCGTTCCAGCGAATTCTGGAGAGACGACGTACGACGAAGGTTGAACTCGTCGATTCGAGATCGCGAGCGGCATTTGACGGAAAATGGCGTCGAGGAAGTCTGCATGCGAGTTGTCGTCGTCAGTTTCGATTCACTGGCGGCTTCCGCGCTCGGGTGCCACGGCAACGAATGGGTGGAGTCGCCGACGTTCGATCGTCTGGCGGCGCGTGGTGTTGTCTTTCCTCGCGCCTTGAGCCATCGAGAGGTTATTTCCGCGGCGAATTCTCAAAACCGGACCCGCGCGATCTGGGAAAACGGGCTGGCTCGGGGGGCGAAGATCCGTTGGCTTCGCGACGAGCGCGCGGCGGCGATTCCCGGCGGGCTGGAAGCGATGCACGGCAAGGGACGCGTCGTTTCCGGCGGGTCGGGCTGGGACTGTTCGCCGCAGCAGGTGCCGGAGGCGGAACTGTTTCGTTCGGCCGCGGAACTCGTCGCGGACGACTGGGATTTGCTGTGGGTGGCCTCGGCTGGTGTCCAGCCCCCCTGGCAGCCGCCGGAAGGCTTTGCGACCCTATACTTCGAGGATTTCGCCGAACGTGGATTTCCGGTGACTGAGTCGGACCGGACGGACTGGGGCACGCATCCGGCCGTTTATGGCGGGGCCGTTTCCCTCCTGGATCATTGGCTTGGGGAATTCGTCGCGGCGCTGGAACGGGATGCCGAACGGCGTGCCACTCTCTTGATCGTCACCGCCTGGGAAGGAATGGCCTGGCAGCCGATTTTGGGTCAAACGGCCGAGTTGCCCGAGTGGCATGCCGAGCGATTGACGGTTCCGCTGGTGGTCACGGCGATGGGAGAACTGTCGGGTTGGTCGCCGCTTGCGAGCTGGCGCCCGCCCCGCCCCGTCCGTGCGGTCGACGAAGTGTGTCGACTGCTCGAGGGGGCTTCCGATCCCTCGGCGATCGCTGGCTGGCTCGAAAGAACCTGGACATCGACCGGAGACGCGCAACCGCTCTTGCTTCAGGGGGAGAACTGGGACGTGGTCGAGACCGATTCGTGGAAAGGGGTTTTCGGCAACGAGGGGCCGTCCGGAACATTCGCGGAGCAGTTGTTCGTTCGTCCGGATGACCGCTGGGAAGTCAACGACGTCGCTTCAATCCATCACGGGGTGATGCAAGAACTTCAGGCAGTCCGTGCGCGCTCGTGAGGCGGCTGGAGATCACGGAGGGTGACGACCGCTCGAACATTGAACAATTGGGAACCAGCGCGAGACAAAGCTGTACGCGTGGCGTTGAATTTGCGGGCCGAGTTCGCTGACTTGATGACGATTTGTTAGAGTTGGATGAACGCGACCTTCATGAATGCGACCATGGGCGAATCGGAGGACGGAAGCCTCAGCCGATGGTCGGAGGATTCAGAGGGGAACCCCAGTCAGCGCTTGAAACCAGGGAGAGACCATGGCTGAGCCGGAGACGCCAGCAGACTTGGCAGCGTCGGTCGAAAAGCTGAACGAGGCTTTTCTGGCGATCAAGACGCAGATGGGCAAGGTGATTGTTGGCCAGGACGCGGTGATCGAGCAGTTGCTGATCTCGCTATTCAGCCGGGGGCATTGCCTTCTCGAGGGGGTGCCTGGGCTTGCCAAGACATTGATGATTAGCACCTTGGCCCGGACGCTGTCGCTGACGTTTGCCCGCATCCAGTTCACTCCCGATCTCATGCCTGCCGACATTACCGGGACGGAAGTCCTGCAGGAAAACAAGGAATCGGGGCGGCGCGAGTTTCGGTTCCTGTCCGGTCCCTTGTTTCACAACATGGTTCTGGCGGACGAGATCAACCGGACGCCGCCCAAGACCCAGGCCGCGCTGCTGGAAGCCATGCAGGAACGACAGGTGACGGTCGGGCAGATTCGCCACGTTCTCGCCGACCCGTTCTTCGTGCTGGCCACGCAGAACCCGATCGAACAGGAAGGGACCTACGCGCTGCCGGAAGCGCAACAGGACCGGTTCATGTTCAAGGTGTTCGTGTCGTATCCCTCGTTTCAGGAAGAACGGGAGATCGCTCGACGGACGACGAGCGTGCAGGCCGAGTCGATCGAGCAGGTTCTTTCGGCGGACGACATTCTGAAGCTGCAAAAGCTGGTTCGCCAGGTACCGACGAGCGACCACGTGATTGACTACGCCCTGGCGCTGGTGCGTCAGACGCGTATCGGTCAGCCGGGAACACCCGACTTCGTGAACGACTGGCTGAGCTGGGGGGCTGGCCCGCGCGCCGTGCAGTTCCTGTTGCTCGGGGCGAAGGCGCGAGCCCTGTTGTACGGTCGGACGTCGGTCTCGACCGACGACGTGGCGGCGCTGGCGGCTCCGGTTTTGCGGCACCGCATCGTGACGAATTTCTCGGCGTCGAGCGAAGGCGTGACGTCGGATCGTGTTGTCGAGGAACTGATCAACGCCACGCCCGCGCGTGAAGGTGAACTGACCCGTGACCCGCGACTCCAAAAGATCTTTGCCGCCTGAGGCCCTGACGCGCATTTCGCGGCTGGAAGTTCTGGCTCGCAATATCGTCGAGGGGTATCTGTCGGGGCTTCACCGCAGTCCGTACTTCGGGCAGTCGGTGGAGTTCGCGCAGCACCGCGAGTACGCGCCGGGCGATGAAATTCGCCGGATTGACTGGAAGGTGTGGTCGAAGACGGACAAGTTCTACATCAAGCAGTACGAAGAAGAGACCAACCTCCGGACGTTGTTGCTGGTGGACCTCAGCGAGTCGATGCAGTTCGGCAGCGGCAAACTCACGAAAGCCGATTATGCCTGCCAGATCACCGCGGCCTTGTCGTATCTGCTATTGCGGCAGCAGGACAGTGTCGCTTTGACGGTCTTCGATCAGCAGATTCGCTCGAAGGTTCCCCCCAGCAGCAAGCAGACGCAGTTACATGCGGTGCTCGCGAGCCTGGAAGTCGAACAGCCGTCGCGAAAGACCGACATTTCGACCGTGCTGAGCAAAGTGGCCGAGGAGTTGTCTCGCAAGGGGCTGGTCGTTCTGGTCTCGGATCTCTTGACCGACCGGCCGGGGCTGATGCGGGGCTTGAGGCTGTTGCGAAAGCGGGGTCACGATGTGATGGTGTTTCATGTTCTGGACGACGCGGAGCTCGATTTTCCCTACACCGGGTTGACTCGATTTGATGGGATGGAAGAGGCGGGGGATCTGATGTGCGACCCGCGGGCGCTGCGTGACGGATACCTGGAAGCGATGAAAGACTATCTGCAGGAGATTCGCAGATTCTGCGTTTCGCACATGGTTGATTACCAGGTGATTCGGACCAGCGAACATCTGGATGCGGTTCTCCGCCATTATCTGTCGCATCGTCTGGGGATGCGTACCAGCCTGCGAAACTGAAACCGAACAAGGGAACCCGGGGCGGCCGGCTTCGGGATTCCGTGAAATGGGCCGGCCGCGTGTTTGGCCAAGACGGACATGGAAGCCCTCCTTTCCAACTGGTTTTTCAACCCCGGCCTCGTGGCCGGTGGAGCGGCGCTTCTGGCCTCGCCGATCATCATTCACCTCTTGAACCGGATGCGGTATCGGCGGGTGCGATTTGCGGCGATGGAGTTTCTGCTTCAAAGCCAGTCGCGCAACCGCCAGCGGCTCCTGCTCGAACAATTGCTGCTTCTGTTGTTGCGGATCCTGATCGTCGCGGCGATCGTCCTGCTGGTCGCACGGCTGATTCTCGATCCCTCGCAACTGTCGATTTTCCGCGGCGGCCGCACGCACCATCTGGTCCTGCTGGACGACAGCGCGTCGATGCGCGATCGAACCGGCGAAACGTCCGCCTATGCCGAAGCACTGGAGATCGTGCAGGGACTCGTCGCGGAAGGGGCCCGCCGTCCCGATACGCAGCAGTTTTCGCTCGCGCTCTTGTCGAATCCCGAGCAGCCGGTGTTCACGCAGCGGCAGGTCGATCGAGAGCTGGTGCTCGAACTGTCGAACAAGCTTGACCCGCGAACCTTCGTGCCGACGCATCGCGCGGGAGATTTCGCGGCGGCGCTGGGGGCGGCCCGCAAGCTGCTGGAAGCGGAGAAGGCGACCGTCCGCCAGCTTCATATTCTCTCCGACTTCCGGAGTGCCGATTGGGAATCGCAGCCGGCGATTCCTGGGCTCATCCGGGAACTCACCGCGCTGGGGGTCACGGTGAACCTGGTGCGGACTGTCGCGGAGCGGAACGCGAACCTGTCGATTATCGACTTTTCGGGGGCCACGCACGTGTCGGCCGTGGGAGTCCCCGTCCGCTTGTCGGCGGTCGTGCGGAACGACGGGACCGAAGTCGCCACGAATGTCCGGCTGAAAGCGTTCGACAACGGGGTCGCCCTTCCCGCCACGCTGTCGCTGGAACGGATCGAACCCGGTGCCGAAGCCGAAGTGGAGTTTGAAGTCAATCTCTCGACCGAGGGGCCGCATCTTTTGCGGGCGACGATCGAGGGGGATTCGTTCCTGGAAGACAACGAGCGGTATCTTGCCATTCGCGTCGCCTCGACGGTTCCAGTCCTGGTGATCGACGGCGATGTCGCATCGGGAGCGGGCGAGTATCTGGTCGACGCGCTGGCGGCGGATTCCCGCAGCACGGGTGTCACCGCGACTTTGCAAACGGTGGATTATTTGCGGCAGCGATCGATCGAGGAGTTTCGGGCTGTCTACCTTGTCAACGTCGCGGAGCTTCCCTCCGACGCGCTCGATTCGTTGACGGATTACGCGCGGCGCGGCGGAGGCATCGTCTGGATGCTGGGCAAGGGCGCTCGGCCGGCCTGGTACAACGAAACGGCCTTCACGGAAGGTATTTTTCCGGTGCGAATCAAGGTCTCTCCGGGCGAACTTCCGACCGATCCGACGATTCAGGTACCCGATCTCGACGCTACGTCGCACCCGATTTTCGCGGTGCTGCAAGGGCAGGACAATCCGTTCCTGGGAAGTGTTCATATCCGTCGATTCTGGGAAGTTGATACGTCGGAACCTCCACAGGAGAGCGAACTCCGCAAGCCGCCAGCCGTGCTGGCGAAATTGCGAGACGGTCAGCCGCTGATCCTCGAGCACGAACTCGGTTCGGGCCGGATCATCACCTGGCTGACGACCGCCGACCCGTCGTGGAATGACTGGGCTCTGAATCCCAGCTATGTCGTCGTGCAACTGGAGACTCTTAAACAGGTGGCCGATCGACGGAGTCTTCCCGAGTCGCGCACAACGGGTGAGCCGATTGAGCTGTCGCTCGATGCCTCGCGCTTCACGGAAGAGATCGAGATTCTTTCACCGAGTGCCGACGGCCAGCGTCGGACACGGTTGCAGGCGGCCATCGTCGGAGTTGGGGACGAAACCAAAGCCGCGGCCTCGTCGGGGATGCCGCAGCCCGTGATGTTGACGGCTCGATTCGGAGAGACGGACCCTCCAGGGGTTTATGAAGTCGTGCTCACCGACCAGAATCAGGCTCGCGAGAGCCGTCTCCTGACGTACAACGTCCCGGTCGAGGAAGGTCGCCTGGAACTGATTGAGTCGGCCGATCTGCTTGAGCGGTTGGAGAGCGATCCGCTCGTCTTTGTTCATGAAGTCGGGCAGCGGCAGTGGGTGAAAGGCGAAGATGTGGGCACGGAAGTCCGTCAGGGACTGTTGATCGCGCTGGTGCTGCTGCTATTGGGCGAGCAGGCGCTGGCGTACAAAATGAGTTATCACCCAGAGCCGGTTCCAGCGTGAACGATCTGACACGAAATTCGACAAGACGATGACTTTCATCCCCTTCCCTCGCGTGACATTGCTGGCCGTGGAGACGGCCGAGCGGCTCACCGCGCGCGAATGGGACTTTCCCGAAACGCCGTTGTCTTGGCTGATTCTGATTCTAGGCGGCGCGGCCGTGCTGGCGTGGGTCGTCCGCCTCGGCTGGCGCGACACGCGGGAACTTCCCACGTTCTGGCGCGTGCTGCTCCTGTTTCCTCGGCTGGCGGTCTTCGCGATCCTGGCCGTGATTGCCCTCAATCCGCAGGAACGAACGCAGGAACTGGCCAACCGTCCGTCGCGGATTGTGCTGTTGGCTGATACTTCGCTATCGATGCGCCACCCCGCGAGCGATGACGCTTCCAACACGGCGGAAGGTCTCACTCGTGCGAGCGCGATCGAGCAACTTGTGACATCGCCCCTGCTCAAGACGCTGCGGCAGACGCACGAGGTGAGTGTCTACACGTTTGACGGCGCGCTGGAGGGGCCGGCGGTTGTTCTGACGCAGGAAAATGAGACGCCCCAGACTGGAACGCCTGTCGCGGACGCCAAGCCCGATGCTCAGGTCAACTGGTCGGAGTTATTGGCTCCGCGTGGAGTTGAGACGCGGCTCGGCGAAGCGCTTTCGGAACTCATTGGTCAGGTCAGCGGCTCCACGCTGTCGGGAATTATCGTTCTTTCCGATGGCGGCCAGAACGCTGGCATTGATCTGGAGTCGGCTGGCGACCGCGCGCGGAGTGCCGGGGCCAGGCTTGTGACCGTGGGCCTGGGGGGGACGGCGATCCCGGTGAACCTGGCGATCGGTGAATTGCAGTCGCCGACCGATGTACAGTTTCAGGATGCATTCGATCTGACGGCCCTCCTCGTCTCGCGTGGCGCGGAAGGGGAAGCCGTCCAGGTCGAGCTTTCGGCTCAGCAAGGGGACGAACCGCCGCAGGTGATTGAAAGCCGCGCGGTCCAGGCCGGGGCCGATGGGGCACCGCTCCCTGTTGTCTTTTCGCTGAATCCGAGCAATCCGGGGAAGTATCGCTACAGCGTGACGGCGAAGCTGCAAGGTGCCGGCCGCGAAGCCAATGCCGATGACAATGAACGCTCGGTGGGCGTGGAGGTTTTCGATCGACCGACACGCGTGCTGCTCGTCGCTGGCGGCCCCATGCGCGAGTACCACTTCGTTCGCAACCTGCTACATCGGCATCGCTCGTTCGAAGTCGACGTGTATTTGCAGACGGCCGAGACGGGGACCAGCCAGGAGTCGGATCGGCTGCTGTCGGCGTTTCCGTCCACTCGCGAGGAATTATTTCAGTACGACCTGATCTATTGCTTCGATCCCGATTGGCGGCTGTTTCCCGTCGATTCGTTCGCCCTGATTCGCGATTGGGTGTTTCAGGAAGCCGGGGGACTCGTGATCGTGGCGGGAGATGTGAATACGCCGCAGTTGGCAGCCATGGGGGGCAGCGATACACCCGGAGCTGAGTCGCTGGAGCGTTCACAGGCATTGCAGGAGCTTCTTCCCGTCGTTTTGGGTTCGTACTACACGGCTTCGCGAATCGATCAGGATGCCACGCAGCCATGGCCGGTCGACTTTACCGACGACGCGCGGACGGCCGAGTTCTTGCGGTTAACCGATGATCCGCTGACTTCGGAGACGCGGTGGAAAGAGTTTCCCGGCGTGTTCCGCTGCTATCCCACGACGGGAGCCAAGGCGGGGTCGACAATCTATGCCTATTTCTCCGATCCCCGGACACAGTTCGAAGCCCCGGTCTTGATGGCGTCCCAGTTCTTCGGGCAAGGACGCGTTTTTTATCTAGGCAGCGGCGAAATGTGGCGGCTCCGGTCGGTGAGCGTCGATGACTACGACCGGTTCTGGATCAAGCTGGGACGTGAAGTGGCGCAGGGACGCGGGCGTCGGGGAACGCGGCGCGGCGTGCTGCTTCCTGAGTCGCGGCAAGTCGTGCTCGGTCGAACGCTACGCGTCCGGGCTCGTGTGCTTGATGGCCAATTCAATCCGTTGGCGGCTGACAGCTTGCCGATTGACGTCATTCGGCCAGATGGTCGCCCCCTGCTGCCGGCCGTGCGCCTGGAGCCGGATCGGGCCCGACCCGGCGAATTCGCCGGATCGTTTCGAGCGACGATGCCGGGGACATTCCGGCTGACGCTGCCCATTCCCGAGAGTCGGGAATCGGTAACCGAGGAAGTTCAGGTGGCGGTTCCGCGGCTGGAAGATGACGACCCTCGCCAGAATATGAGCGGTCTTCAGCAACTCGCCAGCTTGTCGGGGGGAGAATATGTCTCCTGGCCCGACGCGGCTGCGGCATTACCGCGACTTCTTCCCGATCGGTCGGAAACTTTTCTGGTCGATCAGCGTCTCAGAACATTGTGGGACCGTGGCTGGATGATGGGGATTCTGGTGGCGCTCTTGAGCGTGGAGTGGTTGATTCGCAAGTTGTGGAAGCTGGCATGAGGCCGAACCAGCATCGCCCTGGCGGCGTCTGGAATTCGCGAAGGGGAGCGGCGTGACAAGTTCGATCGAGCTGCCGGCCGAAGTCGATGCGACGATCGAGCGCCTGCGCCGGTTGATTCGCCGGTACGTTCTTTGGGAGGGGCTGGCACTCACGATCGTGGTGATTGGCATCGCGTTCTGGGCGACGTTCGGACTCGACTGGATTTACTTTCAGACGAGCCGGCTGGAACTCCCCAGGTTGCTGCGGGCGCTGTTGACGATCGGCATGGTGGCGATTGTCGTGGGGGCGGCTGTTTCGCTGATTGCCTTACGGGCCGTCCGATCGTTACGAGCCCGTGCCCTGGCCATGGTTCTGGAACGCCGGTTTCCCGAACTGGACGACCGGTTGATTACGGTGGTCGAGGCCTGCGAAATGGGGGTCTCCAACGCGACGCCCGCGACCCGCTACCTGTTGGAACGGACCGTCGGCGACTTGTCGCGAACGATTTCGCGACTGGATCTGCCGAGCGTGTTTGATCCGCGGCCCCTCAGACGGTCGCTGGTGCTCGCCGCCATGACACTGGTGTCCGTTTTCGGGCTATTCATCGCCGATACGTCAGCCATGACTCGCTGGATGGACGGCTTTGTCAGACTCCGCGACGGATATTGGCCGCGTGAGACGGAGCTTGTCGTGCGTGTCGTCGCGGCGCCGGGCGATCGGATTCGGGACTTTCAATCGGGAATGTATCGACACCCGCGCGGTACCGACCTGGTCTTGCAGATCGAAGTCCCCGAGGGACGGAAAACACCCGAGCGGGTGCGGCTGGATTATCACCTCGCGGGCGGTCGCGGACGCGGACGCGTTTACCTGGTTCCCACACGGGAAACGGGCGTTTTCCGTCATGCCATGCCCGACCTGCTGGACGATGTGCGGTTGTGGGTGACCGGAGGGGACTACACCAGCCCCGAACCGCTATTGGTCGATGTCGCCGATCCACCGGCGCTGACGCGGTTGGAACTGGCGTGCCGCTATCCCGAATACACGGCCTGGAACACGTCACCCGAAGCGGAAGACCGGACGGTCGTGCCTGTTTCCGGGACGCAGGTCTCGCTGCCGATCGGAACCGATTTCAACATGCACGGAGGGTCGGCGGAGCCGCTCGCGGACGTCGCGCTGGAAGGCCGGATTGGCGGCCGTCCGTTTGAATGGCGATTGACAGGAGGCGCGGCGCGGCCATCCCTCCTCCTGCGGCGGGGTTCCCCCGGCGACGGCAACGATTTTCAAGAGTTTCGCTGGCCGGTGGATGTGGCTCGAGGGTTCTGGACCGACAATGACACCGCGTGGCAGTTTCCATTTCTGCTGACGATGCGCGCGGGCGAAGATGCCGGCGACTGGCCGCCGCTCGATGAGGCGACCGGGCTGCCGCGACTGCCGCTCGAACTGCCGGCCGAGACGGTGCTGCGAATCACTTTGCTCGACCGTCACGAGATCGCCACTTTGGAACCGGCACGGCTGGTGGTGGTGGGGATCGTCGACCAGATTCCGCTGGTGGATGCGGAGCTGCGAGGAATCGGCAATTCGATCACGCGGCAGGCTCGCATACCGATTACCGGAGTCGTGACGGACGATTACGGAGTCGCGTCGGTGCGCTTTGAATCGCTTATCGATCAAGCAACGGAATGGAACCGGCAGCCGGTTCAAACGCTCGAACAGCCCGCCGCGCGGGAGGTGCGATTGGAATCGGCCACGCCGGGGCAAATGCTGCGCTTCGATGTGCTGCCGTTAAATCTGAACGTCAAACAGCGCCTGGTCGTGACGGTCGTGGCGACGGATCGCGATACGGTGACCGGTCCCCATGAAGGCCGCAGCCAGCGGTTCGCCTTCACGGTGGTCTCGGTCGACGAACTGCTTTCAGTTCTGTACGCGAAGGAACTCAACCTGCGGAAACGATTCGAGCAGTTGATTTCCGAAATGCGGGTGCTGCAGGAAGACTCGCTGCGCCATCGGGGGTTATTGGATGAGGCGCCGAGTCCTGAAAATCACTCGTCGATCCAGTTGAGCGCCGAGCGGGCGCGGCAAGCCGTTCGCAAGTCGTTGGCCGATTTGCAGTCGATGGAACTGGGCTTTCGGGATTTGCGGGACGAACTTGTCAACAACGGGGCCGAGACGCCGCAGGCGTTCGATCGGCTCAACACGAAAATCATTGCTCCGCTGAACCGGGCGGTGACGGAACGCTGGCCGTCGCTGGACAGCAGGGTCGACGGAGTTCGCCAGCAAAGCGAGCGGGGTTTTCCCGAGAAGGCGGCGTACGACGCGCTCCTTTCCGAACTCGCCGCCGCCGTGACCGACCTCGACCGGATTCTGCTGGAAATGCGAAAACTGGAGACGTTCCAAGAAGCCATGGAACTGCTGAAGGGATTGATTACCGATCAGGAAGGATTGCTCGAACGGACCAAGACCCGGCGGAAGGAAAACGCGCTCAAAGCGTTGGAACTGGAATAGAAACGGCCGGTTTCCGGTGTGATATCGTCCGGCGAAATGGCGGTTTCGGCATGGTACGGTCCGGGAGAACGTGCGAGAATTGGACGAGAAGGCAAATGGCAGCGCCGCGATAACGGTCATTGATGCCATTCGATGGCCACTCAGGTTTGGGGTGTTCGCCGTTCACGCGGAAAGGATGCGGATGAGCGTTACCACCGATCGCCGTCCGGCGCTCGCGCGCCGAATCGCCAGAGTCCTCGTCCTCTTCGCGGCGACGTGGCTGGTCACCAATGCCGGACCGGCGGTGGGACAAGCTCCGGCCGAGCCCGCCGCGAAGGAACCGGCACCGATTTCGAACGAGCAGGAAACCGTTCTGCGGAAGTATCAGCGGTTCGAGAACACGCTTCAACAACTGGCCGAGTACCTGCGTCGCACCGATCCCGGGCGTGCCGACCTGGTGGTTCGAGTCATTGGCAAGAGCACCGAGAGCCGGATTCCTCACCAGATGGAGGAACTGGTCGAGCTTCTCAACCGCGGGCAACTGGGCGACGCGGTCATCGGTCAGGAAGACCTGATCGTACGGATGGCGGCTTTGCTGGATCTGTTGCAGAGCGAAGACCGCCAGGATGAACTCGCGCGTGAGCAGGAACGGGTCGCCGGGCTGATTCGCGATGTCGACAAGCTGATCGGTCAGCAGAAGAACGTTCGCGCGGTCACCGAGCGGGGTGGGTCGATCTCGGACGCCGAGCGGCGCCAGCAGGAACTCACCGAGCGGACGGACGGACTGCTGAAGAAGATCGACGGACAAGACGCCGAGCGGCAGGCCGAGCGAAATGGAAAGTCCGGCGAAGAGCCATCGAAGGGCTCGGAATCGTCTGAGGGGGAGCCCTCTGACGGTAAGCCCTCGGATGGAAAACCGTCAGACGGTAAGCCAGCGGACGGTAAGCCCTCAGACGGAAAACCATCCGACGGGAAGCCCTCGGACGGGAAGCCCTCTGATGGCAAACCTTCTGACGGAAAGCCGTCCGATGGAAAACCCTCGGATGGTAAGCCATCCGACGGGAAACCATCAGATGGGAAACCTTCAGATGGGAAACCTTCAGATGGGAAACCTTCAGATGGGAAACCTTCCGAAGGGAAACCTTCCGAAGGTCAGCCCTCGGAGGGGCAACCGTCCGAAGGTCAGTCCTCGGAAGGCGAATCCTCGGAAGGTTCGCAGGGCGATAAGACTCCGGGCCGGGACGAACTCGAACAGGCCAAGAAGGAGATGGAAGCGGCGATCCGCGAACTGAAGGCCCAGCAGCGCGAAAAGGCTTCCGATCAGCAGGACAAGGCGCTCGCCGAACTGCTAAAGGCGAAAGATCGGCTCGAAGAGATTTTGCGTCAGTTGCGCGAAGAAGAACGAGGGTTGATGCTGGCGGCCCTGGAATCGCGATTCCGGGAAATGCTGGCCCGGCATCTGGCCGTTTATAACGGGACCGTGGCGCTGGGACAGATTCCCGAGGAACGTCGCGAAGATCGGCATCGCGCTCGGGCGATTGATCTGGCCCGGCAGGAATCGGAAATTGGCCTGATGGCCGAAAAAGCCCTGACGCTTCTCAAGGATGAAGGTTCGTCCGTGTCGTTTCCGGAAGCGGTCGAGCAGATGCGCGACGATCTTTTGACCGTGACGCGCCGCCTGGAACGAGCCGACGTGGGAGAATTGACCCAGGCATTGGAGAAGGACATTCTGGAAAGTCTGGAAGAACTGATTCTGTCGCTGCAGAAGGAAATGGAAAAGCAGCAACAGCAACAGGGACAACAGCAACAGCAGCAGGGTCAGCCGCAGAATCAGGCATTGGTCGATCAACTCTCTGAACTCAAAATGCTGCGGGCGCTGCAATATCGCATCAATCGCCGGACCCGGCAGTTGGGTCGACTGATTGATGGCGAGCAGGCGAGCGACCCGGACCTCGTTGGTCAGTTGCGAGGATTGGCCGATCGACAGGATCGTCTTCGCGAGGCGACTCGCAATCTGGTCACGGAGCGAAATCAATGAGCGCGCGATTCGCGACGTTCGATCACCGGGCTGTCAGAGGCGGGCTCCTTCTGGCCGTGGGCGTTTCGATCTCATGGCTTGGAGGATTCGCGCGTGGCGACGAGGCGCTCGTGCATGCTCCGAAGCCGCCCTCGGTCGTCATTGCGGAATTGCAGACGTTCGTCAAAGCTCAAGGGGTGCCAGCCGAGCGGATGGAGCAGCTCAACGCCGTTTGGCGGGATGCGACGACCGAGACGACCGCCGCCGATGTCCTCGACCGTGCGGTTCGTTCGCTGGCAATTGTCGATCCCGCGGCCAAGCAAGTGGTGTCCGTTGTCAATCAACGCGACTGGGAGGCCGCGACGTCGGGACTCGCCGATCTGCCGGCCGATCGCTATGGAACCCTGCTCGCGGGGACGCTCCGTCAATACGTGGCGCGTTCAATGATGGAAGAGCGGATGTGCGACGAAGCGCTGGTGTTGTACCAGCAGATCGAACCATCGACGTCGGTCGACCCGGCGGGACTTTTTTTCGGCCGGGCAGTCTGTGCCCATACGCTGCTGGATCGGCCGGCCGCCGTTGCCGCGCTGGATGGGCTGCTCAAGCAGACAACGGGCGTTCCCGACCGGTATCGGTCGACGGCCGACCTGATGCTGGAAGACCTGAAGGAATTGTCGGAAGAGTCGCTCGATGGTGTCTCGCGGCTGATGTCCGATTCGGAACGACGGCTATCGCTGGGACGCGCGGGTGAACGTGTCCAAGGAGTGCAGGACCGGATCGTCGCCACGCTCGATGAAATGATCAAAAAGATCGAGCAGCAGCAAGGTGGCGGCGGAGGTGGAGGTGGGGGCGGCCAGGGAGGTGGAGGTAACCAGAGCAATGGACCGGCGGGCGACAGTTCGGTGAAGGGTTCGACCGCGCCGGGAGAGACCGACCAGAAGAAATTTTCAAAGGGAGAACGCTGGGGCGATCTTCCGCCCAAGGACGAAGCGAAGGCCCGCAATCTCATCAATCGCGACTTTCCCTCGCACTACCGTCAGGCGATTGAAAGCTACTTCCGCAAACTGGCCAACCGGACGGGCACGACGCCCCGGTCGGATCGCTGAGGCCGGGGACGAATCGGAACGTCGACGGGCCAAAATGGGAATCAATCAAGGAATGTGGAGTTGATCGGTCACGGACTCCTGATCGTTGGTCAGTTGCTGGCCGCCGCGATGCCCGTCGAGGCGACGTCGCTCAGCGGGACGACGCTGCGCGGGGAACTCGTCGCATTCGCGGAGGACCGCGTTGAAGTGAAGACCGACCAAGGGCCGCAATCGATTCCGACGCGGGATCTTCTGGAAGTACGCTGGCCCGAAGTTGCCACGACGGATCGCGCCGCGGAGGGAGAAGAAATTCGCCTCGCGGATGGTTCGACGCTACGAGCAACCGTGGTCTCGCTCACTGGCGGGAAACTGCGTTTGCGGCACGCGCTCCTGGGAGAGATCGAGCTGGCACAGGCCGGCGTACGGGGGATTCGCTTCGGAGCCAGCGATCCCGCGGTCGACGCGGCCTGGACGGCGCTGTTTGAACGGCCTTCTCGAAGCGACCAGGTGGTGATCCGCAAAGCTGACGTGCTCGATCATCTGGATGGCGTGATCTCGAATATTGGCGATGAGACCATCGGCTTTCTGTTGGATGGGCAGACCGTCGCGGTCAAAAAGACGCGGGCCTTTGGGATCCTGTTCGGAACGCCGTCCGACGCACCACAGCCCGTACAAGATGTCCGGATTGAACTCGCGTCGGGCGAGCGATTCACGGCCCAAAAGGTCGCGCTGGAACGTCAGCCCGACGGCGAGTGGATGGCCCGGGTGACAGCGCCGTTCCAGGTCGACATTCCATCGACTGCTCTTCGCGGACTGGATTGGAGCCGTGGGAAAATTGCCTATGTCTCGGACCTGGAGCCGCGAGGGGTCGACTATCGGCCGTTTCTGGGGAACTTTGTTTGGGAATATCGCCGCAACCAGGATCTGGAGGGGCGACCGCTGCGGCTGAAGGGGCGAGTCTATTCGCGCGGGCTGGCGATTCATGCCAACGCGAAGACCGAACTGACGTATCGCATCGGGGGAGAGTATCGACGGCTTCAGGCGACGGTCGGAATCGATGACGAGTTTCGTCTGCGGAATGTGGCGGATTTCAAGATTCTTGGCGATGGCAAGGTGTTGTTCGAACATGAAGTGTCTCCGGAAAAGCCGCCGGCGGCTGTCGACCTGGATGTGACCGACGTTGTCGAATTGAAGATCATCGCGGAATGCGGAAACGATCGCCTGGATATTGGCGATCGGATTCATCTGGTGGATGCGCGACTATTGAAGTAATGCGGGGCTTGATTCCACGCGCGCCGGAACGGGGACGGGATGGTCTTCGCGGCCAGTGGACCTGGTGGGAAAGGAACTGACCGGATGCGAACCCCGCGAGGACTCACGGTTTCGCGCTGGGCCGGATTGGCCTGTCTGGTGCTGGTGGCGGTCGGTCGACCGGCCGTCGCAGTCGATGATGCGGTTCTGGAGGCCGAGCGCGCCCGGATCGCGACGATCGAGAAGGTCGCTCCCAGCGTCGTTGCCATCTTTTCCTCCAAGGGAGGGGGCGGCGGTTCAGGGGTGCTGATTAGCCCGGATGGTTACGCGCTGTCGAACTATCACGTCACGAGCGCGTGCGGCGAGTTCATGAAGTGCGGTCTGAACGACGGCAAGCTGTACGACGCCGTGATTGTCGGGATTGATCCCACGGGCGATGTCGCGCTCATCAAGATGCTGGGACGGGACGATTTTCCGGTGGCCACCCTCGGCGACAGCGACCAGCTCAAGCAGGGTGACTGGGTCTACGTGATGGGGAACCCGTTCCTGCTGGCGACCGATTTCGCGCCGACGGTGACATATGGAATCGTGAGCGGCGTGCATCGCTATCAGTACCCGGCCGGCACGATCCTGGAATACACCGACTGCATTCAGACCGATGCGTCGATCAATCCCGGAAATTCGGGAGGTCCGCTGTTCAACTCGGCTGGCGAACTGGTCGGCATCAACGGGCGCGGTTCGTTCGAGAAGCGTGGGCGTGTGAACGTGGGTGCCGGTTACGCGATCTCCATCAATCAGATCAAGCACTTCCTCGATCACTTGAAGAGCGGACGAATTGTCGACCATGCCACTCTGGGGGCGACCGTCCGGACCGATCGCCTCAGCCGAGCGGTTGTGGTCGATTCCATCCTGCCCCAGTCGGAAGCCTTTCGGCGCGGGCTGCGCGAGGGGGACGAAATTGTTTCGTTCGCTGGGCGGCCCATCGGCAGCGTCAACCAGTTCAAGAACATTCTGGGCATCTATCCCGATGGATGGACGGTGCCGCTCGTCTATCGTCGCGAAGAGCAGAAGACCGAAATCTACGTGCGGCTGCGTCCCCTGCACCACCAGTCGGAACTTGCCGAGACGCAAGGTCCGAAGGTTCCCGATCCGCGGCAGCCCCCGCACCCGGGGCCAGACGGAGGCCCGCAGCCCCCACCGGCGGAGGCTGCGAAGGATGATTTAGACGCGGACCTCAAGAAGTTGCATGAGGGGCGGCCGGGATACGCGAACTACTATTTCAATCGCCAGCACCAGTCACGTCTCGAAGAGGGGCTGAAGGAATTCGCGGGCTGGAGCGGTCGGCGGGGAACGTGGAAGTTTTCGGGCGCGACCGATGCCAATCAGACGTTTCGCGTGCTGCTGGCGGAACAGTCGGTTGGCATGTGGCTGGACGATAAGCCCTACCTGCAACCCCTGGATGCCGTCGATTGGCTGGATGAGCCGCCGGGAACAGGCGGGCTGCTGGTCGCGTTTCAACAGTTCAAATGGCTGGTCTCCGAGGGGCCAGAGGCATTCACGGAGTTCGCCTACTTCGGAAGCGAGCCGCTCGATGGTCGCGGTCCGCTGGTTGATGTGCTTTTGACTGAGCGAGGCACGCTGGGGGCACGCTGGTATTTCCGACAGTCCGATGGCGCGCTGATCGGCTACGACTCGTCGCTACTGGCTGATCAGGACGAATGCCGCATCCGGTTTGTCGAAACGGTCGCGTTCTCGGGGCTGAGGTTTCCGGCGACGTTCTCGGTTTCTTCGGGCGACAAGCAACTGGGTGTCTTCAAAGTCCAGCAGGTGGAGCCCCCGGCAAAATGAGCGGGATCACGGACGAACGGCGGTTATTCGGACGGCTGAGGACGGCTGCGCTCGTTGCGGTTGTCCTGACGTGTCACGCTCCCATGACTGTCCGGGGTCAGGATGCGTCTGCGGTCGAACCGATCCGCCATGTCGCCAGCCGAGTCGTCAAGATCTTCGGGGCCGGTGGACTTCAGGGGCTGTCCGACTTCGGCTCAGGATTTCTGATTTCGGCTGACGGGCACATTGCCACGGTCTGGAGTCATGTGCTGGATGCCGAGTTCGTGACGGTCGTCCTCGATGACGGCCGCCGTTTTGAAGGCAAACTTGTCGGCGCGGAACCGGCGCTTGATGTCGCGGTCCTCAAGATCGATGGCGAAAACCTGCCGTATTTTGAACTCACTGACGCCGTGCCGGCTTCCTTGGGATCGCGCGTGCTGGCGTTCAGCAATATGTTCGAAGTGGCGAATGGCGACGAACCGGTCTCCGTGCAGCACGGAGTGCTGTCCGCTCGCATCAACATGTCGGCCCGGCGTGGCGCGTTTGAGAGCCGTTATGACGGCCCGATTTACGTGGTTGATGCCATCACGAACAATCCGGGAGCGGCAGGCGGCGTTCTGACAACGCGTGACGGGCGGCTATTGGGCATGCTCGGGAAGGAACTTCGCGACGCTCGCACCGGCACCTGGTTGAACTATGCGCTGCCTATTGAAGTCTTGCGGACTCCGATCACGCAGATCGTGACCGGCGATTTCTCGAAAAAAGAGACGGATCCCGACAACGTGCCGAAGCGGTTGAATCGCTACGCGCCGCGTGACTTTGGTCTCGTCATGATTCCTGACGTCGTTGCCCGAACGCCGCCGTATGTCGATCGCATTCCGGCCGATGGCCCGGCCGCTGGGAAAATCCAACCGGGCGATCTCATCATTTTCGTTGGCGATACGCTGGTCTCCTCGGTTCGAGTTCTCAATGAAGAAATCGGGAAACTGGAGTCGGGCGGAAACGTGCGACTTGTCGTCCGCCGAGGCAACGAACTGGTGACTGTCGAACTGCCGATTCCCCGGAAGAATTGAACCTGCCATGCCGTTTCTGTCCGTCAGGGTCGCGCGCTTGAAGACAGTTTCGCGACTCATGTCCCTCGCGACCGTGATGCTTGCCACTCTGGCGATGACGCCCAGCGGCCGGGCTCAGGAATCGGCCGCACTCGATGACCTGGAAGAACGCGCGTTTCGCGAAGCGGCTGCGGTCGCGGCGAACTCGGTCGTGCGCATTGAAACCCAGGGTGGGCTCGATGTTGTCGGCGAACTCGCGGCTGGTAGCGGACCGACATCGGGCGTGGTGGTGGGACAGGACGGCTGGATCATCTCCAGCTCGTTTAATTTCACGAATCGCCCAACATCGATTGTCGTGACGCTCGCGGATGGTCGGCGGTTCGCGGCGCAGCGGATCGCGGAAGATACGAGCCGACATCTGACACTGCTGAAGATCGAGGCGACGGGACTGGAGGAGCCGCAAGCTGTTCCGGAACGTGAGATTCGAGTCGGGCAATGGGCCATTGCCATCGGGCGGACGTTCGACGTCGCCACGCCGAACATCTCGGTGGGCATTGTCTCGGCGGTGAAGCGTATCTGGGGCAAGGCGATTCAGACGGATGCCAAAGTTTCTCCGGTTAACTACGGTGGCGCATTGGTGGACATTCAGGGGCGTGTGCTGGGAGTTCTCGCCCCGTTGTCGCCACAGGGCGGCGACGAAACCGCGGGCGCCGAGTGGTACGACTCGGGAATTGGCTTCGCGATCCCGCTCGAAAGTGTGTTGCGCGGCCTCGGCCGGTTGCAGACGGGGACCGATCTGCATGCGGGCCTGATGGGGATTGGCTTTCGCGGCGAGCAATCGCCGACTGACCAACTGCTGATCGAAACAATTCGCGATCGTTCGCCTGCGGCGGCTGCGGAGATCAAACCCGGCGACAAGGTGATCGCGATTGAAGGCCAGTCAATCACGCGCTATTCGGAACTGCGGCAACTCCTCGGTTCGCGCTATGCGGGTGAGACGGTGAAAGTTGATGTCGAGCGAGTTGGCGAGAAACGCCAGGTCGAACTGACACTGGTCGCCGAATTGCCGGCCTACGAGGCCCCTAGCCTGGGAATTTTGCCCAGCCGCACGGATTCCGCCGAGCCTGGCGTCAACGTTCGATTCGTGGACAGTGGCGGACCGGCAGCCAAGGCTGGAATCGTGCCTGGCGATCGCATCGTCAAATGTGGTGATACCGCCGTGACGAACGTCGTGGAGTTACGGTCCGCGCTGGCAGGGTTTACCCCCAACGATGCCGTCACGCTGGGGGTGCAACGTGACAAAGAGACGATCGATGTTGAGGTAACCCTCGGGCGGTTGATGTCCGACGTGCCCGCAGAGCTTTCCAGCGAGGCGGGGTCTGAGAATCCCGCCAAGGCGCCCGAGGGGACGGAAGTGGGGCTCCTTTCAGCGGCGCCGCCGGGACACGAGCGGAAATACTCGGCTTACGTTCCCGAAGACTATTCGCCGGATCGCCATTACGCACTGGTCGTCTATCTGGCCAGTGGCAACGATGGATTGCCCGCGCGATTTGCGAATGCCTGGAAGCCGGTTGCCGATCAGCGCTCGTTCATTCTGTTGGGCATCCCGTCTGGCCCGCGCGGCTGGCAGCCGGACGACGCCGAGTACGTGCGCGATTGCGTGACGCAGATGACTGAAAAATATCGGATCGACGCCGACCGCGTGGTCCTGCATGTCGACGGCGAAGAAGCTGCCCCCATGGGATGGTCGCTCGCTTTTCGTGAGCGAACCCGGTTTCCGGGGGTCGCCATTCTGTCGACGCTCATTCCTCAGAAAGTGCCCGAGAATCTGCCGTCCCCGCGACAGCAGTTTTACCTGGGATGGTCTCTGGATGATCCGCGCGCTTTACGGGCTCGCGATGCCCTGAAGGCTTTCGAGAAAGCGCGCCTGCCGGTGACGGTCGATGAGCGCCCGGAAGCTGAGAAAAAGGGTTCCGACGAGGCCGGTCGGGACCGGTTGGGCCGCTGGATCGATTCGCTCGATCGCATTTAGGGGCGGAACGCGATTGCGCGGCCTGTGCCGATCGTTGCCCATCCGCAACGCACCTTTCAAGGTGGGAAAGTGTCACTGCATCTGTCATAGTTGATGGATGAGATGTGATTTACGGTTGAATTCTCGTGAGGACCGGCACGGTGGGGTTGAGTCGACGACAATTCCTGGGGCATAGCGCGCAGCAGGCCGCGACCGTGGCGGCCGGTGTAGCCGGACTGACCGGGGCGGCATTTGCCGGCTTGGGGGATGACCGCGTTCGCCTGGGCGTGATCGGTCTCCGCAATCGCGGGCGGGAACTGCTTGAACAGCTTGCCACCCTGCCCAATGCCGAAGTCGTGGCGCTTTGCGATGTCGACGACGTGCCGCTGGCGAAAGCCGAGTCTTATCTCAGTGCCACGCATCGTTCTCGCGTGACGATTGAACACGACTACCGGCGCCTGTTGGACAACCCACGGATCGACGCCATTGTTGTCGCGACGCCCGATCATTCGCATGTGCCGATCGCGCTGGCCGCGTGCGACGCCGGCAAGGATGTGTATCTCGAAACGCCGGGGACGCATTCGTACGCGGAAGGCTGGTGGCTGCTGGCGGCCATCGCACGAACAGGCCGCATCGTGCAGACGGGAGTGACCGAGCGTTCCGTCGCAGCCATCGATTCGGCGATCGAAGTCGTTCGCAGTGGCCGCCTCGGCAATGTGCGGACCGCGCGGGCCTGGGTGGCGCATCGGCGCCGACCGATTCCCCCGAAGGCCATCGGCGACGCGCCTGAGAACGTGGACTATGCCACCTGGCTGGGGCCGCATGGCGAACGACCGTTTCAGGCGAATCGATTTCATTTCAACTGGCGCTGGTACTGGGACCACGGTGGCGGCGAATTGACTCACTGGGGTGTTCGCTGGATTGACGTTGCCTGCCGCGCGCTACAGCCGGGCTCACCGGAGACCGTTCAGGCTGTTGGCGGGAAGTATCATTTCCACGACGACCAGGAAACACCCGACACGCTGACGGTCCATTGGCAATTCGGTGGTTCGCAATTGACATGGGAACACCGTCTGTGGTCGCCGCACGGCTGGGAAGGCCGCAGTTCGGGCGTGGCGTTCTATGGCGAACAGGGCACGCTCGTTGTCGATCGGGCCGGCTGGAAGATTTATGAGCAGTCAGCCGGCGCTGAAACCGCGTCCGGCGATGCGACGCGCGATCATCTGTCCGACTTCCTGCAAGCGGTGCTGACTCGCCGACAGCCGAAAGCCGCCTTCAGCGAGTTGCGTGAAGCGGAAGGACTCTGCCACCTGGGGAATGTCGCTTACCGCGTGGGTCGACCGCTTCATTTTGATGCACGGTCCCAGAAAGTGACCGGGGACGACGAGGCGAATCGTCTGCTGCTGCCGCCGTACGCGATGGCCTGACGATACGGAATTCCATAGGTGTGCCACTGGCTCTGCCAGTGCTCTTCTGCAAATCGATACTCGCGTTGCATCGCACTGGCGGAGCCAGTGGCACACGCTTCGGCATGGCCAAGGACTGCTCAATTCCGCTTAACGACCCGCGTTATTCCGCTGGTTGATTTCCATGATGGCTTCCGTGCCGGAATCGAGGGCGTCGGAGCCGCCGCTGTTGTAGAAGTCGGAAAGCTGGATCACGGCCGGGCCCAACAGGAACAGGTAGACGGCGGGCATCAGGCAGAGCACCGTGGGAAACAGGAGGCGGAATGTCGCTCGGTTCCCTTTTTCGTCGGCCCGCTGCCGAAGGCTTTCGCGCATCGTGTCCGAGTATGAGGCCAACGCCTCGCTGACACTGGTCCCCATGCGCTCGGTCTGCGTGAGCAGACCGGTGAACGAGTGGACTTCGGGGACATCGATGCGGCGGCTGAAATTCTGCAGGGCGATTTCGAGCGAGCCCACGCGGGTTTGTTCGCCCACGATGCGGAGTTCCTGCGCGAGTGCCGGGTAAATAGGGCGCAAGTCGCCGAGGACGCGGTTCAGAGCATCGGGAATGGTGAGTCCCTGGCTGACGCACATGTTCATCAGGTCGAGGAGATCCGGCATGGCGCGCTCGATTTCGGAGCGGCGATCGCGGGCCTTTCCTCGCAGATACAATCGCGGAAGTGCCCATGCGAGTAGAGGCAGGATGATCAGACCGCCGACGGCATAGCCCTCGACTCGCGGAGGAGCGAGAACCACCAACCCTCCAGCCAGGACAACCGCCACCATGACGAGTGCGTAGCGGACGGCGGCGAAGTTTTCGATGGCGTGCGGTTCGTAGTAACCGGCTTGCTGAAGTTCCTGCAGCGTTTCTTCCGTGCCGGAACCACTTACGGGCAACATTGCGGCGAACGCGGGTGTTGCCGGACCGAAAACGAGATCGCCTTCGCCAGCGACGGGCAATTCACCGGCTCGAAGAACGGGAAGTCGATCGAAACCTTCTTTTTTCTCGAGCGGAAACAGGGGTCGATCGACCAGATGCTCGGAACGCCGGGCGAGCGATTCCGCGGCCGGGTACAACAGCCGTTGTTCCAGCGGTTCGACCACTTCCTCGACGGCAGCCATTGGGGCTGGTTCGGGAGCAAGGGGCGGTTGAGCCGTCGACCGCCGGGCCAATCGTCGGCGGCGCATCCGCCAGACCATCGCGGCGACGATCAGCGCCGAGACGATGTAAAAGCCGATCAGGAATTCCTGGGTCAACATGTCATTTCTCCAGCCGGCGGTGGGGCGATGTGAGTTCGCCGCCAGGCGGCCGTCCGAGTGAATCGAATTCGCGGGTTGTTTCTATCGCTGCCGTATTACGTCTGCTGGCTGTCTTTGAGAATTCGCAAGACCCAGATCGATCCAATGATTTCCAGGACGACGCCCAGAATGGTCACGGTTCGTCCCCATTCCGATCCAAGCAACTGATTCATGTAGTTCGGGTCGCGGAACACGAAGAACGCGAGCACGGCGAGTGGCAAAACAATCATGAGGACGGCGGTTGCACGGCTGGCCGCCGTGGCGGCACGCAATCGGCCGAGGAACAGCAGCCGGTCGCGAACGGTTCGCGACAAGCGGTTCAGAACCGTGACCAGATCGCCCCCCGTCTGCTGCTGGACGGCAAGCGTGGTGTTGAGCAGATTGAGCGTCATCAGTCCCGTGCGAGACGGCAGGTCGACCAGCGCGTCACGTAGCGGAATTCCCATTTGCAGCCGGCGGGAGACAAGTCGCAGTTCATCGCCTAGTGGAGCGGGAGTGTCTTCCGCCACCATGGCGACGCTGTGTTCCACGCTGCGGCCAGTCTTGGCGGCACGGGCCAGTTCTTCGAGCATGGCCGGTATCTGCGACATGATCTTGTTCTGTCGCCGGGCGCGGGCACCCATCAGGGCCAGAATGGGAGCAAGAAAGCCTGCGAACAGCCCAAAGGCCGCAGTCAAAAAGTTTTCCTGCACGACGAAGACAATGCCACCAACGGTCACCGCCGCGACAATGCAGCCCAACAGGATGGTTGCTGGCGGCGTGTCGAGGCCGGCCTGAAGCATCAGCGTATCGAACCAGGAATTGATCCGGTCCGACGTATCGCGATCGCGCCCGGTTCCGAACTGATCCTGATTTTTCAGGATCCCGGAGAACTCGGGACGGCTTTTCAGTGGTGGAACGGATGCAAGCATGGTGTCGGGCCGTGGACGATTCTGGAGCGGAGAAAGTAGGGGCGTGGCTGGGCGTCGAGCGCCACGGAATCGTTATTCGGTCAGCTCCCGGGCCGAAAAGAGGGCGTGCGGCACTTCGTATCCGAGGTTTGCCAGGCGTTGCAGCGATCGGGGCTCGTAGCCGGTGGCGTAGAACGCCCCCATGGCCTTGCCCGCCGCGCGATCGATGCCGGTCATTCGGTATGCGAAGATGTCTTCCAGTTGATACTCGCCGTTGCGGTAACCCGCGAGTTCCGAGATACGGACGATTTTACGTTCACCAGTTGCCAGACGGGCGATGTGCACCAGGATCTGCACGGCGTTCGCGATGTATTGCCGCGCGATTTGCGTCGGGAGGTCGATTCCCGACAGGGCGATCATCAGCTCCATGCGGTCGAGGCAGTCGCGTGTATCGTTGGCGTGAATGGTGCTCATCGAACCGTCGTGGCCGGTGTTCATGGCCTGCAGCATGTCGAGGACTTCGCCGCCGCGCGCTTCGCCGACGACGATGCGGTCGGGCCGCATTCGCAGGGCGTTCTTCAGGAGATCGCGCTGCGAGATTTCGCCACGGCCTTCGACGTTGGGCGGTCGGGTTTCCAAAGCGACGACGTCGTTCTGCTGGAGCTGCAATTCAGCCGTCTGTTCGATCGTCACCACGCGTTCGGAGTCAGGAATAAAGCGGCTGAGGTTATTGAGCAGCGTCGTTTTGCCGGCGCCGGTACCACCGCTGACCACGACATTGAGGCGTCCGCGCACGGCGGAGATCAGAAACTCGGCCATGTCGCGGGTCATCGACCCCATGCGAATCATGTCTTCGATGACGACAGCCTGCGATTTGAAACGCCGGATGGAAACTGTCGGCCCGCGCAGGGCGAGCGGCGGAATCACCGCGTTGAGACGGGAGCCATCGGGCAGCTTGGCGTCGACCATCGGCGAAACTTCGTCGATGCGGCGCCCGGCGCGACCCACCAGCCGCTGGATGAAGTGAATCAAGTGATCGTCGTCGGCGAAGCGGATGTCGGTCCGCTGCAATTTACCGGCACGTTCGATGAACACGCTGTCAGGTCCGTTGATGAGCACGTCGCTGATGTCCGGATCGTGCATGAGCGGTTCGATGGGACCGAAACCGTAGATTTCGTCCATCAACTCGCGGACCATCACGTCGCGTTCGACAGTGGGAAGCTGAACCGCCTGCTGTTCGCAGAGGTGAGCGGCGAGCGCGCGCAACTGCTTCTGAAGTTCCGCTTCCGGCAGCTCACCCGCTTTCGACAGATCGATCGCATCGACGATCTGCCGGTGCAGACGCGTCTTCAATCGCTGAAACGCCTGGCGAGGATCGAGAGTGTCGTTCGATTCGGCAATCATGATCGGGTCCGGTAAGTAACGCGTACGATGTTCAGTGTTGGAAGCCGTGGAGCTCGTTATTGGGAAAGAACGAGCCGCCGCAGGTAAGGATTCGCGGGTTGTCCGGGCGACGAGTCGCTGCCGCGTTCTTCGGTCAACGCCGCGCGCGTGGCGAGCACCGTGGGCTGAACGATGACTTCATGATTTCCATCGCGTCGTTCGTTGACCGCAAGCACGCGGATCGCGACCAGGCCGCGGATTGAGAGCCGCGAACGTCCGCGGCTACGTGGCTGCACATTGTCAAAAATCAGCGCCAGCCGTCGTGAACCGACAAGTGATTCCAGAGCCGAAAAGTCACTCCCGGTCAGCTTGGAGGTGGCTTCGACAATCAGTGATGACGATGTTTCCTTGGCTGGAGAACCCAGCCGGAGTTCCCCGCCGAAATCCTGGAGATCGTTGGCAGTCCAGCCGCGCTCCCACTGTCGCATGAGACTCTCATCGGACCATTCGCCGCTGAGATCAATAATCTGCGCGTTGGGCGCGTTCTCGCCGGAGTCTTGACCGGACGAAAAACGAAGTGTCAGTTCCGGCAGGCCATCGGGGCTTTCGACCACTTCCCGAGCGACCGGGTCATAGCCAAAGCGATCGGGGCCCTGGCGCAGTTCAATCGCGGCTTGCCAGGTCTCGCGCGACCGGCCACTGGGGTCGGTCCACTGAATCGCCAGCGGGAGACCGGGAGCCGGAGCTTGCGGCAGTGGGCGAACGCCAACCACGGGGCCGAGGATCGAGGCTTCCGCACGCGCGACGACGTCGGCTGCGTCCAAACCGGACGAGGTTCGCAGAAAGAGTGCCACCGGGTTGCCGCGGCTGCGCAAGCGCTCGGCCAGGACGAGGACCGACGTGGGCGCCTGAGTGACTTCCAGAAATTGCGTCCGGCCGGTTTCCGAGTTTGTCGCCAGACGTCCGAATCGAATATCTTCGCCGGGCTCGGTCGCCAGGCTAACCGGTTGACCGGCCGCCAGGTTTTCGCTCGCGGCGACGGAGGCCGCGTTTCGAGCCCGAGCGAGAATCTCTTCCCAGTCGGGATGCTCCAGAAGCGTCTGGTCATCCGCCAGTTGCCCGGCGGCCGCCAGCGCAGCCGACTCGGCCGCGATTTCCAGTTCCAGTTGGGCGGTTTCGAGCCAGACGCGATCGAGGATGAGGGCCAGCCCGGCCATGACGATGAGCAGCACGACCGCCACCACCGGAGCATAAACTCCGCGGCGCGATTGCCGGGTGATGGGGGGAATGCGTGTCGAGTTCATGGTGACCGAAAACTGGCAAAATCACGGTGCGGGAAAATTACGAAAAGGGCCGTCAACTCAGCATCGGGTGGCACGCCCTGAGTCTTCGAAGGGCGTGACGAATGAACGACTCCCACGCCCTTTCGCAAAGCCTTCATGGCGTGTCGCCCGAGCGGAGAGGGAGAGAACAGAACTTCCCTCGCTGACGCTTCGGGTTCGTGAATCATTCGGACTATCGCTTGATCGGGATGGTTGTCGGGACGAAAGCCGTGGTGCCCTGGACTTCCTTGTCTGGCGGCGGTGTCGGCCGGCCCGCGGGAGGATCGACGTCGGTGCCACGGAGCCGGGGACGATTGTTCGGCTGCGGCGGGTTGTAGTTGTCGATCAGCCGGCCTTTGTCGCTGAAGCGCTGGACCGAGCGATTCGAGCCTCGGAAGATCTCCGAAGCAAACGGTTCGACGGGATCGGACGGCGGCGTCAGACCCAGAATCTGGTAGAGCGTGACGCGTTCGGTGTTGTTGACGGCCAGCCCGCCCGTGCCAGGACCATTCGGGTTATAGGTCAGCGTGATGTTCCCACGTTCGTTCGCGAGAACCAGGATGTTGGCCTGCGGTTCGGTTAATTCCAGGGTGACGCGGTTTTCGCCGCGTGTCAGCACGCTCTGCGCGAGGTTGCGATTGATGGCGATAATCTTCACGCCTTCAAACAGCCGCAACGTGATTCCACCTTCGGTCTCGTCTCCACCGCCCGACGTGCCGAACGTGAAGAGAACGTCAACATGATTACCCGGCTTGATAAGGCCATCGACCATCGAAGTGCTGTCGTTCACCGAGACGGAGACGGCACGCATGCCGACGGCGATTTGAAGCGGCGGGAGTTCACCCGGCTGGTAGAGCTGATTGGCGCGAATGGGATTCGCGGCCTTGATGTCATCCTTGGCGACGCGACCGACGATCAGACGTTCCACGCGCAGCGTGTCGGACGCGAGGCGGTCGACCGGAAACGGTCCCTTACCAATGTGGACTTCGGAGACGGTCGTCCCCTTGGCGATGTCGACGGCTGCCATCGGAATGAGCAGTGTCTGCACCTGCGGCGGTCGTTCTTCGACGGCCAGCAGGTTCTTGGCGACGTATGCCGCGACAAGCAGGCCAATCACGCCGAACATCACGACGGTCAGGAAGGCGGGGGTCAGGCGTCTCACGGCTCGATCCTTGCGAAGCGGTTGGACTCGGGTTTGCCGCCATTCGGGCGACAGTTGATTCGGGTTCAGGGCCGACGAGGCTGATGCCCTGCCGGTCGGTTAGCAATTCGTCATTCACGCAACATGCGGGTTTCGGAAACCAATTCTCGGCCAGCCAGGCTGAATCCGACCGGCCACAACAGATCGGGAGAGGCTTCGGCCATCGGCACCGAAACCACGACGCTTACCACGTCGCCCGAGGATTCGCCCAGGTCGACGGCGACGCTCATGCGTCGCTGCAAACCGGGCGCGAGCGTGTCGCGAATCGACTGCTCCACATCGCTGAGCGCCGCACCCGGAAGAGACGCGACGCGAGCACCGGTACGGCTGGCCTCGACGATCAACCCGCGGCTGTAGAACAGCAGCGTGAACTCGAAGAGTGCCAGCAGCACGATGCCCAGGATGGGAAGCGTGAGCGCCAGTTCCATGCTCAGATAGCCGCGACGAGGCGGTTTCGCTGATGGGGGACGCAAGGCGTTCATGGCTGTTGTTCTGCAATGGATGGTCAAGTGAACTGTTCGACGGTTGGTCCGTTCGACTAAGGATTGAGCGGACCGTTCTTGAGCACGGTCAGATTCGCGAGCATCATCAGCCAGGTTGCCAACGCGACCGGCAGCGCGTACGCCATGATGCGGCGGCCCTGCTTTTGTTCGATGGTCTCGGCCTTGAAGACAGGCTTGCCGTCGGCATCGGTCTTGCCGGTGGCGAGATACTTCTTCTGTGTCTGGCGGACGCCGCGCGTCAGAGCTTCGTAGATCATGACCGCGGCGGTTCCCAGGATGACGAAGACGGTGCTGAGCACCATGACATACAGCGTGTACTTGAAGCCCAGCCAGACGCTGAGAGCTCCCATGAGCTTGACGTCGCCCCCGCCGCCACCGCCGATCAGCCACAGCACGAAGAACGTCCCGAAGCCGAGCGCGAAGCCTTGCAGGCCGTGCAGCAGCCCTTCTCCACCGAAGAAGATTCCCTGGTAGACCCAGCCGAGCGCGAACATGGGAAGCGTCAGCCAGTTAGGAATGCGTCGAGTCCAGGTATCCGTCCAGGCGGCGACGCCCGTCAAAGCGACGATGCCGATGAGGAACACGATGGCATGAATGGTCCATTGGAATTCAGCGGGCATTTCGCGACCTTCTGGAATAGCGCGGACCCCCGGATCGATCGCGAACCGGGTAGTTGGTGTTGCAAACATATCACTGGTTTGCGAACGTGCCGTTGAATGTTGCCAAATCGCGCCAGTTTTCCGTCGCGTTGCATCTTCACTGACGGAAAAACTCAACGTCACGTGACGTCGGCAGGATTCAGCGAGGCAAATTCGATTCGCGCGACGGTGTGGCAAGCGCGATTCGAGAGAAGTTCCGCTCTTTAACGGTGATGGCGGTCGTGTCGATTTCGCGGACCGACACGAATAGGAAGATTCCACGACCAGTCGGCCGGCGGACAGGATGGCGCGGTCGAACGAACGAGTTCACAATTCAGGATGTGGCGAATGCTCGAGTTCTTGCAGGCGGCGGAGGAAGCGGCGCGGCTGGGCGGTCAGGTGTTACGGCAGTGGCAGGCCAAGTTCACGGTCCGCGAGAAGAGCAAAGCCAATCTGGTGACAGATGCAGATTTCGCGTCGCAGCGAGTCATTCACGAATTTCTGCGGCGACGGTTTCCTCAGCATGGATTTCTGGCGGAAGAAGACTTGCTGGAAGCCGGGGGAAACTCGTCCTTTCGCTGGATTATCGATCCACTTGACGGGACCACAAATTTCGTTCACGGGTTTCCTTACTTCGCCGTCTCGATCGGACTGGAGCACGATGGCGAACTGGTCGCCGGAGCCGTGTATGACCCGTCCCACGACAACATGTTCCTGGCAGCGAAGGGGTGCGGAGCGTCGCTGAATCGCCGGCCGATCTCGGTCTCGGGAGTTCGCCAGCTCGACCAGGCGCTGATGATCGCCAGCCTGCCCGTCGCGACCGATCCCAATGACATCGCGGTGAGGCGGTTCCTGAAGATGTTGACGCACGCCCAGACCGTTCAGCGAACGGGTTCCGCCGCGCTGAATCTGGCAAACATCGCGGCCGGACGGATTGACGGCTTCTGGTCGACCAGTCTGAAACCTTGGGACATGGCGGCGGGAGTCCTGCTGGTGCGCGAGGCCGGCGGCACCGTGAGTCGAATCGATGAAAGCGATTTTGACGTCGACATGCCCGATCTGCTGGCATCGTGCGGAGGAATTCACCAGGAACTGTCAGACGTGCTGCTCGCGGTGCGCGGGTGATTTCGGATGGAACCTGCCGTTTCCAAACTTGCCCGCGGTAGATTCGCCCAGACTTTCCTGGTCGGCAAAGAACTACTTTCACCCCCACCATTTGAGACGTAGACTAGGGTGGATGAAAGTCTTTGTCTGGCGGCGACTCGTTCGCAGTCGGTCGTCAATTGACGTAACAGAAAATGCGGTCAAGAGTTTCGGAGACTTTGGTTCTTCTAGTCGGATGATGTCCGGATGCGTGGGCGGGGGCGATACGTGAACAAACGATGCGGGAAGCCATGGCTGTTGGCCATCGGTCTCGTGTTGCATGCGTTCGCGCAGGCTTCTGCCCAGAATGCCGTTCCGCCACCGGCCGAGAGCAATCCGACGCGGCCCGCCGAAGCGCGACCTGCCCCATCGGCAGCGATTCCGGACAGCCAGCCGGCGCCGGTGGGCGTGGCAGCGCCGCCGTTCGACGTGATTTACCTCCTGGATGAAAACGGCAAGCCGGTTCCGGTTCCTCTTGGGGCGAGCACGATTCAGTTTCTGGACTTTCTTCGCCAGCGACCGTCGGAGGACGAGCCGACGACCGGAACGCAGGTCAGCGTGGCGTCGATCGAAGCCAAGGGAACCGTTGTCGACGACCGGGCGGAACTGACGATCACGGCCGTCGTTCAGGTCGATCCGGGTGTCCGCTCGAATGAGTCGGTCCGCCAGGCACTGGGGCTGACGGAAGGAGTCTTGCGCGGGTTTTCGTACGAAGGAAACGGGGCCGCGATGTTTGACGGAGTGACCCCCGAAGCGGGGCAGCGGTGGTGGTTTCGCGGTCCGGGAACCCACCGGCTCACACTCACCATGGTCGTTCCTCTTCGCAAGCAGGCACCAGTCAGGCGTTTGCAATTGTCTTTGCCGTCGGCGGCTGTCAGCACCCTGGAACTGACCGTTCCGTACAAGGTGTCGACCTTCCGATCGGCGGATTCGGCGGTGGTCGACTCCACGAAACTGGAAGACGGCTCGACGCGCGTGCGCGTGGTGGGGGTCGGGCAGCGGCTGGATGTGAACTGGCAGCGCGAACCCGATACCCCGCTGACGACTTCATTGGAGTCGTTCAGTTCGATTCTGGCTCGGGTCAACTCCGATTCGGTCCTCCTGGAAATGAATCAGCGCGTCCAGGCCCTTCAGGGGTTGTTTTCGGAAATCAAGACCACGCTTCCGCCCGGCACGACGGTCTTGAAGATCGAAGGACGTGAATACGCCTCGCACACGGTCGATAGCTCGGTTCCGCCGGTTTGCACGGTCACGCTGACCGAACCGTCGGCGGGGCCGGTCGCGCTCAAATGGACATTGTCTCAGACTCGCGCGAATCGAGATCGATTCGAAATTAGCGAGTTTCAGGTTCTCGAGGCCCGCAAGCAGACCGGCGAAATCGCCGTCGTGTTGGAAGAAGGTTTGCAGCTCAGCCCGCGCGACATTCGCGATCCGAATGTCTTGCGCATCAGTCTGCTTGAACTGGGATCGACGCTGGCTCCGGGGGTTCATGCCAAGCGCGCGTATCGCTTCCTGGGACAACCCTTTCAACTGGCGGTCGACGTGTCGCGGATCGAACCGTACTTCGTGGCACGGCCGCGGCACATCCTGGCCGCGTCGCTCGATCGCCTGATGCTCGAATCATCGTTCGTGGTGCAGGTCCATCGCGGACAGTTGGATGAGATCTCGATGGATTGGCCGGGCTATGAGTCGGCGGGTTGGCGGATCGAGTCGGTTCAACCGAGCGACCTGGTCGAGTCGTACGTGGTGGAAACGGTTGACGGCGCGTCGAAGATTCGAGCCCAGATGGTGCAACCCGTGCGCGACCGGGTGACGCTCACCGTGCGAGCCCGTCGGGACAATAGTCCCCTGAGTCCGGCTGGATTGGTCCTTCCGTACGTCAGCAACGCCAACCGGATGAGCGCGCGCCTGACTGTCCTGGAGGCGGAAAAAGTTCGTGTCGATCTTTCGTCGTCGACAGGGCTTCGCGTTTTCAGCGAACCGGAGGGCGAGCAGGACGCGCTGTCCGACGACTATGCCAATCTGCGACGGACCGACTACGTGGGACTGGCCGATGGGAGCCCGCTCTCGCTGACCGTTATCCCGCAATCGCGCGAGGTGCGCGTCACGAGCGAGACGCGCGTCGAGTTCGATCATGGCGATCTGGCGTGCCGACAGATGCTCAATTACGACGTCTCGTACGATCGCCTGTCCGAATTGCGGCTCTCGTTGCCGGCCGAACTCCGGTCACGACCGGTCGCCTACTTGCTGGTTGACGAGAAGGGGAAGGAAGAGCGCCTGACACCGGTGGTGTCGACGGCGGAAGGCGATGCTGTCGGAACCGTCGTGTTGCGGTTGCCGTCACCGCTCATTGGCCGGTTCGGACTGGCGATCTTGTTCGAACTGCCCTTGCCGGAGGATGTTTCCGCCCGAGATCAGAACGTGATCGTGCCGATTGCCGAGAGCCTGGATGTTCCACTTTCGACAACCGACCTGTTATTCCGCAACGGCGATTGGTTCGAAGCCTCCACGAGTCTGGCGGACTGGAATCTGCTGAGTTCGGAAGCCGATCAGCGGCGCTGGCGGGCAAGTGGCCCGCGAAGCCAGTTCGAGTTGACTCTCAGCCCGGTTCGATCCGATGAGGTGGGGTCTGGAGTCATCACCAGCGCGCTGTTCCATCTGGTGGTCGATCAGAGCGGTCGCGTGTCGGCGCGGGCTCAATTCCGAATGAGCGGATTGGGAGGATCGCTGAAGGTCATTTGTCCCGAGAAGATCGCCCCGCCCCGGTTCGCCATTCAGGACCAGTTGCTTCCACCGGAGGATCTCGTCGAATTGCCGGCGGGATCGCGAAGGTACTCGCTGCATCTTCCGGAATCGCTGCCCCGCGACCAGGAAACGCTGCTGACCATCGACTATGAGTTGCCGACAGCCGGAGTTCTTGGGGCCAGCGGCGAAGTTGTCCTGGATGTGCCGCGATTCCCGCAATGTTCGTGGCGCTCGCAGGTCGTCTGGGAAGTCGTCCTGCCCGGTTCGCAGCACCTGTTTTCGTATCCGTCGACCGCGACGCCCCTGTTTCGCTGGCACCGGGAACGGTTCTATTGGCGGCGTGTCTGCGAAAGAAACAGCGAGCAGTTGCAAGCCTGGATTGGCAGCGATCAGGGGCCCGCTCCCGTCGGAATTGCCGCGAACGGCAACGTCTATTGTTTCTCGCAGTTCGGTTCTCCGATTCCACTCACGATTCGCACGCTGAGCGCCCCGATGGTGGTCTTCTGCGGAGCCGGGTTGTCGCTTCTTGTGGGATTCGTCCTGCTGCGCGTGCCGGGGTTGCAGAACCTGCTCACCATGCTGGTGCTCGCGTTTTTGTTCGCGGCAATTGGGGTGTGGTACATGGCTCCCCTGGAACTGCTCCTTCAACCGGCGGTCGCGGGACTCATCTTCCCGATCATCGCGATTTCGATCGATCATGCGCGGCGGCGCCGGTTTGGCGGAGCGGTGTTGACACTTCCTCGCCCGGGAACCGAGTACGGTGGCCCGTCGACGCGGTCCGCCCTGGCGGTGAGCGGCGGCGACGACGTGACTCGGTTGCGAACCGTCTCTCCGGGCGAACATTCCTCGCGCGAGATTGAAGCGGGAACGGGGGTATCATGACCGCCCGTCCGCTGGCCGTCGTTCTGTTGCTGGCATGGGGGGCGTGGGCGATCGGCGAATCGGCCGCGGCCGCGCAAGAGGCCCCCGCCGCAACCGTTCCGATTTTGACGAGGATCGCCGTCCCGCAGGACCGGCCGGAAACCTGGCCAAGCCCCGAGACTCGCTGGGAGCCCCTTCCTCGCGACGAGTTCGAGCGACTTTGGAAACTCCAGCAATCGCCGACCTCGCGGATCGCGCCGGTCTGGCTGGAATCGGTGCATGCGACCGCGGTCTTGACGGAAAGCACGCTCCGTGCGGGAACGCTCACGGGGCGGATGACTTCGTCCGCGAGCGAACCACGCCTGTTCTCGCTGTCTCCGCTGAACGTCGCGCTCTCGGAACTTGCCTGGTCGAACGGACCCGCCGTCTGGGGGGCTGGACCCAAGGGGGACATCCTGGTTCTGGTTCCGCCCGGTTCGCACGAATTTAACGCCCGGTGGACCGCGCAGGGGCGGCGGTTCGGCTCGCAGGTTGAACTGCTGCTCGATTTGCCGCGTTCGGCGATTACCTCGCTCGAGATCCTGGCCGATTCGGGACGCACGTTGATGGCTTCCGGCAGCGATGTCGTCCGTTCCGAGGATCCCCGCGAAGGATACTCGCGGTGGAGAATCGAACTGGGATCGGCAACGTCGACGCAAATCGTCGCGACGGATTCCCGCGGCGCGTCGTCGCGTCCGTCCCTGCTTTTGTATCAGCAGGACATCACTGGCCTGATTCGGGAAGAAGAAATTCGCTTCCTGTGCCGTAACGAGGTGGAAGTGCTCGGGGATCCCATTGGGGAACTGTCGTTCCTGATCGCCGGGGAAGCCGAGGTCTTCGCGGTGACGATGGGGACCGAGACCACTTTGTCTCATGAACTGGTTCCTGGCCCGGGGCGCCGCCGAAAACTCATGGTTCGACTCCCGGAACCGATGAGCGGTCGGCTTCGCCCGATTCGCATTGAAGGCGTGGCGGCGCGTCGTCCGGGCGCGGTGGCGAACGCCCCGCAGGTCGATCTTGCCGGCGGAGTATTTCAGGGTGCCAACCACGCCTATACGATTCCCGGCCCGTTGCAGATGCGGTCTTTGCGGCCGGTCGATTATCGCCAGATTTCGGCACCGCTGGTGACTCCGGCAGGAGAGCAGTGGTCCTTTCGCCAGGAGAAGACTTCGGCGCGCCTGGTGCTGGATGTCCGTCGGCCGACCGTCGCGGTCAGCGTCCAATCGTTGACGCACGTGGCCGCGACAGGCGATCTGTGGACGCTCTCGAGCCAATTGCGGTGGAATTCTCCGAATGGCAATGTCTTTCAACTCGCCTGCCGCGTCCCGCGGGGATGGGAGGTGACCGATGTTCGTCCGGCTTCGCAGGGATCATCGCTCGACGTCGCCGCCTGGGATCTGGAATTACAGGCCGACGGGACGCAAATGCTCACCTTCGAGCTGCAACGGGCAATCACGCCCGATCGGGGCGGCGGCATCGAAATTCTGGCGAACCGTCGGCTGTCCGAGTCGACAGAGCCGCTCCCCTTGCCCGTGTTTCATCCCGAGGAATGCGAGACGGCGGACCAGGTGGTTGTCGTCGATGTGTCGGAAAACTGGCAGCAGAGGCTGGAAGACGACAGTGGTTTCGAAGCCGTGACTCCCGGATCCATTTCCTCGCAGACCCGCGAGGCGTTCCGTTGGCCGCCCGAGTCGGTCGCGGGCCGGGCGTGGTATCGCGGCACGCTTGACGCGCCTCCGGGAACACTGATGCTGGCGACGACCAACGCATCGGTCGACCTCGAGGCCGACCTCAAAGTGCAATTGCTTGACGGCCGGCTGATCGAAACCTGGACGTTAACCGGACGGGGCGCGAACGCCCCGATGGCGTCGTTGCGACTGAATCTGCCTCGTGCCGATGAATTTGTCTGGTCGCGGGGGCATGCGGGGCCTGTTGGCGTCTCCCCAGATCCTGACGAAGCGAGCGACGTCTCGCGTTTCCTGCTGACCTGGGCCGACAAAGGGAGCGGAGACTTCGTGCTCGTGGGGAGGCGCGAGCGCGTTCGCGGCGGGCTGATGGTGATTCCGCTGGCCACCAGTCCTCAGGCCAATCGCTTCGAGGGAGCGGTCACGCTGTCGTCCACGTCGTTGCCGGATGTCGGCATTCAGTCCATCGGAGCGATGGCGGAAGTCGAGGCCAAACGATCGACGGAAATGGACGCCTGGTCTCGAACATGGACTTACCAGCGCGAGAACTGCCGGATCGAATTGCGTCATCCCGAGTCGACCGATGACTCCCGGCAGGTACCGCTGGCCTCGGTCCGAATTCGTTCGCTGCTGTCCGATCGCGGCGTGGGACAGGATCTGCATCGCGCGGAATGCCGTGTCTTGCAGGGAACGGAGGGGGGGACGTTCCGATTCTCGCTTCCCGAGACGGCCAGTTTGCTGAGTGTCGTGGTGAATGGTGAACGAGTTGTTCCGGCAAAGTTCCAGTCGTCGTGGGCGGTGCCCGGATTGACGGGCGGCGATCGGGACATGGTGGAGCTTTTATATCGAACGAATCTCACGAGCAGTCCCCGGAGTTGGAAACGGACGATTCCCCTGCCCCGGCTCACGGCGACCGTGGTCGATTTCGAGTGGGTCTTCGCGCTTCCGCCAACCATTCGTCTGTTCGAGGAACCGCGTCAGGTCTGGCTGCGAGACCGGCCGGAAGGATTGAACTGGACCCAGCGCGTCTTCGGGCCGCTGGGTCGCGGCAGCGGGGGAATCTTTAACCCCTTTTCCCGAGACTCGTGGGCGGAACTGGTCCAGCAGCCGGCTGCGGCGCCGGCCAGTCTCGGCGACATCGACGCCGGTTTGAAGACGCCGGTGGAATGGCAGGAACACCGCGCCGTCGCGCCGACCATGCCCGCCGAAATCGAGCTGGCAACCTGGAATCTCTCGCGCTTGCGGCTGCTCGAATGGTGCCTGCTGCTGGCGACGATGATTGTCGGCATTCTTGTCCGCATGCTGAAGATTCGGTATCGCCAGACGGTGGGACTTACCGTGGCGGCCGTGATGTTTTCCGCGTCGCTCTTTGGACAACAGCCGGCGGCCGAGTTGTGCGGCTCGATTCTGACGGGGCTGGTCTTGTCGAGCCTGTTGCCGCGTCGCCTGTTCGCGCCGCGTCCACGACCGCAAACCGACGATGCGGACGTTCCGGTGGGAAGCACGCAGAGCTTTCGCCTGCCCATCAGCCAACTGAGCGGAATTCTGATACTCCTCTCGATCGGCGCGGGATGGGGGCTGGCGTGGGGACAGGAGGGGGCGGCTGTTTCCTCGGCGGGGCGATCGGCCGAGCCGCGTCGCGAAACCGTGTTGATCCCCGTCGATTCCTCACTTCGTCCTTCCGACCGGTTACAACTGGTTTACGTCCGTCCGGAATTTGCCCGCGAACTGCGAAAGGTGGAGGCCGATCTGTCCGGAGAACCGATCGACTACCTGCTGGCTTCGTCCGATTACCGGATTGTCGGCGAACTGGGGCAATCCTCGTTGGCGCGGGCACGGCTGGAGTATCATGTTCTCACGTCGGACTCGAAGCGTCCGCTTCGTCTGCCGTTCGTGGGGGCCAGCCTGACGAGCGCGCGGGCTTGCCTGATTGACGGGCGCGAAAGGCCGGTCCGGCAGGCAACCAATGGTGGCAGTGGATGGGAAGTCGACCTTCCGCCCCGCAGTGCCGACACGTCGATGTCCGTCACGCCGACAATCATTGAGTTGGAGTTCCTGATACCGACGCGCGAAGACGCGACGGGACTGCAATTGGGCCTACAAGTGCCGCGGGCCGCTGCCTGCGGACTGACCTTTGAGATTCCTCAGCCCGTGCGGGGCCTGCAAGTTCCCGAAGCTCGCGGCGACGTTCAGGTGTCGCTGAATGGCCAGTCGATCACGGCGTCGCTGGGGGCGATTTCGGATCTTCGCGTCGCCTGGCAGCGTGCGGGCTCCGCCGAACGCCCGCCCGCGGAGGTGACGGCGCGCGTGCTTCAATCGGCCTTGTGCCAATGGGAGTTCACCGAGGTTCAGTTCCGGATTTTCATGCGGGTCGAGCGGGGAGTCCTGCCCGGCCTGTCGTTTCAAATTGCCGAGAACGCGATCGTTCGCGAATTGCGCGGGGCCAGCGATCTGCGATGGCGGCAAGAATCGAGCGAACGCGGTCCATCGGTCGTCACGGTCGATTTTATCGTGCCGCGGACTGCCGAGTTCGTCCTGGAGGGGACGTACGTCAGTCCGGGGGGCGGCGACCCACGCACGATCCCGCAACTGGTCATCCAGTCGACCGCAGGGTCAACGATTCGCACGGAACTGTCGCTCATTGGCCTGGCCGCGACGACCGGAGGACGCGTGCAGCCAGCCACGGCTGGCGAGGCGAATACGGCCTGGGCTACCGATGCGTTCCTGACATCATGGGGTGGCAGCCCTCCGCAGACGATTCCCGAACTGGTTCTCCAGCTTCGCGACGATGCAGGGCTACGTGTGAATCTGGCGCGGGTCGAGCCGCGACGCGTCCTGTCGCGCGTCGATCACAACGTCGTTCTGGAAAAACGGCGCCTCCTGTGGGAGACCATCGCCGACATGCGGCTGACGGTCGGTTCGGCCTACTGGCACTCGTTCGTTGTCGATCGCAGATTGCAGATCGAACAGATTTCCGTGCAGGAAGGGGGGGCCGAGCGTGTCTTTCGTTCGGCGATGACGCGCCTGAACTCGCAGCAGGATCGCGTGGTGATTTTCTTGCGCGAACCGGCGAGCGGTGACCATCTCGTCCGCATTCGGGGCAATTTGCCGCTGCGAGCCGAGAACGTAACCGACTTGCCATCGCTTCGCTTCGAAGACTCAGAACTCGTGGATGGTCGCTTCAACCTGTTCGCGATGCCGGAAGTGGCGGTCAATTTCGTGCCGGGGCGGACGCTGGAGCCGACGGACGACGTCGATCCCTTGGTCGTCCTCCCGGCCGACCGCCTGCTGGTCGGTCGCTTTCTCTTGCGCGAGCCGGATGTTCTCGGTGAAGTCACGCTGACATCGCCTGCCTTACCCGGCCGGGCCCAGACGGTGGTCCGGGTGGAAGTGAGCGGGGCGGACAGCCGCATTCACGGGCGGACGAGCGGTCCCTGGAACGCGTCTGGCTCGCCGTATGCCCTGGTCGAGGTTCCTCGTGAATTTCGCGACGACGAGTACATGTTCGAACATGCGCGCGGGGAACTGCTGTCCGAAACGGAGAAAACGCGCCGGTGGCGATTGACGCCCGCGACCGACGACGCAAGCCAGCCGCCAATCGTCAAATGGACCCGGTCCGAGTGGAACGGCTCCTCGGAGTCGGCCCTGTCCCGCCCGCGGTTTGTCGATGTTCCCGTCGACGAAGTCTTTCTGGTGCTCGATCCGGGGGACATCGCGACGGTTGTTGGCGGTACCGCCGTCGATCCGTCGTCTCTGCCCGAGTTTCTGGCCGGAACCGCTCCATCCACGACGGCTTCATCGACCACCTACCGGATCGGAGACAGCGTCACGCTCGTCTGGAATCGCGGATCCGTTTCCCCCTCCCCGGACGACGGGAATATTCACGTCGAGCATGCCGTGTGGTTCGAGACCGAGGCCGGACTCTATGGACGCACGCACATCGCCGGGTTGTCCGGCAAACAGTCCATCGAAGTCGCGGTGCCGCCCGAGCTTCGTGTCCTTGCCGTTTTTGTGGATCAGCGAGCCGTCTCTCCGCGAACCGATGAGATTGGCCGCCTGACGATCGATGGCAGGGGCGAGGGACGGGCTACGGTGCGAATCATCTGGTCGCGTCGACGTTCGGCTTATGGAGAATCGGGCTGGCTGACTGGCATCGAGACCCTGCCGATGATCGAGTTGGTCGATGTTCCGCGTACCGAATCGTTGACGCTGGTTCCTCCGTCGAACTGGACCGTCTGGACGGGCGCGCCGGCGACCCGGCAAAGCTGGTTTGAAACGGTTTTTCCCGTGTTGGAACGGGCCGTCGACGAACTGGAGTCGGGCGAAATTGCCACGCCCACCTCCGATTCGGCCGCGAACGCCTTGTACGGCCAGATGGTCGACGATCTGTCGCGCGAGATCGAACTGGGACATATCACTCGGGAGGAGTTGGCTCGCTGGAATGAAATCGTCGGCCGTCTCGATCGGATGGGTGTTCGGCAAACGCCAAGGAAGGACGGACAATCGCCCTCGCTGGAACGTCTTGCCGGTCATCCTAACATCTGGCACGGAGTGAGCGACGTACCACCCGGACAACCACTGTCGGTCCGGTACTTGCTTCTCGATGGGGATCGGCTGCGGTTTCTTCCCGCCGCGCTCCTGGCCGTCGTGGTCTTCGTGCTCGGACAGCGTCTCCGCCTGATCGACTTTGGAGAGTGGATCGGGGCGACACCCTGGCGACCCTGGCTGCTGCTGGGGCTGTTGTGGTGGACCTGCCTGGCGCCCAGCCTGTTCGGGCTGGCACTCGTCGCGTACGCGCTGTCCATGAAGTGGCGCGGGGAATACGGAAGCGACCGCGAAACCCTGGTTGTCAGATAGCCGCGGCGTCCGCTCCGGACGATTCCAGCGATTGCCAGACCAGCACAAGCAGGCCAGCAGCGGCGCAGTACCAGGCGAACCACGAGAGACGCCCGCGCGAGACAATTCGCAAAAGGGCCGTCAGCGAAAAATATCCCACGATCGCCGAGACAGCCGCGCCGATCAGCAGGACCGCCGGAGAAATCGCGAGCGGCGGACCGGAAAGAGTGTCTTTCAGCGTCAGGAGCGTTGCCCCGCCGATCGCGGGGATGGCCAGCAGAAACGAAAAACGGGTCGCGCTCAGGCGGTCGAGTCCCGTGATCAGTCCGCCGGTAATCGTGCTCCCCGATCGGGAGATTCCCGGAAAAATCGCGACCGCTTGAAAACAGCCAATCGTGAACGCGGCCAGCCAGGGGATTTGTTTGTCGGTCATCATCGGACGCTCGAAACGCGAACCCAATGTCAGAAACATGGCTGTCATCAACAGTCCGAACCCGGCGGCCGTGGGCGAATCGAAGGCCGCCTCGAACAGATCCTTGAAACCAATGCCGACGATCGCGGCCGGCACGCTTCCCAGGAGGACCATTCCGCACAGTCGGGGCTGGCGGCGAAGTTCCCACAGATCGCGGGCATAGACGACCAGGATCGAGATCAATGTTCCCGCATGCAAAGCCACTTCCAGTTCCAGCCCGTCGTCCTGGACAAGCGGGGCTCCCGTGATCCGTGACCAGAGCGCGCCGCAAATCACCAGGTGGCCCGATGAACTGATCGGCAGAAACTCGGCGATTCCCTGCACCACGGCCAGAAACAGCACCCGCGGTAATTCATCCATGATGGGCCTGTGGCAAGACGTTGAGAACGAACGGCGACCAAACGGGAACGGCCCGGCATCCCACCGAGCCACCCGGGACGGGGTGGGATTGTAGATGAGGATAAGTGGAGCGGAAAGCCGAATGCGGAAAGCGGAATGCCGGAGTAGGCACAGGCGAAGATCGGTCCGGTTGGCCCCTTTCGAACCGGAGATCACTCTGGCGCGAGCGTTGACGCGTCGAGGATCACATCGCCCGAGACCGGTTGACGGATGCGCGGGATCGCGTCGCGCAGTTCCTCGGCCGTCGTGGCGACGACCGGAGCAATTTCGATCCGCGCATCGTCCGGGACGGGGATGCCCGCCTCGACGAGCCAGCGCTTGTGGAGCGCGAGTAGGGCCGACCGGGACGTTTCGGGAGAATCGCTGCCGCTGGCGTTCTTGATCGGATTGAACTCTTCCTTGCGGTTACCCTGCACGAACAGCGCTTTTTTCGCGGCCGGGATCACATCGAAAATAAATCGCTCGAACTTCATTCCATTCGGTTCATCCGGCGTCACCAACCGCTGCTCATCATCCAGGTAGGGGACTTTCTTGCGGGCGCAATGAAACGGCAGCCCGGATTCCGAGCGGGCCACCGACTCGAGGAACTCGCGTCGAAAGACATGGATGGCCGTGTTGCCCGCCCAGAATTCGAGGCGGCCTCGCGCGTCGGTCTGGTTCGCGAACTCGTCCGGGAGATCGCTGTACTCGATAATGCACGAGACGCCGTCACGCTCGACCGCGATTCCCATCTTCTCGGCAGCGGCGATTTTCTCGACGACCTTGGTGGAAACATCGGCCTCTTCCCGAAGATGCCAGCCAAGAAAAGCGGGGTCGCAAACCCTGGTCGTGGGATTGTCGATCTGATGATAAAAGAGCGTGTCGATGCCGAGTTCCGCGAGCCGATCGAACATTTTGTCGCGCTCCAGCGCGTCGAGCAATCCGCCGTGCCCATCGGGACTGAGGGCCAGTTGTCCGGGGCCCTCCAGCAGCGCTTCGCCCGTCTTCGCGTCGACCGCGGGCATTGTTCCCTGGCAGACAAACGTCGTCGTCTCGGGCGCGCGGCCAAAAAAACTCTGTTCCTCGAAGAAGGCCACGGTCTCGGAGTGCGTGGCATTGCTGGTCATGATGATCCATGGAATGGTTTGGCCCGCATGGCGCTCGCGGGTGGCCAGTTGTTCCGCGAACCACTGAAACAGCGACTTCCCGGAAAGTGGTCCCACCGGAAACATTCCCTTGGGTTTGTCGAAGTCCAGTCGCGTTCCCTGTCCGCCGGCCACCACGATGCACGCGGCGCGACCGGCAGCCAGCAGATCGCGACCAGCCTGTCGGGCGGCGGCCCACTCTTGGCGCTGGCCCTCGGTTTCCGGAAGACGAATCAGCGCTCGCGGCGACTGGATTTTCTGCGTCGCGGCGGAACTCTCCGACGAGATTCCCCGCCGCCAGAGACGTTCGATGCGCGACCAGTCAATGGAGCAAAGTTCGGCGGCAAATCGGGAGCGCGCTGGTTCCTCGAGGGATTTCCAGACATCAATCAAGTGGGATTGACCGCATTGGCGCAATTGATCTTCGGGTAGCTCCGACATTTCGGCGTGTCTCTCGCACGGAATTGGTCAGGGCGCGGCTAAAACTTGGAATCGGTTTCGCGCCCATGTTCTGATATCCACGAGACTAATCGCGTCCGCCCCATTTTGGCCAGATCACGCGACATCGCATCGACTATTGAACAATTGTCACCAGCTTGCAAACCGTGCTATGCTGCCGAATCAGATGATTCCTGTCATTCGTTCCGTCCCTGCCAAGTCCGGCGGAACCGTCATTTGTTCCGTTGGTTGATTGTGAGGATCGTGTTGCGGGTTTCTCCAATCGCCGTGCCTGTTTAAGATTCAGAAATTCGGTCGACCCGCGTCGGATGTCGCGGGTTTTTCGGGCCAAACCTGCGAGTAATCGACGAGATGATCTCCCGAACCGCTGTCGTCACCATCCTGCTGTTTCTTTGCGCGGGATTATCCGTTTCGCCCGGATTCGCGCAGGATGCGGCGGCGACGAGCGGTCCCCCCGGCACGACGGCTCCGCCGCCCGGCAGCACGGCTCCCCCACCGGGCGCCACGGCCGCGCCGCCTGGCGCGACAGCCGCTCCGGGTTCCGCAAGGCCGGCCGATGCCTTTCCCAAAGTGCCGCGAGACTGGGGTGGTTTCTTTCGCGGAACATGGCCCCCCGGCATGTATCCGATGGAAAGTCAAACCAAGGGGTTTTATTTCGACTGGTTCGGTCTCATTTTCGTCGTGGGGATTGCGGGCCTGTGGGTCTGGACCTGCGGTTGGGTGAACGACGACGCGCACAGTTTGAAGGTGCGGCCCGAATTCTGGAACGGTGTGCTGCTCGTCTCCGGGGTGTTCGCGATCATGCTGGCCTTGGTCTCACCCAACTTCTTCGTTGCGTTTCTGGCAGTCGCTGCGGGATACGGCGCGCCGACTGGTGTCTATGTCACCGAACGCAATCGCCGTGTTCCCGAGGCTTCCAAGGTTCTGACGCCCCGGCACCTCAAGACCGTCTTCTACCGGATTCTCGCCCGACTTGGCATCTCGATGGTCTCGAAGGAAGTTCGAGATACGGTTTCCGGTCCGCCCATTCGGCTGATCGGGAAGTCCGGCAAAGGTGCCGGTGAAGTCGATCGTTCGCGGCAGGTCGAAACGTCGCGCGGTTATCTGGCGGCCCGCGAACTGATTTACGACGCCATCATGCGGCGCGGCACCGACCTGCATCTGGAGCCGAAAGAAGGGGAAATGTCGGTCCGTATCCGCATCGACGGCGTGATGCATCCGGCCGAGCCCTTCGACCGGGCGACCGGCGATTCGATCGTGAACATCTTCAAAGTGCTGTCTTCCATGGATATCACCGAACGCCGTCGTCCGCAGGACGGCAGCTTCCGGGCGGAGATGGAAGATCGTGAAATTGACTTCCGTGTCGCCACGCAAGGCGTTCAGGCTGGCGAGAAGATGAGTATTCGTATTCTCGACCAGTCGGCGGGCGTGAAGTCCCTGGCCGATCTGGGGCTGCGGAAGCAGCTTGCCGACGGCATTTCGGACGTCATTCACCAGCCGCACGGCATGTTTTTGAGCTGTGGTCCCACCGGTGCGGGGAAGTCGACGACGTTATATGCCGCGCTCCGCGAAATCGATGCCTTTGAAAACAACATCATCACGATCGAAGACCCGGTCGAATACAAGGCCGAGAATGTTACGCAGATTGAAATCAACACCAAGGCGAACCAGACGTTCGCCACGGCTTTGCGCAGCGTCCTGCGGCAAGATCCCGACGTGGTGATGATTGGGGAAATTCGCGACGGCGAAACGGCGAAGATCGCCTGCCAGGCCGCCAATACCGGTCACATGGTCTTCTCGACCGTGCATGCCAACGATACCACAACGGCACTGTCGCGGCTCATTGACCTTGGGGTCGAGTCTTTTCTGCTGGCTGATTCCATCTCGGCCATTCTGGGTCAGCGGCTGGTCCGCAAGCTCTGCGAAGACTGCAAAGTGGCCTATAAGCCATCTGTCGACGAGCTTCAAAAGGCCGGTCTGCCAGCCGGAAAAGTCGAAAAGTTCTATCGTCCCCCGCCAGCCGATGCCCCCACCTGCCCGTCCTGCAATGGCATCGGTTACTTGGGCCGGATTGGCGTGTTCGAGCTGTTCGTGGTGACCGATCGCATTCGTGACCTGATTCGCGAAGGAAGTTCCCTCACCGCGATCAAGGCCGAAGCCCGCAAGGGGGGCATGTTGTACATGCGCGAAGAAGGGCTTCGCCTGGTGGTGCGCGGAACGACATCGCTCGAGGAATTGTTGCGAGTCGTGAAATAGACGGATGACGGTGGTGGAAGACCGCGATTGGGAAACGGCTGGGGAAGAGGCTCTACGATGGTTGACCTGGCGTGCCTGGTGGTTCTCGGGGTTTGCACGTGGTGCCTTGCCAATGAAGGTGTCTGGACGGCCGGCGTGACGTTCGTCTGCGTCGTGCTCTCGGGCCTGTTGGCCATGAACTTCTTCGAGCCCTTGGCCCTGCTGCTCGAGGGGTTCCTGCCGCCCGACCATGCCAACAAGGCGGATATGATCGCTCTCGTCGGTATTTTTATCGCGGCGCAGTTCGCCTTGCGGATCGCGGCCGAGAAGATGGTTCCCACGTTCGTTCCCGTGCCGAATCTTCTGGAAGCCGGAGGTCGCTGGGTTTTTGCCGCCGCGACCGGTTACGTCGTCATGGCTTTTCTGCTGACAGCCGTTCACACCTCGACGCTGCCGCGCGAATTCCTCGACTTCCGACCCGAGCGGAAAATGGTGTTCGGGCTGGCTCCCGACCGGCAATGGCTCGGCTTCACCCAGCGAGTGTCGGAACATGCCCTTGCGCGGTATTTGTTCCGCAACAGTTCCGGAGAATATATCGCCAATGTGTTCGACGGCCCCTACGTCCAGGTTGGCGACAAATCGAGCCCGTATTCCAACACCGTCTGGCCGTCATTTCCCATTCGCTACGCGCAGCGCCGCGAACTGGGAAGCAGCGGCGCGGGGGCAGCCATCGTCGTTCCGGTCGCACCGCCGCAGCCGACCAACGCGACCCCAAGCCAGGGTGGCGGGTTCTAGCTCACGACATCGAGATTCGAAGCGTGTGCTACTGGCTCCGCCAGTGCGTCTTGGTCTGAAAAAAGCGGGTAAAGGCACACTGGCGGAGCCAGTGGCACACCCTGATGAATCGTGGTGGGACGCCTGTCTCAACAAGTGGGATGGCCGCGAGATGTCCAAATCCGTCGGATTGCTGCGACATGCAAAGTCGTCGTGGAGCGATTCGTCTCTCGCCGACCATGAGCGACCGCTCAATTCGCGTGGACTCCTCGCCGCACCTCGCATGGGTGAATGGCTCTCCCGACAGCCTTGGTTGCCTGATGTGGTGGTCTGTTCCACCGCGGCTCGGGCAGCGAAGACGTGGGAACTGGTCAGTCAACAATGGCGAGATGCACCCGGCGCGGACTTTCGCGCGGAACTCTATCACGCCTCGGCAGACGAGTTGCTGACGCAGATCCAGAATCTGCCTGATGTCGCGACGAATGCTCTGTTCGTGGGACACAATCCTGGTTTCGAGAACCTGCTCGAACGCTGGGTGAATCACGCGGATAAGTTTCCGACCGCCGCGTTCGCGCTTCTGGAACTTCCGATATCGTCTTGGCGGGACGCCACCTGGGCGACTCAGGTCGCCTTGATCGTCGTCCAGAAAGCGAAAGAATTGCCGGCGTGAGGTCAGTGGAGGTTCACGGCTTTTTGGGTCGGGGAACGCGCTGGCCGCCGCGTCGCCCTTTTTTTGCCCCACGGCCACCTCGCGAGGCGAATCCCGGCTTATCGTCGTCGCTCGCCGTGCTCACTTCCTGGCCCATCTGATTCTTCAGTTGCAGAATGCGATCGCGCAGTTTGGCAGCCCGCTCGAAGTCGAGGTCTTTCGCGGCCGCGAGCATTTCGGCTTCGAGTTCGTTGAGCAGTTCCTGCGTCACGAACTGCGATTCGCTGGTTCCCGCGGCCTTCTGGACGACCCGGCGGGCTTCCGCCTCCTCTTCGATGCCGCGACGAATGGCCTTGCGGATCGTTTCCGGCGTGATGCCGTGCGTCTTGTTGTACTCGAGCTGAATCGCGCGGCGGCGATTCGTTTCATCGATCGCCCGCTGCATGCTGTTCGTGACCGAGTCGGCGTACAGGATGACTTCGGCATTTACGTTACGCGCCGAACGGCCGATGGTCTGGATGAGGCTGGTTTCGCTCCGCAGGAAGCCCTCCTTGTCGGCATCCAGAATGGCCACCAGTGAAACTTCCGGGATGTCGATCCCTTCGCGCAACAAGTTCACGCCAATGACCGCGTCGTACTTGTTTTCCCGCAATTCGCGAATGATTTCGACACGCTCGAAAGCGTCGAGTTCGCTGTGCAGCCACGCGCAGCGGACCCCTTCTTCCTTCAGATAAGTCGTCAGGTCTTCGGCCAGCCGCTTGGTCAGCGTGGTGACAATCGTCCGCTCGCCCTTGTCGGCCCGCTGACGAATCTGCTCGGTGAGATGGGGCACCTGGCCGCGTGCGGGGTGAATGTGAATGAGTGGGTCCACCAGACCCGTCGGGCGAATCACCTGTTCGACGATTTCGCCACTCGATTGCTCGAGTTCCCAATCGGCGGGAGTCGCGGAAACAAAGACGGTCTGATGCCGCCGCTCGTTCCACTCCTCGAACTTCAGCGGACGGTTATCGATCGCCATGGGGAGACGAAAACCGTGCGCGACGAGTGTCGACTTGCGGGCGAAGTCGCCCGCGTACATGGCCTGTACCTGTGGCACGGTCACATGCGACTCGTCGACGAACAGCAGGTAATCCTTGGGGAAGAAGTCGAGCAGCGTGTAGGGCGGTTCGCCGGGCTTACGGCCAGACAGCGCGCGACTGTAGTTCTCGATGCCCGGACAGAACCCGATTTCGCGAATCAGTTCCAGGTCGTGCCGCGTGCGCGCATTGAGCCGCTGGGCTTCGAGCAGCTTCCCTTCTTTCTTGAAGACCTCCAACTGCTCGCCCAGTTCCCGTTCGATTTCCTCGCAGGCCCCCACGATGCGTTCTTCCGGCAGCACGTAATGCTTGGCGGGGTAGACGTAAATCTCCTCGACTCGGCGGACTTCCTCGCCCGTGGTGGGATTGATGATCGCCAGCTTTTCGACTTCATCCCCCCAGAATTCGATCCGGTAGGCGAACTCTTCGTACGCAGGCCAGCACTCCACGACATCGCCGCGAACCCGGAAGTGGGCGCGGAGGGGCTGGAAGTCGTTGCGGGTGTACTGGATGTCACACAGCTTCCGCAGAAACTCGTCGCGGTCGATCGTTCCGCCCACTTGCAGCGGCACCATCGCCTCGAGGTAGTCCTTCGGCGAACCGAGGCCGTAAATACAACTGACGCTGGCGACCACGATCACGTCACGACGGCTGACGAGCGCACTGGTTGCGGCGAGGCGCAACCGGTCGATTTCCTCATTGATCGAGGAATCTTTCTCGATGTAAATGTCGCGCTGGGGGATGTACGCCTCGGGCTGGTAGTAGTCGTAGTAGCTGACGAAATAGCTGACAGCGTTGTGCGGGAAGAAGTCGCGAAACTCGCCGTACAACTGGGCGGCAAGTGTCTTGTTGTGCGAGAGGATCAAGGCCGGCCGCTGCAATTCCTGGATGACATGCGCCATCGTGAACGTCTTGCCCGAACCGGTGACGCCGAGCAGAACCTGATCCCGCTTCTGCTCGCGCAGGCCGCGCGCAAGTGCTGAGATTGCCTTGGGCTGATCTCCCGCCGGCTGAAAGGGCGAAACGAGTTGAAACTGCGGCACCGAGGACTCCCGTCCCTATGAATGGAACGCCAACGAAACGATGAGCGAGATTATAGACGACTCGGCAAGCGTTGGCCTGCCGACCTCGGAGGAATCACACCCGACACATCAATCGGTCTCCCAGAGTTCCAGATAGGAACCCATCCACTCGCCGAAGAACTCCGACGATTCCATGCACAGAATCAGCGGGGCGTAAATACGTTCGACGAGGACCCCGACCCAGGGAGTGTCCTCCATTCCGGCCGCTGTCATCAGGAAGACAACCGGCCCCGCGCTCAGCACATAAACGACGGGAGCCAGCAGAATGGCGGCCACGATCAACGCCAAACGCCAGCGGACCAGACGCAGCCGAAACTTGCGCCGGCCCATCCGGATTGTTGCTGCAAACCAGGGCCTGACGTGGTCGTTCATAAATCCGGCCCCCACATGCTGAGGTAAGCGGTCATCACGTTGAGAAATGGCTCGCAGATCTGGCAAAAATACGTCATCGGGAGGAAAGTCAAAACAACTGCTTTCCCGAGTAGACTGTCGTCGTCAACGGCACCGCTGGAGTCGATGGCTCCCGACAGATACATGAGCGAGTAGAGTGGTCCGAGGCTGAGCAGGTAAATCGCGGGAATGCCGATGATGGCCGCGACGATCCATACCGTGCGGCTTGGGTGCAGCCGAATTTGCCAGCGGCCGATCCGCAGCCGAAGTCGAAGATCGATCCAGCCGCGGTGGTGGGAAGCGGGAGTTGATTCGAAGAACGCCACCGCGAACCTCCTTGAGGCTGGCAAGAGTTCTTGCAACACGGATCTCTGACACGATCGGATCACGCGCGATCGACGTAACGCTTTCGCCTCACATCGGAACCCACAACGAGAGGTACGCCATCAGAACCTTCTCGAACGGCGGAGCGATCTGGCAGAGGATTCCGGCTGGCATGGTGTAAACTCCCAATAGGAGCGTCAGCTGTGAATTTCCTTCAAACAATCCGGTCACGTTGGCAAGTGC
>JAHBXV010000044.1 GCA_019636285.1 Planctomycetaceae bacterium
CGATTGCTACGTCGCTCCCCGGCTACCAGATGAGCGAGCACCTGCCGAAGCTGGCACGGCACGCCCATCGCGCGACGATCGTCCGGTCGATGCATCACACGGTCAATAACTCGCACGGGGCGGCTGTCTACACCGCGTTGACGGGGCACGATCGTGGCGAAGCCGGTGGACTGGTCGCGCCCGACGATCATCCCCATGCCGGGGCGGTCCTCGCGAAGTTACGGCCGACGCCGCGAACCGTTCTCTCGCACGTCCATCTTCCTTACATCACGCAGGAAGGGGCGGGGAATCCTCCGCAGCCCGGTTTCTTCGCCGGTTTTCTCGGGCGCCGGTACGATCCGCTCTTCGTTCTGAATGATCCTAACGCCGCCGACTTCCGCGTGACCGAATTGTCGGCTCAGTCCGATATCTCGGCAGACCGACTCGCCTTTCGACGAGCCTTGTTCGATAGCCTGACCCGCCCGGCGTTGTCGTCGGGCACGGCGGAAATGACCGGACTGCAAACTCGTGCTCTCGATCTTTTAACCTCCGAGACCTCGCAACGGGCATTTCGTTTGCAAGACGAATCCGACGCGCAGCGCGAGCGCTATGGCCGCAATGTCTATGGTCAAAGCGTGCTGCTGGCCCGACGTCTCATTGAAGCGGGGACGCGACTGGTCACCGTCTCGTGGGCGCCCCACGCCAATGCGACCTGGGATACCCACGGCAGCAACTTTCAATCGCTCAAGACGACGCTGCTGCCGCAACTGGATGCCGCGTGTGCCAGCCTGGTCGACGACCTGCACGAGCGGGGCATGCTCGATCGGACGATCGTCGCGGTCTTCGGCGACTTCGGTCGCACGCCGCGCATCAACGCGAACAACGGCGGGCGCGACCACTGGAACTTCTGCTACAGCCTGATGCTCCTCGGCGGCGGCTTCCGGCAGGGTCTCGTTTACGGCAGCAGCGACGACACGGGAAGCTTCCCCGCCAGCCAGCCACTGGTGCCAGGCGACATCCTCAGCACCATGTACACGGCTCTCGGCATTCCCCCCGAGTTCGAGATCTACGACCAGTTGAACCGTCCACACCGCGTGGTTCCCGCAGGGAGCGTGGTGGAAGACCTGCTGGCGTAACGGTCTTCCACCCGCAGTATCAGAATCCAACGCTTAAACGACCACGTCTTCCGTCGAGGATGGCTCCGTTCCCGGCAGCGGGCGAACCAGCGACATTCCCACAACTAAGGGACCGGCCCGCCCCAGCAGCATCAGCGCGATGATGATGCACTTTCCGAGCGGCGTCAGCGATCCGGTGATGCCTCGGCTCAGCCCGACGGTGCCGAGCGCGGAGGCGCATTCAAAGAACTGATCGACGAACGGCGAGCTTTCGACCAGCGTCAGCAAGTAAACGCCCAGACCGAGGGTGCCCAGGTAAAAGACAGCGTTCGCGACAGCAGCCCGGAGTCGCACTTCGGGGATCACGCGCCCCAGTAGCGATGTCACCGGTCGCCGCCTTAGGACGGACACGGCGTGACCCCATAGGGCAGAGATGGTCGTTGTCTTCATCCCGCCTCCCGTTCCGGCCGGCGACGCGCCGATCAGCATCATCAGGGTGAGCAGCATCACCGAGGAAGCAGACAGCGCGCCGATTGGCACGGTGTTGAAACCGACCGTCGTCTGTGCGGTCATGACCTGAAAGAGGCTGGCCAGCCACGTTTCCTGCCACGGCGCCATTCGCACGGCTGGTTCTTCCAGCCAGAACAGCACGGTCCCCGCAACGGTCAGGATCGCCGTGCTCCAGAGGATGACGCGCGTCGTGAACGTGACGTGCAGTTCGCGCGATCGCAGGCTCCGCCAGACATCATTGATGACAAGGAAGCCCATGGCACCCAGTTCGCTCAGGACAATGAGCGTCCCATTCAGCCAGACATTCCCCCGGTAGTCTTCAAAACTGTTGTTGAAGAGGCCAAACCCGGCCGTGCAGAAGGCGCTGATGCTGTGGAACACGCAAGTCCACAGTGCTTCGCCAAATGGTCTGTCGGCGAAGACCGGCCAGAGAGCCAAAGCGCCCAGAGATTCGACAACCAGCGTGTACCAGCAGACCAGCCGGACGAACCGCGACACGTCAAAGTCGACCGGCAGACTGAGGGCCGCCATGTTGAGTTGTTGACGCTCGACCGAGAGCGGCTTGCTGGCAGCCAGCAGCAGGAACGAACTGATCGTCATGTAACCCAGGCCGCCCGCCTGAATCAGCAGGATCAGCACGAGTTCACCCAGGAACGAATAACTATCGGCTGTGCTGATCGTGACCAGCCCGGTCGTCGAGACCGCCGACGCGGCCATGAAGAGATGGTCCAGCGCCTTGAGTCCCGGCTGCTCATGGCAGATGGGCAAGAGCAGGACAAGCCAGCCTGCCAGGACATAGGACAGGTAGCCGACAACCAGCTTCTGCAAGACCGTCAACGAATTCCAGAACCGCGCGCACGTTTTCCACGTCGCCTGCATGGCCGCACTCCGTCATCGGGAGGCGCGAAACGCTTCTCGCGGCGCGCGCTCCCATCCGTAAAACTCGGGGACCGTGCCTGCGACGAACGACGTCGCGGAGAAGGCCGCCCTTCCAATCGCCTACGGAGTTAGCTGACGGGCTGGGTCAAGGAAGTGACCTGCCGTACCGGTCGCCCGGACGACTGCGCCCCGTCTTCCTGCGGACTGGCCGGCAGAAAGAAATTGGATCCCCCGCGCCGGTGTCTGGATCCCCACCGGCCTCGGCTGCGAACACATCCATTATTGCGAGGCGCGTCATTCGACGACAAGAGGGGGCTGTGCGGTTTGCCGTATGGTGAACGTAGGGGAGGGGTTGCGGCTGTTAACATTGTAGACTGGGAGAGCCACTGGCATATCCCAGCACTATCTTCACCTTGGATCGATCAATAGTTCTCGCAACAGCGACGATGGGTGGCTGGGGTCAGGCGTCCGCGTCTGCCCCCAGCCTATTCGCACATGGGGTCGCTATGCTCGGGCTTTCTGGGGGCGGACGAAGACGTCCAACCCTAGCCACCCCGCCGCCGCCGCCAGCCACGCGACGTAGCGATTGACCATTGCAGATCGACTGGCGTTGGCATTCTACCACGCTGTAAACGCAAGAAGTGCCACAATTAAATTGAATGCAACAGCCAGCATTGCTGCGGTGCTGCCACACCCTCCGCCCGTCTGGACTGTCGGTAAGTCGGCCACGTTCCACGTAAAGTCCGGGTCCAGCGAGCCGTCGTTCAGGTATGTTTTCAGGATCCTCAATGCCGCATCGCGATCGACTCGACCTTTCGGCTTTTGTGCGGCAGGCTTCTTGTGATCGAGATAGAGGACGAATGCGGAGTCGCCGGTGACCGTTGCCTGGACGACGTGCTTCGGATCCTGAAAGACAGCGACACCCAGAATGCGTTTTTCCTCAAACAGACGTTCAAGGTCAGCGTCCGTACCCGGATCAATCTTCTTTGCACCGGCTTCGATGTAGGCCATGAGGTTGTAACTCTGCTTTGCTGGCTAATGACCACGCTCACCGCCCGCCGTCTTTGCGACGCGTGGCTGGGGTCAGGCGTCCTCGCCTGCCCCCAGACCTGCAAATGGGGCCGATGTCATCTGAGTTCCTGGGGGCGGACGAAGACGTCCGACCCCAGCCACTCCGCCGAGCATGGCCCGCTATAGCTGGTAGCGGTAAGCGTACTTCTGCTGCTCTTCCACCGCGAAAAACCTTTGACGCCTAACGACAAAGCTCAGCCAACGTGGCTCTTGCTGGGGTGAATACGTCGCTGAATACAACTTGGGCTCGCAGTCGGTCTGAAGCTACTTGTTATGTGGCGTCCCCGTGCAAGTGCTTTGCCAAGTCAAAGTCCGTCCCAAAACTCGACCACTCACCGGAATCCGAATACTCCCCGAAGCTCTTGGACGCGAAATCATACGCCAAACAGAAGCCCTGAAAATCGTCGCCGAGCAGGACGCGGCGATCCTCGATCAAGCCGGGATAAATGTTATTGGGTGAAATTGGGCCGCTGTAAATCATGTGACCGCTCGGCGTTTGGCCCCATCCAACGTCGCGCATGTAATTCAAGTAGGCGGCAGGGAGTTCAGCGTGCATGCGCACCAGGGAGTCAATCTCGGAATTCGTAAGTCGTGTGTTATCAGCCATGCCGCAGAACTCTGCTTATCAGAACGAACTGTATGGAGAATACCCGGACCGAGCGGCTGGTCAATCTATCCAGCGCCAGCGGGCTGCGTTGCACTTCAAAGGGAGTTCTCTCTCTGGCTAAGGCGGCAGCACCCTCTCAAACTGCTCCACAAACAACGGCCGCGTCTCCCCTTCGAGGAGGCCGAAGACGCCGATCCATTTGTCGTTTTCCAGGCGGTAGATGTAGCGGCCGCCGGGGCGGGGTTTGCCCTTGTCGGGGCCCGCCGTCATCACGCTGTTCTTGTAGTGGAAGATCCGCACGTCGCCGGTGAACTGGAGTTCGAACTCGCTCTTGTGCTGCTGGACCAGTTCGTCGCCGCGATAGACCGAGACGGTCGTCGTCTGGTCGGCCACCACCTTCACGATGCGGAAGGCGACGCCGTTCTGCATGGCGGCCATCTGCCATGCCCCCTGCATGCGGGCCACGTCGGCTTCGGGAGTCTCTGCGGCGGCGGAGACCAGGCAGAACGAAAGAATTGCTAGGGCGGACATGTGTGCCAACCTTTGAGTGGATCGTGATTTCCAAACCGCGCCCGGTGACATTCCGCGCTGGGACTAACTACAGAGGCGGTATGCGGCGATACTGTTCGACGTAGACGGGCCGTGTTTCGCCTTCCAGGGCGCCAAAGATTCCCGTCCAGCGGTCGTCTTCCAGGCGATAGATAAATCGGCCGTCGGCCTTGGGCTTGCCCTTGTTGGGGCCCGCGGTATCCATTCCGTTGCGCCAGCGGAAGATGCGGACATCGCCCGTGAAGGTGATCTCAAAATCGACATGGTGGGAGTGAACGACTTCGGTGCCGCGATAGACGGTGACCGTTTCTTTTCGGTCAACGACCTCTTTCACGATCCGGAGTTCAACGCCGTTCTGCCGGACCCGCATTTCCCAAAAGCCTTGCAGGCGGGCAATGTCGGTGTCAGGCGACTCGGCGGATTGCACCGGAAGCAGCGCGACGAACAGATAGCCAGCCGCGAGCATCGGACACCTCGACTGATAGGGAAAGTCATCGTGTGCCACTAGCTCCGCCAGTGTGCCTTGGATTAACCAGCCATAAAAAGACGCACTGGCGGAGCCAGTGGCACACGACTATTAGGCCGAGTCAAAGCACGGACGGCAATCTCAAAAGTCGTCGGGTTCGCTACATCTGTTCGGCGACCTGAATCCCGAGCAGCCGTAATCCCGTCCGCAGGATGTCCGCGGTCCCCAGGCACAAGCGCAGTCGGCTTTCCTTGAGCGACGCGTCGGCTTCTTTGAGGACCGGACATTCGTCGAAGAACGCGGCGAAAATGTTGGCCGTTTCGAACAGGTACTGTGTCAGCAGGTTGGGCCGGTACTCGGCGACAACGTCATCGAGAGCGGTCGCGAAGCGATTGAGCTGCAGCGCGAGGCGGCGTTCGGTGGGCGTTGCCAGATGGATCGGTCCGCTCAGCTTTCGGACATCGTCGGCTGCGTAATCGCCCTTGCGCAGGATGCCCATCACACGGGCATAGGCGTATTGAATGTAAGTCGCCGTGTCGCCGGTCTTCGCGAGCATCTTGTCCCAACTGAAGACATAGTCGCTTTCGCGGTTGTGCTTCAGGTCGGCGTAGAAGATGCCGCCGAGGCCCACGATCTCGGCAATCCGGGCACGCTGTTCTTCAGAGAGTTCCGGAGTCGGCTTCGAGTTATCGTTCTCGTCGACGATCGCGCGGGCCCGCTCGATCCCTTCGTTGAGCAGACTTTCGAGTCCCACGGTGTCGCCCGAACGCGTCTTATAAGGACGGCGATCGTTCCCCAGGATGGTGCCGAACTTGATATGCCGGCAGTCGATCCCGCCGTAGCCCAGCTTGGCGGCGGTGGCGAACAGAAGCTCGAAATGCTCGGACTGCCGGGCATCGACAACGTACAGAATGACGTCGGCATGCAGGGTTTCAACGCGGTACTTGATCGTCGCGATGTCGCTCGTCGCATAGCTGAACGCGCCGTCGGCTTTGCGAACGATAAACGGGGCGGCGTTCCCTTCAATGAAAACGCAAACCGCCCCATCGCTTTCGACGGCGATTTTGTGGTCCTGAAGTTCCCGGACCACCTCGGCGAGCATCGGATTGTAGAACGATTCGCCCAGTGTCAGGTCGAACGAAATCCCCAACCGGCGGTACATCGCGTTCAGCGCGTCGAGACAGGCAGGGAGGAACTCATTCCACAGCCGGACGTTTTCTTCATCCCCGGCATGCAGCTTCGCCGTTTCCAGCCGGGCCAGCTCGGAAATGCGCGGGTGGGCAGCCGCCAGTGCGGCGAGTTGAGCGTCCGAGTCGACAGCGGCGATTTTCTTTTCAGCCGATGCAATGGCAGCGGCCCGCTCATCCAGGACTTCGCGAGACTTTTTGACGACCTTCGCGAGGTCTTTGTTCTTGGGTTGCGCGGCTGCGGCGGATTCGTCGCTGGCGACTTGCTGCTGTTGCTCGGCAAGGCTGTCGCGCAGTTTGGGAAGCTCGGCTCGCAGGTCGTGATAGTCGCACAACTGGTTGACGAGCCGATACAACCGGGCCAGTTCCTGAACCGGGGCGGACTGGTAGGCCGCGTCGTCGCGGAAATTCTTGTATCCGTACAGGATCATGCCGAACTGGGTGCCCCAATCCCCCAGGTGATTGTCGGTAATCACCTGATGGCCCAGGTGACGCATCACCAGTTCGAGGCTGCGGCCGAGGACCGTGCTGCGGAGATGGCCGACGTGCATCGGCTTGGCGACGTTGGGGCCGGAATAGTCGATGACCACGACTTTGGACGACGGTACCACGGGCACGCCCAGGCGCTCGTCGGACAGCAGTTTCCTCGTTTCCGCGGCGATGAGATCATCGCGCAGGCGGAGATTGATGAATCCCGGCCCGGCGATTTCGGGGGCATCGCACAAGTCGTCGAGGTCGAGTGAATCGACGAGCTGTTGGGCGACGTCACGCGCGGGACGGCCCATCTGGGCGGCCAGCGGCATCGCGCAATTGATCTGAAAGTCGCCGAAGCGGGGATCCTGCGCCGGACGGAGCATGGCAGCAAAGGGTTCCGGATCGGGAACCAGCCCTTCGAGGGTGGCCCGCAGCTTCCGTCGCAGTTCAGCCTGGAAATTCATCAACAAGCCTCGAAGAACGTCGTGAAAAGCCTCTAGTGCTCTGTCAACGTCAAGGATTCGGGCGTGTGCCACTGGCTTCGCCAGTGCATCTTTTGGTGGGTGAGAGACTTAAGACGCACTGGCGAAGCCAGTGGCACACGAAAAACCAGCCTTGGCAATACCCCACCCTCCGGTAGGCCGGGAAGGGGAAACCTCAACTCGCGACAAGAGATACGACGAACCCGGGAAAAAGACAACCGGGACCGATCGTGAACCCGATCCGCCCCGGCTGCTAAAATCAGTTGGAGACTGCGGTCGAATCCTAGTCCTCGTCACCCAGGCGTTCGAGTTCGGCCTGCCAGTCGACACGCTGGGCGTCCGCCCACAGCCGTTCCAGGTCGTACAGATCGCGGGCTTCCGGCAGAAACGCGTGGACGACGATGTCGCCGTAGTCCTGCAAGACCCACGACGTCCCCCCTTCGCCTTCGGTGCCAATCGGGCGCTGGCCACGAGCGCGCATCATCCGCCGGACTTCGTCGACCAATGCGGCGAGCTGCCGGGGGTTGGTGCCGGTGGTAATCACGAAGTAGTCGGCAATAGGGGTCACCTGGGTCAGGTCGAGCACCACGGTGTCTTTGCCGCGGAAATCGTCCGCCAGTTTCGCGCAGACGCAAGCGTTTCGCAGGCTGCGCGTTTGAGCAGGAGTGAGCGTCGTGGTCATGCCGATCCAGAAAGTTGCGGAATCATCGGTTCGTCCCGCGTCGGGCGGCCGCAATAGGCCGCAATCGTCATGTCGGGATTATAGACCGGACGGCGCGATGCGGAAACAGGTTCGCTTTTTGGAAAACCTGGCGCCGATCACGCCGTCAACCGTTATCCCGCAGTTATCCCCAAACCACAGCATACTGGACAATGAGCCCAGCCGCCACGACCGAGACGATGCTCATCAACTTGATGAGAATGTTGATGCTGGGGCCGGAAGTGTCCTTGAAGGGGTCGCCCACGGTGTCGCCGACGACCGTCGCCTTGTGCGCGTCGCTCCCCTTGCCGCCATGCGCGCCCGATTCCACGAATTTCTTGGCGTTGTCCCAGGCGCCGCCCGAGTTGGCCATCATGACGGCGACGGCGAATCCGGCGACCAGACCCCCAGCCAGAACGCCAACAACGCCCGCGACCCCCAGGACCATTCCGACCGCAATCGGAACCAGCAGGGCCAGCAGCGTCGGGGCGAGCATTTCCCGCTGAGCCGCCTTGGTGCTGATCGAAACGCATTCCTGGTAGTCGGGCTTCTGCTCGCCGGTAAAGATGCCGGGAAACTCGCGAAACTGCCGACGGACTTCGTCGACCATCTCGCCCGCCGCACGTCCGACGGCTTTCATCGTCATCGCGGTGAAGAGATAGACCAGCAGAGTTCCCAGAAACAGGCCGACCAGGACGCGCGGATTCACGAGCGAGAGATCGTAGAACCGCGAAAGATCGGGAATCGTCGCCCGCGAATGCAGAATGGCCTGACCCGACCGCCGCAGCCCTTCGAGGTCGACCCCCTCCAGCGTCGCCCCCACGGGAGCCTTCTGAATGTCGCTTGTCAGTTCCGGAAAACGCCGGTCGGCGAACAGTAGAACGGCCTGGTTCGTGGTCGCCCCTTCTTCGCGCATGGCAAGCAGATTCGGGCTTAATTTCCGCATCGTGACGTTGCCCAGATCGGTCGATTCCGCGATCGCCGGCTCTTTGGCTGCCCAGCGTCCCAGTCCGACTCGCACCTCTTCCATATACGCGGCAAGCAGGGCCAGGGCGGTGAGAGCGGCCGACCCGATCGCGAAACCCTTGCCGGTCGCGGCGGTCGTGTTGCCCAGGCTGTCGAGGGCGTCGGTCCGCTCGCGAACGAAGCTGGGCTGGTGGCTCATTTCGGCATTGCCGCCCGCGTTATCGGCAATCGGCCCATAGGCATCGGTTGCGAGCGTGATGGCCAGCGTGCTGAGCATGCCCACGGCCGACATGCCGATGCCGTACAGTCCGAGAGCGAACAAGTCGGCATTGCTGATCTGGAATCCGGTTGTCAGCGAGAACGCCAGCAGAATGGCTCCCGCAATAATCGCGATCGGAGCCCAGACACTGGCAAAGCCTTCGGCAATACCGGCGATAATGACGGTGGCTGGTCCCGTCAACGCCTGCTTGGCGATGCGCTGCGTCGGGGGGTATTCCTGGCTGGTGACATAACCGGTCCACTTGCCGATCAACCAGCCCGCGGCACACCCGATGACGATCGAAAGGGCCACGCCATACAACATGGCGGAGGTCATCTGGGAATTGGCGAGCATGCCCGGCTGGCTGGCGGGCATCACCAGCAGCAGGTAGACGAGGATGAAGGCCGCGACAACGCTTCCTGCCGTCGCGACGTTCACACCGCGATCGAGTGCATGCAGCAGGTTGTGCTGGGTGGCCCCTTCTTCGGTCCGCACCTGATAAACCCCGAAGATCGACAGGACGGCCCCGATCGATGCCAGGCAATACGGCAGGAGCAGCGCGTAGAGCTGCATGGTCGGCGAGCCCTGAAACGCTGCGACGCCAAGTGCCGCCGTCGCGAGAATCGATCCGCAATAGGATTCGTAGAGGTCGGCCCCCATGCCGGCCACGTCGCCCACGTTGTCGCCCACGTTGTCGGCAATCGTCGCCGGGTTGCGGGGATCGTCTTCGGGAATGTTCTTCTCGACTTTGCCGACCAGGTCGGCGCCGACGTCGGCCGCCTTGGTGAAAATACCTCCGCCGACACGGGCGAAGAGGGCCTGGCTGCTGGCTCCCATTCCGCCGCAGAGCATCGTGATGGTAACGTCCTGCAAGCTCAGGCCGACCAAGCCGTACAGAATGCCAAACCAGATCGACAGATCGAGCAGCCCGAGGCCGACAACGACCAGCCCCATGACCGCCCCGCTGCGAAAGGCGACTTGCAGACCCTGGTTGAGCGAGTTCTTGGCGGCCCAGGCAGTTCGGGAACTGGCCAGCGTGGCCGTCCGCATGCCAAACCAGCCCGCGAGACCCGAGTAAAAACCGCTGGTCCAGAATGCCAGCGGAACAAACTTCGACTGCGTTCCGAACACGAACGCCAGGATTGCCAGAAGGATCCCGGCTGCGATGAAGAACTTGATGACGACTTTGTATTGCTGATTGAGATACGCCTTCGCGCCGGCGCGTACCGCGTCGGCGATTTCAATCATCGCGGGGTCGCCCTCATCCTGGCTCACCATCCAACGAAAGAAATTCCGGGCGGCGAACAGGGCAATGATGGCTCCGAGCAGCACGAAGCCCCAGATTGCGACGATGTCAGAAAAACCAGTTGCCGGTGGGGCGGCCTGCTCCGCCGCGACAGCGGTCGACACTCCGGTCAATCCGTGCGAAAGGGTCAGCAATACCGCAATTCCCGACCAACCCCGTCGTCCGTAAGCCGTGTGCTTCATGGTGCTCTCTTGTGTGCCGATCTCGATGGACCGTGACGCGTCGTGCATCCCGGCAGAGCGTACTTTGCGCGATCTTCATCGTGACGACAATCATGCACTGACGTTTCTTGATGCGACCGTTGCGGGGACGCGGACCAACCCGGTGGTTGGCAAGCGAAGGCGGTCCGCATACGATTTGTGATGCCAAATGAATTTGACGAACTCGCTGCGATTGCGCTGTCCGCTTTTCAGTCGGCCGAACGGGAATCTGTCAGTCTCCGCATCGCACGAAACAACCTGATACCGCACACATCCCGGCTTTCCGCAAGTCGGGTTCCTGCCGAAGGATCGTCCAAATGAGTTCATCCCACGTGCCCGCTACCTATGAGCTGCCCGCCATCGGCGGGAATCCCTCGTCCTCACGGGCCGGCACGAATCCCGGCAGTTTTGCACGTGCCCCGCGCCTGGCTCCCGGCGCCGGGGGGGCGCTCACGTTTTCCTCGCCCGACACCGCTGGCATGCCGGATCCCTCGACCCGCACGGCGTGGGACTTCCTGCCCGATGGTTGGCGCAGCGAAGAACTCGCGGCCGCCGAGACACAACTGGAGGATGGCGGCAGCGAACGCAGCGAACAGGCCGATGGTTCGGTCGTCTATCGCTTCGTCCAGGGGAATGGCGTTGTCCGACAGACTGTTCTCTCGGCGGAACAGGCGAGTTTTCGCCCAATCACGCAGTTGGAATCGGCTCGACTGGGCATCATTACTCCGCAGATGCGCCGCGTCGCCGAGCGGGAATCGCATCTCACGCCTGCCCAGGTGCGCGATGAAGTGGCCGCCGGTCGGCTGGTGATTCCCGCGAACCGGGTCCACCTGGCCTATGAACTCGATCCGATGGCGATCGGTCGCGCGACGAAGACGAAGGTGAACGCCAACATGGGGGCGTCGCCGGTCTCGTCGAGCACCGATGAAGAAGTCGAAAAACTGAAGTGGGCCGAACGCTGGGGTGCCGACACGGTCATGGACCTGTCGACCGGCGGCGACCTCGACGCCACCCGCGACGCGATCATCCGCAACAGCACGGTCCCCATCGGCACGGTGCCGATTTACTCGATGATTATCGGCCGCAAGATTGAATCGCTGACGCCCGAAATCATTCTGGATTCCCTCCGCTTTCAAGCCGCGCAGGGCGTCGACTATTTCACCATTCACGCGGGCGTCCTCCGGGAACATCTGGGCTTCATCCGTCGACGGCTGATCGGCATTGTCAGCCGGGGCGGATCATTGCTGGCCAAGTGGATGCTGCATCACGGTCGGCAGAATCCGATGTACGAGCATTGGGAAGACATTTGCGACGTGATGCGCGAGTACGACGTCACGTTCTCGATTGGCGATGGCCTGCGACCCGGCGGCCTCGCCGATGCCAGCGATGAAGCTCAGCTTTCCGAATTGTGTACGCTGGGCGAACTGACGGAGCGCGCCTGGCGAAAGGGTGTGCAGGTCATGGTCGAAGGCCCCGGCCACGTGCCGTTCGACCAGATTGAATACAACATGAAGCTCCAGCGGACGCTGTGCCACGGCGCGCCGTTCTACGTGCTGGGACCGCTGGTCACTGATATCTTCCCCGGTTACGACCACATCACCAGTTGCATCGGAGCGACGGCCGCCGCCTACCACGGGGCGAGCATGCTGTGCTACGTCACTCCGAAAGAGCACCTGGGGCTGCCGAAGAAAGACGACGTTAAGCAGGGTTGCATCGCCTACAAGATTGCCGCGCACGCGGCGGATGTCGCGCTGGGCATTCCGGGCACGCGCGATCGCGATGATGAACTGACGAAAGCCCGCGCGGCGCTGAACTGGGAAAAGCACTTCGAACTGAGCTTCGACCCCGACACCGCTCGTGCTTATCACGACGAAGACCTGGACGTCGACACGGACTTCTGTGCCATGTGCGGGCACGACTGGTGCAGCGTGCGGATCAGCAAGGAAATCGTGGAATTCGCCAGCGGGAAAGAGGCGGACTACCAGTGGGATCGCGCCCGCAAGTCGGCCGCGCTGACCGCCGAGCAGCGGGAGATTCTCGAGAAGCGCGGCGTGCTGTCTCCCGCGGAGATTCACAAGCTGGCCGCCAAGACGAAGAAAGCCGTCGGAGCCGAAGAGAACAAGGCCAATTGCCATAGCGATTATGTCGACGACTCGACCGCGCGGCGGATGCAGGCGGAACTGGTTCAACTGTCAGTCCCCCGGCAGTAGACGAACATGAGTCGGTCATTGTGTTTGCTGTTGCTGCTGGGTCTGGTGGGTTGCCACGAACCTGCCCCTCCCGCGAATCCCGCGACACAATCGTCCAGCCCGAATCGGCAGGAGGCCGAAGTCGCGACCGCGATTCGTTTCGACGCGACGACGGACCTCGGCACGACGCCGGTGGTCTATTCGACCGACGAAGCCGCGGGACGTTATTCGATTGTCGAATCGCTCGGTGGGGGCGTGGCCGTCTTTGACTTTGACGGCGATCGGCGACTCGATCTCTGGTTTCCGGGGGGAGGACATTACTCGGGACCGACCTCGATGGAGGGGCTTCCCCATCGACTCTTACGCGGCGGCTCCCCACCCGGAGTATTCCACGATGTCACCGACGGGGCCCGGTTGAGCATCGGCAAACCGTTCAACCATGGCGTGGCCGTGGCCGATGCCGACAACGATGGTTTTGCCGATGTGCTTGTCACCGGCTACACGGGCCTGCAATTCTTCCAGAACCAGGGAGACGGGACGTTCGTCGAACGTTCGGTCGAAGCGGAACTGACTGACAATCTATGGTCGGCTTCCGCCGGTTGGGGCGACCTCAACGGAGACGGCCAGCTCGATCTCTATGTTCCGCACTATGTCGACTGGTCGTTCGAGAACGACCCGACCTGTGTTGATACGTCGACCGGCAAGCGGGATGTCTGTCCGCCCCGACGATTCGGTCCGCTGCCCGATGTTCTCTATGTGTCCGATGGCGCGGGAGCCTATCGTGACGCCGGAGCGGAAGCTGGTCTGCGATCGGACGGCAAGGGTCTTGGCGTGGTCCTGGCCGATGTCGATACCGACGGCGATCTCGATCTTTATGTGACCAACGACACGGTCGAGAATTTCCTCTATCTGAACGAAGGTGACGGGAAGCTGGCGGATGCCTCGGTAGTCAGCGGTAGCGCTTACGACGATCTCGGTGGACCCGATGGCAGCATGGGGGTGGCCCTGTTCGACTTCGACGCGGACGGACTACCCGATTTGTTCGTCACCAATTTCGAAGATCAGGTCACGGCTCTTTACCGCAACCAGGGAAATGCGGTGTTCCGTCATCAGAGCCAGCGGCAGGGATTAGCAGCGGTCGGCGAAATGTTTGTCGGCTGGGGGATCGTTCCCGCCGACTTCGATCTCGATGGCGATGAAGACCTCGCCATCTTGAATGGGCACATCGAGCGGACCTCCGATTCGCCGGCGCAGGTGCCTGTGCTGTTCGAGAATCGAAACTCGTCGTTCGTGAACGTCGCGTCCCAGGTCGGTCCCTACTTTCGCGAACCTCACCACGGTCGCGGGTTGGCGAGCGGGGATTTCGACGCCGATGGCCGGGTCGATCTGGTGGCAGCGAATGCCGGCGAACCGGCGGCGCTGCTCTGGAACAGGTCGCAAGCCAAGGGGAAGTCCCTGCGTATGCGGTTGATTGGCACGGCGAGCCCGCGATGGCCCGTCGGTGCCGTCGTACGTCTCATCGCCGGAGACAAGACCCAATCGCGGCGCCTGATTGGCGGCGGCAGTTACGCCAGCAGCAGCGAGCCTATCCTGCATTTCGGATACCCCGCCGGGGCTACAGACCTGACGGTCGAAGTCGATTGGCCTTCCGGCCGCCATGATCGGGCTGTCATTCCTGCGTCCGTCAGCGAGATCGACTGGATCGAGGGCCAAAGCGAGCCATTGCGAGTCGACACAGGTCGTTGAAGCCGCCAATCGTCGCAACCGCCGCGACGTGTTATTCTGAATTCTTCAAGTGCAATCGGGTGAGCGGGCTCACCGGAGTTTGGAAGACGGGCGCCGACGCACATGCGCGGCCCATTCGGAACGAAGACGTTGACGAAGCCCCGGAAACGACAACCGACCACTCCGCGCCAATCGGTGGCCTCCGCAACCGGTGGAAAGACCCGGCGAACGTGGTGGCTTCTGGGGGCACTCATCGCCGTTGGAATCGTCGTCAGCCAGATTCCCACGCTGGGGGTCTGGCGAGCTCGACATCTGCTCTCGCAACGTCGTTATGAAGCGGTTCCTACCTGGCTTGCCGTGGGGGCGGTCTTTGGCGAGTCGAAGGAAACCTGGCGTTTGCGGTCCAGATTGTCACGGCATCTGCTGGATCTGGATGGGGCGGGGCAGGCACTGGACGCCGCGCGGGCAGCCGGGTTGTCGCATGCCGACTATGGCAAGGAGCAACTCCTTCTGAGAGCGCAGGCCGGTCGGCTCGAGAATCTGGAACCCACCATTTACCAGTGGATGCAGAATGCCGGGGACGATGCCGCCGAACTCTGCGAAGCGTATGCAAACGGGCTCCTGATCAATAATCGGCCCGACGACGCTCTCGCGATCTTCGACGTCTGGACCAAGGAATATCCGAACGACCCGCAGCCGCACGTGTCGCGAGGACGCTGGTTCGAATCGCGCCAGCAGATTGACGAGGCCGAAGCGGCTTACCACGCGGCGCTCGAACGCGATCTCCGCTTTGCTCCGGCACACTACGCACTCGGACGGCTGAATCTGAATCGACAGAAGCTGGACGCGGCACTTGCGAACTTCGAACAGGCGAAACAGCTCCTCGAACACCGCGCCGCACCCCATATCGGCATCGCGCGGTGCCGTCAGGCCCAGGGCAAGATTGAAGAGGCCCGGGCGATTCTCGAAGAAGCCGCGCGGATTCCCCGCCACGAAGTTCAGCTCAGCTTCGTGTTGGTGCAGGATCCCGATCCCACGCGGCCAGCCGAGCGTCTCTTGGGCGAAATCCTCGCCGGCCTGGGCGAATACGCCGAGGCCCTCCCTCACCTGGAGGCCGCGCTGGAGGTCGAGCCGAAGTCGAGTTCGCTCCGGTATCTCAAGGCCCAGGCGCTGCAGTCCATGGATCGCGAGGACGAAGCGCGAAAGCTGTTTGAAGAAATTGCCGCGGACCGGGCCGCGATCGACGAGGCTGATCGCATCATCGATCGCATTAAGACGCGCCCCGGAGACCCCTGGATCGACGAGCGGTTCCGGATTGGCGAACTCTACCTGAAACACGACTCAGCCTATCGAGCTGAATACTGGCTCAAATCGGTCCTCGTCTACGATCCGAATTATGCCGAAGCGCACGCCTTGCTGGCCGATTGCTACCGCCTGCGCAGCCGCAACGAGCCCTCGTTCGCCGCCGGCGCGGAATTTCACCGCAAAGAAGCCGAACGGCTCAGACTGCAAAACGAGAACAAGCCACCTCCGTCCGGCGAACAGCCCGCCGAGAAGACACTGGCACCGTGACTGATCCGGCCAGTTCTATCGCGCCCCGTCGTTGACAAACACCGTCGCGATGCGGTGCCCGGTCCCCGACCAGACGAATTCCCCGGCCAGAATATCGAGACGGCCATCGCCATTGACGTCCATCACTTCGCACGTGGCATGCGTACAGCGATCCCACTCGACGACATGCGGCGCGAACTGGCCGGGAGCCGTTTGTTCGAGCCAGACGACACTCGCCAGCCTGGGTCGGGATTTGTCTGCCAGAACCGGATCGGGAAGGAGCGCGACGGCTGCCAGGTCGAGGTCGCCATCTCCATCCAGATCACTGGGAACAGCGCGATGAACGCCGGGCATTCGCATCAGAATCGCGGATTCAAAGGTTCCGGATTCCAATTGGCGCAGCCATGTGATTCCCTGGTTGGGCCGCAGCGCCGGGGAATCGAAACTGTCCCCCTGGCAGAGGATCACGTCGAGCCTGCCATCGGCGTCGAGATCCACGACTTCGAAGTCACTCGTTCCGGCGGAGGGGTCCGCCGACTCGTAGAGTCGGGTTTGCTGAAAACCCTTTCCCGGCGACCAGTCGTAGCGATCGAGCGATTCGAATTCCTGGGCGAAGGCCGCGACGATCTCGGATTTGCCGTCTTGATCCAGATCTGCCATCACGGTCTTCAGGGGACCATGCCGCGCGTCGAGCACTTCGGGAACGAGATGCGGCCACGGTCCCTGGCCGGGGCGATTCCAATAGACGCTCAATCGTCCCGTCTTTCGCCAGCCGAATTCGCTGACAACAAGATCATCGTGACCGTCGCCATCGATGTCGGTGACCAGAACATGCGAGACACGGCCGAGGCCGCTCACCAGCGGTACCGGCTCGCCACCACTGTCCGGCAACCACCACAATCCGCCATCTTGGTGATCGCTGGGGAGAAAGCTTCCCAGGTCGGGAATGATCGATCCCGCCTGCCGATCGGCGCCCAATCGAACTGGCACGATGCCGGCGGGATGACGGGTTGCTGTTTTCCGCTCGACACGCTCGACACGCTCGTTCGCGATGTCGAGACGCCAGATGCCTCCCCCGGCCATGTCCGCGGCGAGAATCTCGCCGGAACTGAAGTCGCCGCCGAACCGGGCGATCGCCGGAGCCAGTTCGTCCGGCGCCAGAATCGGCCGCGCGGTGAATTGCAGCGAGCCAGGCGTGTCTTGGCCGACGAGTTGTTCGCCCGGATTGAAGACGAGGCTCTCTGGCGCCCGGCTTTCGTACCAGGCAATCACCGCTTCGCGCGGCGGCGGCCGCAAGTCGTACCGGCCCGAGTCGCGATGGATCGCGTAGGCTTTCTCCACCTCGCCCCGCCACTCGTGCCGAGCGAACGAACCGGGTTCGGGAAAACGATGGCAGTTGCCGCAGAACTGCACGACGGCCAATTCGTCAATTTCCAGCCGAGCCGCTGTCGATTCCGAAGGAGTCGAACCGGTCCCGCAGCCCATGACGGCCAGCAGCGCCAGGAACATCCCCTGCCATCCGGCGGGGGCGGCGCGCCGGTCAGCGCCAATCTTTGGGGGACCATGGCTGGTGGAAGACCGCGAATCCAAAGACAAACCCCGTGCGTTGAGGCGTCCACTATTCGCCAGCGGAGCTTAAGGGCAAGTGGCGTTTGCCGATTGCTCTCCTGACCGCGAAGCGGTCGACGACGGTGGTTGTCCCGCCCCCTGCGGGGACACTCGTGGAGGTCAGGACAAAGACCGTCTTCGATATCGGCGGCATCGGAGGAATCGAGAGAGACAGGCTCAACCGGCTTCGTTCGAGTCGCTTACAGCTTGCCGACCATCTGGGACGCCAGTTGCTTCACCTTGGCCGGATTCCCCTCCGCTTTCAGCAAAGCATCCATGTCGGCGGCAATCGCATCGGCCTTCGCGGAATCGGAGGCTTTCAGCGCCTCGAACTGAGCCTGCAATTCCGGCGCGGCGCTGCCGACCTGTCCGCTGCTGGCAATGCCTTCCAAGGTCGTCTTGAGGGGGGGAGTGGTCGGTTTCACCGAGACCGACGAGGGGTTGGTCGTCCCCGTCGAGCAGCCAACGAGAGAGACCGGCCCCACCGCCGCCAACATCGCTAATGCCAAAGTGCGTTTCACAATGTTCTCCGAAACCAAGAGAGCGGAACGAGAGCACCCGGAGCGTAGAGACCGTCCGGGTGCTTCGCGATTGTCCCCGAGCGGCCGGACGATTGCACGTCCGCCGCGACCATTTGGGTGATTAGAAATCGCCCACGGTCTCGTTACCAGCGATCGTTCCCAGGTTCTGGTACAGAACCAGGTCGATACTGTCGCCGATGAACTTCACAGCACCGTCACCCATCAGGGTATGTGCCCCCCCAGTGTGTCGCGACCGGGCTGGCCAGACCCCTTCCGCATCACCACTTCCACAGCCCGTGCAGGAATGGCATGTGTGGAACTTCGTGTTGGGCGGCGCGACCGTGTTGAAGAGCGATCCATACATCATCGGCGAGGCCCAGTTCTGGCCCGCGTTGCTGATGTGGTTGGTCGTGCCACCCGCGCACTGTGCGCTGTACGTCTGCAGTTGAGCTTGCGTCGGCTTGACGCGGTTGATGACGCCCGAATGGGCCTGGCCGCGGACGTAATCGGAACCAAGGGTATAAACGTTTCCGTCAAGGTCGCCCTTAATCAACTCGCTGGCTGCGATCGAGTTCGACGTTCCGTCAAGTACGTCGCTAATCCCTTTGGAAAACCGCCGGCTGAACATCCCCCCCGACTCGGATGCCGTGGCGGTCCAGCCCAGGTTGGGGCCAGTGCTGAAGGCGTAATTGGTCGTCCCTTCTGTTGTGTTCATCTTGACATCGGACGGACAGTTGAACGGTCCAATTTTCGCGTTGTTCAAAGTGCCGTTCTGGCTCGGCGGGACGACCGCCGTGTTGTCCTCGTTCCAGGAGTGATTCGGATTCAATTGGTTGTACAGCGAAGACTGGTCGATGTACGGCAGCAGCGACCAGTGAACGCTGTGGCCCTGCCACTCATTGCCGAACCCGGTGGAATAGTTCACCGTCGTGCCGGCCCCGGTGGTCCCCGCCCCGAAGCAGCCCTGCGGCAGCAGATTGAACGTGTCGTGATAGTTGTGGAGCGCGAGACCCAACTGCTTGAGATGGTTGCGGCACTGGGTCCGGCGAGCGGCCTCGCGCGCCTGCTGCACGGCTGGCAAGAGCAGCGCGATCAGAATTGCGATGATGGCGATCACCACCAGCAATTCAATCAATGTGAACCCTCGACGCCGAAATTGGAACGGATTCTGCATGTGACGACTCCCGTGTGTGAAAGGAAGACAGAGAAAGGATTGCCGAAGAAGCAAAAGACGAGATGGGACTGAAACTTACGAGCGCCAGTTGCAAGTCGCGCCCTGGATCGACGCGAATCAGACTGCTGCTGAGTCTAGCATCACCGCTCGTTTCGAACGCGTCCCACGACATGAGAGCGGTGTCGTGAGATGAGCGCGCGTTCGCGAAACCTCAATAGCTTATCACTTCGTGCATTCTTCGCAAGATGGCACGATTTTTCTATTTGGAGAATGGGAATTCCGCCCCGTTTTTCCAATGGTTTATCTGTTCTCTTGTTCATAAAAAATAGACAAGCGTCACGGCATCGGCAGGGAAACCTGCGAAACGACAGCACCCGGCAGGTTAAGAACCTCCGGGTGCTTCTCGGCAGTCTGAAGCGGCCAATCACACGGCAGCCGCAGAGATTCCGCGAATTAGAAATCGCCCACGGTCTCGTTACCGGCGATTGTTCCCAGGTTCTGGTACAGAACGAGGTCGGTGTTATCACCGATGAATCGCACGGCACCGTCGCCCATCAGGGTGTGAGCCCCGCCGGTGTGGCGCGACCGCGCCGGCCAGAAGCCTTGACCATCGCCACGCCCGCCCCCCCCAATATGGCAAGTGTGGAATTTAGGATTTGGTGGCGCCAGCGTCGTGAAGAGGGTGTCGTACATCATCGGCGAGGCCCAGTTCTGACCAGCCGAGCTGATGTGGTTTGTCGTTCCGCCGGCGCACTGAGCGCTATACGCCTGCAACTGGGCCTGGGTCGGCTTGACGACGTTGAAACCGGAAGGGAGCGCCTGCGAGCGAACGAAGTCCGCACCAAACGTATAGGTGTTTCCGTCAAGATCCGACTTGATGATTTCGCTGGCAGCGATGGTGTTGGACGTTCCGTCGAGAATGTCATTAATTCCCTTTGAAAACCGCCGGCTGAACATCCCCACGGACTGGGCTGCGACGTCGGTCCAGCCGAGGTTCGGACCGGTGCTGAAGACGTAGTTGTTCGTCCCTTCCGCCGTGTTCATCTTGATGTCTGACGGGCAGACATAGGGGGCAATCTTCGTGTTGTTGAGCGTGTTGTTCAGGCTCGGCGGCGCAATTGTCGAGTTGTCTTCTTGCCACGCGTGATTCTGATTCAACTGGCTATACAGCGACGCCTGATCGATATAGGGCAGGAGCATCCACTGGACGCTATGACCCTGCCATTCGCTCCCGAAGCCGGTGTGGTAGGTCGGCGAACCGGTTCCGGAGGTGCCGGCCCCGAACACACCCTGCGGCAGCAGATTGAACGTGTCGTGATAGTTGTGGAGCGCCAGGCCCAACTGCTTGAGGTGGTTGCGGCACTGTGTTCGGCGAGCGGCTTCTCGTGCCTGCTGAACAGCCGGAAGTAAGAGGGCAATCAGAATTGCGATGATGGCGATCACCACCAGCAATTCGATCAGCGTGAAGCCTCGACGCTTCACTTGGAACGGAATCTGCATGTTGAAACTCCCCTGTCTCGAAGAAGCACTAAACGAGGATCGCCAAAAATAGCGAAAGACGAAGCCACACAAAAACTTACGAAAACAGGTTGCAAATCGCGTCTGTCAACGACGCGAGCTTAGCTGCCGCTAAGTCTGGCAACACTGCCCATTTTCGAACGCGAACCTCGACATGAGAGCGGTGTCGTGGTTTTGAGCGCGCGCGTTCGCGAAACCTCAATAGCTTAGCTTCTCTTGCATTGTTCGCAAGACGATGCGGTTTTTCTGTTTAAAAATCGCGAATTTCGACTCGATTTTGGCAATTTTTATCAGACAAAATGTGTCCTAAAGAACACACAAAAGTGTTCAATTGGATATATTTTTTGTTCGAGAGCACTTCCGCTTCTCAACCGGGCTCAGCCACGCGTATTCCACGCGGTTTCCTGCTCGAACGGAAACATCGGCCGACGACGATGTTCAAATGTCAACCCGGTCACATCGGCCATGGTGACGCCTCGCGTGTTGGCCCGAATAATGGTCGGGCACACGGGGCGATAGGCGGCAAGCGGCGCGTTGACTCCCTTGGCGACCAACACGCGGTAGACGGCTGGGCCGATGCCAAAATCCGTCAACTGGTGCAGGCTGAACGGCGGCGTGCGGACGGACGTCAACAGCACGGTCAGGCCATCCTCGGTCGTCACAATGGCGATCGGTCCCTGGTCAAAAGCCGACCAGCCCCCATGCCGGGCTTCCGGTTCGCGAAACAGGCCGGGTCCGCAATACCCCACGGAAACCATCGCTTGCAGCGGCGGGCCGTGCAGTTCCCCGGATCGGCCGCCCATCGAAAGCGTCACCTTCTGGCCCGTTCCCGCCGCATGCGCCGCCTGGACCGACTCGGGATCGTGCAGTGCAATCAGCGAGGGAAGCACGCCCTGTCGCCGCAGTTCATGCGCGAGCCAGGTGGCATCGGCTGGCGAGCCGCCGCCGACGTTGTCTCCCATGTCGAGTAGACAGACTGGTCCGGGACTTTGGGCCGCCAGTTCGACGGCTTCGGCCGGCGTCAGGAAGTGTCCCGCGAGAGGTTCGCGCAGAGCCCACATCTTCCGGCCGAGCTCGTCGGCCTGCTTTTGGGCGAGGGCTTTATCGCCATCGGCGATCACCAGCATCGCGGCCCCCATCTCCTCGACGTCGGCATAGGGAAAGCCAAGAACGAGACTGGCACCGATGATGCCCGGAAGCTGGCGGACGGCGTCAACGTCCCGGCTGAGTTGAGCGCAGGGTTCTTCCGACGTGCATTGCCGCTCGATGTTGATGAGCATCGGCGGAAAGCAGGCCGCCTGAACCGGGCGAACTTCGCCGCGCAGAGTCCGCGCCATCAGGTCGACTGCTTCGAGGCCGCGCTGCCGCTGGTCGATGTGCGGATTGGTTCGATAGGCAATGATCGCGTTGGTCGATTCCACCATCAGCGGGCTGAGATTCGCGTGCGGATCGATGGTCGAAATGATCGGCACATCCGGGCCGACTTTCTCGCGGAGTTTCGCGAGCCAGATGCCGTCGGCGTCGCGGGCATTCTCGGCGACCGTCGCTCCATGCGGCGCCACCAGCCAGCCATCGAGCGCGCCCGTGCGATCGACTTCCGTCAGCAGCATGTCGAGCAGCGTCGTGAAGGTCTCTGCCGTAATCGTGCCATAGGGGACGGCCCTGGCCGCGAAGACCGGGACCGCTTCAAGTCCTGCGGCGTCGAGTCCCTCGAAGAATCCGCCGACCTCATGGGGCGTCCCTTCGAACGCCTTGCGGACACCCGCACCGGTGGTAAGTGCCCCTTGCCGGAAATGCTCAAGTGTTGTCGGAATCGGCAGAAACGTATTGGACTCGTGCAACCAGGTGATAACGCCGACCCGCATCGAACAGCTCCCCGAACAATCAACAAATCAGCAGGGTTTGATTTCAGTCTGACGCAGTGTCCGTGGTCACCCGGTCGACGTCAATGAAGCGGCAACGATCGTCGCTCTCAAGCGGTGACAGTCGCCGAATGAAGACCTGAGGGATACACTTCGGGGAGTTCACGCTCTGCCCGTTTCCCACCTGAATTCCGCGGAAGACAGTTCCCATGCCGGTTTCCGATGCCCTGCGGCAAGCCCTGCAATCTCTCACGGTTCCCGGTCTGGGCGTACCGCTCAGTGTCGCGAAGATGCTGAAGGGAATCGAAGGCGACGACGGCACGGTGCGCGTCAAACTGGAGTGGCCGACGCCCGCATTCCCGGGTCAGGACGAATTCCTCGCGACGATTCGGCAGGCAGCGGCGGGGCAACTCGCCTCCGGTCAATCGCTGGAGATTGAGACGTCCAGCCAGGTGCGTGGGAAGATGACCGGCGGGGCCGTGGGCCTGAAGGCGAAGAATGTGATCGCCGTGGGCAGCGGGAAGGGGGGCGTCGGCAAGAGCACCGTCGCCACAGCGATCACCTATGCCCTGCACTCATTCGGCTGCAAAGTCGGCCTATTGGATGCCGACGTCTACGGCCCCAGCGTGCCGCATCTGACCGGCGTGGCTACTCAGCAGCCCATGGCCCAGCCGATGACGCTCCCCGACGGGAAGCAGATCACTCGCATCATTCCGATCGAGTCGTCCGGCGTGAAAATCATGTCGATGGGCTTCTTCCTGAAGCCCGATCAGGCGGTGATCTGGCGGGGGCCGCTGCTGCACCGGGCGATCACGCAGTTCCTGTCCGAGACCGATTGGGGCGATCTCGACTACCTCATCATCGACCTGCCGCCAGGGACGGGCGACGTGGCTCTGACGTTGTCGCAACTTCTCGGCCTGGCAGGAGCGGTCGTCGTCTGCACGCCGCAGCAGGTCGCGCTGCTCGATGCCGTCAAGGCGATCAGCATGTACCGCCAGGTGAAAATCCCCGTGCTGGGCCTGGTGGAAAACATGTCCGGTGAGATCTTCGGTCGCGGCGGCACTCGCGCGACCGCCGAGAAAATGGGCCTTCCCTGCCTGGGCGAAATCCCCATGGATGCCGCCATCCGCATCGCCGGCGACGAAGGCCGCATGGGGACGATCTTCAACACCGACGGTCCCGGCGTCCAGGCGTTCCGCCACGTCGCGCAGCAAACCGCCCTGCAAATCGTAAAGGAACAACTCCAGGGCCCAGCCCTCCCATCGCTGGAAATCCTCTGACCCACTTAGCCGCGACCCGCAGGGGAGCGCTGCCTTCTCCCAACCATCGCCCCCTACTCCACAAACCGAATCGAATACAAGTCCGCATCCTTCATCACGGCTTGCAGGCGCACCGGTTGGCCGCTGAGCGACGCGAGATCGCGATCGCCCTTCCAGCGGACAATCCGGTCGACCTGATCGCCGATCGTTTCCGGGGCCTCTTCGAGCGTGAAGCCGGGAATGGGCTTGCCGGTGGCGTCTTGCAGTTCAAACCGGATGCTGCCAGATGCACCGGTCGAAAAGTTGATCTCGAGGTTTTTCCCGGTGAACGTGAACGGGCGCGTCGTGAATTCGCCGCCGCGAAACGGGGCGTTGATGCTGGCGAAGCCATCCAGCCGCAGGGCGTAGCGCACCATGTGAGCCGAGGGCTGCGCGTAATGCGCCTGCTTGTAGATCGACATCTCGGCGGGGCCGGTGGGCACAATTCCCAAGGCTGCGATTCCCGCGCGCGAGGCCCAGTTGCCGAGGTCCGTGCCCGGTCGCAGAAAGCCTTCGAGAAACTCGCGGTCGTAGGCATTTCCGCCCCGACTGGTCAGCAGCACGGTTTCGGCGCAGTCGGTCGCGTAACCTTTGCTGACTTTCAGTGCCGCCGCCTGCGTGTTGTCGAGCACCTGCCGGCCGGGCAGGAACCGCATCGGCAAACCGATATAAATCTGCGGCGCCCGGAAATAGGACTGCGTCTGGTTGGTGTAGAGATGCTCGGGGGCTGTCTCACCGAACGTCATTCGTTCGGGCTCGGACCAGTCGAGGAAATTCGTGGACGTCGTCCGGGCGACAGTGCGGAACCCTTTGGGCTGCCAGACTTTTTCGTCAGCCGTCCCTTCCGTGAAGACGCGAAAATAAAGCAGGTACTTCTGTTCCGCTTCGGACCAGAAGGCGACGTTCTGGGAATCGAAGGCGCCCTTGCGGAAAATCGGGCCCTCTTGCAGCTTGCGCCAATGGATGCCGTCGCCGCTGGCAAAGGCCATCAGGCCGGTTTTGGCCTCTCCACCCACGGCTTTCAGCCGTTCGTCATCGGGGACGCCGGGGCGAGTATCGACGAACGGGCTGAAGTTATGCGATACGCTTTCATCGGCCAGAATGATGTTGTTGGCCTTGGAACCCTGCCACTCGACCAGGCCCAGCTTGGGCTTACTCCACGTGATGCCGTCCTGGCTTTCCGCGTAGCAGGTCACTTCCGGAACATTGACCCCCGGCCAGCCCCGGTAATACATGCGATACGTGTCCCCATCCTTGAGGACCGTGGGATAGCCGACGAACGCTCCCTCCCAGGGTTCGTCGAATTGGATGGCGACCCCGGCCGGGTGGGGATGATGCAGGCGGAACTCGGCTCCGTCAAGTTTTTCGACAAGCGACCGGTCGACAAACAGTTCCCGATTCGTGCCGATCGCGAGGGGGGCCGGTTTATCTTGCGCGAATCCCGCCGCCGTTGCCGCCAGAAGGACCGCTGGAATCGCCAGGCACAGTTTCATCGCGAGTCTCCGGTGTGAGTGAAGTTCTTGCATTGAAGTTGCCTGATGCGATTTTCGCAACGGCGTGAACCGAAATCGTCCGGCGAGCGTTAAAGCGACGTTGGCAACGTATTCGCGACGCTCGAAGTCCGTTACACTGCGGGATTGGGGCAGCACCCGCCCCTTGGCGTGTCCCAAGCCCGTCTCAGGCACGGCCTTGGAGAGACCGGCCAGTTCGTGTTGGTCTCGCCGTGACCGGTTTCCAGATGGCCATTCGTGGCGTTTGGAAATCGTCGGGCCGACGTGACGACACGACTGCGGAAGTTCTTTGACACGCACTTTTCAGAGTCGATGGGAGCCCTTGGTACAGGCCGCATGGAACAACAACGCCGAATTCTGCTATTCGTCACCCTGTCGATGCTCATTCTGCTGGGTTGGACGAATGTGATCGTTCCCATGTTCTTCCCGAACCTCGTGGCCCCGCAGGCCGCGAATGCTCCGGAAGACCTGGTGGACGTCGACGCCCTCACCCTCGACGCCCCGGCGGATGCCCTGGCTCCCGCCAACGTGCTCGCCGCCGATCGTCCGCTTCCTCCCGATGCGGTGAAGCTGGCCGCAAAGCATCCCCGGAAAGAGATCAAGCTTGGTTCCATCGATCCGGCCAGCGGGTTCTTTCTGGAAGTCAACCTGACCACGCGGGGAGCGGCCGTTGAGACGATCCGGTTCAATGACCCGCGATACACCATCTCGGGCAGCCGCGACATCCCGCTGAAGATGGTGGGCAACGACCCCACGCAGGAAACTCGGACGTTTGAAACGCGCCGCATTTCCGAAAATATCGCGGTCTCTCGAGAGCCCCGCATCATCGACTGGGAAGTTGTTCCCGGCTCGCAAACCGAAGAGTCGGTCGCCTTCCGCCATGTCGCGTCGGACGGCCTGCTGGAACTCACCAAAACCTACACGCTGGGCCGCGCGCCGCTGGATGTTCTCCAAAGGCCGCACCTCCGCGACACGCATCTGGAACCTTACGGCCTCACCGTCGCAGTTGCGGCTCGCAACCTGTCGAATCAGCCGCAGGAATGGGCTCATCGGTTGCAAGGGCCCGTCGGGACTCCTCTGGAGGATCCTCGACTGGCCACCAAATGGCGTGATGTTCGCCTCGGCTTCCTGCGCCCTGATGGTCAGGGAGTGGACGAAAGCCAGTTGACGGCGGCCGCGATTATCGACCAGGTCAACGACCGTCAGGTGGAAGTCTGGAAGCGGCCCATCCGTTACCTGGGGGTTGATGTTCAATATTTCGCCGCGCTCGTCGTTCCGCTTGGCGACCAGTTGAAGTCTCCCACCATTGCTCAGGCATCCCCCGAACTGATTTCGCTGGCTCCCGAGAGGAACCACTCGGATATTTCGGTCTCGTTCGATTCGATCGAAAGCGTCCTGCCGCCCGGCGGATCGCGCGTGGAGGAGTTTTCGCTGTACTCCCTCCCCAAGCGTCAGGAGCTTCTGACGCAAATCGACGCCAATGCCGTGACCGACTTCGGCTGGCTGGGCTGGATCTGCAAGGCGATGCTCTTCGTTCTGGTCGGGCTGAACGACCTCGGCCTCAACTACGGCCTCGCGATTATCTGTCTGACGATTATCGTCCGGGGGCTTTTGTTCCCGTTCTCGCGGAAGCAGGCGCTGAACGTCGAGAAGATGAAAGAGCTGCAACCCAAGATCAAGGAGTTGCAGCAGAAATACGCCAAGGACAAAGAGGGCCTCGCCCGCGCCCAGATGGAGTTGTTCAGCAAGAACAACTACAACCCGTTCTCGGGCTGTCTGACGCTCGTCTTGCAGATGCCTATTTTCTTCGGGCTGTATCGCGCGCTCTACACCTCGGTCGACCTGCGTAACGCGCGGTTCCTGTGGATCGAGAACCTCGCCGCGCCGGACCGCCTCTTCCCGCTGGGCTTCACCGTCCCGTTCTTTGGCTGGGAAGACTTCAACCTGCTCCCGCTGTTGACGATTGCCCTGTTCATGGGTCAGCAGAAGTTGATGATGCCCCCCCCTGCCGACGAAGAGCAGGCCATGCAGTACCGCATGATGAACATGATGATGTTCGTCATGGGTTTCATGTTCTATACCGTCGCGGCCGGTCTGTGCATTTACTTCATTGCCTCCAGCTTGTGGGGGATGGCCGAACGCTGGTTGCTGGTGAAGTTCAAGCCGAAGCTGGCCGCCGCGACTCCCTCGGGCGATGTCGTGCTGGAATCATCTGCCACCACGAACGGTGCCGCGACCAAGCCGGCCGCCGCGCCCAATGCCAAGCCGTCGTATTTGGCCGACCTGTGGCAGAAGATGCAGGAGGCCGCCGACAAACAGCAGTCGCTCCGAAACGATCCCTCCGCGAACCGGCCCAAGTCGAAAAAGGATCGCGGCCGTAAAGGCCGATAGAGCAGGGAGCATCCGCCCATCCCTTGCGGCATGACGGCCATGTTCTCCGTCGACGAAACCATTGTCGCCCTGGCATCGCCGGCCGGTGCCGGACCACGGGGCATTGTTCGGCTGTCGGGCTCGGCGACGCGTGAAATATTGTCTGGTTTCTTCCAGCCGGCCGACGAGGCACGCTGGAACGAAGCGCGAATTCCCCAGCGCTACTCGGGACATCTCGTCTGGGCGGAGTGCCGGATACCGGTCTCGGTCGACGTCCAGTTCTGGCCGGGATCGCGCGGCTACACGCGGCAGCCGCTCGCGGAACTGCATCTCACCGGTTCTCCGCCTCTCCTGGAAGCCGTTCTAGTCGAGTTATTGCGACGCGGCGCCCGCGCCGCGCGGCCGGGCGAATTCACGCTGCGCGCGTTCCTGTCGGGCCAGCTCGACCTGATGCAGGCGGAAGCCGTTCTCGGCGTGATCGATGCCCGTGACCCGCGCGAGCTGCAAACGGCGCTGCGGCAACTGGCGGGACGGGTCTCATCTGAACTCGTCGCCATGCGGGCCGATCTTATCGACCTCCTGGCCGACCTCGAAGCGGGCCTGGATTTTGTCGAGGAAGACATCGAGTTCGTCAGCCGGGACAACCTGCGGTCTCGCGTCGCGCGAATGGCCGAAACGCTGCAAACTCTCCGCGATCGCGCTGCCGGTCATTGGCAGTCGCGTCCCATCCCGCGGATCGTCCTGGCTGGGCTTCCCAACGCCGGCAAGAGCACGCTCTTCAATCGGCTGTGCGGACAATCGACGGCCATCACCTCGCCCGAACCGGGGACCACGCGCGATGTGCTGTCCGCCGAATGGTGCGTGGGGAGTCGCCGTTACGAATTGCTTGACACCGCCGGCGAAGAAGACGCCCGCGACGTGCTGACCAGTCGCATGCAGCAACTGCGCGACGAAGCATTGGTCGAAGCCGATCTGGTCGTGTGGTGTCGGCCGGTCGACCTCGGCGAGGAAGATGACCATCGCGACGAACAGGCTCGCGTCACGGCGGAAGCGAAAGCCCCACGAATGCTGATCGTCCTGACGAAGGGGGATTTGCATCCTGAATCCGGTTCCCAGCCGCTGATTATCTCCGCCGAATCGGGCCTGGGTGTCGACAAGCTGGCGCGGGCGGTGGAACAGGCCCTCGCCAGCGACGCGATCTCCGAGCGCCAATGGCTGGGCTCGACGGCCGCTCGCTGCGCCGGCAGTCTCGATCGCGCGATCCTGGCGCTGCGGCAAGCCGTGACTTTGGCCGATTCGCACGGCGGTGAAGAACTGCTGGCGGTCGAAATTCGCGAGGCGATGGACCACCTGGGCGAAATCGTCGGCGCGGTCTACACCGACGATCTGCTCGACCGCATCTTCAGCAAGTTCTGCATCGGGAAGTAAAAGAAAACGGCAAATCCACGGACGGCTTTAACATGCGTCGCCTCATAGCCGCGACCCAACGGAGAGCGTTCTTCTCAAGCATCTCTATGAAATGTTCATGAATTGGTATAGAATAGGCCCGCCCGTACGGCGGATGACAAAACCATGAACGCTTCACGCGGAGGGGACATGACACCCATAACATTACGCATCGCGGCGCGCGGCCGTGGAATCGTCTTTGCTGCCTTGGCGGCATTCCTGTTCGTCGGACCGCGCATAGGCATCTCCGAAGAACCGGCAACAAGCGAAGGGGCCGAGAAGATCGAATCGCCCCGCGTTTCGGTCGAGGTGGCCCGCGATCGCGCCGTCCTCATACACGAGCTCTCACTGGCGACGCTCGAGGTCATGCACGATCGCTACTTCCATCGCGAAAAGTCGGCTGTCCCCGCGCGGGCCATGCAGGATGTCTTCGACCACATGCGCCAGCAGTCGCACATCGACGCGAAGTGGATCTCCGTCAACACGCAGGCCATGAGTGTCGATCACGAGCCGGAAACCGACTTCGAGAAGTTCGCCGCGAAGGAACTGGCTGCCGGAAAGCCCACTGTCGAAAAAATCGAAAAGGGTTTCTATCAGCGGGCAGCGACCGTACCGCTGACATCCGACTGCATCGGCTGTCACGACGGCTTCTTCAAGTCCCGCTCAACCGTTCCGAAGTTCGCCGGGCTGATTATTCGCGTGCCGGTTCGCGAAGCGGCGATGACGCCCGCGGAGTAAGCGGGAAGACCGGCGATGCCATCGCTGGCTTCTTATGGAGAAACGCCATGTGGACATACCGGTGGGGCTTGGCGGTCGTAGCGTGCGGTGCAATTGCCACGCTGGTCTGGAGTGCCGAGCCGACGATCGACTCTACGGAACCACAAGCGGAGAAGCCCGTCGCGGCGATGTCAGTCGACGAAGCCCGTCGGCAGGCTGCCGCCCTCCACACGGTGCTGCATGCCTCGCTGCAACGCGTGCATGACGGATACTTCGAGGAAGACGCCGGCCTGCCCATCCCGGCTGCCGTCCTGCGCGATGTGTTCGACGAATTGAAGCAGGATCAGAACATCGTCGCCCGTTGGCTGGTCGTTGAAGGCCAGGCCATGAACGTCGACCACAAGGCCAGCACTCCCTTTGAAAAAGAGGCCGTGCGTGTGCTTCTTGCGGGCGAAACGGCCCACGAAGAGGTGGTGGATGGTATCTATCGCCGTGCAGCTCCGATTCGCCTTCGCAACCATTGCCTCAAATGCCACGTCCCGAATCGCAAATCGACCAGGGATCATACAGCCGGGCTGATGATCGCGATTCCCGTCACCGAATAATTCCATTTCGCCCCCGGTTGTCCGCAACCGGAGGCAAGTCTCACTTCGGCGCGCGAATCGTCCCCATCGCCAGTTTGCCGTCGGTCTTCCACAAGTCCCCGCCGCCGTTACGGCCTTCGCGGACCTGGTGGAAATTGTCGATGTCGTGAACGTCCACGAGCTGGCCGGTCTTTTCGAGGGTCTCCATCAGGTGATCGCGCTCGGCGTCGACATCGGGGGCGATGTGGTGAGTGATCTGGCCCGTGGTGTGGCTGAGGCCGACGCGCTCATCGTACGTGACCGCTCCCGCCCACAAAGGGCGCCCCTGGTCGTCGAGCTTTTCCGACTTCCAGAACCGCACGTGATGGCGATGCCGCGGGCTGCGTCCTGATGGCAGCTCAAAAGCCAGGTCTTCCTTGCGGCCCCAGTAGAAAAGATTGCTGACCGGAGCGTCATCGTAGGGGCGATCCAGGACCGAGTCGGCGGCGATTTTGATGTCGCTGCGCAGACCCAGATGATCGGCCGGGAACCAGCCGGCCACTTTGAAGATCTCTTTTATGTCGCTTTCGGAACCAATGAGCGCCACGTTGATGGGGTCGCCCGGATGCCGGTCGCTGGTCTGCGTAATTCCCGGCAGATCATCCAGCGCGGGATGGTGATCTTCGTAGGCTTTCCACAAGAAAGGCATCACCCCATACGCTATGGCGAAATAAGCCGCGAGTATCCCCACGAAGACGACAGTCGCCTGTCTTCGCGAACTCCGCGGCGCGCCCGGCCCGTTCGACGTTTCGCCCATGTCACTCATCGTGGAAACATCCTTCTCCCCATTTCGAAACCGCCATGATCCTAACCACATCGGAATCTAAATGTCTCCGTCTCCCTCTTCGCCCCCTTCCTCCTCTCCGCGTCCGTCTTCCCCACGTCGCTCCGCGACCAGCGGCCCCGCATCCCAGCCGTGTTCGCGAAGCCACCGCACCAGCACGGCAACCGAACCGTGCGTGACCAGCACGCGCTCCGCTTCCGTCGCACGGATCGTGGCGATCAACTCCGGCCAGTCGGCATGGTCCGAGACAACGAAACCCCGTGCGATGTTCCGTCGTCGCCGGGTGCCGCGAACCATCATCCAGCCCGACGCGAACGCCGTCGCGACTGCTCCAAACTGCTGGAACCACGGCGAACCCACGACGCTGGGGGGAGCAATCACCATCGCCGTGCCGAATCCGCCGCGCTCCGCCCAATCTTCCGGCCGCTGCGTCGCGGGAAGATTGATCCCCGCACGGCGGTAACAGTCGGACAGCGGTTCGACCGCATCGTGCGTGAAGATGGGACCGATCGACGGATCGAGCGACCCCAACAGCCGCTGCGCTTTCCCCAGCGAGTACGCCATGAGAAGCGACGCGACTCCCTCGGCTGCATTGGCTCTCCACCAGTCGTTGATCTCTCGCGTCACCGCTTGCGGATCGGGCCAGCGATAGATGGGCATCCCGAAGGTCGATTCGGTGATGAACGTGTGGCAGCGAACCGGTTCAAACGCCCGGCAGGTCCAGTCGGGGGCCACTTTGTAATCGCCGGATACGACCCACACCTCGCCCCGATGTTCAACCCGGATCTGCGACGACCCCAAAATGTGCCCCGCCGGATGGAGCGAGACGCGCACGCCATTGATCGAAATTGGTTCGCCATAGTCAATCGCGTCGATGACCGCCTTGTTGCCCAGGCGAACCCGAAGCACTTCGGCTCCTTCGCGGGCAGCCAGATAACGGCCCATGCCCGGCCGCGCATGATCGCTGTGGGCATGCGTGATGATGGCCCGGTCAACGCGCCGCCAGGGATCGATATAGAACTCTCCCGCCGGACAATACAGCCCCGCCGGAGTCGACACGAGCAGCGGATCGGCAGCCAAGGAAAAGTCGTTCCCTGCGCGATTAGGGAATCGTCACGCGGTTTTCCGGATCGACCAGCACAACGCGCGGCTTCAGATTGCGAAACTCGGCTTCGTCGTACTGGGCGTAACTGCAAATGATGATGAGGTCGCCGGTGGCCACCAGCCGGGCACCCGCGCCATTCATGCAGATCACGCCCGAATTTGCCGGACCGGCGATCGCATACGTGACGAATCGCGCCCCATTGTTCACGTCGTAGATGTGAACCTGCTCGAATTCGCGAATATCCGCGGCTTCCAGCAGGGCCGAATCGACCGTCACGCTCCCTTCGTAGTGCAGGTGCGTTTCCGTGACAATCGCCCGGTGAATCTTCGCTCGCAGCGCCGTCCGTAACATGAGTCTGTCGTTAACCATCAGAAAAATACGGGGTGGTCCATCGTCCCCCCTCATTGTGACAGAACGGCTTCGAAGGGTCCATGGCGCGTGGAAAATCGACAGAGTAATGGGGCGGCAGGCCCTTTTGCCAAGCCCTTCAAAGACTCAGGGATGTGCCACCCTGAATCACGAAGACCGGCGATGCCATCGCCGGCTTTAGCCGCCGAGTTCCCGCGCGCGTTCGGTTGCCGCGACGACCGCATCCATCAGAATGCCTCGCACCCCTCCCTGTTCCAAGGCATGCAGGCCCGCGATCGTGGTGCCGCCGGGGCTCGCGACCGCGTCCTTGAGAGCGCCGGGATGCTGGCCGGTTTCGAGGACCATTTTCGCGGCCCCCAAAACCGTTTGCGCCGCGAGCATCAGGGCCAGGGCGCGTGGCAGACCCGCGCGCACGCCGCCATCGGCGAGTGCTTCGATCATCAGGAATCCGTAAGCGGGTCCGCTCCCGGACAGTCCTGTCACCGCGTCCATCAACTTCTCGGGAACTTCCTCGGCTCGCCCGACGGTTCCCAGTAGCTGGGCGACCACGGCCGCGTCGCGATCATCGGCTTTTCCCCCGCGACAGAAGGCACTGGCCCCGGCGCTCACCAGGGCGGGCGTATTCGGCATCACGCGAATGTACCGGCGACCGGCGCCGAGCTTTGAAGTGAGCGTGGCGAGTGGGATGCCGGCAGCGATCGAGACAATCAGGTGCTGATCCGTCAAATGCTGCGTGAGAGCCGACAGGGCATCGGTCATGTGCTGCGGTTTGACCGACAGAAACACGACGTCCGTCTTCTGGCAGAGTTCAGCCGGACTCGTGGCGAGTATTGCCCCTGGAATCGCGCTTTGGAACCGCTTGGACGCGTTTGGATTGACGTCGTAACCGACCAGATGATCGGCCGGAATCGCTCCTGCTGCAACGAAACCGCCGCCGAGCGCGGCTGCCATTTGCCCGCTTCCCAGAAATCCGATGCGATGCGGCAGGTGGCTGGCGGGTGACGACATGTTGGCAGCTTTCGATGCATGTTTTCCGGGGAAATCCCCGCTCATCAGTAGGATGTCCCCCGAGAACTTTCAAGACGCGCGGGCAATTGACCGGGAATTCGCGGGAGAGCAGGTGACAGGGGTCGGCAGAATCTGGTATCTCACGCGGGAACGGGACGGGTGTGCGCTGGGGGCTTCCCGGTCCGGACTGATTCGAATGAGGAGCGACAATGCGCATTTTGATCACCGGCGGCGCTGGATTTATTGGCAGCCATATCGTCGACGCCTGCCGCGAGGCCGGCCATCAGCCCTTCGTCGTCGACGACCTCAGTTCCGGCAGCCGCGACAACCTGCCAGCGGACGTTCCGTTCTTCGAGGTCGACATTCGCGATCAGCCGAGCGTGGCGAAAGTGTTCGCCGAGGTTCGCCCGGAAGCGGTCTGCCACCAGGCGGCCCAGATGTCCGTCAGCCGTTCGGTCCGCGAACCGGCGTTCGACGCCCAGGTCAATCTGCTCGGCCTGGTTCACATCTTCGACGAAGCGGTGAAGGTCGGCTGTCAGCGGCTGGTCTTCGCCTCGTCGGGCGGCGTGCTGTATGGCGACGTCACCGAACCGGCCGATGAAGACTCTCCGGCCGCTCCCATCTCGCCGTACGGCATCAGCAAGTGGGCCGGTGAAAAGTACCTGCAATTCTTCGTCAACGAACACAAGGTTCAAGGTGTCGCGCTCCGCTACGCGAACGTTTATGGACCCCGGCAAAACCCCCATGGCGAAGCGGGCGTCGTCGCGATCTTCAGCCAGAAAATGCTGCGCGGCGAGACACCCCGCATCAACGGCGACGGCAGGTACGATCGCGATTACGTCTACGGCCCCGACGTGGCGGCCGCGAATCTGGCCGCGCTGACGAAGACGCTGCCCGAGCCGTTCGTGGCGTTCAATATCGGAACCGGCCTGAAGACCGACGTAAACCAGTTGGAAGAACAGGTTCGCAAGCAGGTGCTGCGTCGACTCGCCGCGGATGGCCGCAAGGTCGAGTTGGCACCAGCCGAACATGGCCCCGCCCGCCCCGGTGATCTGCGATCGAGCGTGGTCTGTGCCAAGCGTGCCGAGAACCTGCTGGGCTGGACGCCCCGCGTCTCACTCGAAGAAGGTCTCCACCGAACGGTCGACTGGTTCGCCGATCACGCGAAATAGTTACTGTAGTACCGTCATAACTCTCTGGACGTCTGAGGTGTTCCTGGATCAACAGGCCTTTTCCAGCCGCCAACCGGGTTTTGACGGAGACTCACTGTCACTCTGGCTTCAGGATGGTTCTTCCATGAAACGGATTTTGGTGACGGGAGCCGCGGGCTTCATTGGCATGCATGTCAGCCGCAAGCTCCTCGCGCGCGGCGATGCCGTGGTTGGCCTCGACAACCTGAACCCCTATTACTCGGTTCAGCTCAAGCAGGACCGCCTGCGCTCGCTCAAGAGCGAGGCTAACTTTGAGTTTGTCAACGCCGATCTCGCCGACCGCGTGGCGATCGAGCAGTGTTTCGAGACGCACACGTTCGACGCCGTCGTCAATCTGGCCGCTCAAGCCGGCGTGCGGTATTCGCTGACGAACCCGCACGCGTACATCGACAGCAACATCATCGGTTTCACGAATATTCTCGAAGCCTGCCGGCATGCCAGGATCGGTCACCTGGTCTACGCATCATCGAGTTCGGTTTATGGCGGCAACACGCGGCAGCCGTTCTCGGTGCATGACAATGTCGATCATCCCGTCAGCCTGTACGCGGCCACCAAGAAGGCCAACGAACTGATGGCCCACACCTACAGCCATCTCTACCGGCTGCCGACGACGGGGCTGCGGTTCTTCACCGTGTACGGCCCCTGGGGTCGGCCCGATATGGCCATGTGGCTGTTCACCGAAGCCATTCTTTCCGGGCGGCCGATCCAGGTCTTCAACGAAGGCAAGATGCGCCGCGACTTCACCTACATCGATGACATCGTCGAAGGCGTCGTCCGCGTGATGGACCGTCCCGCGGAGCCGAACAGCGACTGGAATGGCGCCATGCCCGACCCGGCGACCAGTTCTGCTCCGTACCGCGTCTACAACATCGGCAACAATCAGCCTGTCGAGCTGATGCACATGATCGGCGTCCTCGAAGACACGCTCGGCATGAAAGCCGAAAAGACCATGCTCCCCATGCAGCCGGGCGACGTCCCCGCCACGTATGCGGATGTCGATGACCTGACGCGCGACACGGGCTTCCGTCCGGAGACGTCCATCGAAGACGGCGTCCGCCGATTTGTCGACTGGTATCGCGGCTACCACGGAGCAACCTGAAAAGCCGCCGCTGCCAGCGGCGGGTCTTATGCGCGCCCCGCCAGACGCATCAGCAAGAGTTCCAACTGCAATCGCTCCGGCAGCCGACTGCCCCCCTTCATGCCGCCGTCCGCTTCGACAAGATTTTGCAGAATGCGTTCGGCTTTCGGTCGCCCGATGCGGCGCAGGTAATTCCCGACCATCGAAATTTCTTTCGGAAACAGCCCGCTTTGCCGGAGCGCCTGGTCGAACGGCAGCGTGCGCGATAGCTCCGTCGCCAAAGCCACCTTGCGGAAGACGAACGAGATCCCCCCCATCAGCTTTTGCGGGGCTTCACCGTCGCCCAAGAGATCTTCGAGTGCCGACAGCGCATCGGCCAGCCGGTCTTCGCGAACGGCATCGGTCATCGCCCAGGTCGTTTCGGACTTCCAGCCGCCCACTAGATCCCGCACGTGTGATCCTTCAATGGTCCCGCCGGTCCCCACATACGCGGCGAGCTTGGCCAGCTCCGTGTCGAGGACCCCCAGTTCGCTGCCAATCGCCTCGATCAATAGGCTCGCCGCGTCGCGCGACAGTTTCACGCCATGCACGTCGCGAGCCGCGTCCGTCAGCCAACGACCGAGGGCTGGCCCCTTAAGTTCGCTGCACTCAATTTCGCCCCCAAAGGCGGCAACCTGCTTGGCCAGTCGAGTTGTCTTGGGCCACTTCTGAACATCCAGAATCAGGACCGATTTTTTAGGTGGCTTGTCGGCGAGTTTCTCCAAGGCCGACCGATTCTGCGTCACGAATTCGTCGGCGTCGTCGACCACCACCAGCCGGCGATCTCCCCACATGGATACCGTGTTGAGCTCGTCAATCACCTGTTGCCAGGTCGCCTCTTTGCCCGCGAACCGGGAGGGCGTCGAATCTTCGTCGTCAAGCAACCGTTTCGCCAGTTGCTCGATCACCTGCTGTTTGAGATGGCGCTGGTCGCCCGTGAGCGCCAGAAACGCGGGCAGCGACTCGGGGGGTGTCCGAACAAACTCGGTGGCATGCATGAAACACAGCCGTGTAACGCGTGGCGGAGGAGCACAAACCCAGAACCCCAACGACCCCGGATCGTACCGAGATTGACCCGATTTTGCAGTTTGCCCTATTGTTTACCGTGAAAGTCGAGACTCCGTTCACGCTGTATGGACGCGGAAGCACGAGGCAGGACGCAATTCCCGTGACGGTCGCCGAGCCCTACGTCTGTCCTGGCGAAGAGAGGCCGATCAGCCGTTCCGTCCACCTGGCGCGCCTGGCCGCCTTCGACCCCGCCTGCCGGACGTGCAGCCGCCGTCACGAGGCCGGCCCGTTTCCGCTCATCACGCCCGAAGATCTCGAACTCCAGGCCCGCGCCGCCCGGCGATCGACCTGGGTCACCCCAACCGGCATCCGGGCCATTTTTCGCAACGAACTCGATCGACCCCGAGCGATGCGATGGGGGCTGGCACTCGGACAACGCCTGTGCGAGCAGTGGAAGCCGCGGGTCGCAACACCCGAGAGTGAGCCAAGCTCCGAGAGCCCTTGCCTCATCGGTGATGAGTTCAACGGTTCGCTGACGGAGGAAGTCGATATCGTTGCCAGACCGGCCGATTTGCCCCCCGGCCCCGTCGTCGTTGTCGGGTACGACAGTCGTCCCCATTCGCCAGAGATCGTCCATGGTCTGGGGCTGGGGCTGCGGCGACTGGGTTGTCGCGTGGTCGATATCGGTCGCGTCAGCTCCCCCTGTTTTCGTTTCGCGGTATCGCATTTCTCAGCGGTTCTGGGAGCGTACGTGACCGGCGGATCCAACGGTCCGGAATGGACCGGCTTCGACGTCGTGGACGAACGCGGCGTTCCCTGGACCAGCGAAACAGGACTTCGCGATTGGGAGCGCGCGGCGGCTGACCCCGCTGAACCCGTGTGCCGATTTCTCGGCGGACTCCGGTCGGCGTCCGTTCAGGCCGATTACGAAAACGGCCTCCGAGAGACCTTTCACGGCCTTCGCCCCTTGAAACTGGTCCTGGCCACAAATCAGCCGCCGCTGGCGAGGCTGGTCCAGAAACTGGTGGATGGGCTCCCGATTGACGTAATCCCCTTGTCCTTGGGCACGCGTGGGCGAAACCTGTTTAGCTCCCGAGATCCGGACGTCGTCCGCCTGGGCGAAGCGGTGCGCAATTCCATGGCGGACCTGGGGATTCTTCTCGCCGACAATGGCGAGCAATGGTCGACGGTCGACGAAGCGGGGCATCTCGTCGCCCTGCCCGATCTCGCGGGTCTTCTGGCCCGGGAAGCCTTGAGACAAGAACCCGGAACATCTGTCGTCGCCACGCCGGAACTGGCCACGCTTTTGAGTCGCCTCGCCGTTCGCGACGGGGGGGTGTGTCACACGGTTTCGATTCCGGAACTGGCCACGCACCTGCTTGGCGCGCCCCCCGCGATTGGATTCGACGGCGACGGTCGCGTTTTTCGGGCTGGGGAACGGCTGGTCTGCGACGCCGTTCTTTCCATCGGTCTGCTGCTACAGGCCCTGAGCCATGGCGATACCGCCGTTTCGCGACTGCTCGCCGCGCTCTGATCCCCAGCTCAGCGATTTGGACTGGTGACGCGGCGTTCAAACCGCTGCGAGGGCGCGCTCGCTCCCCCTGGCATTGGTGTTTCTACCTATTTTTACTGGCCGCAAAAATGTCACAATCGGAAGAATTCGTAAAATTGGGGGTTTTACGTTAGCAATTTGGATACGTTCAGATTATCTGGGTGGACATGGAGTTTTGAGTTGCCGGGCTCCCGGCTCCCGTCTCTGTGTTGCGAAAGCCCATCGTGGGGCAATCCCAATCACCCATGGTGACCGTAGGTGGCAACCGCGCGGATTTTCCCGGCGGTTTCAAAGCCCGGGACGCGCTCGTTCCCGGTGGGTCAAGTCCTCGAGTTGTGCCAGCGGCATCCCTGTCGCGGTCCGGCCAGATGAAGTGCTCGGAAGGTTCACGGCCAATGCCAGGATGGCAACCGCGGTTCTGTCTCTGCTCGCGGTTCGTCGAAGGTTCCGTTCGCGGAGGGTTGAAGAGTCGAACGCATCGTGTCCGGCGTGGAGCGGTGCCATCCGTTTCTTGGTCTTCCAGGAGTGTTAATGATGATGCAGCGTTTGTTAGCGGTCGCGATTGTGGGAGCATGCTTTCTGACCGGCGGCCTGTCGCGGGAAGCTGCGGCCGGCGTCAGTGGCAACAGCTACGACGTCACGGTCTATCTGGGCTTCCGAAACAGTTCGACAGACATCTGGATTTTTGACGTCGAAGGGAACTTCTACACCGAGAACGACAATTACGTCGGTACCTACACCGAAACCGACTTCCGCTTCATTTCTACCTTTGAAGCAACTGCCAGCTCGCCCGTCATGGAAACGGGAATTTCGGAAGAGCCGATCACCGTCGAGTATTCCGGAATTTCGTTCAACAACGTGATCTTCGCGTCGGGGTCCAGCAGCGAAGGGACAAACTACTTCGTCATCGGCAATCTGGTGATTGTTCAACCCGAATAACCGACGGGCGAGTCGAGCCGGGGTTTGCACGGCAGCAGGTCGGTCACACCGCGGTTGTCGTGAAGATCGAATTCATCCGTCAGGTGCCATTGCCGTGGCTCCTGACGGTTTTTTATTGCGCGCACCGCTTCGCGGTTGGTTGAGCCCCGCACAACTCGACCCGCCAGGAACGCGCGCGTGCTTCCGGAACTCTCCCCGATACCCGTCAGTCGGCTCGCGGCCGTCGCCTGCCATTTCAATCCGGGCAACTACACCCGCCCGCGCGAGAACTTCCTGCGGTTTCGCGATCTGATCCGGGGCTGCGACCTGTTCACGGTGGAGGTCTCGTTCGATGGCCAGTTCCGCCTGGATGCCGATTGGCAAATTGCCGCCGATTACCGGCACATCATGTGGCAGAAGGAACAATTGCTGAACTGGGCTTTCCGCCAGGTTCCCCCCGAGTACGACGCCGTTGCCTGGATCGACGCCGACCTGCTCTTTCTCAACCCGAACTGGGCGGAGCAGACGCTCCAGCAGTTGCAGCATTATCCGGTGGCCCAATTGTTCGAGACGTGCCGGTACATCGACCGCAACGGCCGTCAGACACTCGAAATCCCCTCGTTTCTTTCACGGCGAAAAGACCCGGCCCGCCGACACGGTGCCCCCGGTGGCGCCTGGGCCGCCCGGCGGGAACTGATCGCCCGGCATGGCCTGTACGCCCGAAATATCGTGGGCGGCGGCGACCAGACGTTCGCACATGCCCTGTTTGGTCTCGCGGATCGACAGGCCGAAAAAGAAACGACTCGCGCGGTGTTCACTCACGCGCGGCACTGGCAGACGGGCGTGCGCCGCGAGACGCGCGGTCGCGTGGGCCTTGTTCCCGGTGACATCGTTCACCTCTATCACGGTTCTCTCGACAAGCGAGGCTACGCCACCCGCCGTCGGATTCTGCTCGACTCGGACTACGATCCCGCGCGCGACGTCCGGGAAGGATCGAACGGCCTCCTTGAATGGGCCACCGACAAGCCCGCTCTGCATGCGGCGGTGCGCGACTACTTCGCCTCGCGCTGCGAGGACGCGTGATCGAGCATGCTGGTCTCGCTCGAACTCGCATCCTTTCCATAGAACCGATCGAGCGATTCCAAGAGCGCGGCGCGCATCGCGCGGAGGCGATGACTGTCGCGAATTTTGCGGCCATCCGCCCCGGTCACGTAGAAAACGTCGACCACCTGGTCAAAGTGGGTCGAAATCTTGGCCAGGACGAGCGACAGCTCCAGGTCGTAAAGCGTCCGGGCAATTGCGTAGAGCAGGCCCGGTTTGTCGAGCGCGAAAATGTCGATCACCGTGCATCGGTCGGACGATTCATTGTCGATCGTCACCCGCAGCGGCGGTCGGCTGACTTCGGTCGTGACGTTCGATGGCTGCGGCGCGAAACGAGGCTGCGACCGGAGCAGCGTGGCGACATCGAGCTTTCCGGACAGGACCGCGCGCACCAGTTCGGCCACTTCCTGCATGCGGAACTCGGGAATCTCGCCCGCGTGATCCAGGTCGCGGACGCGATAACTGTCGATGATCGCGCCGGACGAACTGGTGCAGATGTGTGCGGAGAGAATCTCCATCCGCTTGGCCGTGAGCGCCCCTGTGATCTTATGAAAGCAGCCGGCGCCGAGCTTTTCGTCAGTCAGCACGCGGTATTCGACGGTTCCCGTCTCGGCATCCCACTTGCCGTCGACGACGATCTCGCCCGTCGGGCGTTTGCGCTGCCTGTCAAGATCTTCCGCGATCTGCTGGGGTGACGTCGCCAGCAGATAATGGGGGGGAAGCTGTTCCAGCGGATCGTCCTCGGCCGAGCGGGCATCTCCCTCCGCCAGCAGTCGGCGCGCCTCGCCGCGAATGGCGGCCAGACGGACCGGTTCGTCGAAGAGGTAACTCTTGCCACTCAGCCAGAGCAGGCAGCGGTCGTAGAGCGTGGCGATCAGTTCCGCTTTCCAGTCGGTCCACGCGCCCGGTCCCACGGCGCTGATGTCGGCGACCGTCAGAATGTAAAGCAGCCGGAGCGCGTCGGCGCTTCCCACTTCACGACTGAAGTTGAGCAGCACCTCGGGATCGCTGGTGTCGCGACGAAAAGCCAGATGGGCCATCAGGAGATGCCGGTGTACCAGGAAGACAAGCAGATCTCCCTGGTGTTCCGGCAGCCCCAGCCGCTTGACGGTTTCGACTGCCAGCCGTTGTCCGACCTCGCTGTGGTCCTCTTCAAACCCTTTGCCGGCATCGTGCAGGAGGAGCGCCAGAAACAGCAGCTCTTTGTGTTTGAGTTCCTTGTAAACGCGACCTGGCGCGCCGGGGTCGACTTCCAGTCGTTCCGCCGCCTCGACCGCCCGAAGCGTGTGCTCGTCGACCGTGTACGAGTGATACTGGTTGAACTGCAGCAGGCATCGCATGTTCCGTAGCGAAGGCAGAATTGCCTCCAACAAGCCGATGCCGTACATCGTCCGCAACGTGTGACCCAGTTTCCCGGTCGTCTTCAGCAGTTGCAGAAACAGTCTGGAGGCTTCGGACGAGAGAACTTCTTCCGGCGGTCGATCACGCAATGCTTCTCGGACGGCTTCGCGCAGCGCGTGCGAGACCGATACCTGGTAGCGGGCGGCCGCCAGAAACAGCTTGAGCATGTCTTCCAGAGAACTCGTCACGCGGCCCAAATGGCGCGGCGGAACGTCCAGACCGTTCGGGCCAATTCGGTACGTGCCGTCGACCCAGTAGGTCATCACGAAGTCGACAAAGCGTTTCGCGGCCGGTGTTCGTCCAGCGCCGCGCGCCATGCGCTCGGCGACGTCGGCGATGGCAGTCGTCTGCTCGAAGTAGCGCTGCATGAAGCGTTCGACCGCAAATCGACCAGACTGTGCTTCGTATCCCCGGCGCTCGGCGATGCGGACCTGCTCCTCACGGGTGAGCGTGTCGAAGGGGCGACCGGCGGCGAAGTGCAAATCGTTACGAATGCCCAGCAGGTAATCGTTCGCCTGAATGACGCGCAGCCCGTCGCGCGGATCGAAGGCCCCTTGCAGCTTCAACGAGTTGAGATCGGCCACTCCATGCCGGGCGAAGCCGATCCACCGAATCAGGTGGACGTCGCGCAGGCCCCCGAAGGCCCGCTTCACGTCGGGCTCAAGTTGCTGAACGGCCCCGCCGCACTCTTCGCGTTCCTCGCGTCGTGCCGCGATCGCCTGGGACAGGAACGGTTCGCCGCGATTGCGCTGTACCAGCCGCGCGAATTTTCGCATCAATCGCTGATGGAGAGACTCGGAGCCCCAGAGCAGCCGCGTTTCGACGAGCGACGTACAGAACGAAATGTCGCCGCGAGCCATCCGCAGGGCATCGCTGGGAGTGCGAATGCTGTGACCGATTTTGACGCCCACGTCCCAGCAGGCTCGCACGGCGACCCCGGCGATGCGGTGGAACAGGTCGGTCACGCTTCCCGCATGCAGGAACAACAGGTCGATGTCGGAATACGGCGCCGCTTCACCACGCCCCGAACCCCCGACGGCAATGAGCGCCGATTGCCGGCGAAGGAGTTCGGTTTCGTCGGAATCGCATTCCGTGAGGGCCAGTTTCCAGATCGACTCGATGATGCGATCATTCACGGACGACTGCGTCGATGCGACCTGGACACCGGTGGCTCCCTGGTCGAACCGCTTGCGAACCTCGGCTCGCAGTTCGGCCAGGTCGGCGCGCAGTTGAACGATTTTGCCGACGGCAAGATCGACCGGCACCAGTGACGAGGACATGGACGCAACCTTACGCGGGCAGGGCGCCCGCCTGACGCGTTCGCGGGGGCTGAGCGCTCTCGGACGCTCTTCGGGCGCCACCCACCGATCGACCTACTTTGCGACAATCAATCCCCGGTTGCAAAACAACCTGACTCAGATGAACTTCTCTTGGATGATTGGGGATTGTTGAGCCGCGGCAGTCGATTCGGAGGCGGCGCCCGCGAGCGTCGGCTGAAAACGATCTGGTCCGATTCAATAGACCGTGCGGCGGATCGGCCGACAGCGGACTGGGAGTTCGAGCGTTTTGAGGGAACGCTCCCTGGGCTTTTTGCCCGTTCCGATTCGCCAGGCACGGTCGCTAAATGGCGTCGCTGCCGGTTTCACCGGTGCGGATCCGGATCACGTCGGACAACTGGCTGACGAAAATCTTTCCGTCGCCAATCTGACCAGTGCGGGCCACGCTGGTGATCGTCTGGACCGCGCGATCGACGTCGGCGTCCGCGACAACCACTTCAAGCTTGACCTTGGGCAGGAAGTCGACCGTGTACTCCGCTCCGCGATAAGTTTCCTTATGGCCGCGCTGACGGCCGAAACCTCGCACTTCGGTGACCGTCAAGCCCTGCACGCCGTTCTGAGTCAGGGCGTTCTTGACGTCTTCCAGTTTGTAATGACGAATGACGGCTTCAATCTTTTTCATGATGGTCTCCCCGGGGAGCGTGTCGCATCCCGCGAAAATCTAAGGCCATGAACCGAACGCCCCGAGTCAGCGGGGAAACTGTCCAAAAATTTCAAAGCCCGGTTGGCTTCTCGAAAACCTCGAAGAATCCGTGGGGGCCTCTTGGCGTCCAGAGGGTTTTGAAACGATTTTTGGCAGCGTACTAAAACTCTTCCGTCGCCGTTCGTTCGCCGTGCCGAGCGCGAGGCATGGGCGAGACTCGCAGTCCGCTATTAAATCGCTTCAGCGCCGCTTTCGCCCGTCCGGATGCGGACGAGATCCAACAGGTCGCTGACGAAAATCTTGCCGTCGCCGACCTGGCCGGTCCGGGCCGTCTTGCAGATTGCTTCGATGACCTTCGGCGCCAGATCGTCGCCGACAATCACTTCGATCTTCGCCTTCGGCAGAAAATCGACCGTGTACTCGGCTCCGCGATATTGTTCCTTGTGACCCTTCTGGCGGCCGAAGCCACGCACTTCAGAAACGGTCATCCCCTGCACGCCCGCCTGAGTGAGCGCGTCTTTGACTTCTTCCAACTTGAAATGCCGAATGACGGCTTCGATCTTTTTCATGATTTGGTCCCTTTCTCGCCAGAGTTTTCAACAAGCCCCTCGTTCGCCCGCCCTGCCCCGGACTTTCATCACAGGGCATCAGGGCCGCTCTCGCCCGTGCGAACTCGAACCACTTCCACCAGATCGCTCACGGCGATGCAGCCGTCACCCCGTTCGCCCGTGCGAGCCGCCACCAGAATCGCCCTCACGGCGTTCTGCAGGCGGTCATCGCTGACGACGACTTCGACGAGAATCTTGGGAGTAAAGTCGACCGCGTATTCGGAACCGCGATAAACCTCCACCCGCGAACGCTGCTCGCCGAATCCGCGAACTTCCGTCACCGTGATGCCCGTCACGCCGATCTCCAGGAGAGCCGACTTGACGTCATCCAGACGGAAATGGCGAATGATGGCTTCGATCTTTTTCATCGCGTCGGCCCCAGAGCCGCTTGAGGGAGTTGATGAAACCTCGTGGAACGATGAAGAGATATAGGGAATCCCGTGCCAAACTTCCGCGAATGAATCTGATTCTCTTTAAGGGGCTGTCTGTTAGAGAGTTATGGCAGAACGCTCGGTCGTGCTCCGCCAAAGCGAGATTCGCGCCGCGCTGACACTTTCATGATGGGGCAACCGTATCCGGGTCACCTCCGCATCATATTTGTCCCATCAAAGAGCCAAAAACCCCTGTTTTTGCAGGGAATAACGCGGTGTCGCGCATTTGTGACACGGTTCACAGGAGGGTGACACGTTAGCCGCGACCCAACGGGGAGCGCTCCCCGCTGGGTCGCGGCTAGATTCTGGGATGGGGTCGTCGTGCGAGGCTCCTTGACCGGCACAGAATGGTGTTGCATTCGGCCTGTCGATTTCGTCTGCTGACCGGAGTCTTTCCGGTTCCGGAAGTTACCTTTGCTCAAAGGTTCGATCATGTCGCGACTCTGCCTGGCGATCGCCGCGTTGCTCCTCATCACCTCTCGCACCGCCGTCGCCGACGTCGACTCGGGGCCCATGGTCGACAAAGCCATTCCGCCTCTGCCGGTCAAAATCGCCACGGGGGACCAGTCGGGTGAATCGAAGAACATTGTCGAGCACCGTGGCGCCCGACCCACCGTCTACGTGCTGGTCGAAGGCGAGCGTTTTGATCGGCCGGCCGGCCGGTTTCTGTCCGAACTCGACAAAACGATCGGCCAGATCGGAGCCGACTGGCATGTGGTGGCGGTCTGGTTGGGGGAACAACCAGACGCAGCCGTCGAGCGAATGCAGCGCATCCAGATGTCTTTGAAGCTCCCGAATACGACCTTCGTCTCGCACGATGGCCGATTCCCGAACGACTGGTCAATTCATGATCGAGCCTCATTGACGGCAGTCGTGGTCGTCAACCAGACAACCAGGGCCCGCTTCGGGTACGATTCGGTCAATGAGACCTGCGTGCCCGAGGTCGTGAAGGCCGTTCGTGCGCAGGCCGACTGATGGGATCGACGACCGAGGAAATAGACGTGGCCAAGAAACAAGCGGCGAATGCCAACGCCGAAGAGTCTCCCTGCTTTGAAGATTCGCTCGCGGATTTGCAGGGGATCGTGCAGCGCCTGGAAGACGGTTCGGACGGACTGGAAGAATCCCTCCGCCAGTTCGAACGGGGAATCGGCCTCTTGCGCACGTGTTACAACCTGCTGGAGGGAGCCGAACGGCGGGTCGAAATCCTCACCGGTTTCGACGCGGCAGGTCAACCCATTACGGAACCGTTCGACGACTCGGCCACGGTCGACCAGGGCAAAGCCGGCCGCCGGGGTGGTGGCAGCACTGCCGCACGCGACGACGCCCCAGAAACCGGAGGACTGTTCTGAGGGAGCCATGCCGATGCCATCGATTTCGGACTCTGAGTACCGAAGAGCGTGCCGCGACATGATTGCGCAGGTTCTGGCGCGGCCATCTATGTTTTTTGCCACCCTCGATGACCTTCACTCATTTATGGGCGGCCACGCGGCCGCGTTTCAACAACTGTTTGGGATTCGTGACACCTTCACATTTCGGTTCAGCAGGTGGTTCTGGGACAAGAAGGGACTGTCAGGAGCGGCCGGTTGGGCGGCTGCCATTAAAGAACAAGCCAGGATGACTGGTGAATCACCAGTCGAATTGTTCCGGGTATTTGTCGCGGAGTTTTTCGAGGATTGGCTCCAAGAAGATTTGATAGAAGGGACATTGGATGATTCTGCTGGCCTGTCGAAATAGTTGGTCGGCCTGAGAGAGTTGCTAACTCAGTCGAGCCAACCGCCAAATGGCGAGCGATGATAATTCTGTCGGCGGTTGTCCGTTCTCAATCAAGACTGGCCTTTCTCCTCGGCCACGAGGCGCGAGGCACCTGCAATCTGGCCGTGGTCTTTCACGAGAAGCGTTCATGAGTCCGGGAGAATTGTTGGCGTCCACCCTCGCGGTCTTGCTGATGGCCGCGAGCATGTGGCAGTGGTGGCGCAGCCCTCAACTCAGTTTCGGACCATTCCTGGCAGGCCCCCGACCTGTTCCTTCGCGGTGGGCGATGGCAGCCGTCGTCGGTTGGGTGGTATTTCTGGTAGCCCTCGAAGTGATTGGTTCGGGGACCGTCGTCTCTGGCGAAGTGGATCCACAGACGGTCGCTGTTTCGCGAGACCCCAAGGCGCAAATTGCCGCTGCCATTGTGCTGCAATTGATCCTGCTGGTCCTGCTGCTGCCGATGGTTCTCTTTGATGCCGGGCACGTCCCGGCGGGGCTCGTTCCGGCGCAGCCTCGCGCGGAAGTGGCTGACGGCGCGAGAAACTATCTGCGTGCTGTCGTCCCCACGATCGTGGCACTGCTGATCCTGCTTCCCGTGCGCGACACCGATTCGCAGCACGAGTTCTTGAAACTGCTGCGTGAATCGCCCGATCCGCTGCTGATTGGCCTATTGGCGCTGTCAGCCGTGTTGCTCGCGCCGGCTTCAGAAGAACTCGTCTTTCGAGTCACCCTGCAATCGGGCCTCCGTGAACGGTTCGGGCCACGGACAGCCATCGCCGTGACAGCCGTGTTGTTCGCGGCCGTGCATGGCTGGAAAGATGGGCTCGCGATTCTGCCGTTGTCGCTGCTGCTGGGCCTGGAATACGAACGGCGGCCCAGTTATCTGGCTGCCTGCACGACGCATGGCCTGTTCAATGGCGTGATGTTGCTCTTGGCGATTTTGTCCCCTGGTGGACCCGAAACACCCGGATGATTGACCGGGTGGCGGGAGCCAGCCTACGCTTTCCGCCATGAGCACCCCTTCCCCCCGCTATCCCCTGTTTGTCCGCAAAGACCTCGACGGGTTTTTTGGACTGTTCGTCGACAACATCGTTCAACTCTTGTTGATCGTCGGCTTATGTCAAGGGTTATGCGGTATGACGGGCGAGGCGGGGAGCCTGCTCTGGGGCCGCATCCTCCCCGGCGCGGCGGTCAGCATTCTGGTCGGCAACCTCTTCTATGCGTGGCAGGCACGACGGCTCGCGATTCGCGAGGGCCGTGATGATGTCACCGCACTGCCATACGGCATCAACACGCCCTCGCTGCTCGTCTATATCTTCTTCGTGATGGCCCCGGTTTACTCGCGGGCGACCGGCGAAGGGATGGAAGCTCCACAAGCCGCCCGGCTGGCGTGGCAGATGGGGCTGATCGCCTGCCTGGGGAGCGGGCTCATCGAGTTCCTCGGGGCCTTCGTGGCCGAGTGGGTGCGCCGGCAAACGCCGCGGGCAGCGCTGCTATCCACGCTCGCGGGCATTGCGATTGGTTTCATCGCCATGACGTTCGCGCTGCAGATTTATCACAAACCCCTCATCGCGATGGTGCCGCTGGCAGCCGTCCTCATCACCTACTTCAGTTCGACCTCGTTTCCACTCGGATTGCCCGGCGGGTTAGTCGCTGTTGGTTTCGGGACCGCCTCGGCGTGGCTGTTGACGGCGCTCGTCCGCGTCTGGCCCGAAGCGCCGGCATGGGTGCAGAACTCGACGATGAATCCCGATGCGATCGGCGAGGCGGTGGCCAACGTGGGCCTTTATCTGCCGACGTTCGCCGGACCGGAACTGGCTGAGGTGCTGCGCCAACCCGCGAGCTGGCTGGGCTACCTCTCGGTCATCGTCCCGATGGGTCTCTTTAACCTGGTGGGCAGTTTGCAGAATATTGAATCGGCGGAGGCTGGGGGCGACAGCTTCGACACGCGGTCATCGCTGGCCGTCAATGGCTTGGGAACGATCTGCGCGGCTCTCTTCGGGAGTTGTTTTCCCACGACGATCTACATCGGCCACCCAGGCTGGAAGGCGTTGGGAGCACGATCGGGCTATTCGACCCTCAACGGCGTCGTTATCACCGCGATCTGCCTGTCAGGGACCGTGGCCCTGATTAACAGCATCGTCCCACTGGAAGCCGGCGTGGCGATTGTGCTGTGGATTGGCATCATCATTACCGCCCAGGCGTTTTCAGCAACGCCGCCCCGCCACGCCTCGGCTGTCGCAATTGGGCTTTTTCCCGCAATCGCCGCGTGGGGCCAGACGGTCATGCAGGGGGCCTTCCTGGTGGCGGGCGGCAAGACGATGCAGGAACTGCTGACCGCCAACCCGGCGACGCAGATCAACGGGTTCCTTTTGCAGGGGCTCATCTCGCTGGAGCGGGGCTACATCTTCACCTGCATGATTCTCTCGGCGATCTCAGCTTTCCTGATCGACCGCAAATTTGGCGCGGCGGCGGCGTGGTCGTTCCTGGCGGCGGTGCTCGCCTTCCTCGGGCTGACGCACGCCTATCAATTACAGGGAAACATTGTCGACTACCTGTTCGTCCTCGCGAAGCCCGCGTCCGAGACGGCGATGGTCGACCGCGCCGAAGGAATTGCGATCGGCTACGTGATGGTGGCGATCGCCTTCCTGATCTTTGGCCGCTGGTACCGCAAACAGCCCGAACACGAGCGGATCGAGCATTCCTGAAAGTCGGTTGGCCGATTGTCTTCATTTTTCGGCCACGGTCGATTTTGCGCGTGATAACGCCACCGGCCTTTCGCCCTGAAACGGTGGTCATCGACTGTGAGTATCTTCTCACGGTCGGCCGCTCTTCGTCCGTCGAAGCGTCTCCTCCAACGAAAGGCTTCCCGATGTCTGCACGATTTTCGTGGCGAACGGCTTCTCTGGTCGGGCTGATGTCCGTCAGTGCGTGGCTGGGATGTGGCCGAGCGGTCCACGCCAGCGAGGAGCTATCCCGCGCGTTGAATCAAGACTTCGACAAAGGCGACCTGAAAGGAGCCGAGCAACGGGTCCGTCGTCGACTCGAAGCAGCGCCAAATGATGCCGACGCCCAGTTCGCCAGCGGAGTCGTCCGACTGCTGCAAGGAATCGAGCAACTGGGGCAGGCGCAATATCGACACGGGGCGTTCAACGATGTCACCCGCGGGCTGCCGGTCTTCCGGATGCCGGTCCCCGAGAACCCAAAACCCGAGGTAGTTTCGTACCAGAAGGTTCGCCAGACATTCCTCGACTTTCAGGCGGCTGTCGTCGCGGCCGAAGCGGAGCTGGCCAAGGTCGATGTGACCAAGGACGTCAAGTTGCGACTTGACTTTGCCGGCATTCGCCTCGATCTGACCGGTGACAGACGCATCGGCGAAGGAGAATCGTTCCTGCAAGTCGCGGGAATTGCCGATCGACGCATTGCGGTCGGTTCGACGGACGCTTATCGCGTGGCGTTTGACGCGGGCGATGTCCCGTGGCTGCGGGGTTACTGCCATTTTCTGGCCGCGTTCTGCGACATGGTGCTGGCCTATGACCATCAACGGCTTTTCGACTATTGCGGCCAACTCGTCTACACCCGCATCGAGCGATCTGATCCGGCACTGGCCAAGTTGGACATTGGGCCGGGTGAAGACTGGTCGGCCCGCCTCGCCGATGCCATCGCCGCCATTCACTTGATGAACTTCCCCTGCATCGAGCCGGACCGAATGAAGTCGGCTCACGAACACCTGCTCGCGA
>JAHBXV010000045.1 GCA_019636285.1 Planctomycetaceae bacterium
TCGAACGGCGGGAAGATCTGGCAAAGGATTCCGGCTGGCATGAGGTAAACTCCCAGCAGAAGCGTCATGTAGGAATTACCCTCAAACAAGCCAGCCAGGTAAGCAAGTCCATAAACCGGGCCCAGGCTCAGCAGGTAGACGAAGGGGCTCAATAGAACGGACGCAACGAGCCAGGTCATCAGACGTGGGCGCAATCGCAGCCGCCATCGCCCCACGCGGATGCGGATGTCGATCCATGGTCGATGACTTGCCGGGGCGAACAGACCTGTTGTCGACATCGCGGTTCCTCCTTGATGGGCGTGCGACGCAAAAAGCGGGTCGTTTGGACGACACTTCCTGAAGGGAAGATTGTAGCTCGGTCCACGTCGACTGTCTGCCGCGACGTAGGTTGCTTCCCGCTATCCCCATCCTGGCAGGTTGTTATTGTGTGCAAGAATCTACTCGTCTCGATACAGCAGGGAGGCTCGAAACGATGATCGTGGTCCCGGAAACTTGCGAAACCATCGCGGGGGAAGATCTCGCGCGAACCGGCTGTTGCTTACTTTCCAACGTGTTGTCGGCCGATCGCGTTCGGGAAATCCTCGTGTACCTTCAAGTGGGGCTGGCACGCCACGCCGACGATGTCTGCACGTCGCGCGGGACAGTCTACGCCGCCAGGAATGTGCTGGAATTCGCCCCCGAGGTCGCATCAGCGTGGCGAATTCCCGTGCTGGAAGGCTTCCTCCAAGAATCCCTCGGACCCGACTTTGGTCTTGTGCGCGGTTTGTTTTTTGACAAGCCGCCCGGCCAATCGTGGGCACTTCCGTGGCACAAAGATCTGTCGATTGCCGTCGCCGGGCCGGACGCGCCGCAGCCCGAGTATTCCGTGCCTCGACTCAAGCGCGGCGTCTGGCATTGCGAGCCGCCGCTCGAAGTTCTCGAACGGATGCTCACTCTGCGGATTCATCTCGACGACATGACTCCCACGAACGGCCCGCTGGAAGTCTTCGTCGGTTCCCATCGAACCGGCAAGGAGTTGCGAATGGAGGGATGTCCCGCACGGACCATCCTGGGGCAGGCGGGCGACGTCTTCGTGATGCGGCCTCTCTTGATCCATCGGAGCGGCCGTTCTCATCCCGATTCGCTTGAGCACCGCCGGATTCTGCACCTCGAGTTCGCCGCGTCGGCAGATTTGCCGAGAGGCGTACGCTGGCACGCGTTTCTACGCGGATGATCTCGCGAGAAAACGATCAGTCTTGGCCATTCGACCGGTTTGGCGCGCCGTCGACGGGCTCCATGTGAACGAGCACGTCCAGAACCTCGGGAACCTGTTCGCGCAGCGTGCCTCTCAGGGCGCCGGCCAGATCGTGAGCGGCACGCAAGCTCAGGTTGCCGTCCGCCTGGGCGTGAATGTCGACCTGATACTGCGTGCCCATGCGCCGGAGCCTCAGTTTTTCGATCCGCTCGATGCCGGGAACGCCTCGCGCGACGGCTTCGATCTGTGCGGAAAATTCGCCCGGGGGCTGGCGATCCATCAGATCCCGCGCCGATTGTCGCAACAGCCGTATTCCGTTCGCGCCGATCACGAACGCCGCGAGCAGCGCCGCCCAGTCATCGGCGGCCGCCCATCCGGGACCGCCCACGAGACTCACCAGAATCCCAATGAAGGCAGCCGCCGATGTCAGGGCATCGCTGCGATGGTGCCACGCATCGGATTCAAGACTGACGCTGCGCGTCGACTGGCTGACCTTGAAGACGGTGCGGAACAACGTCTCTTTCACGACGATGACCAACACCAGCACAACGAGAGTGAAAGGGGCCGGGCTGTGGTGCGGCGTGAGGATTTCACGAATCGAGGAAATGCCGATGCCGAGAGCGGCCACCAGCAGCATCATGGAAACCACCGAGGCCGCGAGTGATTCGGCGCGGCCGTAGCCGTACGGGTAGTCTTCATCCGGCGGTCGCGACGCGACCTGAATGGCCCGCCAAACGATCAACGAGGCGAAGACATCGAGCGACGATTCGATCGCATCGGCAACGAGGGCATACGAGTTTCCGATCAGTCCGGCCGAGAGTTTGACGGCGACGAGCGCGGCATTGGTCAGCAGTCCCGCCGCTGCCATGCGGCTCATTTTCTGGTGGGCTGTCGACATGGCGTGCCGTGGCGAAAGATGAACGAAAGTCGCGGCCCTCGGGAACGTGCCGGACGGGGCGGCACTCGGTATCATCCAGAATTCGGAGGAGCCGGGCCAGTCCATGCCGGCTTACCCCGCTACGGCTGGAACGGAGTGATGGATTTCGGAATGTCGACGCAATACACGGTTCTGGCCAGACGGTTTCGGCCGCAGACATTTTCGGACGTGGTCGGGCAAGACCACATCGCGCGAACGCTGCGCAACGCCATCCTGGAGAACCGCGTCGCCCACGCCTACCTGTTCACGGGAGCGCGCGGGGTCGGCAAGACGTCGATGGCCCGTATTTTCGCGAAGGCGCTCAATTGCCCGCAGGCCGTCGACGGCGTGCCCTGCAATCAGTGCGAGATCTGCACCAGCATTGCCGCCGGCCAGGATGTCGATGTCTCGGAGATCGACGGGGCCTCGAATCGCGGGATCGACGACATTCGCACGCTGCGGGCGAACGTCAACGTTCGCTCGATGCGGTCGAAATACAAAGTCTACATCATCGACGAAGTTCACATGCTCACGCGCGAGGCGTTCAATGCCTTGCTCAAGACGCTGGAAGAGCCTCCCCCGGCCGTGAAATTCGTCTTCTGCACGACCGAGCCGAACAAGGTTCCCGACACCATCCTGTCTCGGTGCCAGCGGTTTGATTTTGGGACCGTTTCAGCCCACAACATCATGTTGCGGCTGGAGCAGATCGCGATCGCGGAAGGGTTTGAACTGGAACCCGCTGCCCTGCAACTCCTGGCTCGCCGCGCCGCCGGGTCGATGCGAGACAGCCAGAGTCTGCTCGACCAGGTGCTGGCAGGTGGTGAAAAACGCGTCACAGCGGAAGATGTCCATCATCTTCTGGGGACGGCTCCCGACGAAGTGCTCGTTGAAGTCATGGACGCCGTCTTTGACCAGCGGCGCGATCTGGCCCTTGACCGGTTTCAAGCCGCGCTCGACGGGGGTGTCAGTGCCGACGCGTTCGTCGAACAACTGATCCTCTATTTTCGCGACTTGATGGTGCGCGGGTGCGGGGTTCGTTCCGGAACTCTCCTGGGCGTTGCAGCCGAATCGGGGGCCGAAGTCGATCGCCAGGCATCGCGTTGGCCGGTTGAGACCTTGGTCGCGGGATTGCAGATTCTGGCGGACACCAAAGCCCGCATGGCGCGAGTGACGTTTGGCCGGGCCCTCGCTGAATTAGCCCTCGTTCGACTGGCCAGTCTCGAACAACTGGTACCACTGGCGGAGTCGATTGCGGTCTTGAAGGCAAACCCCGGTGCGGCAGTCCCGGTCGGGCGTTTAGCAACCGGTCACGAAAAAAAAAATGAATCAGCCGTAGTCGTCGGGGAATCCCGCGCCGCGCCAGTGAACTCGGCGATGCCCGAAGCGAGATCGACGCTGCCGCCGTCGGTACCCACGATCGCTCCCGATTCCCCATCGGAGAGTCAGCGTGTCGAAGTGCCGGAAACGGGTGAATCCGGGCCGCTGCGGAGCGTGTGGGACGCGGGAGATGCCTCCACGATTTTTGCGTCTCTCTGTCAGTCATTTCCGGACATGACGGGTACGCACCTTCGTCGAGCGGTGTCAACTGCAATTTCCGGACCAAATTCACTGGATTTGTCCTACCCAGCGGGATATAATCTCGGCTGGAGAGCCTTGAGTTCTCCGGAAACTGTTTCAAAGATTGAAGATACGTTGCAGAGGCTGGTCGGAGAACGAATTCGGGTTCGTTTGGTGCCGGTTGACTCTCCAGCAACCACAGTGGTCGCTGAAGCAACTCGTGTTCCGGAACCGCCGCCCCGCCGCTGGAGCGAAATGTCCGATCCGCTGGTGGACCATGTTGCACGGTTATTGGGTGTGGAAGAGTGGAGTTGCATGCAGGCTCCTCCCGAGACCGCCAGCCGTCTGCCGGAGACTGACGAGGAGGACTGATGTTTAAGGATCTAGCCCAACTCGGCGGCCTGCTCGGCAAAGCAAAGCAGATGTCCGACGCGATCAGTGAGGCGCGGGAGCGGATTTCCCAGGCCAGGTTCACCGGCCGGTCTGCGGACGGGGCCGTCGAAATTGATGTTCTCGGGGACCAGCATGTCCTGGCCTGCCGCATCGTGAGTTCCGGTGAGTCAGATGCGGTGCTGGCACAGGACGTTGTCGAAGCCACGAACGATGCCTTACGACAACTCCAGGCATTTGCCACCGAAGAGATGCGGAAGGTCTCCGGTGGTTTGGATTTGGGCCCGCTCCAGGGACTTCTGGGCGGTCGGTAGCAGCCAAGGCTGACAGACAGTTTGACAGACAGTGGCGGCGGAGGGTCGGTGTCTCGTGCGGAAAGATGTGTTTGAAGAGCGGCATCCTTACGGACCAGCGGTCGGTCGGCTCGTAGGGTGCTTGTCTGGTCTGCCGGGGATCGGTCGCAAGTCGGCTGAACGACTGGCGCATCACTTGTTGCATTGTCCGGCGGATGATGCCCTGGCTTTAGCGTCGGCGATTCAGGATGTCCGGTCTTCCGTGCATGCCTGCAAGAACTGCTTCAATCTGACGGAAGGAGACGTTTGCGGGATCTGTCGCGATTCCCGACGAGATCCCGCAGTGGTTTGCGTGGTCGAACAGCCGCGCGATTTGCTGGCGATCGAGGCCTCGGGAGCTTTTCCGGGCGTTTACCACGTGTTGGGCGGGCGAATTTCTCCGCTGAGCGGCGTCGGGCCGGATGATTTGACGATTGACGCACTGGTTTCGCGGGTCCGTCGACAGAACGTGCGGGAACTGGTGATGGCAACGAATCCAACGCTGGAAGGGGATGGAACGGCGCTGTTCATTTCTAACCTGCTGGCCGGAGATTCAGTACGGATTACCCGCCTGGCTCGGGGGATCGCTTCGGGCAGTGTGCTAGAGTTTGCCAACAAAGAGATGCTGGCGGACGCGATGCGCGGTCGGCAATCCTTTTGAGCGGAATGCGGTGAGCGGAATGCGGAGAGCCGAAGACAGACAGGGATCCTGAGTGGCTTTCCGGGGTATTTTCTGGCGTTTTTTTCGCGATTGATGACTCGATGAGACGGGACGTTTCGTCCCCATATCGGTTGTGTCCCAGGGCCGGGGCGCGCGAAGGCTTTCCATGCAACTGAATCTTTCCCAGCACATGAAGATGAGCCAGCAGATGAAGCTGGCTCCTCGCATGATCCAGTCGATGGAGATTCTGCAATTGCCGGTCATGGCATTGCAGGAACGCATCGAACAGGAGTTGGAAGAGAATTTCTGCCTCGAAAACCTCCTGGCCGATCCCGACAGCCCCGAAACGAGTGAATCGCGGGCCGAGGCTCGCGACGAGGCCAACGAAAAATCGATCACCGAACGCGAACTGGTGGTCGACGCCAACGAAGGAAGCGAAGCCGACTTCGAGCGACTGCTCGAAATGTCCGCCGACTGGCCCGACGACAATTACACGTCGGGGAGCAAGCCCTCCGCGAACCGGGTCTCGGAAGATGGAGATCGAGCCCACGATGTGATCGCCAACATCGCGGAGCGGGCACCCTCTTTGCAAGAACATCTGATCGAGCAATTTTCGTTCTTCTCGGTGCCGCGTGAAGTTCGGGAATTCGGCGAATTCATCATCCAGAACCTCGATCCCAACGGGCGCCTTTCCAACTCTCTCGCCGAATTGATTCAACTCTACGGCCGCTCGATCACCGAACAGGATGCGTACGCCGCGCTGGCTTTGGTGCAGAAGCTCGACCCGCCGGGGATTGGAGCTCGCGATGCCCGAGAGTGCCTCTTGTTACAGATTCGTCCCGATACCCCTCACCGCGAAGTGCTGACGACGCTCATTACGTCGCATCTCGAGGATCTCGCGCAGAATCGATTGCCTCTGATCGAGCGGAAGACCGGCTACTCGATCAACCGCATCAAGGAGGCTTACCAGGAGCTCCTGAAGCTGAATCCCTACCCGGGCAAGGGATTCGCTGATGTTCCGGTCCAGACCGTCAAGCCCGACCTGTACGTCGAGCCGGACGAGCACGGAAAATACGTCGTCCGCATGGAAGACGAGTACACGCCCCGGTTGCGGATCAGCCGCCGTTACCAGCAGATGCTCCGCAACGGCGCTGCCGACACACAGACCCGCGAATACATCAAGCGGAAGATCGATTCGGCGAAGTGGCTGATCGAGTCGATCGAACAGCGTCACAACACGCTCAAACGCGTGGCCCAGGCGATCGTCGACCATCAGACCGAGTTTCTCGACAACGGTCCCGAGTTCATCGTTCCGCTGAAAATGCAGCAGATCGCCGATGTGGTCGGCGTGCATGTTACCACCGTTTCGCGGGCGGTCGACGACAAGTGGATTCAGACGCCGCGCGGTTTGTTTCCGCTCAAGCGGTTCTTTGGCGGCGGCACGACCACCGACAGCGGCGAGGAAGTGGCCTGGGATATCATTCGCATCAAGCTCAAGGAAATCGTCGACGGCGAAGACAAGAACGATCCGTTGAGCGATGACGCGCTGGTGGATGAACTCGCGAAGCACGGCTATCAACTGGCCCGCCGTACCGTCACCAAGTACCGCAAGGCGCTGCAGATTCCCTCGTCCCGCCAGCGGCGGAATTATTGAGGCGGGGTTTGAGGTCTTGGCCTAAGCGTAATAAGCGTAAGCAGCCTCGATTCAGGCGTCGAACGCCGTCCCTGGTAGATAGGCGTCCGTCTCTCGCCCTCAGCGGTTCGACAGGTTCCCGTCCCGTCCGACGGATCAGGTCCCTGTCGATTTTGCCTACTCCATGCTACTTTCGCGGGCGATGTTTCCGCGCGCTCCCGTGGCATCAAGGGGTGTCTCATGAGTTGGCCGTCCGGGCAGAATGAGCCGAGTTCCCACAGTCACGATTTTGAAGAACGACAAGCTGCGGCCCAACTTCAGTGGGAGCGCAATAAGGCGTATGAGCAATACAACGCACCTCCCGAAAAGGGGGCTGGAGATTCTGGATCCGGCGGTGGCGGTGGCGGTGGAGGAGGCAGCGGCGGCGGATGCGGTGGGTGCGGATGTCTGCTCGTCCCCATCCTGTTGATCGCGGGCTGGAACTGGTTATGGGGGCCTCGGCAACCTGCTGTCCCCCCTCCCCCCATTCGGGTTGTCGACGAGCCAGTCGACGCGCCATGGGATCCCGGGAATGCACCGATCGCGGCTCCCGCCCAGGAGCCAGCAACCCCGGCAACGGAAAATGGGCAACCGGGGGATCCCGATCCAGAGCCGTCGCCCGATACAAAGTCGGAATCTGACCGGCTGGTGCGGACGTACCTCACGGAACTGGGAGAACTGGTGCAGGAGTATGAGGCGCGCTTACAGCCCGACTTGGAGATGCTGGACCAGTTGCGCGAAGACATGAAGGCGGGCCGCTTGTCCAAGGCTGCCTGGCTCGAACAGACAAATGCCATCAATCAGCGAATTGGTCCCGATCGTGCGGCGCTGACCGAACTGGGCGCATCGCGCACGCGAGTCCGTTCTTCGTATTCCGCGTTCAAGGAGGGAAAGCTAACGACGACCGAAGCCGACGTCGTTCGCGACGCCACGAAGCGACTCGAGGACTTGAGAACCTTTCGCGCGACGCGCGATCTGGCCGCCTTCAAACGAGACAATAATCAATCGGCGGAGCCATGAGTCTTCGGTACGCGCCGGATCATCTTGAACGGAGGCAGCGGGCTATTCCATCGAGGGGGGATCGCTAGCCTCTGCTGGATCGGGGCTGGATTCGCCAACCGTTTCCACGGGCGGGAGAATAAAGATTTCTCCAAAATCGGCGGGTTGCTCCGCGCGGAACTGGTGGTGCCGCAGAAGTTCGAGAATCGCCAGGAAGATGCCGATGATCTTGCTGCGCAGATTCGTGCCAGCGAAGAACTCGCTGAACGGCACGCGACCCGCCTCGCGGACTCGTTCGCCGATCCGTTCGACATAAATGGCGATCGGTGTTTCGTCGTAGCGAATCGCCGAGGTTTCCTCGACGATCTTCTTTTGAAGAACGCGCGAGAGCGCGCTCACCAAATCCCACAACTCGACTTCCTTGATCGGGTCGGCGGCATGATCGCGGCCCTGAGTCGGGCGCTCGTCGGCGAGTCGCGGGAAGCGGTTCTGCCATTCGGCGGCCTGGGCATCGAGTGCCGTGGCGGCGTCTTTGTAGCGCTTGTATTCGAGCAGTTGCTGGATCAAGTCGGATCGAGGGTCGTCATCGACGATCTCCTCGACGGCCTCTTCCTCGTTTCGGGGGAGCACCAGCCGACTCTTGATCTCCACCAGCGCGCTCGCCATGACCACGAAATCGCCAATCAGGTCGAGATCGAGAAATTCGATGACCTGGAGATAGTCGAGGAATTGGCGGGTGATTGTGGAAATCGGCAAGTCGACCAGATCGACTTCATTGCGCCGCACCAGGTACAGCAGCAGGTCGAGCGGGCCGGTGAAGGCATCGAGTTCCACGCGGTATGCGGTGGTCACGGATTTCTTGGCCTCGCCATGTTCTTCAGACTTCCCATTTTCGTGATTGCGGGGCGCGCGCTTCTGGCGGTGCGGAGGCCCTCCCGAATCGTTATCGTCGGATCGGACGACCGAGGTTGAGGTTGGTGGCGGCTCGGACAGTTTTGGCCTGGGAGCTTCGAGCGTGAACGACGTCGGGTTCGCAATCTGGAACATGCTGGAATCGTCAATCGCGGTAATAGCCGCATTGATGGCCTTGGTCGGGCCTTGGCTCCCGTTGATCGCCTGGGTGGCTTTCTGGGGGCTTTGCGTCGACTGGCGGAAATTCCAGCCCGTGCTTCAAAGCGGGGGATGGATTGCTCTGGTGGGGGTTGCCTTCCTTGCCGCCGCGATTTGGAGTCTCCTGGTGCCGACGGACAGCGGGCGACATCTCTTGTTCGGGCTTTCCGTCAGCAACCTGACCGGCAAAGTCGTCTATACGACTGGACTCGTTTGCCTCATCCATGGCTGCGGCGCGGCTCAATTCGCCTTGCGCGGCGATGTTGGCGAAGCGACTCAGGAAGCTGCGTCCGGGGGCTGAGAACCCCTAACACAACCGGTTGTGCCCGTCGGAAACCCGCGGAAACTCAGGCAAACACGTCATTGCACAGAGGTTGTGTTAGGATTTCTGAGTTTCGGCCCAGCGACGGATTAGTTGTTCGAGCACGACGATCGCGCGCGGTCCGTTGGCCGTGGCGGTCAGGGCGCGGCTGTGTTCGCTGACCGGTTGCAACGTGATCTGCAAGCGCCGGCGGGGGAGCTCGTTCTCGACGAGATTGGCCCATTCGATAATCGTGATCGCGTCGGACGAGAAGAGTTCGTCGAGTCCCAGATCGACGAACTCGGCCGGAGATCGCAAGCGGTAGGCATCGCAGTGTCGCAGGTGTTTGCGACCGCGGTACTCGTGGATCAGTCCGAATGTCGGAGAGTGAACCTCGTCGGCCGGAACTTCCAAGGCTTCGGCCAAGGCGCGAACGAGACGGGTTTTGCCCGCCCCCAGGTCTCCCACGAGTCCGAGGACATCGCCCGGTTCGAGGAGTTCAGCCAGCAGCCTTCCCAGCCGGACCGTCTCCGCCTCGCTGGAAAGTGTCGCGCTCCATGGGGTGGTCTGCGACGAAGTCATCGATCGAGGGGGCTTTCGTCGGCAGGGTGAAACTCGAACCGTGTGGCGTTTGTCGGTTTTTCATGGATACCAGATGTGGGATTCACAGGCTTCCCGAGGCCCTAAATGATGGATTTGCTGGAAATCCCATTTCTCGAATCGTAACGTCTTGCCTGATTGCTGGCAGGAAGCCAGATCGACGATTCAGTCTCTCCCCCTGAAAGGATTCAGGCGTGCGAAGTCTGTCACACCATGTGGTCGCGAATTCAGCGGCCAGAAGCCCGGCGCGAGGTCGTTTTCTCGGTCAGGCCGATTCCCTTGTCTCCCGGGCCGCGTCTACGGACGTGATGTTCCCGACACGCTGCCACTCATTGTCTTGAGGGCGGTCGAATGCGTCAACGCGGCGATCACGATGATCCTCCGCACGATTTCTTAGTCCCTCTCTCCATGCGTTTGCCAGACGCAGGACTGGCACTTTTTCAAAGGAATGAACCCATGTCGAGCAAGCCCGTCATCGCCATCAACGGTGATTTTCGTCCCGCCAAGCGAGAAGCCGGTGCGTTGAGCTGGTTCAATGCCGGCTACTACGAGTCGCTGACCGCGGCGGGTGCGTTGCCCGTCATGATTCCGCCGTATGCTTCGGATGACGACTTGACGCAACTGCTGAGCATGGTCGACGGAATCGTTCTCGCGGGCTGCACGCAGGATCTGGATCCGGTCCGTCTGGGACTTTCCCCCCATCCGCAGACTCGCCCCATGCCGGTTCGCCGGGAAGATTTCGACCGCCGGCTGTGCAAGATGGCTCGCGAAATGAAGATTCCGACCGTCGCGATCGGCTCCGGCATGCAGACCATGAATGTCGTCTGCGGCGGAACGCTGTTTCAGCACGTCACCGAGGAGGTGCCCCGCGCCCTGCATCACCGCGACCCGGTTGAAAAGCCGAATCGTCACCTGATTGAGATCGTGGAAGGGACGCGTTGCTGGGAGATATACGGGCCCGGCGAAATCCGCGTGAACAGCGACCACCATATGGCCATCAATCACCTGGCCCCGGGTTTCCAGGTTGCGGCGACGGCTTTGGATGGAGTCATTGAAGCCTACGAGTCCACTGACGAAAACTGGTTCTGCCTGGGGGTGCAATGGCATCCGGAAGACGATACGGCTTCCGCCCTCGACCTGCAGATTTTCCAGTCGCTGCTGGACGCCTGCCGCGTCACCGAGCCGGCCGTGCTGCCGCTCCGGATTGCTGCGTAACGTACGCTCAGCGATCAACATCTAAGACCCAGATCGATGTTCACGGGGGACCATTTGGTCCCCCAATTTTTTGCACTCTCCGTAGATTCCCGTGCGTTCTTTTTATGAAGATGGCTATGATTTCCGAGGGATTTATCGTATTTTTTTATAGCGTTTAGTGAGAAAGTTTATAGTTCTGTCCAATTTGGCGTCTCGGCTTGCGTTCCCGGGAGGACCAGCCTGATGTTTACACAAACCGTTGACTACGCTCTCCGGGCCATGGTGGCCTTGGCGAGCGAGCCGGAACAAAGTAAGACGACGGAAGAGCTTGCGGAAAAGACACGAGTCCCGAAGGCGTATCTGTCTAAGGTTTTACAGTCTCTGAAGCGAAGCGGGCTGATTTTCGCGCAGCGTGGCTTGGGAGGCGGGGTGCGCCTGGCTCAATCGCCGGATGACGTCACCATTCTCGCGGTGGTGAATACCGTCGATCCGATTCGACGTATTCACACCTGTCCTCTAAAAATCGCAAGTCACGGCACGTCGCTGTGTTCCCTGCACCGGGAAGTCGATAGCGCCTTGGCCGCGCTGGAGGCGACGTTCGCCGAGAAGACGCTTGCCCAACTCCTGCCCGACGAGGCGGGCGGCAACCCGTTTTGCGAGCCCTCAGAGACCGAACTCGAGCCCCTGGTGACACTTGGGGGTTGAACGTGTCGTCCGGCTCTTGGCCGTTGGGCGCTCTGGCCGGACAAAAAACGGCTGAAGTTGGCGCATTTTGCCACGATTTCTCAAACCTAGCCCCTCCGGCCTGCGTATAACCTCTACCAGTCCTTGAAACACTCCCGGTTCTCTGGGTGCGGCGGCACCAACCTTGGTGTCGCGACTCTGTCCCCCGATGGGGAGACGATGGGAACCTGAGTCCGACGGGACCGGGTAGACGTTTGTGCAGAGTCGATCTGGTCTCACCGGGGCTGCCGGTCGGAGGAGGAAATCACCATGGCACGACAGCAGGCACTTGCCAAACTTCACAATCGCCTGATGGTGCAACGCGATGAGTTGTTGCGCAAAATTACCGAGGAACTCGTCGAAGTTCAGCAAACAGATACCGGCATCAACGACGTTGCCGAGCAGGCTCTCCAAGACGAGCGATCCGAGCTTCACGCGCAGCTAGCCGCTCGGGAAAGCCGGGAACTCAGGGACATCGATCATGCCCTGCGTTTGATTCGTGAAGGCCGTTACGGGGTGTGCGAGCACTGCGGGAAGTCGATTCCGGTCGCTCGACTGGAGGCGGTCCCCTTCACGGCGACATGTGTTCAGTGTCAGTCGGATCGCGAGTTGCACGGTCCTGCCCACGAGCACTTCGAAGAACACTGGGGCTCCGCGGCGGAATTCGAGCGATCGACGAGCGATTCGGAATTGTCGCTTCAGGATCTGGACCAGGAGCCCGATCTCGACTGAGGAACCCGATCTCGACTGAGGAAATTGCGGACGCGGGCCGACGGGTCGGAGAACAAACCGAGTGCCAACGGGTGCGGGATCAAAGATCCGGCACCCGTTTTTTTCGTTTCAGAATCTGTCGATTGCGAGAACTCTGGCTCTATCGCACGATCGGCCGGTCGTGGAGAATCGTTGCAATCGGACCAACGGAAAATGTGCTACCGGCGGGCCGAAATGCGGGCGATGATTGTTTCAGGTTCCCCTCGTGGAGAGGCGGTCACTTTTTTGCCAGGAGACCAGCGGGCAGGACGCGACGCGGGACCGGGATGAGGTTTGCGGATATGCAACAATACCGATCGGTCGTGCTTGTCGCGGGAACCGCGCTGTTTGTCGGTTATGGGCTGGGGGCGGGAATCGTCTCATGGCCGGCTGCACGGCAGGTCGAGGCCCTCGACTCGCTGGTTGCCGAAAAGGTTTATGCGGAACTGGCGTCCGACAAATCTCCGCTGCTCCAGGGGAGCGACTGGCTGGCGAAAGTGGCCTCGGTCACCAGTCCGAGCGTCGTGCATATTCAGAGTCAGCACCGAACGGCGGCGCGCGGTTCCGTTGAGGAAACGGGATCCGGCGTGCTCATGTCGAGCGAAAAGACGCCCGGCGTGTTCGTGGTGACCAATCGTCACGTCATTCAGGACGCCGCTCTCGCGGACATTGAGATCGCGTTGAACGACGGTCGGTTTCTGACGCCGGAACGGGTCTGGATGGACGCCGCCACCGATGTCGCCGTCATGAAGATTTCGGCACCGAACGTCAATCCCGCGAAATGGGGCGACAGCAACCAGGTGGAAATCGGCCACATGGTGCTGGCGATGGGCAGCCCGTTTGGCCTGAGTCGTTCGGTGACGTTTGGCATCGTGAGCGCGAAAGGGCGTCGATCGCTCAGGCTGGGCTCGGCCGATGTCATTAACCAGGACTTTATCCAGACGGACGCGGCGATCAATCCTGGGAACAGCGGCGGACCGCTGATCGACTTGCAGGGACGCGTGGTCGGCATCAATACGGCCATCGCGAGCAGCGGCGGCGGAAACGAGGGGATTGGCTTTAGTATTCCCAGTAATCTTGCCAGCCGGGTCGTCGAAGAACTCCTCGAGTATGGCGTGGTTCGCCGCGCCTATCTGGGGGTGAAGCTCGACCCGACCTACGATGTGCGGACGGCTCGCCGGTTACGCCTCGATCGTGTTCGCGGATCTCGCGTGACCGAGGTTTATCCCAATACGCCGGCTTCACGCGCGAATCTGCGCGTCGATGACGTGGTGCTGCAATTCGACGGCGTGGACGTCCAGGATGAGAATCATCTCATCAACCTGGTGAGCCTGACGCCGGTGGGCCGTCGAGTGCGGCTCCTGGTCTGGCGGGACGGCCGCGAAGCGAGCATCGAGATTTCGCTGGCCGACCGGACCTCGTTGAGCCAGCCCTCCGGAGCGCCGCTGGAATAGCGGCGAGGGCTGTCTCGGTGGATCACGCACGCTCGAGTCGTTTCTGAAGTTCATCGCGCAGGCGCTGCGGCTCGGTGCCGACGAGGACGTCGATGTTGTTTCGCCACTCCGGGCGGGGGCGACGGTCGATGACCGTCATGCCGCGTGTCAGTTCGCCTTCGGTCTCGATGTCGATCGCGCAGGTCATGCGTTCGAACAGGTCGGTGTGCGTCACCGCAAGCAGGGCGACGACCTCGGGAAGGTGGACTCCTTCCACGCCCAGCCATTCGTGATGAGCACGCAGGTAGTCAGGCAGCAGCCGCGACATCAGCCGTCCGCCCCGTGATTCCGTCGACAGGTTCAGCCGCTGGTACTGCTCGAAGGACAGCGTCAGCTTGCGACTGATGTCGAGGGGGACAAGCGTCTTGGTAGCCGGGGACCGCAGGACAGAACGAGCCGACTGGGGGTCGAAAGCAAGATTGAGTTCGGCGACCGGAGAGACGTCCCCCGGCGCGGAATAGGTGCCGCCGAGGACTACCAACCCTTTGAGCATCGACAGGAAACCCGCGTCGCGGCTTTGTGCCAGCGCGACGTTTGTCAGCGGTCCGAGCGTGAGCAGCACGATTTCGTGCGGGTGCTGATGGACCAGTTCGACGAGGAGTTTGGCAGCGTCGCGGGGATGGTGAAGATCGGCCGCCGCCGTCTGCCAGCTTCCCAGTCCGTCTGTGCCGTGCAGCCGTTGCATCTGCCGGGCAGCTTCCCCGGGAAAGCGCGACTCCAGATGGGTCTCATCGTGGACATGGAGTTCGGGAACACCGAGACGCGGGTGCTTTGGTGGGTCGATCCACTCAAGGAGGGTTTGAAGATTGCGGCCGGCCTGCCGCGCGCTGACGCATCCGGCGACTGCCGTCACCGCGACGACGTCGAGCGCCGGGTCGGCCAGCGCCAGAGCCAGCGCGACGGCGTCGCCGATTCCGGGATCGGCGTCAATAATGATCTTCTGCGCCAAAGTGGACATCCTTGACGGGGGGCGTATTCCCAATCGCCACACCCGTCATGCTAGATGCGCGGCGGCAGTGGATCAACAGGCTGTTTCCCGTTTGCCAGATTCGGTTTCCGCCCGAACCCGGGGTGTGTACGCTACGTCTGCCATGCGGCCAGACCGATCTGGCGGAACAAGAGCCTGTCTTTGCGAAGCGACGGAATTCATGGACCCGGTACTCGGCGAGGTGGTGCGAAGCCTGATTCGCAAGGAACCCGTTTCGGCGGAACTCATGGAGCGAGCCGTCGGCGTGGTGATGGATGGGGTGGCCGGCGACGTGGAGATCGCCAGCCTGCTGACGGCCTGGGCCGTGCATGGCGAGACGACCGCGGCGCTCCTCGGGGCAGCCCGCGCCATGCGTGCCCGCTCGACCCGGATTCCCTGTCGAACTCCCGGATTGCTGGATACCTGCGGCACGGGCGGAGACGGGCTACACACCTTCAACATCAGCACCGCGGCGGCGATTGTCGCGTCGGCCGCGGGGGCCCCGGTCGCCAAGCATGGGAACCGTAGCGTCAGCAGTTCCAGCGGATCGGCCGACGTGCTGGAGCAGTTGGGGGTCAATCTCGATCGAACACCCGAACAGGTCGCGGAATCGATCGACGCCATCGGCCTCGGTTTCTGTTTCGCGCCCCTGTTGCATGGTGCCATGAAGCATGCCGCTCCGGTCCGAAAGGCACTGGGCTTTCGCACGCTGTTTAACCTGCTCGGGCCGTTGACGAATCCCGCGGGAGCCCGTTTTCAGATCGTGGGTGCCAGTCGTGTCGAGACGGCCGGTCAACTGGCGGCTACGCTCCATGAACTGGGGGGTGTCGACGGCCTGGTGGTTTGCGGAAACGATGAACTGGACGAAGTGAGTCTGTGGGGAACCACGACGGTGTTTCGCGTGTCCAAGAGTGGAGTCGTGAGCGAAGCATGGACGGCCGAGACGTTCGGTCTTCCAGGTTGCCTTCCGACTGACATTCGAGTGGGCAGCGCGAAAGAGAGCGCGGACGTCATTCGCGGAATTCTGGAAGGGAAGTCGGGAGCCGCCCGGAACATGGTGCTAGCCAATGCGGCGGCGGCACTCGTGGCGTGTGGAAAAGCGGGAGATCCCAAGGGAGGCGTCGAAATGGCTCGTCAGGCGATCGATCTGGGACGTGCGACGACTCGGTTGCGAGAACTGGTGGAGTCCAGCCGATCGTAGCGCGTCGCGATGGCGCGGGTTGCGGGAAACGGGACGGCTCCTATAATTTGCCAGGGAGGCAGGCTCCCTGCGTCACGGATGGCGATTGATGAAGATTCTGGCCAGGTCGATTCCCAACAGGGGTCGGGATGGCTGGCGGAAACAGGATTGGGTGCAAGCCGAGTCATGAGAGAGTGGTTTCGCAACTTGCGGCTGGCCGTCACGACCGTCGCCACGGGGCTGTGGACGACGTTGCTGGTCGCCTTGCGAACATTCCGGCGGCGGGCTTACACCGAAACGTTCGAGTATCCGGAACTGCCCGTAACCGTGAAGCCCCGGTATCGCGGGTTTCACCGCTTCGATCTGACGACATGCATTGGCTGCGATAAATGCGCGGCTGCTTGTCCGGTCGATTGCATCTACATCGACAAACAAAAAGCGTCGACCGGCAAGGGATTTCGGATCGATGGCTTCACGATCGACTACAGCAAGTGCATGTTCTGCGCTTTATGTGTCGACCCCTGCCCGGTGGATTGCATCTTCATGGGCTCGAATTACGACCTGAGTTGCTTCAGCCGGGATGGTTGTTCGGTTGATTTCGCCAAGTTGCCGCTGGAGGCAGCCTGGGGGCGCGCCACGCTCAATCCGACAGTCGTCGCCGGGTCGAAGGTGTTGTACGAACCTGTTTGGCTGAAAGGTGAACCCCTCGGTGACAACACCCCCTCCCACGTCTGATGAACGCCCGGCGACTCCAACCGGCACGTCCCGGCGGTCCTCGGCGACGAGAGTATTTTCCGTGGCTTCCGCCAATCGGACACTGCCGCTGGTACGGGCGATCGTGCAGGATCTCGTGACCTTGAATCGCGATGTGCATGAGCGGCAGCGAGTCTTGCGGGGGCTGGGAAAATCACGGCAGAACGATTCCTCGATGCCAGATCCTTACGCGGAAGAAGTGCAGGAATCTCGGCGGATTCTGCGGGCCGACGAACTGCGGATGAAGGATTTCGTTCGCGAACTGTCGGAACTGGGAGTTGCCCTCCACGATGCCGACGTTGGCGCGGTCAAGTTCCCCTGTGTCATCGAGGGAAATCCGGCGTGCTATTCGTGGCAGCCAGGCGAGGCCTCGATCATTTATTGGTTGGGACCGGACGACGGATTGTCGGAGCGGCGTCCTCTTCCCGCCGTCGAACTCGAACCTCCGCGCGGAGGGGGTTACGATGCCGGTTTGCAATCCAAGGCGTGACGGCAGGAGCTTCCGTCAAAATCCGGTTGGCGGCTCGGAAACTCCTGCAAATTCAGGAAGATTTCCCACGTCCAATGGATCTTGACGGTACTGCAGGGAAATTCTCGAGAGCCTCATGAATCAGCTCGCCGGCCATCTGGTCGTCTTTGTGGTCGTGGGAGTGGCCGCGCTCGCCGCGCCGTTGGTTCTTGGCGCGCTGATTCGCCCGCGTCGCCCGACTCCGCAAAAGGGAAGCGTCTACGAATGCGGCGAGCCAACCGTCGGCTCGAGCTACATTCAGTTCGATCTCCGCTTCTACGTCGTGGCGCTGTTGTTCATCGTCTTCGACGTCGAGGTGATGTTCCTCTTTCCCTGGGGCCTGGTCTTTGGCACCGCGACCCAGTTGGCCGATCCGTCGTTGCCGCCCGAAGTTCGCATGCAATTAACCGAGCGGCTCCTGGAGCGGCCCAACGGAATGCCCTGGCAGGGAGCTCCGATCGGTCCCGAGTCAGCGTTGGTCCTGGCATGGGTCACGTTTGCCGATGTGCTGCTCTTCTTCGCGGTGCTGATCGTCGGGTTTGCTTATCTCTGGAGCCGAGGCGATCTCGACTGGGTACGGACCGCCACCAATCGGGCATTCGTGCCGCCCGATGACGCGGACAGGGCGCTGACGTCCTGATGGCACCGATGTTCACCCGCTGACTGACATCGGATTCCGCAGTGAATTCAGCGGTGGCGAGAAAAACGGACCTCATGATGACCGTTGAGGAAGTTTACCAATACTTGTGCGAGTTGCTGGGCGAAGATCGCATCCTCGGTCTGGAAGCCGGTGCGCGCGATCCGTTTGTCATCGTGGCACCCGAGTCGATCGCCGTTGTCGCGGATGTGCTGAAGAACGACTCGCGTCTCTCATTCGATCACCTGTGCGATCTGTGCGGAGTTGACTGGCGCGCTGTTCCCGAGCGAAAGGTGGCCTGCCAGGAACCGCGAGTCGAAGTCGTTTATCAGCTCTACAGCTTTACCCATCGGCATCGGCTGACGGTGAAGGCGAAACTGCCGCGCTGGCGCGACGAGACGGAAAAAACGCTCCCGGAAATCCCGACGGTGTCCGGAGTCTGGGCGATAGCCGACTGGCACGAGCGGGAAGCGTACGACCTCGTGGGAATCCGTTTCATTGGGCACCCCGATCTGCGGCGGATCCTCTGCGCGGAAGACTGGGTGGGTCATCCATTGCGGAAAGATTACGAGTTTCCGCTGGAATATCATGGTATTCGCGGTCGCTGAGCACGACCTTTCGCGACATAGAGATTCTCACACAACCTCTGTGCAATGAAGTGTTTGCCCGGTGATCCGCAGGTTTCTGACAGGCACAACCGGTTGTGTTGGGTTTCTTAATCCCGAGGACTGCTGCTGATGTCTCTGGCCCTGGAAGACCCCCGCGTTATCGAGTTCGACGTCAGGACGGACGAGATGCTCGTCAACATGGGGCCGCAGCATCCCAGTACGCACGGCGTGCTCAGGCTGTTACTGCGCACTGACGGGGAAATTGTTCACGAAGTCGTTCCCCACATCGGCTACCTGCACCGCTGTGCCGAAAAGATTGGCGAAAACCTGTCGCCGCCGCAGTGGGTTCCGTATACCGACCGGATGGATTACCTCTCCGGGATGAACATGAATCTCGGTTTCTCGCTGGCGGTCGAGAAGCTGATCGGCATGGAAGTTCCCGAAAAAGCGATGACGCTTCGGGTGATTGCCGCCGAGATGGGGCGGATTGCCGGCCACCTGGTGGGAATGGGCGCGTACGGCCTCGATCTGGGGACATTCAGCCCATTCCTGTGGGCGTTCCGCGAGCGGGAGATCATTCTCGATCTGTTCGAGGAACTCTGCGGCGCTCGGCTGACATACAGCTATGTCACGATTGGCGGCGTGACGCACGACCTGCCGCAAACGATTCAGATTCCACCGGGGCTTGCGCAACTGACCGGTCGACCGTTTGACCAGCGATTGAGTTGGATCGAGGCCTGCCGCTTGTTTCTCGACTGGATGATTCCCCGCATCCGCGAGTACCACACGCTCCTGACGACGAACCAGATCTTCGTGAAGCGAACAGCCGGTTTGGGTGTGCTGACGCGCGAGATGGCAATCAGTCACGGTTGCAGCGGGCCGGTTCTTCGCGGAAGCGGGGTCGACTTCGATCTGCGTCGCGATGGCGAGCAGATTTACACGCGCATGTACTCCGGCTACCAGTATGAGATCCCCTGCCCTCCGTTCTCTGATGCTCCACCGGAGGTCGTGCTGGGCGACAACTGGTGCCGGTTCTATGTTCGCATGAACGAGGTGGCCCAGTCGCTCCGACTGGTTTCACAGGCGCTCGACCGGTATCCCACGGCGGAAGGCGAGTATCGTTTGCCGTTTCGCATTGGCCAGAAACTCCCCCAGGACGAGTGCTACCTGGAAACGGAATGCCCGCGCGGAGCCATGGGTTTCTACATCGTGGGGGACGGTTCGCCAATTCCAGTGCGGGCGCGGGCCAAGAGCAGCAGCTTCTGCAATCTTTCGGTCACCGGCCCCCTCTGCCGCGGCATTCTCCTGGCCGACATTCCCGCGATTGTCGGATCGCTGGATGTGGTGATGGGTGAAATCGATCGCTGAAACTGCGGATTGGCGAGGATCATGTCGCGGCGGGAGTCTTTCGGGCCAGGATCCAGGACTGTGCCGGATCGTCGTCGATGACGCGTTCGACTTGCAGTCCGACGTTGTTCAACTCGCGAGTGATCCAGTCTCGCGAGAAGCCTGAGCGACGGAAGCCCGGGGTAGTCGGCCAGCCGCGCCAGGTCTTGATGCCGCAGGCAAACAGCAGGTCGCGGAAGAGATAACTCACTCGTGTCTTCCAGGTCAGCGCGTTGAAATTCATCTGAAACACGAACTCGCCGTTGTTTTTGAGCAGGCTCGCGATGTCGCGGAAGTATTGCCGCAGAGTATTGGCGTCGATGTAGTAGAGGACCTCGTACGAAAAGACCGTGTCAAATTCCCGACACGCCTGAGGATTCAGCCGCTCGCCGTCACAGCATTCGAACGTGATGGCCGGATTGGTGTTCTGCGCGCGAGCCCGTTCAATCAGCTTTTCGGCGATGTCGATGCCGACGACACGGCCAAAGTGGTTGACCAGATTCTGCGAGAGCCGACCGACGCCGCAGCCGATGTCGAGGACGGTTCGGTCCTGGCCAGTCGTCATCCCCATGGTTTCGAGCGCGGGCCGCAAGTCGTCGCGGCCCGAGGTCAGAACGTCGTTCCAGCCGGCATCGGGGGGAAGCAGCTTCTCCATTGATTGCAGGCCGACATGGTCGAGCGACTCGTTCCACCAGGTTACCGCGGCGGTTGACATGACGGTTCTCCGTTTTGGCATTCAGGCAGTTGGAGTTCCAGGCCGCCAGTGGGGACGGCCCGTTGAGTCAATTTTCCTTGCGGAAAGAGGCGGACTCTGAGTTCGATCCCGAAAGTGCGGTCGAATTTGCCCAACCAAACAGCAACATTTTGTCAAAATTGTTAAATTGCGAATGAGTGGAGAGATGGGTTGACGATTTGTTCATCTAGTAGTGCCGTTGTTCCGTCTTGACCATTTTCGCGAAATCGCGAGAATCCGGCATCCTGCCAGATTGTGTCCTGAATCCCTCGCTCGCCACCTCTTTCCCTCCGCGGCAGGTCTGACTCGATGGGGTGGCAAGTTTCCGGAATCGGCGCAAGGAGGCGCTGATGGTGCAGGCAGCGCTCCCCTCCTCAATCGCCTCGGCGAGTCTGCGAGACGTCTTGCCGGACGCCAGCTTCGTTGGCTGTGCCGACCTGCGCGTTGGCCATCTGACCGACGACAGCCGGACGGTCGAGCCGCGTTCGGTCTTCGCCGTGATGACGGGACTTCGAGAACACGGCGCGCGATACATTGACGAGGCCGTTTCGAGGGGCGCGGCGGGGCTGTTGATCGAACGGGCCGATCCCCGCTGTCCGTTGCCGCAATGCGTGGTCTCGAACGTGCGCGAAGCCTATGCGCGCGTGAGTGCCGTGCTGGCGGGGAGACCCGACCAGACCGTGAGAATCGCGGGGGTGACGGGAACCAACGGCAAGACGACCGTGGCCTGGATGACCCGTGCAATGATGGCTGCTGGCGGGAAACCAACCGGACTCCTGGGGACGATCGAAAACCATGACGGACGCGTGAGCGAACCGGCCACGCTGACCACTCCGGCGGCGGGATCGCTCCATCAGTGGTTGGTACGGATGCTGACTCATGACGTGACCGACGCGGCGATGGAGGTGTCGAGTCATGCCCTCGTCCAGCAGCGCCTGGCCGGTATCCGGTTGCATTCGGCGGCGGTCACGAACGTGACGCGCGACCACCTGGATTACCACGGAACCCTCGAGGCGTACTGGTCGGCGAAGACGCAGATTCTGAAACTCATTCGCCCGGGCGGCGTCGCCGTGCTTTCACGGGATAACGAATCGAGCTGGGCGATGCGTTCGCTTGTAACCGGCGACGTCACAGTCGTTTCCAGCGGGTTAAAGTCGATTGCGGATGTTTCCGCCGAAATTCTGCGGGAATCTCGCGACGGCATGGAATTCCGCCTGAAAATTCATGGTCAATCGGCGCCCTGTCATTTGCCGATGATCGGTCGACACAACGTGGAAAACGCGCTGACGGCAGCCGCGCTGGCCTGGCATCACGGACGAACGATTGACGAGATCGTCGACGCGCTGGAGCAGTTTCGTGGGGTGCCCGGTCGCTTGCAGGCGATTGATTGCGGTCAGCCCTTTGATGTGTATGTCGACTATGCCCATACGGACGATGCGTTGCGACGGTGCCTGTCGGCCGTGCGTCGAGTGACGGGCGGCCAGTTGATTTGCGTGTTTGGCGCGGGGGGTGATCGCGATTCGGCAAAGCGACCGCTGATGGGGGCTGCTGCCGCGTTCGCCGACATCGCGGTTCTGACAAGCGACAATCCTCGCTCCGAACCTCCGGAAGACATCATGCGTCAGATCCTGGCGGGATTTCCCAGTCACTTCCGGGGCGTGGTGATCGAACCGGATCGATCGCGGGCGATCGCGCGGGCCGTGGGCATGGCGCGAACGGGCGATGCGATTGTGATCGCAGGCAAAGGGCATGAGCGCACGCAACAAATTGGTACGCGAGTGATTGTCTTTGATGACTGCCAGGTGGCACGCGAAGCCATTCGATGCCGCGACGAAAGTTCTCGTGAAGTGTCGTTGGGAGGGATGCGCGTCGCGTGAGAGATGATGTCATGACCGGGGTGGATCGGGGCATCACTGTTAAATAGCAGGTTCTGTCGCTGAAAGCCGTGGATGGATCCCGTTTCGCTCCAGCGGATGGCCGAAGTGCTTGACGGCCAATTGATCGACGTGCCCGACCCCGCGCGGTTGGCCACGGGCGTTTCGATCGATACGCGCACCCTTGATGCGGGGTCGGTCTTCTGGGCGCTTTCCGGTGGTTCGACGGATGGTCACCGGTTTTTGGCGGAGGCTTGGAACCGCGGAAGCCCGCTGGCCGTGGTGGGGTCCGATCAGGTCAACTTGCCGGCAGGGCCGAAACTGGTGGTGCGGTCTCCGCGCGAGAGCCTGTCGACCCTGGCCGCGTGGTATCGGCGGCAGTTGGACAGTCTGGTGATCGGCGTCACGGGCAGTGTCGGCAAGACTACGACGCGCGATTTGATTTACACGGTTCTTTCCGGCGAATTCGCGGGGTGCCGAGCCGAGCGGAACTTCAATAACGAGTTGGGATTGCCTCTGTCTGTTCTGCGGATCGAAGCCGAGCATGAATTTGCCGTGCTCGAACTCGCGGCGCGCCGCGCGGGGGATATCCGCAACCTGGCCGAAATCTGCCAGCCGGAAGTCGGCGTCGTCACGGCGGTTGGTCCCGCTCACCTGGAGACGTTTGGGAGTCTCGACGGTGTCGAATGGGGCAAAGGCGAGCTGATAGAGGCATTGCCGAGCAGCGGCTTCGCCTTACTTGCCTCCGATGATCCTCGTGTGCGCCGCATGGCTCGCCGGGCACGCTGCCGAGTGATTCACGTCGGCCAATCCGACCATTGCGATCTCCGCGCGACGTCGCTGGAAATGACCAGCGAGGGTTTGGCATTTCGCGTGGATGGGCAGCAGTACCATTTGCGGGCGTTCGCCCCGCACCTCCTCTCAAACTGCCTGTGCGCGATCGCCATTGGAATCGAGGTAGGCGTCGCACCTGCTCAAATTGCCGAGGCGCTGGGCGAGTTTCAACTGCTCGACGGCCGGGGACGAGTCCTGTCGATCGACGGTGTGACCGTCATTGATGACACCTATAACGCCAGTCTGTCCTCGGTTGAGGCGGGACTTAGACACCTGGCCTCGCTGCCGCTGATCGCGGGACGTCGGCGGATTGCCGTACTTGGCGACATGCTCGAACTGGGCAAGAACGCGATCGATATCCACGTCTTGGCCGGACGATCGTGCGTCGAACGAGGTGCCGACCTGGTACTGGCGTTTGGCGAGCACGCCGGGGCGATTATTTCGGGTGCTGCGGAACGCGGGGCGGCTGTCCATCATCTGGCGGAAGTCCACGATTACGAAGCGCTCCTGGCGATTCTGGACTGCTGGATCGAACCTGGAGATGCGGTGCTCGTGAAGGGTTCCCGAGGAATGCGGATGGAACGCGTGATTGACTGGTTGCGCGCGCGATCCGGACATTCGGCTGAGTTGGCCGCGACGGCCCTTCCGAGGTGTGCGTAAGTGTGAAGATTCAGCAGTCAGAACTCCGTCAGACTGGGCTTTTCTCGAAACGGGTTACGTGCTATTTCACCGCTGGGCAGGATGGTTCAGACAGAACGCCCGTCAAACAAGCTTTCCGAATGACATTCCGAGGGGTGCGAGGACGTTCGCACTCGATGACTGCCGATTCACCGATCGACAAGGATGCAACAGGAGGAGGCGCGGGCGATGGGTTTGCGGGAACTCGTCGTTCGCAGTGACCGAGACGGTCTGACTTTGGTCCGTGGAGATTCACGGCACTTGGAGACTGGGTCCTCCTGGTGTTGTGCATGGTCGTGCCGAATCCTTTGCCCGAGCGTTGGGGTCGCTCCCCAACGCTCGGTTTTTTTCATCCCGCTGACAAAATCGCCGTGGGACTGATCACGGATTAAACGCCGAAGTTCCACGGGTATGCCAGGATAGACGGGCGATGCTTTACTGGCTGATGCAGCACAATCCGAATTTGATGGAGGGGCTGCATGACGTAGCGACCGGCGACTCGCGCGTTTTTCTGACGGGACGAACAGCAGCAGCGGCGGTGGTCAGCTTTTTGACGGCTTGGCTAATGGGGCCGATCGCGATCCGCTGGCTGAAAAGTCGTTTTCGCGAACGGATCGACAGTGCTTCTACTCGTCTCAATGAACTTCATGCGGCAAAAGCTTCCACACCCACGATGGGCGGGTTGTTCATCGTTTCGGCGATCCTGATTTCCTCGCTACTCTGGTGCGATCTTGGCAACGCGTATGTCCAGCAGGCCATCGTGCTGACGTTGGGAATGGCGGTCATCGGCGGGTACGACGACTGGATCAAGGTCTCGACGAATCGGCGCGGACTAACAGCGCGGCAGAAGCTTGTCGCGCAACTCGTGGTCGCTGGCGGCGTTTCCATCTGGTTGTGGATGGTTCAGTCTGAGAGGCCAAGCGGATTGGAAGTCGCGCTTCCGATTACCGGCTGGGCGATTGGCCTGGGCTTGTTCTTCTTGCCGTGGGCCGTGCTGGTCATTGTCGGCAGCTCCAACGGCGTCAATTTGACCGATGGACTCGATGGGCTGGCCGGCGGCTGCCTTCTTTTCAGTGGAGCTGCCTTCGCCGCGCTCAGCTATGTGGCTGGCCATCATGGCATGGCCGAGTATCTGAGTGTGCCCTACATGCCGGGCGCGGGCGAGCTGAGTGTGGTGTTCGGGGCGATGGTCGGATCGCTGCTGGGGTTCCTGTGGTACAACTGCTATCCCGCCGAAGTCTTCATGGGAGATACCGGATCGCTGCCGTTGGGCGGCCTTTTGGGCCTGGGGGCGATGGTGACTCGCCAGGAACTGCTGCTGCTGGTCATTGGCGGCGTGTTTGTCATCGAAACGCTCAGCGTGATCTTGCAAGTCACATCGTTTCGGCTGACAGGAAAACGCCTGATCCGGTGCAGCCCCCTGCACAATCACTTCGTGTTGCTCGGAGAACACGAGCTGAAAATCGTGGTTCGGTTCTGGATTGGTTCGGCGCTTCTCGCGGTGGTGGCGGTGGCCAGCTTGAAGCTGCGCTGACGACCAGCCTGTCGCGATGCCGATGGAATCGAGTAGACCCGTGACGACCACGCTGGACTGGGAACGAAACGCTTTTCTGTCGTGCGCGTGCCTGTTGGCGGGTTTGGGACTGCTGATGGTCCACTCCGCCAGCATGACGAGCTGGCCGAGCGAGTACGAACGGGTCTATGTCACCCGTCACGCCGTCTACCTGGGGCTGGGAATTCTGGGCGCGACCGCGGCCGCTCGCATTTCTCCAAACCGGTGGCGATCCCTGGCTCCCTGGCTGTACGTCTTGACGTGGCTACTGCTGCTGGCCGTACTTGTTCCCGGCATCGGCACGAAGGTCAACGGAGCGCAGCGGTGGTTGCGCTGGGGCCAGTTTTCGTTTCAACCTTCGGAACTCGCGAAGCTGGCATTGCCGCTTTACCTCGCCATGCTGTCAATACCGCGCGACGAGACGATCGGTCGCGCGACGCGTTCGCCCTGGCTGGTGCTGCCGATTGCGTTTCTCGCGCCGTTGATTCTCGTGGAGCCCGATCTGGGAACCACGCTCTTCGTCTGCGCGGGCGGAGCGTTGACGCTCTGGGTGGTTGGCTGGCCGTTGCGGCATTTCCTGACGTTCAGCGCGGTGTTGTTTCCGGCTGTCGCCGCGATGCTGGTGCTGAAGCCCTACCAGCGCGAGCGGCTGATGGACTTTGCGCGAATGTGGTCCGACTGGAGCGAGGCCCCGTATCAGCTCAAGCAGTCACTGGTCACGCTGGGAGCAGGCGGCGTGTTCGGGGTGGGGCTCGGTAAGGGATCGCAGAAACTGAGTTTCCTGCCGGAATCGAACACGGACTTCGTCGTCGCGGTCATTGGTGAAGAACTGGGCCTGGTCGGCACGCTGGGACTTCTCGGACTGTGGGGTGCCTTGTACATCGCCGGTTTACGGCTGCTGGCGAAACTCCCCTTTGGATCGTTCCGATATGTGGCGGGCTTCGTGCTGCTGACGCAGCTTGTCGGTCAAGCGTTCGTGAATGTCGCTGTGGTAACCGGCATGGTTCCCACCAAGGGAATCCCCCATCCGCTTGTGAGCTATGGGGGGAGCAATCTGGTGGTCAACCTGCTATCGCTCGGCGTCTTCTGGAGCCTCGCGCGCCCTACCGATAATACAACCTGGAATTCGTCGGGCTTCGTGCCGTCGGCTGTTGTTGAACCAGCGAGATCAGCATGAGCGGACATCATCTGGTCTTCGCAGGAGGCGGAACCGGCGGTCATCTGACGCCTGGTTTTGCCGTCGCTGAAGAGTGGCGACGGCGCCATCCGGACGCGGACTGCGTGTTCGTCGGATCGAGTCGACCGATCGAACGGCGGATGATGGAAGCGACGCCGTGGCGACATGTTGCCCTCGACTCGCCCAGCCTGGCGGATTTTCGACGGGGGCCGGCGCGCGCCATGTGGCGATTTCTGAGTGCGATCCGCGAGGCGAAACGAATCTTGCGGGAGATCCGTCCTGCCGCCGTTGTGGGACTGGGCGGCTTTGCCAGCGTGCCGGTCTTGCTGGCGGCCCGCCGTTGGAAACTGCCGAGAGTCCTGCTGGAACAGAATGTCTTGCCGGGGCGTGTGACGCGTTGGTTCGCGCGGAGTGCGGACTGCGTGGCAGCCTCGTTCGAAGAATCTGCCCGATGGCTGCCAAAGGGAACGCGAACACGAGTCTGCGGCAATCCGGTTCGCTCCGCGATTTTGCAGGCCGCGCGAACGAGTCTGCCGATCAGCGAGCGACGGACAATTCTGGTGCTGGGGGGAAGCCAGGGAGCCCGCGCGCTGAACGTGGCGGTGCCGACGCTCCTCGCCCGAATCTGTTCGATTTGCCCCGAATGGCATGTTGTGCATCAATGTGGCGGCGGAGATGCGACGGCGATCAATGCGGAGTACGCGCGAGCGGGAATTTCAGTCGAGGTCCATGAGTTTCTCGCCGATCTGTCCGCCTATTATCGTGATGCAGGACTCGTTATCAGTCGGGCGGGGGCGACGACGCTGGCGGAAATCGCTCACTTCGGATGTCCCGTGGTCCTCGTTCCGTATCCCGCTGCGGCAGATGATCATCAGCGGTTGAACGCGGAACGTTTCGCGAGCCGCAAGGCGGCTGTTGTTGTGACGGAGGAAGCCGATTCCGCGAAGTTCGTCTTGCAATTGGAAGCCACGGTCATGCCGTTGTTGACGTCATTGGATCAAAGACAGAGCTTGAGCGATGCGATCGCGATGTTGGCGCGGCCACGAGTGGCTGCCGATGTTGCAGATGTCCTTGATGAGTTGAAAACGTAAAGCGCAAGAAGCGCGCGTTCGTGGAAATATCAGTCAGGAAGTGGCCATGACAGCGAAGCCGGGCGAGGGAGTGTTTCTGGTCACGGGAGCCACGGGCCTCGTGGGGAGTCATGTGGTCGACCGCGCCCTTGCCGAGGGCTGGCGCGTACGGGCGCTGGTGCGGCCCGACAGTTCGATCGCGCGACTCAAGCAGGCGGGCGTGGAGCTGACGCGAGGCGACTTCGAAGATGTGAGATCACTGGAAGAGGCGGTTCAGCAGGCAGCCGTGATTGTGCATTGCGCCGCGAAAGTCGGCGACTGGGGGCCTGTGGATGGGTATCGCCGCGTGAACGTGGTGGGCCTCGGTGACCTCCTGGAAGCCGCAAGAAAGACCGGCTGCATCAAGCGCTTTGTCGACATCAGTTCGCTGGGTGTCTACCCGGCTCGCGATCATCACGGCACGGACGAGCGCACCGAACCCGCCGAGCGGTCGATCGATGCGTATACGCAGACGAAGGTGGAAGCGGAAAAGCTCGTGCTGGACTCAATTCGTCAGCACAATCTGCCAGCCGTCGTTCTACGGCCAGGATTCATCTATGGCCCGCGCGATCGAACCGTGCTGCCGCGAATTCTGGAAAAGCTGCGGAGCGGCCAGTTCGCGTATCTCGGATCCCGTGACAAATTGATGAACAACACGTACGTCGGCAACCTGGTCGACGCGATCTTCCTCGCGATCCATCGCGAACTTCCGGAACACCGGGTGTTCAACATCACCGACGGCCGACTGGTGAGCAAGCAGGAGTTCATCGGGACTGTCTCGCGATTGGCGGGATGCCCGGAACCGTCAAAGGTCGTACCAATGGCTGTCGCAAGACCGTTGGCCACCGTTCTCGAGAGTCTCTGGAAGCTGCTGGGAAAGACCGAAGCGCCCATTTTGTCGCAGGCACGGCTGAAGTTCCTCGCCTACAACCTGGATTACTGCATCGATCGGGTCAAGCACGAACTGGGCTACCAACCGGCCGTCGACTTTCAGGAGGCCATGACCACCACCATGGAGTGGTTCAAGCAACAGGACGCTTCGCGTTGAATGGCGCGGCGTGTTTACTTCAGTTACCTGAAATCTTGGCGTCGCCCAACTCTCGCGATTGCCGAAAGGTCGAACGGCGGACTAGGCTGATTCATTATGGAGACCGATCCCGCACCCGTCAAAAACCGCCCTACGCTCAGGCGGCGCTTCGTCCGATTTCTGGGGCGGCTGGTCATCTATTGGTCGATCTACACTCTTTCGATCGGCCCGTTCTTCTGGGACTGGTTCGAAGCCAGCCATGTCGACGGTCCGAAGTGGATCGCCCGGTTCTACGCCCCGCTCCTGTATGCGTGCGAGGTCTTTCCCTGGTTCGGAGCGATCGTCAACGCGTATGTCGACTGGTGGATTCTCAAGTAGTGCTTTGTCATGGCTGAATGTTCGTGTGCACACTGGCTCTGCCAGTGTGCCTTTAGGAGATCCGCCATAACAAGATGCACTGGCAGAGCCAGTGGCACACGCTCGTTTGTTTCTTGACTGCTGAGCCATTTACCGCGAAGGGATATTCGGCAGTGGTTCGAACTCGGGGTGATCGGGCGACCGAGGCGATGCCGGGGCGCTTGGATTCGTTCCGGCTGTGCCACGAGCTTTCAGTTCAGCCGTCATGGCAACGCGCGTGAGCGCGGCGCCGATGACGGGTCGATGTCGCGAAAGATCGGATATGTCGGTCGGGCTGGCTTCAAGCTGTAGCTCCACGGTGGGCAGACCAAGGACTGTTCCGGTATAGGCGAAGAGGTTGCCCGAATCGGAAGCCTGTGGCTCCACCCGCAGACCGACGCGGTCTTTCCACGAGGCGAATGTTGGCATCGCCGCGGAGCTGACCCGCAGAGATGTCGGTTCGTTCCGCGATGTCAACAGGACGACGCGCTGGGGCTGAAAGTCGGCCAGCAGACGCATGATGGCGCGCGTCTCGGGCTCGATGGCAGGGTCTGAACCGGTGAAAGAGCCAGGCCGATAAGCGGACACGGGAAAATTCTTAGCCAAGCTGACCTGCGCTGCGTTCTCGGAAGAGTTGGTGGTCTCGCCATCGGGGTTCAAGCTGGGGACCACGATGACGGTCTGCTGCGACAGCCAGGTGGCGTTGGCACGCCGCAGGTCATTGCACAAATCGCCGGCCCACCGAGCCGCGACACGATCGCGGCCGGAAGCTTCTCCGACGACCAGGATTCGATACTCACCCGTCCCGAACTTCGCGGCGACCATCTCGCGACCGCCCGCGGAACGTGCCAGCGGTGCTAGCGAACTCGTCAAGTCTTGCCAGCGCCGCGGAGTCTCTTCGACCGGGCGATCGACGCGGCGCGTCACCGTGGGCTGATCGACAATCGGTGCCTTCTCGGCAGGTGTCGATGCTGCCGTAGCCGGAACATCCGGCGACTTGGTGCGAAATGTCTCCGGCCATTTCTTGTCGAACGATTTGGTCGTCGTCTCGATTTTGGGGGAATCGACGGGCTTCTTGGCCGATTCGTCGGATATGGCAAATGGCCGACTCTCTTCGAGGGGATCGCGCGGCGGGCTCGATTTCGCGAGCAGGTCGGCCGGCGCTTCGCGTTTCGTGAGCAGTTTGTCAGCCAGTTCGGTCAGTGAGTCTTCTGTTTTTTCATCGAGACCGGCGACGTCCCAGGTCTGGCGAGTCATCGGAATCGGCGCGAGTTCATCGGCTTCCACGGGGCGCGGAATGGGTTTCGGTTCCGCGGCAAGAGGTAAGACCGACGGCGGGGCGGATGCGAGGTCGCGCGGCTGTTCGGGGGACTTTGGAGACACTGCTGGCGGAGCCGATGACTCGGGGAACCACGAGTCGAATCGAACCGACGGAATGGTGACGGTGACGTCGTCGTCGAGGAAGAATTCCTCTTCGGAAGCGGGCTTCGTGTCCCGTGCGGAGGGGTTCGCGCTGAAGTGTTCGAGCGCGAACCACCCTGCCCCGAGTATCAGGACGGCGAAAAAGGTGGATTGAAGAGTTTGCATTTGGCGCTCCCGGGAGGCCGGCCCGCAGGGTTTCAATAACCGTCAGGGTCTGCCAATTTTCGCTCCAGACAGCGGCGAAGCCCGCCTGGCATGACGCCGGCGGGCTTCCTGGATGGTTGGTGAATCAGGCGGGGGCGGTTCGAAATTAAAACTCAGGCATTCGACGAACCGCGTTGTGTCTTTGGTTAGCTAGTCCTCGTCTATGCCCAGGCGGTACTGCAACTGGCGAAACTCGTCGATCCGTTCCTCGGTCGAGGAGTGAACATGCTCGGCTTCGCTGATGAACTTCATCTCCTGCCGATGCTCCACGCCGTAGTCTTCGAGGAGATCGCGGAAGTCGACGAGTTCCTGACCATACATGACCAGCAGTTTGTGCTCGTCGAATTGCACTTCGAGCGGCATGCGGGGATTGAGCACGGCGATTCCCGTGCAGCCGTCGTTGAGCAGCAGGTCTTCAAAGTCGTACAGAATGCTCTTGAGGACCGGGAGGTCCATGTCTTCGCGATAGAGGTCACGGTGCCCGCCGTCGCGCTCGTGGCTGGTCTCCAGCACGACATCAACGACCGGACCCAGCGGGTCGAGCATGTCGATGAAGACATCGAACAGCTTTTCCCGGCTGACGGACCCGATCAGGACGGGAATCCGAATTCCGGTTTCGCGATCGTGGTAGGCATCGTTGCGGTAGCCCGAACTTGGGACCACCTGCAAATCGAACGACGGGCGGACGGCCTCGGTCAGATGAAAGCTGCCATAACGTGCGACGGCCAGATGGGATTCGAGCTGTTCGTCGGACAGATTTTCAAAGCTGCTGCGACCATGCCGCGTTCCGCCGTCGCGATACGTGTTCTTGAACAGACGTTTCAAGAACCCCATTTCCATTTCCTTCGCAGCAATATGGAATGCGAATCTGGCCCCTCCGTGGTCCCACATTTTCCGGCAGTCTCGCTCTTCGAGCCCGCACCTTCCTTCCGAAATCTAGCACGCGATTCCGGGGGGCAACGGTTTCTTTCAGAACGTCCTCATCCGAAATTCGCCGCGATCTTCTGCCAGGTCCGTCCAGGGGAACGACGGGCCTTCCGAAAACTGGAGAAAATTTTCCGCCTGAGCAAAAATGACTGAAGAAGTCGCTCGCGGGTTCGCAACCGAATCGGGCGCGTCGCGACACGCTGCGGGATGCGGCGACAATTGTTTAGAATCGTTCAGCCATTCGAGCGGCTGTTCGAGATACGCCCGGCACAAGGAACGATTGATGTTGCAATTTTCGCGGTCAGACCGGATGAGGCGATTCGGCAATCCGGTCACGCTTCTCCCGATTCTCCTGATTCTGCTGATTTCTGGAGTGAGTCGGCTGGGTTCGGCCGCGGATAACCCTTCGGGTACCGAAGAAAGCTGGCAGGTGATTTACCTGGGCGGCAAGCAGATCGGGTACGGATTCACGATTGTCGAGCCAACGGGAGATCAGTTCTCGGTCCGGTCGGAAACGCACCTCAAATTCCAGCGATTCGGCCAGACACTCCAGATCGTGGAGCGTCTCGAAACTCGAGAATCGGCCACCGGGGAAATGATCGAGTTTCGCTATCGGATGGAGAACCCGCCGGCCAGCGCGAGTCTGGTTGTTGGAAAAGTCGACAAAGGGAAACTCGTGCTGACGACGACAGTCGATGGGACCGCGCGTCGTACCACGACCGACTGGGATGCCGACCTGCGCTCGCCGGCGTGGATCGATCGCAGTCTGGCGAAGTTCGACTGGTCGAAGGAGCCCCGCCATTCGTTTCGCGCGTACGTGCCCCAGCTTCAGAGAGTCGCCACGTTCGATCTGGAAGCGGCCGGGAAATCGACAACAACGCTGCTCGATGGTTCGACCTCGAAACCGATGCAGCAACTGAAGGTGAGCAACTCGCTGACGCCGGGAATTGTCACCGAAGCCTGGATCGAAGACGGGGCTGATGTCATGAAGACGGCGACGACTCTGTTGGGGTTGCCGATGGAGACGTTTTCAGTCGCGCGCGAACGAGCGGTGGCGGCTGTCCCGGTTGAAGACTTTGACCTTGCCGTGCAGACGCTGGTCTCCGTCGATCCGATCGAGAATCCCCATTCCACGCGGCGGATTGTGTATGAGATTCGCGACGAGCGGGCCAATCCCGCCGACATCTTTTCGCCGTCTGCGAATCAGAACGTCGAGGTTGTCGATGCCAAGACGATTCGGCTGAGTGTGTCGGCAGTTCCCATCCCTGACGACGGTCGTTCCCAGAAAGATCCTGGCGAACAATATCGTGTCGCTTCGCAGTTCCTGCAGCTCGATGACGAGGGCCTGAAGAAGCTGGCTCAGGAAGCTGCGCCTGGGTCCGAAAACCCGGAGGAGATTGCCCGCGCCCTGGAAAAGCTGGTTTACCAGCGGCTTACCAGTAAGAATTTTTCGACCGCGATGGCCTCGGCTGCGGAAGTTGCCCGCACTTTGCAGGGCGATTGCACGGAACACGCTGTCCTGCTGGCAGCCCTGCTTCGGATTCGCGGCATCCCTTCCCGGTTGGCGGCCGGATTGGTCTATGTGCGAAACCCGAAGCCCTCATTTGGTGGGCACATGTGGACCGAAGCCTGGCTGGGGGATCGCTGGGTGCCGCTGGATGGAACCTTGGCAAGAGGCGGAATCGGCGCGGCCCATCTGACGGTGGCGACCTCCAGCTTCGCCGACAGCGACCCGGCTCCCATGACGACGTTTCTGCCGCTGCTCTTGTCGTCCGGTGACCTCTCGATCCGGGTTCTGTCCCAAGAACCGGGAGAATAGGTGCACTGGGAGGGCGGTCTTGCCGTTGGCGAATTGACATTCTTGCAAGAGTTGCAATGCCCGGTCGTTGTAAAGACTGCAAATTCAGGTTCGCCGAAAAGACGATCGAAGTTCGCATCCAGCGGACCAGACATGCCGAGTTCGCGAAACTGATGGAATGACAGCAGGTTGCGACAAGTCGCCAGACGGAGGCGAGAAAATCGTTACAATTGGACCGGTTTGGCGCGCCACCTGCTTAACCGCTCTTTCGAAGTGATCCACACTGCTGGCCAGACTGGTTCCCGCCTGGATGGTCAGCCAACGATCATGACCCGCCGGCTCGATGGGAGACGAGCCGCTACCCGCCGAATTGACACATCGAATTTCATTCCTCACAGGCCGGAACGCTTCCCGCAGCGTTCCGGCCTCTCGCCTTTTCTGGTTCCGCGAAAACTTTGCCATCTCGCAAGCTGCCCTTCGTTGAACTTCGCGACAGCGGCTGGCTATACTCGCCCGAACAAGCGAAGTGCGACGTTTTTCGTTATGAAATCACCACTTCCGACGACGTGGTTGTGGTTTCGGCAGGGCGGAAAGGGCAAAGATTCATGGCTGGCGACGGGACGCAGGACAAGGAACTGAGCGCCGAGAAGCAGGCACAGCGCGGCCTCAAGGGAGTGGTGGCCGCCGACTCGCGGATTTGCGACGTCAACGGGGAAATCGGTCAACTGATTTACCGTGGCTACGACATCGATGACCTCGCAGTGAACAGCACGTTCGAGGAAGTCGCCTATCTGCTCTTCCAGGGCGAATTGCCCAACTCGTCGCAACTGTCGGACTTTGAAAAGCAGTTGTCCGAACAGAGCGAACTGGAACCGCCGATTCTGGAGTTCCTGAAGAGCCTACCCCGCGAAACCCCGCCGATGACTGCCCTCCGCTCGGCGGTCTCGATGTCGGGCGTTTACGACCCGCAAGCGGAAGACAATTCCCCCGAGGCCAACTTCCAGAAGTCGATCCGAATGACGGCCGAGATGGCGACGATGGTTGCCGCCATTCGACGTCTGCGGGATGGACTCGAGCCGATCGCCCCGAAGCCGGGCCTCAGCCATGCCGCGAATTTCATGTACATGCTCAACGGCGAAGTGCCGTCGGATGATGCCGCCAAGGCGATGGACCTCATCCTGATTCTGCACGCCGAGCACGGGCTCAATGCCAGCACGTTCGCGGCACGGGTGATCGCGGCAACGCTGACCGACATATATTCGGCAATCACGGGTGCCATCGGCGCGCTCAAGGGGCCGCTCCACGGCGGGGCGAATACCGAAGTTCTGCGGACGCTTGAAGAAGTCGGCAGCGTCTCGAACGTAAAGGGTTGGGTCGACGGTGTTCGTGCCCGTAAGGGCAAGTTCATGGGATTCGGCCACGCAGTTTATTTGGTGGAAGATCCTCGGGCCAAGCATCTCAAGGAATTGTCGCGTCGACTGAGTGTCGAGACGGGCGATGCCCGCTGGTACGAGATTTCGGTGGAAATGGAAAAGGACGTCCGAGCCCTGATCAACAAGCCGGTCAACGTCGACTTCTATTCGGCGAGCCTGCAACACTACATGGGCATTCCGGGCGACCTCTTCACCTGCGTGTTCGCGGCCAGTCGAATTGTTGGCTGGTGTGCCCACGTGCTGGAGCAGGTGGCCGACAACAAGATCATTCGTCCGTCATCGAATTACGTGGGGCCGGCCCTGCGCAAGACGGTGCCGCTGGCGTCCCGATGAGCGTGTGTTGAAGCGAGGGTTCGATCGCGAAACCGCGTGCCACGCTCGAGGATCGGCACGGTAGCAAGCGGTCCTTCGTGAACGACGACGGTTGCCATTGGGCCGCGGATGGCGACAATTCACAGTGGAAATCGGTTTCACGGACCGGCCGAGAATTTGAACCTGAGGTGTCTGCAACGAACCGCGTCCGTCCGAATAGGGGCGCATCGTCGGTGGCACGTTTCCTGAAAGGGACAGATCATGGCATTTGAACTTCCGAAGCTTCCCTACGCGTACGACGCGCTGGAACCGCATATCGATGCCCGGACGATGGAAATCCATTACACAAAGCATCACCAGGCCTACATCAACAACGCCAACAACGCGTTGAAGGATCATCCGACCCTGGCGGCGAAGTCGGTCGAAGACCTGGTGAAAAATCTGGGCGAGGTTCCTGAGAACATCCGCACGACTGTTCGTAACAACGCTGGCGGCCATGCGAACCATTCGCTGTTCTGGACGGTTCTGGCCCCGAACGCCGGTGGCGAACCAAGTGGCGATCTGGCTGCCGCGATTACCTCGACATTTGGTGGCTTCAGTGAATTCAAGGAAAAGTTCAACGCGGCCGCGACGAGTCGGTTCGGCAGCGGCTGGGCCTGGCTGAGCGTTGATGCCTCGGGCAAGCTGATCGTGGAGAGCACTGCCAACCAAGATTCGCCGCTCATGGAAGGGCGAACGCCGATCCTGGGCCTCGACGTCTGGGAACACGCGTATTACCTGAACTACCAGAACCGCCGCCCCGACTACATTTCGGCGTTCTGGAACGTCGTGAACTGGCCGGAAGTGGCCAAGCGCTACGCCGCCTGCTCGAAGTAGCCTTCCTAGACTGTGTAGACTCGCGATCCCGGCTTCATGGCCTTTAGGCAATGAAGCCGGGATTTTTTTGTGATCTTTGGCCGAGCTTCGTGTGGTTGACGCTGCATCGAACCGCTTGAGTTTTCCGATAATGACGATCAGGCGAACTTGTGGCAGCCAGCTATTCAGTGCGATCGTCCGGACACGGTTTTGTGACTTCCATCCTTCTCAGCTTGCGATTCGGAGCCCTTTGCGTGCTGGCGATTAGCGTCGGCTGCGTGATTCCGACCTATCACATGCCCGCCGGTTTCAGCAGCACATACCACGACGCCGTCGAAAAGTCGCAGGAAGCTGCCGAATTCGTGGTTGAGATGCCGGCCGGGTCGGCTGCTCCCGTCGAAGCTGTGCCGAAGAGCTGGACCTCGCGGTTTTCACGACGCGGAGGGTAAGTCGCCCAACGTCGGCCATTTCGGCGCGTCAGCGACAGGACCGAACAACGGTTGTCGCCTCTGCCTTCGGATTGACGCGTTCGCTAACGATTCCCTATATCGTCGCTGAAAATGACCGTTCGACGAGAAGGGAATCTCTGATGCGGCCTTGCGCGACGACCTGGGATGCGGAGATGTCCGCCGCCGAGCATGGCCTCTTGTGCCGACTGCTCCGCGAGGGTGACTGGCATGATCGGCACCTGGAGGTCGGGACCGCCGCGGGCGGAACGCTGGCCGCGATGATGAACTGCTATGAGCCGGGCAAGCGGCCGCAGTTCGTGGTGGTCGATCCCATGGCCTATTTTCCCGATCAACCGGCCATCGTGCGACAGAACCTGACGCGGCACGGTCTGACAGCCGACGATGTCGACTTTCGCGTCGGGACGACCGTCGAACTTCTTCCGGCGGCCGCATCAGCGCGACAGACCTTCGACTTCATGCTGATTGACGGCTGTCACCGGCTGTCGTGGGTCATGCAGGATCTCAAGTGGACGCGGCTGCTCAACGTCGGCGGCGTGGTCTGCCTGCACGACTATGCGCCCAAGCATCAAGGCGTCGTTTGTGCGGTGGACCGCTTCCTCGCACGGCATCCGCATTATTCCGAGATCGCCCGGGCGGACTCGCTGATCGCGATTCGCAAAGACCGGGAAGCTTCCCAACTGGAAGTGGGGTGGTCGGACGAATGGTACGCCCGGCTGCGATCGGTGCCACTGGCGATCGAGCGGAAGTGGAACCGCCTCAAGCGAAACGCTGCCTGAGGCGGTGATCCACCGCCAAGACGCGGACGAGCGTCCGAAGGCCTCGACCTCGAATCTCAAACGCGACCGTACAGGTACTCGTGAAGCTGGAAGATCTCGACTTCCTGCGAGGCGCACTGGTGAGCATTCAGGTCGCCGATCGACACCATGCCGATGACCGTGCCATCGGTCCTGACGACAGGGAGATGGCGAATCCGGCGATGCTTCATCACGCAGCGGGCTTCTTCCAGGGACATCTCAACGGGCGCGGCAATCACCTCGCTCGTCATGACGGCGGCGACACGTGTGCTGGACGGGGATCTTCCCGCGGCTACGACGCGACGCAGGACATCGCGTTCCGTAAAAATGCCGGCCAGCTGAGTTCCTTCAACCACGACGAGCGCGCCGATGGCGTGTTCGTTCATGATTTGCGTGGCTTCCAGCACGGAGAGTCCCGATGGAATGCTATGCAGATGCGCCTGTTTTTCGATCAACAGATCAGCGACGGTTGTCATGAGTGGGCTCCATTCAAAGGGCACGGACAGGTGAGCCACGAGGACTCGAAAGAAGAGACTCGGGAACCAAATGCGCGCGGCAACGAAGCCTGATGCGACGAATGCCGCTGGGCCTGACTGGAAGAACTCTCAATGAATGTCAACGGGCGGACAGATTGAGCAATTCGATCGAAACTCGAATTGCAGGTCTCAAGACTGGCAAACTGAAAATGTAAGACGGGTACGTTCTGATCAACCTCCGACGAGTCGGGAAACGACCCAATCCGCCGGATTGAGTTCAAGGCTAGACCGAACGTTTCACGCGATCAACAACTTTTTTTGAAATGCTTCGTGAAAGTCCTGCATGACAGCACCAAACCTCTTTGCCCGCCGGGTTTTTCGTTATGCGGGCTGGTACGGAATTCTGGTACTGACGCCCCAGTATTTTCTCGAAAAGGAAATCGCGCGGATGGGACAGCCGCCGGTCGCGCACCCCGAGTTTTATTACGGGTTCGTCGGCGTGGCGCTTGCCTGGCAAGTGGCGTTCCTGATCATTGCGAGCGAGCCGGCGCGTTATCGGCCGCTGATGCTGCCAGCCATTCTGGAGAAGCTGTCGTTTGGAATCGCGGCAATCATTCTGGTGGCGTTGGGACGAACCGCGCCGATGGTGATTCCGTTTGCCACCATTGATCTGACACTTGGGGGCCTGTTCGCGGCGGCATGGTGGCGGTTAGGGGGCGAGGCCAACGCTGTCGTGCCAGATAGCCGCCCCTGATCCGGCCTTTACCGATGTCGGCAGGCTGAACTATAGACGGGGGCTTTCGAAGCGGCGCGGTTTGCGATTTGGCTTGTGAAGGACGAGGCGGAATGCAGGAACATCCTGGTCTTCAGGAAGAATGGCAGACCGAGACGACGTTGTACCAGCGTCCGCACCCTCGACTCGCGCGGATGGCGGCCCTCTTGAAAGAGTGCCAGCCCACGGCAGTGCTTGATATCGGCTGTTCGACCGCGACGCTGGCGAGCCTGTTGCCGTCCGATGTCGAATATTTTGGCTGCGACGTCACGGACCATGCCGCACGATTGTTGCCGCCAGCTCACTTTCAGCAGCGAGATTTGAATGCGGACTGCGATCTGTCCTGGTTCGCGGACCGTTCGATCGACGCTCTGCACATCGGCGGCGTCTTCGAATACCTGCATGAACCCGGCGCGACGCTTGCGGAAGCTCGGCGGCTCTTGAAGCCGGGGCAACCGCTGGTCACGAGCATCACGAATTTCGCGGCTGCCCGTTATCGCAACCGCAACGATCAACATCGCTGGTGGATCTATCGACCGTCATTGGCGGAGTTCCAGAACCTGCTCGCCGAGAATGGCTGGAGAGTCCGCCACACCGAGGCGTTTCTCGATCGCCGAGGGCCGAGGCAGTGGATCTTCGACGCGCGGCGGCGCTGGTATAACCCAGAGCATCCGTCGCTGCTCAATACGGCGCTACAGTACCTGTTTGTCGCGGAAGCGGCGTAACGTGGCGAATGAGCGCGACGTTTTGACGAGTGTGTTGCCGAGGGAGTCGCAGGCGACCTCCCCCCACACCCGAGAACCAAGTGCTTAGGGCTGCTTCAGTTACGACCTGACCCGGTTCGCACGGCCCCGCCGCGAAGAGAGGCCGCCTGTGACCCCCAGCGGGAGCCCGAACAGCCAAGACCTGTAGTTTCGCCGATTCCGCCGCGAAAACAAGGGATCGCGGGGGGAATTTCGCGGGGAGAGCCCGAGAAAGGCAGCGCTCCCCGGTGGGTCGCGGCTAAGGGGCGCTCTCGGTGAGTTTCTCGCGGACGGCTGGGGGAACATCGGCTTCAGGGATTTGTCCGGTCCGTACCGCCTCTTGCAGCGCCATGCGGCGGGACGTTGATCGCAACAGGGCTTCGAGGGCAAGCTTGCGATTGTTGGCCTTCAATCCAGGCCAGGCCTTAATGAGGGCTTCCGTCGCGAGAGGATCGGGGACATCACCAGTTCCGCTGACGGCCCCCATCTGGAGTTCCGCATCAACGTCAGCCGCAAGATAGCGGGAGAGTGTTTTGTCAGCCGATGACCAACCTGCCATGGCGACCATGCGGAGCGCGTCGTAGCGGGTGCCGTTGCGGACATTCGTGTTGTCGGACATGACAAACGATTCACGGATGGAATGCTCCCAGCGCGCTTTCAGCTCGCGGTCGTTGCCGATGACTTCCAGAATCCGTTCGTGCGGCCAGGCTCCGGCCTGCGTGATGCCGTTGATGAGGCCGCCGCCAATGACGACCGCCTGCCAGTCCCGCAGCGGCTGTCCGGGCTGCGGCAGACTGACGCGGAGGAGGCGATCGAGTTCCTCCTTCTGATCGCGTTTTCCGGCCGCAATGGTGACGCGCCAGATCCACGGAATTCGGCGGTATTCTTCGGCCTCGTTCCCGGCCGGTAAATCGCGCGTCATCGCTTCGAGGAGTTCAGCGGATTGAGCGGCAGCTTTGGCGATCAAGGCCTCGCGCTCGGGGCCGGGTCGGGCATCATCCAGAATCTGCCCGGCGATTTCCGCCGCCGCCGGGGCATCTTCCGCGCGGTCCCGCTGCGTCACCAGGGCAAAGATGTCGGCGAGATCTTGCGGTGAAAGGTCGCGTTCGAAGCCCTCGGGCATCAGCGAGCGGTTACTGGAAACGAGGTCGTCGAGGTTGGACCGCTCGATGCGGACGGACTTGGCCTCAGCGGCCAACAAGGTGATTGCGTCGTCGGCTTCGTCGGTCAATAGACCCTGATGCGTCAACCCGTCGCCGGTTGCCGCGGCGTAGGCAATGTACCGCTGGTCGACGGCCTGATTGGGGTCGAGAACCGCATTGAGGAGTGCCTGCCACGGCTTGTTGCGCGATTCGCCCAGATTGGGGCCGACGGCGTGGCCCTTCCCTTCCCACTGATGGCAGTTCGCGCACCGTTTGTCGTAGAGTTGACGGCCCCGCTCCGTGTCGCCGACTTGAGTCAGGACCGATGCGTACGATGCCAGAATCTCGCCGCGTCCCGGCTGATTGCTGTCGCGCAACAGGGTTCCCGCGCGCTCTCGGATGTCGGCGTCGGGATGATTGAGGAATCGTTCACGCAACGCGGCATCGAACTGATTGGCGGGGAGTCGCTTTTCGGCAATGGCATCGAGCACCAGCCGTGTGTCCGCGGGACGTGTCAGCCAGCGCTCGACGAGATGGCGTCGAAACTGCGGCGTGAAGCCGACCCAGCGTTCAACAAGTTGAGAAAAGAGTTCCGGTGTGGAGTGACGAGATAGAACGTCGACGATGCGTTCCTGGAGCCTCTGCGAGGATCGTGGCGACAGTCGTTCGAGCAACTGGCTGCGGTCGGTAGAAAGTTCACGGGGTTCTGTTGTGAGCAGTCCGGCAACCTGGATTCGTAGCGGTTCGGCGGTGTCATCCGCGACGAAGAGATCGCGAGCCTGACCGACTTTCTCGCGGACCAGTGCTGCCAGTTCCGCGTTTTCGGAAGCGTCTATCTTCCAGCGGTTGCGGGAGACAGCCAGCGATTCCACCAGCGACCAGTTGACGTTGTTTTCATTCGCGGCACGCAATTGCGGCAGAGTCAGTTCGCGGATCGCGGCGGCATTACCTGAGGCGAGCGATATTTGGAAGACGGGCTGCCACAGCGTGGGAGTCTCGGCAAGCGCCGGGGCCAGTTGCGTGACGAAGTCGTTCCAGTTTGGTTCCCGGATGCCGCGCAGGATGAGAAACGCCAGATCGGCATTCTCGCCATGCGCGCGATACCAGTGCCGCACCAGTTCCGCGATGGCGGGTTGGTCGAGTCGATGAGCGGCGGCGATGACCTCGGCGAGGACACGGTCGTCGGTCTCATTGCGCAGCGTCAGCAAGAGCGATTCGGCAAAGGGCGGGATTTCCGCGCTTCGTGCGAGAATGCGAGCCGCCTGTTGCCGCAAGAAGGAAGAAGGGCTGGTGATCGCGGCTTGCAGGGACGATTCCTCGAGACGATTGGCGATGGCCAACGACCAGAACGCGGCGGATCGGCCAGCCGGGTGGCCATCGGGATTCCTGGCATAGTCCAGGAGGAGCGGCGCGAGGACGTCGATGTCGCGTCGCAGAATCTGCTGTTGGGCCAGATCGCGAACAATCCCATTCGGAGAATTGAGCGCTGCGATGAGTTCCGCATCGGTTGCGGTTTCGAGTTTCGGCACCTGGCGCGTTTCGCCATTTGTCGGGCGAACGCGATAGATTCGACCGCGGCGGTCGCCAGCTCGGATATCGAGGGTCTCGCGGACTTCTTCGGGAATCCATCGCGGGTGCTCGATGACACCGCGCGACATGTCGACGATCCAGAGGCAGCCATCGGGACCGGTGCGGGCTTGAACGGGCCGGAAGTAATTGTCGGTGGAACGCAGGAATTCGGAACTGGCCTCTTCGGAGGCGCGATGGGCGGCGAACGACAGGCCGCTCGGCGAAAGCTGCCGTCGGTGGACGAGCAGATTGACCGGCTCGCAGGTGAATGAGTTGCCACCGAAGGCGGCGCCGAGCCAGTCATCGCGATAGATTCCCAGGCCGCAAGCCGCGGTCAAACGTCCTGCCGGGCCCGAGAGCTTAAACAATTGGAAGTCGCTACGAATCGGAAAGATCTGGTAGGGATCATCACCCGATGCGATCGACCGTGTCGTCGGGGGGAGCGACAATCCGGGGCGTGTGGAAACATCCTGGAAAGGATAATGGAGAATCGCGTTGCCATTGTGGCAGCCCAGGCGGTCTCCGGCATCGGTCAGGGCGAGTCCCTGCTGCGTGCGGCCAGGCATTGGTTCCAGCAGACCTTCATCGGGCTTGAGGCGGAAGTCCCGGTGGCCCAGCGCGATCGTCTCGTTCCGTTTGGGAGAATGAATGTCGCCGCCGAAGAGGCCGCAGGAACCGTAGTACCAGCCATCCATGCCCCACGTGAGGCTGTTGACGCGGGCCTGGTAGTTCTCGGTCCCAAAGCCGGTGACGACGACTTCACGACGATCGGCCACGCCGTCACCGTCGGTGTCCTCGGCGTAAAGAATATCCGGGGCCGCACAGATGAGGACTCCCTTGCCGTGCGCGGTGACGCCTGTGGGAAAAGGCAGGTCGCGCAGAAAGATTGTCGAACGGTCATAGATGCCGTCGCCATTGTCGTCGATGAGATGGCGGACGCGGCCGCCGGCTTCAAAGTTGCCCTTGAGACCCGAAGGATAGTCGTTCATCTCGCAGACCCAGAGAGATCCATCGGCGGCGAAGTCGATCGCGACGGGGTCCGCGATCAACGGCTCGGCTGCGACCAGTTGCAGGTCCACGGGTGTCGAGAACTCGATACGCCGCATTGACTGTCGGGGCGAGAGTCCGTCGTTGGTGTTGTCTTTAGCGGCCGGACTGCGTTGAAGCGACGCTGGCGTTTGCCGCAGGACGGCGGCAACGATGGTCTCTTCCAAACCTGCTGCAAACGGTGCCGGCCAGTTGTAGTAGGTCATGGCGCTGGCTCCTTCGTAGCCTCCTTCTTTCAGGACGCGCTCGGACGGGATATAGCACGGCGTGTCGTTCGCGTAAGCGTGGACCCACAAGCGGTCGGGGTCGATCTTTCGACGCAGATGCAGCGCGTAGTCGACAACGACTTCGCCGGGGAGGAAGACCATGTGGAGGTCGTCGCCGAAGGACCACCTCTGGACGGAATAATCGACCTCGGTCGGCAACGCTTCGCCGCGGTCGAGTTGCTCCAATTGAACGGTCGCGTGATAGCCGATGTAACTTCCAGTCTTCTGCCGTTCGACCCAGTGCTCGCGCGATGGCACCGGCGCGAGTGGCAGTGCGAATGATTCGCTGGAGGCCGTGACGGGACCGCGAACGGGGGCGAGATAACCCTTCAGCAATCGCAGCACTTCATCAGCCAGTTCCAGGCCCTGCATGCGGGCGACATCGACCTTGTCGCCGGTCACGCCGGACAGCGGATTCTGATCGGCCCCGCAGCCGATGGAGACCATGGCGATGCAGCCGGGAATCGCGCGTTCGAGGGCATCGCAGGCAAAGCCCGGCCAGTCGCCGCCGATGAGATTGTGCGACAAGGTGACGGCGTGGCAGGCATACGTGGCGAGGACGCCGCGAACGGCACCTTCGGAACTGCGAATCAACAGGACCGGCAGGCCATGGTCGCGCGGGCCGTCGACAGCGCGGCGGTTCTTCGCGAAGGTCGCTTCACCACGGCCCCACGAAAGGGTCGCGGGTTGGCGATCCGCCAGCGCGGCGAGGCAGACCTGTTCCAGATCGTCGAGCAGCTTCACGGTGTACTGCTGAATGTGCTCGCGGTGGGCGGGTGGAATGGGTTCGCCGAACAATGTCGGCAGGACGTCATCGATCATCGGGGCCGTGTGGGTATGTGTTGTCGTGACCGCGAGACGTTCCGGCGAGATTCCCCGTGGCTTCAATCGCGCGGCGAGTTGATTGACCAGGTTGCGCGACACGCCCGTCGAGTCGATCGTCAGCAGAATCGCCGGTGATTCGAAGTCGCTTCCTATCGCAATCGCGCGGGCATAGATCGGAATCAGAACTCCTTCCGACTCCTCACGGCGGAATCCAAAGCCGCTGAGGCGGATGGGGTGATCGGGGGTAATGTCGCGTTTGGCGATCCCGACAAGGCGAGATTCCGGGGCGACGGCGTCTTCGGCGATTACCGGAAGCGATGCCGACACGGCGAACGCGGCAAGCAGACTCCACAGACGCGCGACGGGCGTGATGCTCGAGACATGAGTGGAAAGGAACCGACACGAACAACGGAACGACAGCGACATGCTCGTGTTCTCGCAACATGAGAAGAAAAGGATTACGCTCCGACGCGGAAAACGGTATCAGTGTGCGTCCATGAGATGATGTCGACAAGGGTCAACGATCGGTTGTTGAAAACGATCGGCGAAGGCGATCTTCGGGAGCGTGGGTCAGCCGTGAATGAATTGAGTTCCGAGAATGTTGTGCCGTGGCTGGTCGATCGCGGCCTGCTGGCTCCGGGCACGCCCGCGACGGCCAAGGCACTTTCGTGGGGCGTGTCGAACGCGGTCATCCGGATTGACATCGATGGCGGGCGATCGCTGGTCGTCAAGCAGTCGCGGCCGCAGTTGCGAACTCAGGCCGAGTGGTTCAGCCAGATCGAGCGGGTCTATCGCGAAGTTGAAGCACAGCGGGCACTCGATGAGCGATTGCCGGAACGGACGGTTCCGACGGTCCTGTTCGAAGACCGCAGCGACTTCGCCTATGTGATGACGGCTGTCTCAGCCGAGCATTCCGTCTGGAAAGGCGACTTGCTCGCGGGTCGCTTTGACGCCGACATTGCCGCGCAGGCAGGGCGACTGCTGGGGCAGATTCATGTGCGGACATTCGGGCAGCCGGATGTCTTCGCGGAGCCGATGAATCGCACGGTGTTCGACGAGTTGCGGCTGGACCCGTTCTATCGACGAATTGCGGCGGTTCATCCCGAGATCGCGCCGGCGGTGCACGCGCTCATTGACGAAACGCTGCGTGACCCGATTTGTCTGGTCCACGCTGACTTCAGCCCGAAGAACCTTCTGGTGCATGAAGGGCGGTTAACGCTGGTCGACTTCGAGACTTGTCATTGGGGCGATCCGGCCTTCGATCTGGGGTTTTTCTTTGCCCACCTGTGCCTGAAGGTCATTCGGCATGAGCGATATCCGGACATGGTGGCGGTGCTGCGAACGGCGTGGGACGCCTATTGCCGCGAGACGGCTGCCAGTGGGCTGGCGGCGCTTCGTCCCGAAGTGGTGGGGCATCGCGGGGTGCTTCACCTGGCGGGCAATATGCTGGCGCGGGTGGACGGCAAGAGTCTGGTTGATTATTTGAGTGTCGGGCAGCAGCAGGTGGTGCGGGAGTTGACGCTGCGTTGGTGGCGCGAGCGGCCGGGGGGAATGGGCGAGTGCTTTGATGATGTTGTCGATTAATTGAAAAGAAGCGCTCCTCGATGGGTCGCGGCTAGGTGGGGAATTGCTGATGAGTGATGAGCGTGACGTTTCGGCTGGTGGCGAGTTGGCGAATCCGTCGCCGGTGACCGAGGCGGAATTGGCTCCGTTCGAGCCGCCAGACGATTTCGACCACGGTGACGCATTCGCTGGCGATCCACCGCGGGCGATACCGCCGTCAGCCCGGAAGAGTCGCTTTGTCGCCGGACGGCGGACCGTCGTCTGGACGCTGCTCACGCTGGCGGCGGCCTGCTGGGTGACGGCTCCCCTGCCCTTTGTGCGGACGTTGAGCTGGTATCTGTTACCGCTCGGTTACCTGGACTGGTGCGGGCTTGGGCTGGCGGTCCTTGCCGGGTTCATCTGGTTGCGGAATGCTACGACCGTCGGGCGGCTCGAATACTACAAACATGGCGAGGCGCTCGTCGGACGCGTAGTTGCCTGGGGCATCAATGCCGAGGGGACGAACGACGCACCGCAGGGACGCTTTGTGGCGAACGTTGAGTTCCGGCACCCGGAAACCAACCAACTTGAAACGCGGCTGGTTGCGGACGATGACGCATTTCCTTTGGGGGAAGCCGCCAAGCGATCGTGCGGAGTGGAACGCGGGGACTATCTGACTCTGGTTTACCTGCCGCGCGACTTTGACAAGACGCTGCGTATTCATGGCTGGCAGGGGATTGACCCTGATAAAGAGCTGATGTCGAAGAACGGCAAGCAGCTCAAGCCAATGTCGCCGGTCGCCGCGCTGCTGATCGTGCTGGCGATAACGGCAGCATTCTGGTGCCTCTTGAGTTTCATCTATGTGATTGGACGATACGAGCCGCTGGATGTGGTCTGGCAGCCGTACGCGATTGGCATCGCACTGGCATCCATTCCGTTCATCATTTTGATGCAGTTCGGAATCGACCGGAAGGCCGAGACGAAGTGGCCCATGTTCGCGCGGCGGTTTGGCCTCGGCTTGCTCGGCGTCTTCGGCGGGTTCATGGTCGGGTTTCCGACGGTCGGCTTTCTGAACGGTTGGCTCGACAAGAGTCCGCCGCAGTTCGAGCCGATTCGCGTGGTGCAGTTATGGCACACCACGTGGAACTTCATCGTGCGGAACTACGAACTGGAGTACACCCCCTACCTCGGCGGCGACGCCAAGAAGAAGACGGTTTCGGTCGAGACGATTGACCAGTTTGCCAACGACAGCCTGGGCGTGATCAACGTGGGTCAAGGGGCGCTGGGGATGCGTTGGATTCGCGGGTTTCATCCCATTATTTGGGAAGCGCTCGGGGCAAACGCTGAGTCGGTCGCGGGAGAAGTTCGCATGAAGTTTAAGGACGACGACGAAATCACCCGCGTCGCGCCTCGGATTCTCTACTCCGAGCAGGATCTCAGGCCATTGCCCGAAGTCATGCTTACCGATGCGCGTCAACGGCTGATTGCGCAATTGGGGGGACAAGGAGAGATCGAGATCCTTCCAGACGACGCAGTCAAGGTGGACAATGAGCCCATTGCCGATGATGGTGCGGCGGCGAAGTGAGTTCGAAATTGACCGGCAATTGAAATGACGAGCCGGTCGAACGACTGGCTTTGCGGATGACCGATCTACTTCCGCTTGAAAACCGCCTCGACGGGGAAGTGATCGCTGACGGCGGCACCGGGTTCAAAGCGGCGAATCGGGTTGTCCCACTCGCGAGAGTCGGCTCGCGGAACACCGCGCGTGGGGGTGGCGACACGGACAGAATCGAGCTTCCATTTCGGGCCGTTGGCCAGGCTGAGGCTGGCGGCGATGCGGTCGAGTTCGCGATTGGTGCCGTGGGTGCCGCGACCATTCGCGGGGAGTTTTGCGTGCAGGTCGATCAGGTCGTCTTCGGTGCCCGGGGAATCGAGACCCGTTAACACGCCCATGCCGTTCTGCGGTGTTGTTCGGTCGTAGGGTTCACTGGCGTTGAAGTCGCCCAATGCCACGACATGCCAGCCTTGTTCCATCATCAGGGTCGCATATTCGTTGATGACGCGGGCCTGACGGATGCGCTGTTCTTCATCGCTGCGGTTGGGGCCGGCTTTGAGGTGAGCTGTGATGACCACCAGTGGGCCGATACCCAGCTTCCCGTCACGATCGATCTTCACGGCGAGGTGTTTTGACGGCCACTGGTAGCGGTCCCGGTCGCGAAAGCGATTGGGCTCGGCTTCTTCGATGCGTTCCGCGTTCACTCGTCCGAGCGACTCGGCGACCAGCACGCCCACATCCTGCTCGGTCGCGCGATCGCGGCCCTGGATGAAAACGACGCGGTACGGTTTTCCGCCCGCCTTCTTGATGGCATCAGCAAGTTGCTCCAGGACTGATCGATTCTCGATTTCCTGCACGGCGAGAATATCGGGGGCGATCGCCACAATTTCGGCGGCAGCCGCCGCGAGTCGCTGCTGATACGCCTTGTTGGAAACGGCCGATTGCTCCCGCGCGAGGTCCGATTCGTTGTCCTCGCGGTTGGCGTCATAGAACCATTCGAGGTTCCAGGTGACGATCTTGAGGGGTGGCGCCTCGGCGGATCGGGCCGGAGGTGATTGGGCATCACAGCCGGTTGCGGCGAGGAACAGGCCGAGGACGAGGGTTATCCAAGGGGTGT
>JAHBXV010000046.1 GCA_019636285.1 Planctomycetaceae bacterium
CCGCCCGAGCGTCCATAGCGGCGGCGGGGTTTGGCACCTCGATGTCGGCTCATCGCATCCTGGGGGTGAAGAAGCTCCCAAGGGTTCGGCTGTTCGCCGATTAAAGCGGTACGTGAGCTGGGTTTAAACCGTCGTGAGACAGGTTGGTCCCTATCTGCTGTGGGCGCACGAAACTTGAGGGGTTTTCTCTTTAGTACGAGAGGATTTGGAGGGACGTACCTCTGGTGTTCCTGTTGTCACGCTAGTGGCAGCGCAGGGTAGCCATGTACGGTCGGGATAAGCGCTGAAAGCATCTAAGCGCGAAGCCTCTCCCAAGATTAGGTTTCGTTGAACTTTGTTCTGAAGTCCCCTGGAAGACCACCAGGTTGATAGGCCGGATGTGTAAGGCAGGCAACTGTCTCAGCGGACCGGTACTAACGGACGAATGCTTGACCACTTTGATTGCGTTCGCGACACCTCGTCGCGGAGTGTCAATCAAGCCGAACTCGGCTCTTGCAGGATCTTTCATGTCTTTGGACCTGGAAGGCCCTGACACACAGGCCGCAGTCGTTGGACACACTTGCGAAACACACCATGCACTGGCAAGGGCTAGCGTTCTTGCCAGTGAATTTCCGGTGACCATGCGCGTGAGGAAACACACGTTCCCATTCCGAACACGACCGTTAAGCTCACGCGGCCGATGATAGTGCCCACAAGCGCGAAAGTAGGTTATCGCCGGAATCTTTCACCAAGGTCGACTTGCTTTTGGCAAGTCGACCTTTTTTTGTTCTACTGCATCCTGTGGTTGTCGTACCCGTGACTCGGACGCACGGACGCAGGAGGCGAACATGCAGCGGCGATGCCGGCTCCCGTTATCGGGATGGTTGGGAATCGTCCTCGTTCTTTTCCTCGGGTCGCTCCATCCTTGTGCGGTAGCGCAGGATCTGGATGCCCCGGCGTGGGAGCGACGGGCGCAGGCCGCCGATCTCTTTCGGCTGCGCGATCGCCTGCTGATCCGCGGTTTTTACGCAATCGAGCAGTCGCGAGACGCCGGCCGCTGGAGCGAAGCCGCCGAGACCTGCGAGTGGATTCTCAGTCGGGGTATCGACTCGTTTGGCGATGGCACGTCGGCCGTGAGCGAGTCGGTGCGTACCCGTGTTCTCCAGTGGCTTACCCAGCCCGGACCGCTGCGCGACGCGTTCGAGCGTCGTTACGGCCCAATCGCCAATCGGAATCTCGAGCAAGCCGCTGACAGTCCGGCGATGCTCGCCGATGGTCTTGCGATCTTCTCTGCGACCGACGCCGGCCGCGACGCGCGCATTCGCCTCGCGGTCAGCCTCCTCGACCGTGGCGAATCGGGGCTTGCCGATTCGATCTTTCGCGAGATCTCTCCGTCCGGAGGGAAAGCAGGTCCGACAGACTGGCAACCCAGAGCCGCGCTCGCGGCACGAATTGCATCGACCGACAAAGTTGAGGGAGGCGTGGCGGCGAGTGACTCGGCGTTGGCGTCGGCCAGTTCGATGTTTCCGTGGGTGCCAGGAAGTGGTCGGCGATCGCGCTGGGAACTTCTTGATTCCAGCCCGCCGATTGTCGCGAGCGAGTTTGGTTACCGATCCGGGATGCAGGAACTCACTTGGCAATCGTGGGCTGCTTCGCAATTGGATACCGGCCGCCCCGCGATTTCGGCCAGTTGTGCCCTGAGGCTGGGGGACTGGCTGGCCGTTCGGGAACTCGGCCGCATCGTCTGGCTGAATCTTGCGTCGCGGCAGGTCGAAGGGGCCACTTCCTTTCGAGAGCCGGACCTGGGACTTCCCCAAATCGGGGCAGAGCCCCGTGCTCGAGGGCGATTACCCGTTTTGCTCGGAGATGCCGCGAACTTTTCCGGCCAGGGAATCGATCCGCAGGATTCTCGGCGCTGGTTTCAGGACTGGACCAGTCAGACGCTCTCGGCGGATGGACTGCGGGCGTACTGCGTGACCGCCTGTTCCGTTACTGCGTCTGGAACGCCGAAAAATTCGCTGGTGGCGTGTGCCTTGCCGATCGATGGTCGTGTGGTCTCCCAACCTGTCTGGATTGCCGATGGTACCGATTCGACATCGGCTTGGCGGGGAACACGCTTTCTCGGCGCGCCCCTCAGCCTGTCCTTTGAATTGCTGGTCGTCGCCGAGCGCGAATCGCTCGTGTGGCTGCTTTCCATCGACACGAACACCGGAAAGCAACGCTGGGGAATGCCGCTGGCCGCGGAACTGCGCGGCGAAGAGATCTCGGTCGATCGTCAGCTTGGGGGTTGCTCTCCCGTGCTGGTGGATGGACTTCTCATTTGTCCAACAGGGAACGGGTTGCTGGTCGCGGTCGACTATCTCACGCGGTCGCTCGCCTGGGTACGATTTTGCGCCAGCCCGGAGGCGCTCCTGGGAGACAATCGTCGACCGCAGGGACAGCGCTCCGGCGACGACAACAGTGGCGGTCCCCATCGCCTGTTGCTCTGTCGAGACCGAGTCATTTATCGTCCTCCCGTGGAATCCCGCATCTATTGTCTGTCATCCGCGACGGGCGAACCCATCTGGACAGCCCCCGGCAGTAGTGGCGAGCAAGTCGTTGCCGCGACCCCGGACGATCTGATCGTCGCCGGCGCCAATCAGCTTCGCTGCCTCAATGCCGGTGATGGATCGGTCCGCTGGACTCGGGCACTGACGCAACCAGTCGGTACGGGACTTCTTGCCCATGGAGAATACTGGCAACCGGAGCAGGGGGGGCGGCTGAGCCGGTTTCGACTCGCCGATGGCAACTCGCGCGGCGTTGTGACCGAACGGCCCACCACCGTCCTGGGAAATCTGGTGCCGGTCGACGACACCATCATCTCTGTCAGCCCGTTGGGGCTTGAAGTCTTGCCGACGGTCGATCGGCTCGATGGGCAGATCGCCAAAATGCCCAACTCCGGTCGGCGCCAGGCGCTGGAAGCCGAACTCCTTCTGGCACGAGACGAACTATCGCAAGCGGTGGATCGGCTTCTGGCTGCGGCGGAATCTGGGGAACTTCCGGACGACGAGCGGCAGCGAGTGGCCGGTTTGCTCGTGAACGCCGGTTTTTTGGAATTTGAACAGACCGCCAAGCCGAGTCTGTCGCGTCTGGAGGCCATTGCCCCTTATTGCTCGACGCCCGAGCAACGCGTCGGCTACCTGGTGCGATTGTCTCGGACCCAGATTCGCTCGGGGCGATCGTCGGATGCCATTTCATCACTGATCGATCTGCTAGAAACGCCCCGATCCGACCTCTTGCAGGTTCCGGGCGACGAAAAACTGTTCGCATCGCCCGAAGTCTTCGTGGCCATGCAATTGAACAATCAGCTTCAGGATGAACTCGAAACGCCGACCAGCGAAGCTCTCGCGCGGCGACTGATCGCACGCGCCCTGCAGTCCAGCGACAGTTCCGAAATCTGGCGGTACACGCTGGCGCTCGGTGACCGAATCACCCCCGAATTGCTCGAACATCTGGCGCGATCGGCCTTGCGGGAACATCGCTATCAAAGCGCGGAACTGGCATGGCTGGGGACCGAAGCATGCCGTTCCCCCGATGCCTGGCCGGAATTGGCCGCGTTGTGGATGCAATGCGACTGGCCTTTGCGCGCCCGGACTCTCGCCCGCGAGCGGGGCCTCCCGTGGCCACTGCTGGGGTTTCCCGAGTCACGGGAGGATGTGTTGCAGCGCCGCGCCGGCTTCCGAGTTCGTGATCTGGTGGCGACTTCGTCGGCAATTGCTGAGTTCGGCCCGCTGGAACTTCGTCGTCCCGAATTTGGTGCCGGCCGCTTGGGTGCGATTCGTCGCAAGTATCCCACGGCCGACGATTCGCCAGTCGATCTTCTGCTGACGCTCTCCGGCTCCGGAACCCGCCAGGAATTGCAGGTGGTCGATCGATTCAGCCAGCGGGTTCTGCAAGCGCTCCCGGTCGAGAGCCTGCTCAACGTCTCGGACCAGGTGGAGTCGCGCGCGGAAAGCTTCTTGCCCTTGTCGACCACCGGTGGGGTGATGGGACTCTCGTTGTTGGAGATGCGCGGCAGTGAACCCTTGTGGGTGACTCGTCCCCGCTTTCTTCAGGGGCGTAACCGCGCTCCCTATTGCGGACCGGTCTGTTCGTTCGCCGCCATCTATCAGAGCCGCCAGGCTTTGTTCGCGGTCCATCCCGCGACGGGCCGCGTCCTCTGGATGCGCGACGACCTCGATCCCCGTAGTGGGCTGGAGGTCGAACGAACCGTCGGCATCTTTGGGGACGAACGGGTCACCGTGGTCTTCGATCCGGAACGGGTGAAGTACACCGTCTACGAGACGCGCACCGGTCGGCGACTCCGTGCCGGCGAACTGACCAGTGATATTCGCAAGCCGCGAAAGGCGATCGGACGGCTGTTTGTTTGCATGGAAACAGTCGACGAAAAATCCGTGCTGAAGATCTGGGATCCTCTCGACGATCGGATACTTTTTACCCGCGCCGTTAACGAGCGGGCGCCGTTTCGCGAGTTGCCGAACAATCAGCTACTGCTGCTGACTCGCGACGCAACCATCGAGTCGGTCGACGCTCCAACCGGCAAGGTCCGGTGGAGCCATCCCGTCACGGGTGTCGACGCCGCCTCGCTCACGGGCATGCACGTCGCGCGGGTGGGCGAGACCTTGCTGGTGAATTTGCAGAGGCCCGTGCCTGTCACCGAGACGAGGTACTACACCTACACGGCTCACGACGCTCACTGCGCGCTGGCGCATATGCGGGACGACGTTTTCGCGTTCCATGAACCCTCGGGCAGGCTCCTTTGGACCCGGCCGTTTCCCCAGCGGACGATTCTCCGCGTGGCGGGACTGGATCTGCCGATCCTTGTCCTCGCGGCCCGCATTCGCGACCCGGCCGACGGCACGCGACAATGGCTGTCGCTCGAAGTTGTCGACTCCACCACCGGCAAAACAATCGGACGCCCGGCTGTCTTGCCCTGGGATCGTCTTCTCTCCGCGGACTACGACAACCAGACGGCCACGATTCGCCTGATCGGACAGAAAGAGATCTTCCAGATTCAACTGCTGGATCGCGCGCCGGTCGACTGGGAATCGCTGACCCTCGGACCGGATGCCTTCGAGTTGACCGCCGCGCCGCGCTGACGTAGAGTCTTGTCGTCGCGCCATACGCAGGCGGGTGTAGCTCAATGGTAGAGCTCCAGCTTCCCAAGCTGGTGGCGAGGGTTCGATTCCCTTCACCCGCTCTTTGCTCCTCCGTCAGCGGCGGCTCCTTTCTTCTTTCCCAGGCTCCGCCCCTCTCAACCTCATACGTGATTGCCCGAAGGTTGTGCGAGCATCCGTCAAAACAGCGGCGGCTTCCCCAGCTTTCTGCGAATGATTGTCCATTGGCCGGCATGCATCGCCCAGTGAAGAGCCTCGCCGCTGAACACATGTGCGACGGTCGGACCGAAGTACCCAAGTTCTTCCGGCACCGGACGCTGTAACTCGTCGTCGCCCAGTCGTCGCAGCAGCAACAGCGTCCCCTCTCGCTGGCGGATCCGCTCCGTGATGTATTCCGCTTTGGTGAGAAACGCGGCTGGGTCGTCGACGCCAGCCGTTTCTCGAACATGCCGCTCGCGAAATCCATTTGGCAATCGCGGCATGCAGTCCGGCGACAGGGCATTCAAATGGGCATGCTCGCTGGAAATGAGATGTCCCAACTGCCACGCCAGGTGGTTTGCTCCCGGAACCGGTCGAATCAGGAGGTCTTCGTCAGAGAGATCCGTCAGATAGCTCTCCACCAGGAAATCGGCCAATTTCAGTTCCCCGGCCAGGTGTTGTGAGAGGCTCATGGGGCTTCCCTCTGGAACGGAATCAGGTCGATCCGTGACGTAGTTTTGCGTATGGCATCATCTTGGCTTATCGTAACGTCATGTCCGATTCCATTCGTCTGTTTCCCTTCGCATCGTTTGACCAGGGTTTTTCCATGTTCGCATCTTCGCTGTGGCCCATTGACGCGATTTCAGACCGGCGATGGTGGATGGGTCTGCTGTTGGCATGGGTTCCCGGCACCCTGACGGCCCAGGAGGCCGCGGCTCCCACGAAATTCGTCTATCCGCTGGCCAGCGCGGTGGCTCCTGACGGGGCGATCTATATTGCCGACCGCAATCTGCCGGGAGTCTGGAAGTACGCCGACGGACAGTTGAGCGTCTTGTTTCACGCATCCAAAAAGTTCCGCACGCCGCTCAACGCCGTCCGGTGCGTGGCCATCGATCACGAAGGTCGACTCCTGGCTGGCGATTCCTCGACCCGCGAGATTTATCGCTTCGACGCCAACGGGAAACCGCAACCACTGACAAACGGCGGCATTGGCATCCCCATGGCGATGGCCGTCGCCGCAGACGGGACCATCTATGCGGCTGATCTGGAGATTCAGCGGGTCGTTGCCGTTCCCCCGGAAGGAGGCGAACCTCGCATACTGGCCCAGATCACGGGCTGCCGCGGGCTCGCGCTTGCCGCGGATGGCAAGTTGTGGGCAGTTTCCAACGGCGGTTCGGATGTCTTGCTGAAAATGGACCCGACCGCCGAAACGCCAGCGTGGGAAGTTGTTCTGGGCGGTCAGCCCTTTCAATTCCCGGCTGAGATCGCCGTCTTGCCTTCGGGGGTGGCTTATGTCGCCGACGGGTATGCGAAGACGATCTGGAAGGTGGAACCGGGGCAGGTCCCGCAACCAGCGTTTCAGGGAGAACTGCTTCAGCATCCCGTGGGGCTCGTCCGCCACAAGGAAGGATTGCTGGTCACCGATCCACGTGCCGCCACGCTGTTCGAACTCTCAGCGGTGGGGGAACTCATGCCGCTGGTTCCAGCACCCGGAAACTAAGAAACCCTAACACAACCGGTTGTGCCTGTCGGAAACCGTGGAATACCAGGCAAGCACCGCATTGCGCAGAGGCTGTGCTAGAATCTCTAAAGCTGACGATCACGCCGGCTTGATCGTTTCCAGCGGGCGCTGTGCCGGCTCGCAATAGGGGCACAGTTCGGTATAGACGATTCGTCGACAGCGCTGGCACTCATGCACACCGTAGGTCGGCATCGCCGCGTTGAGTCGCTGGAAGATGAAGTAGCCGAACGTGAAGAAGACGAACGCCGCCATCAATGTGGCCGGCAGCAGATTGCGCGAGCCGAACAGCATGAAGGCTGCCGTGTTAATCGCCAGGCAACAGATCGTGTAGAGTACGATGTCCGAGATGCGTTCGCGATTGAATCGAATGCGGGCCAGGTCGCTGTTGACCTTGCGGCCGAATCGCTCCCGCAGGACGTCGATCTTGATCTCTTCGAGGGCGTCAGCCGCTTCATCGGCTTGTGCCGCTCGCAACAATCGTTGAGCACTGTCGCAGACTCGGAACGAGTCGTCTTCGGTGAACGTGGCCTGATGCGCCCAGCGGTTGCGGAACTCGCGCAGCTCGCTGACGAGACTGCGCTCGAAAATGCTCAGGTGCGAGCGAAAGACCTGGTTCCAGTGGTCCCACATGACTGTCAGCAGGGCATGGGCATCCCAAGGCACGTTATCGGGACGGCCGGGGGCCAGGGTCCGAAAGCTCGTCCGCGCCTGATCCAACCAGTGCTCTCCGTAAGTGGCCGTCATCTCCCGTTCAAAAAAAGGAAACAGACCGGCGGTGAGCCGGTCGAGAATCAGGCCGATACGATCAGTCTCGGTCGCCAACGGAGTCCCTACATTCTGGCTTCGTGCCGGGCGAGCATGGTCGCGAGACCATGTCTCACTCAATGTTAGATGACGAAACGGATTCGCCCATCGCGATCCCCGCGCCTGCCACGTTGCCGGTCACGAATACTGGACAATCGTGCCGATCATGCCGAGCGGAATGGCTGGGCAGATTTCCGCATACGAGGGGAACCCCGTATGCGTCTAGAGACGTTCAATGCTGCCCGTCCCTAAACCTGTTACGACCGTAAAAGTCGTGCCACACGAATTACGCGATCAAGTCTTCAATGATGCGGCCATGGACATCGGTCAAACGGAAGTCGCGCCCGGCGAAGCGGTAGGTCAACCGTTCGTGGTCGAAGCCCATCAAACGCAGCATGGTGGCATGCAGGTCATGCACGTGAACCTTGTTTTCGACGGCCTGGAAACCGAACTCGTCTGTCGCGCCGTAAACCGTTCCACCCTTGACCCCGCCGCCGGCCAGCCAGCACGTAAAACCCCAGTGATTATGGTCGCGACCGTTGATTTTTCCGGCGTTCGCGCCGGGCGTGGGAAGTTCAACGACCGGCGTCCGACCGAATTCACCACCCCACAGAACCAGGGTTTCGTCGAGGAGGCCGCGCTGCTTCAGATCCTTGAGCAAAGCCCCCAGCGGCTTATCGAGCTCGCCCGCCAGCCGTCGATGATTCACTTCCAGATCGTCATGGTTGTCCCAAGGCTGCCCCGCGCCGTGCCAGAGCTGCACGAAACGAACGCCCCGCTCGACGAGCCGTCGCGCGATCAAGAGTTGCCGCCCATGCACCCCGTCGCCATACGCCTCCTGGATATGCTTCGGCTCCTGTTGAATGTCGAAGGCATCGGTGGCCTCCATCTGCATGTTATACGCGAGTTCAAAAGAATGAATTCGCGCGTCGAGCATCGATTCCTGGTCGCGGAGTTCGGCATGCCGACGATTGAGCTGCTGCAACAGATCGATCTGCCGGCGCTGTTCTTCGCGCGAGACCGAATCGTTCCGAATGTTCTCGATCAGCTTTTCAATCTGCGTCTGCCGCGTGTTGAGATACGTTCCCTGAAACACACCCGGCAGAAACGCCGATCGCCAGTTCTGCGCACCCGTAATCGGCAAACCATCGGGGCACATCGCCACGAAACCGGGCAGGTTCTGGTTCTCGGTCCCCAACCCGTACGTGGTCCAGGAGCCGAGACTGGGACGAACCAGCCGCGCGTCGCCGCAGTTCATCAGCATCAGGCTCGGTTCATGATTCGGAACATCGGCGTGCATCGACCGAATCACGCAGATGTCGTCGATCGACTCGGCCGTATGAGCGAACAGCTCGCTCACTTCGATCCCGCTCTGGCCATACTTGCGAAACTTGTACGGTGAGGGCAGGGCCGCCCCGGTCTTCCGCTCGGTCCGCAGGTTCTCGGTCGGCAGCGTCTTGCCGGCATACTCGGCCAGCTTCGGCTTGGGGTCGAACGTATCGACATGCGAGGGCCCGCCGTTCAGAAACACGTGAATCACGTGCTTCACCTTCGACGGAAAATGGGGCTGACGCGGCAGCATCGGAGAGCCGCCCGAAGACAGATCGACCGATGCAGCCGCCGGATTGGACAACAGGCTGGCCAACGCCATCCCGCCCATTCCGCAGCCGGACCGCTGCAAGAATTCCCGCCGCGTTCCCGGTGAGTTCGCGAGATTCGAAATTAGCGAGTCATATCGCATGGGTTTACTCCCCGTGGTCAGTCCACAAAGGCGAATTCATTCGTCAGTAAGAGCACCTGAGCCAATCGCCCCCAGGCGTCGAGCTTGCCATCGCCGGATGCGCTCTTCACGAAATTCCTCGCCGCATCCAATTCATCCTGGCTCGGTTCGCGAACCAGCGCGCGGCGATACAGAGCCTGGATCCGCGCGGTTTCTTCGGCACCAGCGGTCGAGTTCGCCAGTCGCCGCGAGACTTCCAGGACGAACGGCGAATTCAGACCAAACAGCGCCTGTTGCGGAACCGTGGTTCGCGGCCGCTCGCCCGCGCTGGCATCCGGGTCCGCGAAGTCAAACGCGCGAAAGATTCCCGGCAGATCGTTACGGTTAACGAGCGCGTAGACGGTCCGTCGTGGCGAACCGATGTCCGTCACGTTGTCGTAGGGGCGCCCGCCGATGGTTCGATCCAGTTGTCCCGAAACGGCCAGCAGGGAATCCCGGAAGGCTTCGAAATCCAGCCGCCGAGGCGGCATCCGCCACAGCAGGCGATTCTCCGGATCCTTCAGTCGGGCGACCGGATCGTCGGTCGAGCCCTGCCGGTAAACCGCCGACGCCAGAATCAGGCGATGCAGGGCTTTCAGTCTCCAGCCCGAACGAACGAGCTGCACCGACAGCCAGTCCAGCAACTCTGGATGGCTTGGCGGCTCGCTCCGGACGCCAAAGTCGCTCGACGTTCCCACCAGGCCCTGACCGAAATGGTGCTGCCACAAGCGGTTCACGATCACTCGCGCCGTGAGCGGATTCTCGGGACTGACGATCGCGGCCGCCAGATCCAGGCGACCGCTCCCGTGCGAAAAGGGCTGCCGGTCCGGTCCGGCGATCACTTCCAGGAACTGCCGTGGAACCGTGTCTCCGGGACGTCCCGGGTTGCCGCGGACCAGAATGCGCGGATTCACGGGCTGCGGGCGATCGTTGAGAACCATGGCTCGCGGCGGCGCGCCGGGCGAACTGACTTTCAACGAGTCGATCTTCTTCGCGAGCTCCCGTTGCTTGTTCCGTTCCGCGCGATCCATCAGACCATTGAGGTCGCCTGTGGCCACGCGCGTCGGCGAGCCGTCCGCGACCAGAATCTGTCGCAGCGCTTCCTCGTCGCCGTTGGCCAATGCCATCGCATCGGCCTGTTTCGCCCGAAGTTCATTCCACTGCTGCTCAACCCCGGCAAACAAGCCGCCATAAACCTTCGCCAGCTCGACAAGATTCGTTGGCTTCGAGTCCAGCAATCGCTGCCGCACCAGTGGATTCAAGCTACCTGCGACCGACTCCGCCAGCAGTTCGTCCCGCACGGCGACGAACATGTCAGGCTTCGTGGCCACCAGTCGCCGCCAAGGCTCGAAGACGGGGTGTGGGCCATTTCCCAGACCGTTCAAGTATTTCTGCCAGCGATCCACGAGTCCCCGTCGCGGGTCGCCATGTTCATAGCTCGCCTTGAAGCCGGAGTCCTTGGGGGCAGCGCGGGTCGCGACTCCTTGCAGATAGTCTCCCACGCGGCCGCGAACTTCCTGTTCGATCTTCGTCGCGAGTTCCGCTTCCAGCGCGCGCAGGGCCTGCTCGCGATCGGCCAGTTCCTTCTCGAATTTCGCGAATGCGGCCCGATCGTTGGGGCGGCCAATCAACGGCAATTCCGCCGGCTCATCGGAGGACGCGAAGACGCCATACAGCGAGTAGTAGTCGGCCGCGGGAACGGGATCGAACTTGTGATCGTGGCAGCGGGCACAAGTGACCGTCAGCCCCATCAGACCCCGGCTGACGACATCGATGCGGTCATCGATGATGTCGTGATTGTTGTTCAGGAACCGGCGGCCCACAGTCAGAAATCCCATCGCCGCCAGGTCTTCGTTACTGTCCGGATGGTCAAGCTGATCGGCGGCAAGCTGTTCGGTCACGAACCGGTCGTAGGGCTTGTCCTGATTCAGCGCTCGAATCACGTAGTCACGATACGTGTAGGCGTACGGATAGCGGGGCTCTTCGGTAAACACATAGCCCTTGGTGTCGGCATACCGCGCGACGTCGAGCCAGTACCGTCCCCAGCGCTCGCCGTACTCCGGCGAATCCAGGTATCTGTCGACGACTCGCTCAAAGGCATCGGGCGACGTGTCGTTCTCGAATTCGGTCACTTCCTCGAGCGTGGGCGGCACCCCGCGCAAATCCATCGCGAGCCGACGCAGCAGCGTACGGCGATCAGCTTCGGGGCGAAGGGCCATTCCCTCGGCTTCCAGTCGCGCGACGACAAACGCGTCGATTGGTGTCTGAATGCGACCTGCGTCGAGGGGAACAGGGGAAGGGGACGCCTGGGGGGGGCGAAATGCCCAATGATGTTCTCGGGCACTTTGAGCCGTCATGGGACCGGCAGGCAGCCCTGTCGATGACTCTTCTTTCGGCCATGGCGCGCCCAACTCGATCCACCGGCGGAAGATCGCGATCTCTTCGTCCGGGAGTTTTCCCGAGGGCGGCATCTGCACATCGTTGTTGTCGAACTTCAGCACCTGAATCAGTCGGCTGGCATCGGGCTGACCCGGTACCACCACCGGTCCATACTCGCCCCCTTCGACAACAATCTTGCGACCGTCGACTCGAACGCCGCCCTGTTGCTTCTGCCCCGCGTGACACTCGAAACAGCGCTTCACCAGCAGGGGGCGAACCGACTTCTCGAAAAACTCGAGGTGTTCCGGCGAAAAAGCCGGAGGCTCCTCGGCTACCACGATGACCGGACTCGCGAAGACGAAGAGAAGCGCGCAAGTTCCTCGCAAACGGGAAGAGACGACCGGCGACGGCGAGTGGGATGACAGCATGTCGGAAATCCAGAGGCGGGTCGGCGGGCGGGTCGAGCGGCGGACTGTGAAAGCGATGTCCTTCTCAGGCAACATCGACCGCCACGGCAGGTGCGGGTGAGGGGTTTGCGGCGAGCGCTTTCCCCCCTTCCTGATATTGTTGCCCGCGCGACCCTGTTCGGACAAGTGCCACGATTCCTGGATCGTGCAAATCCGCACAGTTACCGCGGACTTGCGTCCATCAAGAGCGCTTCGTGTTCCGTCAGAAAATCGGACTTAACTCGCTGGGTTTTCGCTTTCCGCAAGATGTTCGACCAGCCACCGGAAGAGCACGACAAAGCACCGGGAAAAATCGTCGGGACGCCGGGCGATCCAGTCGTCGATCGCATCGAGAGAATAGAATCCGCCCGTCTCGATTTCGTCGGCCAGGAACGTCGGAGCCTGGTCCGTGTCGGCCCGGTAAATGACGGTGTGCTCGTACGACGTCTCTGGAGTCGCTCCGAATTTCGTCAGTCGCCGGACTCCCGCCTGAATCCCGAGTTCTTCGTCCAGTTCGCGGAGAGCGGCCTCGTCATAGTCTTCCCCGGCATGCAGGTGGCCGGACGCCGACGATGTGTACTTCAGCGGGTCTTCGTCCTTGCTCGCCGACCGCTTCTGCAGCAGCAGTTCTCCCTGGGAATTGAACACGAACACATGGACCGAGCGATGGAGCCAGCGATTCGCATGCACGACCGAACGCGGCGCCTGGCGAATGACACGATCGGTCTCATCACAGACGTCAAAAATCTCTTCGGACATAAGGCTGGTCTTTGTGGACAAGGGCTTTATCAGGGCTTCCATGAAAAGCCGTCGACGCCGTCGACGGTCTTCTTCGTCAGACACGCACGGTATTCGACGCCTTCCCTTCCGCAAGCGGATACTGCCCCCGCCGGATCAATATTAAAGCTCCGGGACGTCCTCCCCCTCGATCTGGGGGGGGGCATCGGCCAATGTTTGTGCGATCGGCGTTCGCTTTGACCGATTGTCGATCAGTCGTCAACAGACCATGTGTAGCAAAATGCGCTAACTTGCCTCGGCGAACAGGATGCCAGAATTTTTTTGCAGTTCGCAAATGACTGCTAAATAAGGCGTTGTGCTGATTTTTGTGTTTTTTGAAGATTTGGAGCGAACTTTGCTATCGGTGGGAGGTGTCAAGGGGTGCGCGGACCATGACGACGACGGAACCAAATGGATTGGTGGACCGAGTTCGTCAGCGTGCAAACATGACATCAACAGCATCGGGAGGGAAGAGATGCTCGTTCTGACTCGTGGAATTCGTCAACAGATCTGCCTCAATGGGCAGCAGGTCGTCGTCACCGTGCTTGATGTCCGGGATGGCAAAGTCCGGTTGGGAATCGACGCTCCCCGCTCGATTTCTGTCGTTCGCCAGGAAGTGGCGGATCAGGTCGGAGCCGCGTTGCCCGCTTCGCGGTAGCTGGAATTAGCGGTACGACCGCGAACTTCTTCGATTCTCTCTTGTGCTCAGCCTGCGCCCAGGCTCGGACCTGTTGATCCGATCAAGAGGGGTGCGTTTCGTCTCGGACGCTCATCGGCTATAACGGCACGGGACGTCGTTCGACGTCCATCATTGCCACACGATTGAGCGACTCCGGGGGAAGCGATGAAGAACGTGATGTCCGTGATTCTTGGAGGCGGCAAGGGAACCCGGCTGTTTCCGCTGACGCAATACCGCTCCAAGCCGGCCGTCCCCTTGGCGGGCAAATACCGGCTCATCGACATCCCGATCTCGAACTGCATCAACAGCGGTCTGAACCGCATCTATGTGTTGACGCAGTTCAATTCGGTCAGTCTTCACCGCCATATTCGCCAGACCTACCGCTTCGACCGCTTCGACGGCGGCTTCGTCGAGATTCTGGCTGCCCAGCAGACGATGGAAGGCGAGCACTGGTATCAGGGAACCGCCGACGCCGTCCGCAAGAACATGCGCTACCTGCAGCAGAAGGGGATCGAGTACGTCCTCATTCTCTCGGGCGACCAGCTCTATCGCATGGACTTCGCCGAAATGGTCCGTAACCACATCGAGCGGGGGGCCGACGTTTCCATCGCGGCACTTCCGGTCGATCGCGAAGCCGCGAAAGCCTTCGGCATCATGCGCCTGGACGACGACGGTCGCGTGCGCGGGTTTCTGGAGAAGCCCCAGACTCACGAAGAGATGGACATGGTGCGAACCGATCCTGCCTGGATCGACGCCCATGGCCTCAAAAGCAACGGCCGGGATCTCCTGGCCAGCATGGGCATCTACCTCTTCAATCTCGACGCCCTCATCAGCTTGCTGGAAAAATCGGACTACCACGACTTCGGGAAGGAAATCTTCCCCATGTCGATCCGCACCCACGATGTCTTCGTGCACCTGTTCGACGGTTACTGGGAAGATATCGGAACCGTCGACGCGTTCTACCAGGCCAATCTCGATCTGGCCCGGCCGGATGCTCCCTTCCGGCTGGACGATGAGGCCGCGCCGATCTACACCCATGCCCGGTTCCTGCCGCCGACCCGCTGCGACGGAGCAGTCATCAAGCAAAGCCTCGTCGCGGACGGCTGCGTGATTGGCGCCGGCTCGACCATCGAAAACAGCGTCATCGGTCTGCGAACCCACATTGGAAAGAACGTGACGATCCGCAACACGGTCATCATGGGAGCCGACTTCCAGCAGTCGGACGACGACCTGGCCGAAGAGGCCCGTCAGGGTATCCCGCCAATCGGCATCGGCGACGGAACAACGCTGGATGGAGCCCTCGTCGACAAGAACTGCCGCATCGGACGCAATGTCATTCTGAAAACAGCCGGTCTGGAGACGGTCTCGAAGGATTGCCCCGTCTGGTTCGTCGACGGCGTCCTGGCAGTCCCGAAAGAGACCACGCTCCCCGACAACTGGAAGCTGACGTAGTCGGTTGTGCTCTGTCAATCTGAAAGATTCGGGTGTGTGCCACTGGCTCCGCCAGTGCATCCAGTTATGGCCTTTTCACGTAAGAGGCACTGGCAGAGCCAGTGGCACCCTACGCCGTTAACCCTCTTTGCCGCCGTCCCCCGCCGGCTTGCCCGGCGGGAACGGGAGTTTGACAGCTAGCATGAGACCGCGACCCAACCCGCGTCGCCCCCGGCCAGCTTGTCTGGCCGGAGCGAAAGTTTGAGGGCTGGTCTCCAACGACCCTTGCCTACCAGACTTGGCCTCCTGTTAATCACGCCGACAGGGGAGCGGAGAGAGACTGGGCAAGGCTTCTAGCCCGGATTATTCACGGAACGGAAGGTATGTGCCGCATGACATTTCTCTGGAACTGAGTAGCCGTGTTTCAGAGAAAGCACCCCACGAAGTTGTAACCCGAAGCGTCTGCGAGGGAAGTTTTCGTCTCTCCCTCACTGACGCTTCGGGTGACTAAGAAACCCTCACACAACCGGTTGTGCCTGTCCGAAACGTGCCAAAATCCAAGCAAACAACTCATGGCACAGAGGTTGTGTTAGAGTCTCTAAGCAGTAGGCCGCATATCTCACGGGGCGCTACGCGGCTCGCGCCATCTCACGCACGACGTTGTCGTCGATCATGCGGCCTTTCGGCGCGAATTTCAGGGCCTCGAGCACGCGCGTGACGGTGGCGTCATCGCTGGGAAGCCCCAGTTCGCTCAACCGGTGCGCCACGGCCCGGCGGCCGCTATGTCGCCCGAGGACGAACTGCACTCCCGAGGAGCCGACGACTTCCGGGCGATACGGCAGGTACGTGTCGAGGTTCTTCAAAAGGCCGTCCTGGTGAATGCCGGCTTCGGTCGCGAAGACTGTCGGCCCCACCACTGGCTTATTCGGAGCGTACGAAATCCCCGTGAGTTCCGAGACCATTCGGCAGAGCGGGGCGAGCTTCGTCGTGTTGATCTTCGCGGTTCGCTGGTATTGATCGGGATGAAGGGTGATCGCCATCGCGACTTCTTCCAGCGACGCATTCCCGGCCCGTTCGCCAATTCCATTCACCGTGCATTGAACGACGTGCGCGCCCGCTTCCAGGCCCGCCAGCGTGTTCGCGACCGCCAGGCCCAGATCGTTATGCATGTGGACGGCAATCAGCGCTTTGCGGATGCTCGGCACCCCTTCCTGAATGGCCGTCAGGAATCGGGTCACCTTCGCGGGAGTCAGCACGCCGACCGTGTCCGGGAAGCCGACGGTCGTCGCCCCGGCTCGAATCGCCCGTTCATAGCACTGGCAGAGAAACGGAAGCTCGGTCCGGCTGGCATCTTCCGGGCTGAAGGCCACGATGTCGAATTGCTTCGCCGCGTAGGAAACCGTCTCACCGATGATGTCGAGAATCTCGGCTTCGCTTTTTCGCAGTTTGTGCTCGCGGTGCAGGGGGCTCGTTCCGATGAACAGGCTGACCCCCCGCTTGTGCGACGGCTGGCCATCGAGCGCCGCCGCCGCCGCGTCCACGTCGGACGTGGTGGTTCGGCATAAGCCGGTCAGCACGCAGCGGCGAACACGTCCCACCATCTTCCGGATCGCGGCGACATCATACTCGCTCGATGCGGGAAAACCGGCGTCGAGCGAATGAACTCCGGCTTCTTCGAGAGCGAGCGCGATTCGCAGCTTTTCGTCGGGATCAAGCGTCGCTCCGGGCATCTGTTCGCCGTCACGAAGCGTCGTGTCGCTGAACAGCACTGCTCCTCCGCGCCGATGATGCTGGATGATCGCCGCCTTGATCGGTGCCGCGATGACTTTCTTCAGTTGCTGAAGTCTCGACATGTCACACCTCGAAACCATCAAGGGCGTACGAGCCGCGACTCCGTTGGGTGGCACGCCCTGAGTCTTCGAAGGGCGTGGCAAACGACCACCTCCCACGCCCTTCCGCGAAGCCTTCAGAGGATACCACCCGACCGCGACCCGTTAATTGAGCAATTGAGCGGAAGCAATCACTTGGCCAACAATTGAGGCAGCAGGATTTTCAGTTCCTGAACCGACGCATTGCGACTGGCGACGCGGCCTTCCTTGTCGACCAGAAACATCGTCGGCAGCGAGATCACGCCGTATTCCAGGGCGGGACGGCTCTGGAAGCCCCCCTCTTCGTAGATTTGCGGCCAGGTCACTTTGTTCGATTGCAGAAACGGGCCAACCGGCTCACGGGTCGCATCGAGACAAACGCCGACAATCTCGAAGCCCTTCGACTTGTACTGGTCGTAGAATGCTCGCAGTGCCGGCAGGTCTTCCTTGCACGGCTCGCACCAGGTGGCCCAGTAGAGAACGAGCGTCACGCGACCTTTCAGCCGCGATACGTCGATCGCCCCGCCTGATAGAGAGGCCCCGCTGAGGGCGAAGGGTTTACCTTTCAGATCCAGGCGGCGAAGCGCTCCGGCTGCCCGTTGTCCTGCCTGCGTGGAGGCATGGTCGGTGGCCAGCTTCCGATACCAGGTCTGGGATTCCGAAGACCGACCGTTGAACTCCTCGGTCACGGCCAGTTGCAGCATCGCCTCGGAGGCATCTTCCGACTTCGGATAATCCTTCAGGAAGGTCTCGAGGTTCGCGAGCCACTTTTTCTGCAGATCCTGGCGCTTCTCAATGTCTTCTTCCTTCTGCATCGCCAGCGTGTAATCGCACTGGACGTTCCGGAAGACCACGTAGGGAATCAGGTCGGAATTGGGCGACGATTTCCGCAGGCTCGATTCGATGGCGGTCAGACGCTGCTGTCCCTCGGCATAACTTCCGGTCTGGACGGCGGCCGCCAGGCCATCGATCAATTGCCGCATCCATTGACCGCGCTGCTCCTCGGTCTTCGAAAACGAAACCAGCTTGGTCAGCAGGTCGGCCCGGCGGGCGTTGTAGTCCGAGAACGCCTTCGCCGGAGCGGTCGCGCCCGGCTGGGTCTCGTCGAGCTTTTGCAGTTCCTCCAGAAGCCCCTGCATTTCTGGCGTCGGGGGAGGGCCCGCGTCGGCCGTGGCAACGTCACCCAAGGACGGCTGCATCAATAACCCCCCGGCGGTGATCGCGAAGCTTTCACCCTCGACCGGTTGCGGAACCTGGGTCAGTTTCCAGACATCGCCCACGCGAATCATTTCGCCGATCTGGACGAGCGCCGACTGATTCGGCCCCGTTTCGACGATGGCCATCGCGTTTTCATAGACCTCGAGATCGTCGCCGCCGCGAACATCGTCAGCCGGAACCCGACTTGGCGATGCGACGTCGAACTTCATCCACTTGGTTTTGGCCGCGATGACCTTGGTCTTGCTGAGGACATCGCGCATGGCGGCGGCGGGCGAACCGGCGGTTTCCAGGATCTTTTCGCTGGTGGCCGCGTCGATGTTGAGACGCTTCAGATCGTCCGCCGTTACCATCAGCGCGGTCATCCGCGCGACGTCGCGAGTCACGAGGGCGTCGATCGCTTCTCGCGAAGCTTCCGCCGCCGACAGCACCTTCCACGAATCGATCGTCCCGTCTTCATTCGCGTCAATACCCCACCGCGAGCCCCCCAGGTTGACCCAGCGACACTGGTCGACCTTGTTGTTGGCGTTGGTGTCGAGATCGCGATAGACCTCGATGCCGTGGTTGAAGTAACGGAACTGATCGACTTGGTTGTCTCCGTCGGTATCGACGAAGCGCCGGAGCAATTGTCCGGCGGGACCGTAGACGACCCAGCCCGAAATCTTCCCGCGCCGTTCGACTTCAACTTTGCACCGGGCCAGCTCGTCTTCGCTGGGAATCTCGTACTCTACGCCGCGCTGGGAGGGCTTGTACGCCCCCAGAATGGCCTTGGCCGACGGCGGATCGGCGGCCCGCGAATCGTCCGCCAACACCGCAAACCCAGCCACCGCCACCAGTAACCCAGCCATCCGTCGAACAGCAGTCATCCCTCGGACTCCATTTCCAGGGAGTGATTCGTAATCCGTCGCCAGCCGCGATCAGACTCTTTCAGCGGCGCGTACTGTAACGACTGCCGGGGCAAGCGTCAGGATCAGTTTCCGAACCCCGCGGCGCGCTCGAACTCGCTCGCGCGACCAGTGCCAACGCCAGTCGAAAACCCGACTTGGAATTCAGCCCACATCGTGTATACTCCCGCCAGACCACTGCCCGATGGTGTAATGGTAGCACGAGTGACTCTGGATCACTTAGTTATGGTTCGAATCCATATCGGGCAACTTCTTAAATCCTTGCCGTGAAGCGATTTGCGGCGAGGAATAGCAGGGCGGATAGTTGCCGCGCTGGTTCTGTGCGACCCAGGTGCAACTTTCTCTGAAAATTTCCGCCTGTGCTGGTGTTCGACGCCAAAACGGCGTCCCCGGCCGCTGGCGCAGAATCGCCGGAAGATTTTGCCGGTTCACGACAGTTCCAGGGCCTGCCCACCAAACGAAAACACCCGGCAGCATGGGCCACCGGGCGCGGGATGAGATGTCGTTCCGAGCAATCCGCAGTCAGGCTTGAACGATTCGGGCGCTGGCTGATCGTCGCTTTCGATTGCTGACGGGGTGCACGAGTTGCAGGAACCGATGTTCAATCGATCAATCAAAGCGTCACTTAGTTGTGACGGTTCCTGAACCTGTCAGCGTAACGGTCCTCCCGTTGATCACGTATTTGAAAGTCTGTGACCCGCTTGGAACCGTCGCGGTCAGCGTCACAGGGGCGTTGTTCGCAATGAAAGAGCCGCTCAAAATCACGGTATTAGTGCCCGTCTTCAAACCATTGACGGTGAACGGGTAGTTGTAGGTAATGCCGTTATTCGTGCTAGACAACGTGCCCGCGCCGCTGGCTTTTCCAGTGTTGGAAACACTGCAACTGGCCGAGACTCTCGTGCCACCCGTTAGGTTCCCGGAGACGGAAACTGACTTTCTGGCCGCGGCGTAGACACTAACTGAAGTGACCAAAACCGCAGTAACGACGAGAGGAACGAGACGATGCATGTTGCTGCTCTTTGAAGGGTTGAATGACCATCAAACCAATGACGACGAGTGGATTGTGCAGGGCCTCCACTTCATCTCGATTCGTCGAGCAGCATTCCACGTGCCGCTTTCGCCACCCGTGAATCAATGCGCAAAGCCCAGGAAAACAGGCCGAGTTCATAGCCCCTGGGACAAAAAACGGGGGCAGGCCACATCGACTCAAGCAGGTGTTTCCCCCCCGCTCAGTCGGCTTGATCCGGAATTCGGCCGAAGGCGATCTTGTTTTCCATGAGCTGGCGATATTTGTGAATGGACCCGAAATAGACCGTGTGCGATCCCCAGCGTTGATTGATCTGGTCGACCATTCGTGAAACCTGTTGCAGTTTCGCGGGTTCTTCAAAGAGCGGGCGGGAGACTTGCGACGCGAGAACCAGTTCGCTCACGCAGACGTCGACCTTCTTGACTGGAGCGCTGGTCCGTCTGCGCTGCCGCCAGAGTTTGTCAAACTGCCGCAATAACGTCGGCGTGTCGTTCACGCCCGGCAGACTGACTTTCGCGTCGAAACGGCCCCCCCATTCATCAACGGTCGAAACCGTCATGCTCCCGGCAAGATAGCCATCTCGCCTCAGCCGCTGGCCAAGTTTGCAGATCAGCCGGAGAAGGATTCCCCGAGCCCCCTCTTCATTGCGAAAACGGGGGTCCAGCACGTTCCCGTGCGTCATCGACCGGCGGCGCGTGGGCGGTTCCGGCTCATCAATTCCATGGAAGCCCGCCCACCACCGGGCTCCCGAAATCGATCCCCATGCCTGGACCGCCTGGTCTCGGCTGGTTTCCCACAGTTCCCGCACCGTCCGGATGCCATGCTTGTTGAGCCGGGCCAGCATGCCGTCGCTGATGCCGCAGAGACTTTTGAGCGACAAGTGTTCGATCGGTCCGGGCATGTCGTCGACCGATAAAACCGTCAACCCGTCCGGCTTCCGCAGGCCACTGGCAATTTTCGCCAGCAGCCTCGACGGTGCGATCCCGATCGAGCACGTCATCCACGGGCCAAAGTCTTCCAGAAGCTGCTGCTTGATCCGTCGCGCGAGCTGTTGTGCCTGATCGCGATCCTGATCCGGTCCGCGCAACCGTATGGTCCATTCATCGATCGAATAGACTCGATCCACCGGAGCACACCGGTCCACGCTTTGCAAAATCTTCTGATGCACGTCGACATAGAGATCAGGACGTGCTTTGACGAACCGGATTCCCGGACACAGTCGCCGTGCATCCGGAACTTTCATCCCGACTTTCACGCCGCGGTGTTTGGCGTCGTAGCTGGCGGCAATCACGCAGGTGCCATCCGACTCAACGGGAATCACCCCCACTGGCCGTCCTCGCAGTTCCGGCCGAAGCATCTGTTCGACCGACGCGAAGAATGAGTCCATGTCCGTCAACATCCAGTTCATGGTGGATCGACCTCGGAGACAGGAATCGATACATTTGTATCGTACTTTGGGCGGACGCGAATTGCGGTAATCTTCCCGAAAAAATTTCCCGGGAAGGCCCCTGGGAGGCGTGCTCCCTCGCGGCTTCGCCAGCCGGGGACGATCCGATGGGATTCTGCGGAGGAGACGGTTATCCTGAAGGGAGACGAACGAACTGGCCCAGGAAGTGGTGCGAAGTTCGAACGGGTGAATCCGCCTGGGTCTGTTCAACGGACCGAAAGGGGGGCAACCATGATGACCGGAGAAAGCTGGATTCCCATCGACGCGATCTTCGAGGACGCGACCGGACGGAAAGTGGATGTCAGCTCCATAAAGGCGATCAAGGCCGCCGACATTGTCCTTGGCCGCGATGCGACGACGAAGACCGAGTTTCTGATCTTCGGCCGGGGTGATACGAGTCGGGCGCTCGATTCCGGAGATTTCGCGGGGTTGCACGTCTTCCGCGTGGAACTCGATCAGGACTCGGAAGACCACCAAAAGCTGGTCACCCTGGTGGAAACGGTCAAGGGAGACCACGACAACTTGACCGATTCAGAGAACACGGAGCCTGCTGTCGATGGCTGGTAACGAGCGGCTGACGTCCCGGCGTCGCTCGCGGAGAATTGTCACGGCTTGCTCTTCGTGTGCCACGGGCTCTGCCAGTGTGCCTTAGGTCTTTTTATAACAAAATGCCCTAAAGCCAGTGGCACACACCGGAATCGTTAACAGTGATAGAGCGCTAGTTATCGTTGTTCGTCGCCGCAAGCGACTCCCGTCACATGGATCGTGGCACCGCTCTTCATCAGGGTTGCGAGAATCTCCAGGAAGAGCCCGACCGGCATTCCCAGGACAAATGCCGATAGCAGGCAGAACCGCGTCATGCGCGGCAGCGATTTCACATGCGGCTCCTGCCGGGCATGAATCAGTTCGTAGAGGCTGTTGCGAGGGAGTCGCGTCCAGCGGTTCAAGGCGGATTGCACCCAGCCGAACAGATTCTGCCGCAAGGAAAAATGGTGAGTCGTCCCCGGCTCGAAGCCGCAGTCGCTCATCAGTTGCCGCAGCGCCTGATGCGGAAAGTGAAACAGGTGCCGCGGCAGGTCGAGATGGAACCAGGCGCTGCCTGACCACCGAGCCTGAAGACTGGAGAAATTCGGGACCGCGATGACGACTTCTCCCCCAGGCTTCAAAACGCGGTGGATTTCCCGAAGAACGTCTGTGGGGTCGGGAATATGCTCCAGGACATGCCAGACAATCACCTGGTCAAAAAAATGATCGGGGTAGTTCACGGCCATCAGGCTGTCGCCGATCCGGACCTGCACACGCGGGTCGATCCCCCGAACGGCTGAAGCGAATCGCTCGAAGCCATGCGTCTCGTAACCGCGGTCGGCGAGTTCTCGCAGCAGAATGCCCCGCCCGCAGCCGACGTCGAGAATACGACCTCCCGGTGGAACGCGGCGGGCCAGAAACCGCACATGTCGCCCCCCCACAAAGCGCACTCCCAGTTCAATGAGCGGATGAAACTTCTGGCCGGTCTCTCCGTAGTACGAGGTAGGGTACTGCTCCGCGAGATCTTCGGGAGAAGGCATTGGTTCGAGCCAACCCGTGCCGCAATGGCGGCAGACGACGAGATTGGATCGAAAGCCCTCGATCGCATAACGGGCATCGGCTCCGGTCTCCCCACAGATCGGACATACCAACTCGGGACGCGCGGTCTCGCCCGAAGTCACCGTGGAGACGGCTCGATTATAGAGGCTGAACCGCGACAACGTGCCGACGTTCGATGGGAGGGTCTCCAACCGAGTTACTCCTCCCGGCCCGACGATAAGTTTCCGTCGACCGTGCTTTGTGGACGATGAACGCGAAACACCTCCGCATAGCAGGCGAACTCGTTCTTCGGATCGCCATGCACTGTCATTTGTTCGCAGTCGAATCGATCTTGCAGCCGTTCCGCGAGCCCCAACCGCCCCAGAATGAGATAGTCGGTGGGAACCTGGCTGGAATCGAAGTACATCGGATTTTCAATTCCCAGCACGACCTCCCGGCCCTGACCATAGGCATCCAGCGCGAACTCAATTCCAACCGTCAGCCGGGCGTCCGCCGGAAGTTCAGAAAGAACCCGACTCACAAAGCGAGGCGAATAGAAATTCGGGTCTCCAGCATGAGACACATGCGCGACCACGGCGCGCAGCCCCGATCCCGGCAAAAACGCCAGGAGAATTCCCGCGATGGCCAGCGGAGCAAAGATCGACGCACGTGCTCCCCTTCCGAAGCAGGACTTCTGGATGTGGCGAAGGCTTCCCGCCAGGCAGAGAGAAAATAATCCAGCCGAGTAGCACCAGTAGCCCTGAATCGGATGCTGCCCCTGGGCCGCAATCAGCAGGTAAACACTCGTGCCTGCCAGCCACCAGCACGTCATGGGCCGCGCGCGAGAAGGGTCAGCCGGTTCCATCTCAACACTCTTCTTCGCGAATCTTCGCAGAAGGGGCAGGGCCGCCCATCCCAAAACTAAGGCTCCCCCTTGAAGCGGATGCGCCCGGTTCACGAGTTGCGGCCAATGATGCGCGAGCGACTCCCACGGCCAGAGCAGCCGCGACAACAGTCCTGGCCCGGCCGGCGACACAATGTTGCTGACGAACTGAGCCATGAAAAGGTCGGGAGCCATCGCGATCAATGGCAACCAGAGCAGAAACGTCCCGGCCGTAGTGGCTCCCAGAACCAGCAGCGCGACAATCTTCCGCGTTCCGCCACGTGTCGACCACAGAATCCATCCGCCGGCCTGAAGTGCGAACACAATCGCGAAGGGATGACTCAGCCCCGCCAGTCCCAGGAAAACTCCCGCGATCAGCAGATCTCGAATCTGGTTGCCGCGATGCCAGCGGGCCAGCATCAAAATCGTCAAGAGGCCGAACATGCCGCACAGCATGTCGGGCCGCGCGAATGTCGCCGGGAAGTAAAGCAGTCGCGACAGCGAGAAGATCGCTGCCCCCCACAGGCCGATCCAATCGTCGTCGAACAACTCCCGACCCAAGAGAAAGACAACGGCAATCGCCACGCATCCCGCCGCGAGCGACGCCAGCCGTGCCGTTCCATAGGTGGGTGGGGCGACCAGAAAGAAGGGAGCCTGTGCGTAAAACGTCGCTGGGGGCATCGCGAACAGCAGCCGTTCAGCTCCGAGAAAGACGCTGCTTTTCTCCGTGGCATGCGAGTAGGGAACGCTGGGAACGCCGGTTCGCGCGACCATGAGGCCGGGAATGGCGTACCACTCTTCGTCCTGCCCCCCCATCGCCGACAGCATCACCGGCCCGCGCACGACCACGAAGCAGACGATCACGGCCGCGAGGGCCAGCAATCGTTGCGACCGGTTAAGAGGCGCGGCTGACGATGGAGACGACAAAAAAATTGCTCGTGGATGGTCGCGAATGCCGTCGGTTGACGGGCCATGGCTCGGTTCATGTTGACATCGGAGCACAGTTTTCAAAAGCGAGTTTCGCCGGTTCCTCGATTCGCCCCCGTGTGTGTCGTCGCCCAACGAATCGCCCGACCCGCGGAATTGCTCTGCCTTGCGAAGAACAGTCCAATGGACACGTCTCTCCCGGCCGTCGTCCACGTTCCTCGCGAAAGGAAACCCCGTGCGCCGATTTCTACTGTTTGTCCTGGTCCTGTTCGTGGCAACCCGGCTCGACGCAGCCACGATCATTCACGCCGGACGACTGATTGACGGCAAGTCGCCGGAGCCGCTCGTCGAAGTGTCGATCACGCTCGACGGAGGCAAGATTGTCGCGGTGACGCCGGGCTACATCACTCCGGGGGAGGGCGACCGGCTCATTCGTCTGACCGAAGGGACCGTCCTTCCCGGCCTGATGGACATGCACACTCATTTGCAGTCGCAGCATTCGAGGGAAATCTATACCGAGCGGTTTTTCATGGATCAGGCCGACTTCGCCCTCCGGTCGACGATTTATGCCCGCGCGACGCTGATGGCTGGCTTCACGACCGTTCGCGATCTCGGCGACAACGGCGTCACGACCATCGCGCTCCGGAAGGCAATCGACAAGGGGTGGGTCATCGGTCCGCGCATCTTTACCGCCGGAAAGGCGTTGGCGACCACGGGGGGCCATGCCGACCCGACGAACGGCCTGCGTGGCGATTTTCGCCGCGATGCCGGCCCGGTCGAGGGAGTCATCAACGGTGTCGACGATGCTCGCAAAGCGGTTCGCCAGCGCTACAAAGACGGATCCGACCTCATCAAGCTGACCGCGACAGGGGGCGTTCTCAGTCTGGCCGCCAGCGGACAGAACCCGCAATTCACCGACGAGGAGCTTCGGGCCGTTGTTGAAACCGCGAAAGATTACGGCATGACGGTCGCCGTCCACGCGCACGGAGCCGAGGGACTTCGGCGAGCCGTTCTGGCCGGGGTCGATTCGATTGAACACGGCACTTTCATGAACGACGAACTGATTGCCCTGATGAAAAAGCACGGCACCTATTGGGTTCCCACCAACATGGCGGGCGAGTGGGTGGCCATGAAGGCGGAGGAGGAGGGGTATTTTCCCGACATCGTCCGCCCCAAGGCCGCCGCCATTGGACCGCTCATGCGCGAAACCTTTCGCAAGGCTCAGGCCGCCGGTGTCACGATCGCCTTCGGAACCGATTCTGGCGTCTCCCCGCACGGCGAAAACGCCCACGAGTTCGAACTGATGGTCGAAGGAGGCATGTCCCCCATGGCGGCAATTCAGTCCGCCACCTTGGTGGCCGCGAAGCTGCTGCGCATCGACGATCGCCTGGGAACCATCGAGCCAGACAAACTGGCCGACATCATCGCCGTCTCGGGCAATCCCCTGAGCGACATCAGCGCGATGCGCGACGTCGTCTTCGTGATGAAGGAAGGCGTCGTCCACAAGCAGCCGTAGTCGAGTGCGAGCGACCAGATTGCTCGCCCATAGGCATGTGTCATTGCTGAACGTGCTAGTGACCAGCGGCATTTGTCGGGGAACGGCTGGGCGGCTTGTGGCCACTGGCGGCGTTCGGCAAGAATGAATGTCATGGAACCACCCATAAGAAGTCCGATCCGAGGAGAGGATGACCGCCGCTCATGGGATCGCCGTGCAGCCAGTGAACGACTTGACGGCATGTCCCGGAGACATTTCGACCGGTCCGTTAATGCAATGACGCGCGACGGCGACCGGATCGATGCGTGAGTGGGCGTGATTCCTCCATTCGGATCGTCTTGGACATCCTACCGTGGTTGCATGCTGTTCGGCGTTTGGGACTTGGCGGACTTGGTTGTGCTTCGCGCTGTTTCTCCCAACTTCAGGGAACGCCGACGAAACTCGATCGGCCGTGCTGGAGGTTTTTATCCGTGGCGATAAAGACCGTTCGTTGGCGGCGGCTGAATTCGTTGAGAAGCACTACGGTGACCGCACGGGGGTGATTGTCGTCGTTCGCGACGTCGCAGTCGTCCCGACAGCGCTCGAACGATTTCATCGCCTTGCTGAGACCTTCAAGGTCGAGGAACGGGGTTTGCCCGCGTTCTATGTCAGCGGACAGTTTCGCTGCGGGTGGAATCCCGACAACACCCCAGGCTGGCTTCAAGAACAACTCACGATCGAGTTCTTCAGCCGAACCGGGTGCCCGCGGTGCGCTGCCGCAACTCCTGTGATTTATCAGTGGCTCGCCCCTCGCTATCCGGGATTTGTTGTTGTCGAGCAAGACCTCGCGAAGTCGGCGGATGCCGGTCGGCGACTGCAGGAACTGGCAGAACGCTATCGGACGCAGGCAACATCGGTGCCAGCCGTCCATCTGTGCGGGCGACTGATGATTGGCTTTCTCAGTCCCGAAGCAAGCTTTCAGCAGTGGGATCAGGTTCTACAGAACGTCACACTTCCCACGCCTGTTCGGACATCTCAAGGAGACTCGTCTTCGATTCCCCGCAGGAAGCCGTCCGATCCGCGGGAAGGCCGCGGCTTCGGCGCTCTTTACGCAGGAGAGCCCCCGCTCGAGTCAGCGCCATTGCCAACCCTGCCGAACCAGTCGCCTGGTTTGGATAGCGAGGTCCTCGCGCCTCAAGTCGATCTGCCTCCCGATGCGGACGCTGCCCCCGTGCCATCGGCTGGCGCTTCGACGCTCCCACCAGAACTTGACGATCCAGGACTCCCGATTCTCGAACCGCTGGATGCGTCGCCAGCTTCTGACACCGTGACTTTACCGCTCGTGGGCGAGGTCAACTGGCGGTCGTGGGGATTGCCCGCCTTCACGATCGCGGTGGGGTTAATCGACGGTTTCAATCCCTGCGCGATGTGGGTGCTGCTGTTTCTGCTGTCGCTGTTGGTCAACTTGCGAGACCGCTGGAAAATTCTCGCCGTGGCGGGAACCTTCGTGGCAATCAGCGGTCTGGCCTACCTGGCATTCATGGCGGCGTGGCTCAACGTGTTTCAACTCGTGGGACTCTTGCGACCGGCCCAGATCGCGCTTGGTCTCCTCGCGGTTGGAGTGGGAGCCATTCACATCAAGGACTTCTTCGCGCTCCACAAGGGAGTGTCACTCTCGATTCCCGACTCCGCCAAGCCGCGATTGTATGAGCGAATGCGAAAAATCGTCCTCGCCGAAACCCTGTTGGGAGCGATTATCGGGGCTTCTGTATTAGCCGTTCTGGTGAATGTCGTCGAACTACTGTGTACGGCTGGCTTGCCTGCGATGTACACCGGAATTCTGACCATGCAAGCGCTGCCGACGTGGCAAAACTATCTCTACCTGCTTCTGTACATCGCTGCCTACATGTTTGACGATGCACTGATGGTGGCCATCGTGGTCATCACGCTTGGCAAGACGCGGCTGCAAGAGCAGGGGGGACGTTTACTCAAGCTCCTCAACGGACTGGTCATCCTGGTGCTGGGAGTTGTCATGCTCTTCAAGCCGGAATGGTTGGTATGAAGGCACGTACCTCGGTCGGGCTCTCTGGGAACAATCTTGCCGAGGGCCAAAAGCACAATCGTGCGCTCCAGCCGATTCATCTCTCGGTTTCCTCAGCAGATCAGGTGATACGCCGCTACCGCGCGAACTCCACCGCCTTCATCTCGCGCAGCACCGTCACTTTCACTTCGCCTGGATACGTCATCGTCTCTTCGATCGACGTCGCCAGATCGCGGGCCAGCTTCGCCGCTTCGCGGTCCCCCAACTGGTTTGGGTTGACGACCACGCGCACTTCGCGGCCAGCCTGCACGGCGAACGCCTGTTCGACGCCGGGGAAGCCGATCGCCAATGCTTCCAGTTCTTCCAACCGCTTGACGTACTTTTCCAGTGTCTCGCGGCGGGCGCCCGGACGCGAAGCCGAGCAGGCGTCCGCGGCTGCGACGATGACCGTGTAAATATGATCGACCCGAATGTCGTCGTGGTGCCCTCGGGCGGCATGCACCACTTCCACCCCTTCGCCATACTTCTTGAGCAGTTCCGCCCCGACGGCCGGGTGTCCCCCCTCCATCTCGTGGTCCGCTGCCTTGCCAATGTCGTGCAGGAATCCGCACCGCCGGGCGAGCGTGCCGTTGAGGCCCAACTGCTCGGCCATCAGCCCGGTGAGGTGAGCCACTTCGATCGAGTGCCGCAGCACGTTCTGGCTGTAGCTGGTCCGGAAGTACAGCCGGCCCATCAGGTCGAGCAGCTTTTCGTGCAGGTTCGGAACGCCCGCTTCCAGGGCCGCCTCGATCCCCTGTCGGCGGATAAACGCATCCATTTCTTTCTGCGTCTCGGCGACAACTTCGTCGATGCGGGCCGGGTGAATGCGACCGTCCTGGATCAGCTTGTTGAGAGACTGCTTGGCCGTCTCGCGACGCACGCTGTCGAAGGCCGACACCACCACCACGCCGGGCGTATCGTCAACAATCACGTCGACGCCGGTCGCCTTCTCGAAGGCGCGAATGTTGCGCCCCTCGCGGCCGATGATCCGGCCCTTCATTTCGTCGCTGGGAATATCGATCGTCGAAACCGTCGTCTCTGAAGTGTGAGCCGAAGCATACCGCTGGATCGCCATGCCGACGATTTCGCGAGCGAGCTTCTCGGAATTCTGTTTCAGCTCGGCTTCCTTCCTGAGAATGATCGCGCCGGTTTCGGTGACGAGCTTGCGCTCCAACCGGTCCAGCAGCATGCTGGTCGCCTGCTGCTGATCGAGCCCGCTGATCTGGAAGAGCTGGTCCTGCTCGTTCTTGAGGATGCGTTCCAGCTCCCGTTCCCGCGCCTCGAACAGCTTCGTCCGCTCGGCCAGCTTGTTCTGCATCGACTCGAGCATCCGCTCCTTCTTGGAGATGTCTTTCTGCAGCTCTTCGAGGTCGTTCTCGCGCTTGTCGAGGTGTTTTTCGTGAGAGCGCAGTTCCTCGCGCTCGGCGTTCAACTCGCGCTCCAATTCCTCGCGGCGTTTGAGGATGACTTCCTTCGCGTCGAGTTCCGCCTGCTTTCGCAGATTGTCGGCGTCGCGCTGCGCGTCGGTAATGATGTCGTCACGGGTCTTGAAGGCCCGGCCGCGAATGGCCCGCTCGGCAAAGAAGCCGGCACCGCCGCCAAGAAGCAATCCCACTACCAGGTACACGAGTTCCGTCATGGTCGCGCGACTTTCCTGGTTTCGATATCAGGAAGCCTTCGGCGCCGCGCACGAAACCACGCACGACCACCGCCACTTTCCGGTCGAACTCATGTTCGAGTCCGGGCAATGGCTGGAACTGTCGGTCAGAGCGTGTCACCAGGCCCTAACGGCGGAGCAGGGGAGAGGAAGGGGAATCAAAACTCGTCAGCCGGGACGCAAGCCGACACCGCGCGGCCATCCGCCTCGCCATGTCTTCGCGGTCCAGGCGTCGCCACGTACGACCGGCGTCCGGGAAGGATCCCGGTTGCCAGCCGAAGCAAAGCGCAGCAAGATCAGCGTTCTGACAATGCCAGTCCCGCGCCCGATCGATCGCGGCATGAGCACGACCTGCGAGGGCAACGAGGCCACCGCACGCCGGATTGCCCGGACGAGCAGCATCAGCAGAGAGCTGAAGAACCGAAACATCCAGAAAGAACCAATAGGCGTAAACATTTTCCTCGACAGAAGTTGCGTGTTATCAACTCCTGTCAGCCCTGCTTCGGATTCACAGTTCCGAAGACTTCCCTGAAACACGGTTTCGCGGTCGATGACCGTCTCGGACGACCACCACCCGAAAATCCAGTACAGAGCTTAGCAACCCCCGGTGTGGGGTCAACCGAGGCGACCCGACTTGATGGAGAGCCAACACGCTGCATCACGACAGCCTCGATTTCTCGCCGCGCTCGAACGGGGACTCGCGCTGTGCGGGGTTTCACACGAAGCACGCATTCTCGTCGGCGTGTCCGGCGGTGCCGACAGCGTCGCGCTCGTAACCGGGTTGCAGCGACTGGCGGACAGCGGCTGGGGGCTGAGTCTCGTGGTCGCCCACTTCGACCACGGACTGCGCGGCGAAGACAGCCGGGCGGATGCCAATTGGGTGCGAGAACTGGCCAGGAAATTGGGCCTCCCTTACGTCGAAGGACGCGGATCGGGCGAACAGTCAAACTCACGCGTCGAAGAATCGGCGAGGAGACAGCGTTACGACTTTTTTGCGACAGCCGCCGCCGAGCAGAACTGCCCGTTTGTCGCCATCGCGCAGACCGCTGACGACCAGGCGGAAACCGTATTGCACCATGTACTTCGGGGGAGCGGCCTCGCGGGAATGCGGGGCATTCCGCGAGTGCGGCCGCTCGGAGACTCAGCGACCGTTATTCGTCCCATTCTGGATGTCGATCGATTCACGGTCCTCGCGTGGCTGCAAGATACGGGGGCCGACTGGCGGACCGATGCGACAAACGCCGAGACGCGCTTCACCCGCAACCGCATTCGCCACCAAATTCTTCCGCTCCTGGCAGACGGCGTCCATCCGGAAGCGGCCCGCCATTTGTGCCAGCTCGCCGAACAGGCCGCTGAATGGGAAGCCGCCTGGGGAGAAATCGCCGAGCGAATCGAATCTGCTACTGTCCTCTCGGAAACGACTGACAGCCTTCGACTCCGGACGCTGGAATTGCGCGACTGGCCAGACTTCGCGCTGGCGGCTGTGGCCCAACGGCTCTGGAAGCGGCAAGGCTGGCCGCGTCGGGAGATGGGCCGGGCTGCCTGGCTGCGGTGGGTGTCGACCGTCCGCGAAGGTGGAATCGTCGACTTTCCCGGTTGGGTCCGGTTGACGGTGGACGACCACCTCACCCGTCTCGAACGGCGTCCGCCGGGCTGAAAAAGTCCGCGATTTCGGGCGGTTTTGAACCCATCAACGCATGGAAATCGGTTCTGACGGCGGTTACGATGCCGCCACTCGTCCGAACCGCCCACGTCTTGTGAGGCTTTTCCCGCACCCCCAGAGACTGCTCCCCGGAGACCGCCGCATGTCCACCGCCAGTTCGCAAGACGCGATCGCCCCCAATGCTTATCGCCTCCTCTGGGCCGGCTTCATGGCCATTTTGGCAGCCGGGGTCGGCTTCGCGATTCGCGGGGGCATCCTCGACAACTGGGGTCGTGAGTTCGGGTTTACGGGATCGGAGTTGGGCACGATCGGCGGCGCCGGTTTCACCGGCTTCTGCTTCGGAATCATCATCGGCGGCGTGATTGCCGACAAAATCGGCTACGGCAAACTCGTGATCGCGGCCTTCGTTTTTCACGTCCTGTCCGCCGTGGTGACCTTCGCGGCAATGGCTCCCTCGGGCGATGGAGCCGCGCTCGAAGCCTCTCGTGAGACTGCCTACAAGTTTCTCTTTTGGGGAACATTTATCTTCGCCATCGCCAACGGCACGCTGGAAGCCGTCGCGAACCCCCTGGTGGCAACCCTCTTTCCCACGAAACGCACCCACTACCTCAATATTCTTCACGCCAGTTGGCCAGCCGGGATGATCATCGGCGGTGCCCTCGGTTGGGTTCTCGACGATGCGATGGAACTTCACTGGAAGTACCAGTTGGCCCTGTTCCTGGTCCCGACCGCAATCTACGGGCTGATGTTCCTCGGCCAGCGGATGCCGAAATCAGAGGCATCGGAAAAAGGCCTCAGCCTGGGCGAGATGTTCAAGGATGTCGGCCTCCTGGGTGGTCTGGTCGTTTGCTTCCTGCTCGCTCTCTTCTTTGGCGACGTGCTCAAGCCGTTGTTTGCGTTTCTGCACCTCAATCCGGAACTGTCGCCGTATGCGGGTTATGCCATTGGGGGTGTTCTACTGATCGCGGTGGGCGTCATCACGAATTTCAGCTTCGGCTCGTTTCTCCTGTTCGTCCTGTTCGTGACGCATGCCCTCGTGGGGGCCGTCGAACTGGGGACCGATGGCTGGATTCAGAACATCACCGGCAACATTCTCAGCAGCAGCGAAGCGAAGGTGCTGTTCGTGTTCACGTCGGCGGTCATGTTCGCCCTGCGATTCTGTGCCGACTTCATCGAGAAGAAGCTGGGGCTATCTCCGATTGGCATCCTGCTGACCTGTTCGCTGCTTGCTTGTGTCGGCCTGAACCTGACCAGCCAGGTGAACTCATTCGGAATGGCGCTGCTCGCCTTAACCGTCTACGGCGTCGGCAAGACATTCTTCTGGCCGACGATGCTCGCGGTCGCCAGCGATCGCTTCCCGCGTTCGGGAGCCGTGGCGATCAGCATCATGGGCGGCGTCGGCATGCTCTCGGCCGGTCTGATGGGATCGCCGGGACTGGGCTACGCCAAGGACCGCTTCGCCGGGGAAGCGCTGATTGCCAAGGATCCATCGCTCTTTGAAGAGTTCAAGGCATCCAAGCCCAGCGGTTTCCTGTTCTTGCCGCAAAGCACCGGGCTTGATGGAACGAAAGTCGGCGACCTGCAGAAGAAGCCCGCCGGCGAGCGAACGGAAGCCGAGCAGAGCGTGATTGATGCGAGCATTGCCGGCGACCGCAAGACATTGGTCGCGGACTCGGCCATTCCCGCGACGATGGCAGTGATCTACCTGGCGCTGTTGATCTATTTCCAGTCGATCGGCGGCTACAAGCCGGTTTCGATCGACGAAACCATTGCGTCGAACGAACCGCACGCAGGAACCGAACTCGGCACCGCCGAAAGCTAACCGCCGTCACCGTTGATCGCGGCCCCCATAGCCGCGACCCAACGGGGAGCGTTTCTTTCCCCTCGCGCACCCATTCCCCCTAGGACGAGGGGACGCAATGAGCTAGCCCGCGAGCGGAATCCACCCGCCCGCGCCGGAGCATCCCCTCCCGGGCCGGATCAGGGCCCACAAACGCCGGGCAGGTCCAAGACCTCCCCGGAACCGCGCACGAAGTGCGCGAAGTCTGACGTCAGGCAATTCGTCGCACCCAAGTGCGAACCCTGATCGACGCCAGCAGGAACTCCGGCGGCCCGGCCTCAATACCCGGCCGCCGGGGAACCCCGGCAATAATTCTCGCTTCAACGTCACGCATCGCCCCAACCGGACGCGACAGCACCGCATCCCCGCGCGCTCTCTCTTCTCACCAACCACGACCTGCCAACCACTCTCCCAATCCCCCATCCCCGCGTCTCCCCCTCGCCACTTTCTCGTCTCCTCGACACCAACCACTACCCACCAACCACCAACCACCAACCACTACTCCTCCCCCCATTCATCCTTGCTCAATTCCGACGCAACGGTTATCCTCACCCGTTCGCGTGAAATTGTTCTCATTGGCAACCAGGTCCGCCGTGTCGGATCGGCAGCAAGGGATCATTCGGATGGGTGTCAAGAAGACCGGCAAGGGCCGTCGCAAACTGGGTCGGAAGAAGCGTCGGATGCGTTCACGCATTCGCCATCGCAAGTAAACAATTTGCTCGCAAGGATTTGCCGTCAGGTCGAATTCGAGAAATTGCGGAATCATCAGCCGCTGTTCCTCTAGAAATTCGAGTCCATCCGGCCAGTTCTCGTTGCGGCACAGCACAACGATCAGCGCCCGGAAACCAGGAATGGTTGCCGGGTGTTTTCGTTTTGGCGGACAGATGAGCCTCCGTCAAAACCCGGTTGGCGGCTCGAAGACCCCTGAAAAATTCAGGAACACTTCGGACGTCCAGAGGGTTTTGACGGTACTACACGAGGAAGTTCCCGGCGAGTCAGGGCCTTTGAGAAATTCCCCCCGGGCTGACTTTGCCGCCAGAGTCGAACAGAACGGCCGAATTCCCTCCCAGCATTTCTCGACCATCGACCCTCAACCATCAACCCTCGACCATTGGCGCGTTGACAGCCCTTGTCGGATCAACAACACTTAATGGATTGGGGTATTGTCCGGAGCGACTGCCTCCTGCCAAGCCTTCCACCTGCCTCACGATCCCACCACGCCGAGGTCTCCATGCCTTCCATCGCGCGTTCCTTTCTGGCGATTGTCTTTGCCGTCGCGGTTCCCGCATTCGCTCAGGACGATCTCGAAAAGCAGATTGCCGAACTGACGCAAACAGCCGATCAGGCCGAACAAGCCCGCCAGACTGGCGAACCCGCGGTCACCGCGGCTCGCGAGCAATCGCGAAAGCTCGCCCAGGATCACACCGACTTGCGGCTGGAGCTGTCGCGGTCCGAAGGCGTGGTCAAGGAGCTGGAACCCAAACTGGCTGGTCTGCAGGAAGCCGCGAAGAAGGCCGCCGACGCCAAGACGCCGCTCGAAACGGCTGCTGCCGAGGCCGCCAAGGCTGCGGAAGCCGCCAAGGAGACCGACGGCTTTGAGGCAGCCGACAAGGCTTCGAAAGAGGCTACCGAGAAACTGGCTGCCGCCGTGAAGGCCGCAGACGAAGCCGCCGCCGCGCTGAAGGCCGTGGAAGAGCCGCTCGCGGCCGCGAAAATGGTGGTCGCCACCTCTCCCGACAAGATCAAGGCGGCCGAAGAGGCGATGAAAGCCTTCGAGCCCGAACTCGCCAAGGCAGAGGAAGCCTACGCTCTTTTGGTGAACGAATCTGTCACCCGTCGCGTGGCATTGGAAGATGTGCTGTTCGCGAACGGCCGCATGGTCTCGTTCCGACGGCAGGTCGCCCCGATCTTGCAGGCACGCTGCGTCGCCTGCCACAACGCGCGGACCGCCAAGGGCCGATTCAACTGCGAGACGTTCGCCAACATGATGAAGGGTGGCGAATCGGGTGAATCCATCGTGGCGACGGCAGCCGACTCGCTGCTGCACATCATGGTGGTTGACGGCTCGATGCCCAAGGACTCCGATCCGCTCCTTCAGGAAGAGCAGGATCTGATTGCCAAATGGATCGATTCGGGAGCCAAACTCGATGCGGGAGTCTCATCGGCCGCGGCGCTCATCACGATCATTCCGAAGCCCGTGCAACCAGCCCCGCCGGAAAGCTATCGCGTGCCGGTCCCGGTGACGGCGGTTGCTTTCAGCCCCGATGGCCAGTTGCTCGCCACGTCGGGCTACCGCGAAGTGCTCTTGTGGAAAGTCGAAGACGGCTCGCTCGTCCGCCGTATCAGCAACCTCGCCGAACGTCCGCACGACATCGAGTTTTCCAAAGATGGTCAAGTCCTGGCCGTCGCTGCCGGAACTCCTGGCCAACTGGGTGAAGTGAAACTCTTCTCGGTCGCCGATGGAAGCGTCGTCGCCGACCTCTTCACGACCGACGACGAGGCGTTTTCCGTCGCCTACAGCCCCGACGGGACGAAGATCGCCACGACCTCGGCCGACCGCGCGTTGCGGGTCTTCGACGTTTCGACCGGCAAGCGACTCTTGCAGATCGAAGACCATGCCGACTGGGTGCTGGACGTCGCCTGGTCGCCCGACGGCAAGTGGCTCGCCACCGCCAGTCGCGATAAGACGGCCAAGGTGTTCAACGCCGAGACGGGTGATTCGCAGGTGACGTTCAACAGCCACGGCGAACCGGTCTTCGGAGTCTTCTTCCTGTCCGACAGCAAGCAGATCGCCACCAGCGGACGCGATAACCGCATCCGTGTCTGGAATTCCGAAGACGCCAAGCAGGTTCGCGAAATTCGCGGCTTCAGCGGCGAAGTCTTCCGCATCGTTCGCACGCCGGACGATCTGGTCGTCAGCGGCTGCTCGGACAAAGTTGCCCGACTGCAGAAGCTCGCCGACGGGGCGGAAGTGAAGAAGTTCGCCGGCCACAATGACTGGGTCTATTCCGTGGCTGTTCACCCGGACACGAAACGGATTGCCACCGGTTGCCACGATGGGGAAGTCCGCGTGTGGAACCTGGAGGATGGCGCGCTGGTCCGCAGCTTCTTCGCCGCGCCCGGGTATGCCGCTCCCGTCGCGGCTGCAAATCCGTAACACCCGCGACAATCGGCATTGGCAAGAGCGGGACGGCCGGTCATTTCAGTTGCCGATCCGCGTTTTCGGGGCGATGATTCACGAGCAGAATCAATCGCTTTCTGGGAACGGTGGTCGCAGGACGATGGCCGATTACATTTCGCTGGTCGTCTCTCCCGTTGGGCCTCCGCCCGGAGCCGATGTCGCGCGGCCCTATCCGCTCGAGTCCTGGGAGACCGATCGCGTCGCGGCTGCTCGCGAACTCGTCCCCTGCTTCTGGCTCTGCCTGTTCTCCACCGACGATGTCGTCTGGGTTCGCCGCGAGAAGAGCCTCGATCCCATTCTCTGGGCTTCGGTGAGCGAGATCCGCGAACGCTACATGGGCCGCGATGCCCTGATTCGGCAGGTCTTCGACGGCAACGTCGAAGCCTGGGAGAAGTGGGGACGGGTTCTCGATCGCCTGCCGGCCGATCGCTGGCTGGCGATCGACGCGGCCGAACTTCACCAGGCCGAAAGTCTGCCCCTGAGCGAACGCCTCGAAACGGCTCTCTCGTGGTTCGAGTCCGACGCAGCCGAGGGGTTCGATCAACTGCTCGACATCTCGCAGCTCATCTGGAACCCCGACGATCGCGTCTTGTTCGCCGACCGCGAGGATGAACTCGAATACCGCCTCATCGGCCAGCTCTGGCCGCGATTCGAGCCGAAGTAACACCGTTCGCCCGACCTCGATTCTTTAGTAACCCGACGCGTCAGCGAGGGAGAGAACGGACAGTCCCTCGCTGACGCGTCGGGTTACCTGTTTCACGGTGCCTAACTCACCTCGACCCACACCGCGATCTCCACCGCAGCGTTGAGCGGCAGTTCACTCACGCCCACGGCGATCCGCGAGTGTCGGCCCGCTTCGCCGAACGCCAGCAGTAACAGTTCCGATGCGCCATTGATCACGGCTGGCTGTCGCGTGAATCCGGGGGCAGACTGGACGTAACCTTCGACGCGCACCACGCGCGTCACTCGGTCGAGGTCGCCGATCTCCGCCTTGATCTGGGCAATCGCGTTGAGAGCCGCCATTCGGCTGGCGTGGGCTCCGTCTTCCTCGGGAAGTTCCCGGCCCACTTTGCCGGTGAACATGACCTCTTTGCCCAGCATCGGGAGTTGCCCGCTGGTGATGACCAGCGAGCCCGTCCGCACGACGGGAACGTACGCGGCGACGGCGGCGGGGGGATGGGGCAACTCGTGACCGTGTGCCTTGAGACGCTCTTCGACTTGGCCCATGATGGGATCCTTCAACTCGGGGCGACGGTGGATGGAATCGCGAAGATAGCACGTTCGCGTTCCGCCGCGAAGCGGTCGTCTGCTGGTGCCAATTCTCACGGAAAGTTTCGACGATGGATTATCGCACGCTGGGACGAACGGGCGTCAAGGTTTCACCCGTCTGCCTGGGAACCATGATGTTCGGCGGCCCGACCGAAGAAGCCGAATCCATCAAGATCATCCATCGCGCGCTCGACGCGGGGATCAACTTCATCGACACGGCCGACATGTACGTGCAGGGCCGGTCGGAAGAGATCGTCGGCAAAGCCCTCAAGGACCGTCGCGACGATGTCATTCTCGCCACCAAAGGCAAGAACCCGATGGGGCCAAGCCCCAACCAGCAGGGGCTCAGCCGACGCTGGATGATGAAGGCTCTCGACGCCAGCTTGAAGCGACTCGGAGTCGACTGCGTCGACATCTACTACGCTCACGCGCCCGATCCCGCCACTCCCTGGGAAGAAACGCTCCGCGCGCTCGACGACATGGTGCGTCAGGGGAAGGTCCACTACATCGCCTGCTCGAACTTCCGCGCCTGGCAGGTCTGCCGCGCCCTCTGGTACAGCGACAGCCAGGGGCTCGACCGCTTCGCCTGCGTGCAGCCCCTCTACAACATCATGAACCGCGATATCGAAGTGGAACTCTTGCCGCTCTGCCGGGAAATGAACCTGGGCGTCGTCAGCTACAGCCCGCTCGCTCGCGGAATTCTGACCGGCAAGTACAAACCCGGCGCGGATTTCCCCGAAGGAAGCCGAGCCGCCCGTTCCGACAAGCGCATGAAAGAAGCCGAGCTGCGCGACGAGAGCATCGAACTTTCGCAGTCCCTCGCCGACTACTGCGAAAAGAAGGGCGTGCCGATGTCGGCCTTCGCGACGGCCTGGTGCCTCGCGAACCCCACCCTCACGTCGATCATCCTCGGACCCCGCACGATGGAGCAGTTCGAAGACAACCTCCGCTGCCTCGATGTCACCATCACCGAAGACGACGAGCAATTCGTCAACTCGCTCGTCCCTCCCGGCGAACACAGCGGCAAAGGCTTCCGCGACCCGGCGTATCCCGTCACGGGGCGCGGGCGGTGATCGATGACCCAGTCGCGCAACCGGTTGTGTGGCACGCCCAGAAGCGCAGCGGATGGGCGTGGCTGTGACCGTAACGCCACCTGCTAACCAACCCCCGATTCCAGATCATTCAGCCGTCCGACGGCGTGGCTGACTTTCCCCAACAGCCGCAGCCCGAACCAGAGGATCGGCAGCGGGAGCAGGAAGAAAATGTACGCTCCGCCAAAACCTCGGCGGACGACGACGTTGGCCGGATTGGCTGGGTCGTACCAGCAGGGAATCGTTTTGCCCGCGACCCAGTCGTCCATCGCCGCCTTCCCCAGAACCTGGCCGCCGATGTGCAGGGTCGTGCCGGTGTCGAAGCCGGAGGAGACGATCTCCCGTTCGCCGGCCTGATACTTGAGGGCGAATTCGGGAGTGCGCGTTGTCGACGTCCGGCGGCGTTTCCCCGGCTCCTGCCGCGATTCCGTCCGGATGACTTCGCGTCGATCCAGGATGAGGGCGGGCGTTTCTTTCCAACTTGTCAACGTCTGGTAGTCGCGCCAGGCCAATCCGGCCCCCACCATCAGAAACGCCAGCGGGATCATAATCAGGGCGACGATCCCGAACGCGGGGAATCGACGGACATCCGCCGGCAAGTGGTGGGACTTCGGATTGCTCCGGATCCACTGCACTCGAGCCCGCAGCCAGACGAAGAACAACCCGCCGAAGACCATCCAGCCCAGCACCCAGAACGCGGCCGGGTGAAACCGCAAGCCGCCGATGACGACTCCCGCGTTCGTGGGGACGCTGCCGATTTTGATCGAAAACACGTCGTCGTGCCGGGCGTCCGCGAGGAAGTTCCGGACTTCGACATCCGACGACAGCGTGTGCTGGGCTTCTTTGCGGGAGGCCAGGAGGTCGAACGAGAACCGATACTCCCCTCTCGCCGGAATCTCCACGACGGCTGTCACCTCGCGATCAATGTCGTCTCGCTTGAGCTGGGGCAAGTCGTCGATGCGGACGAGAAACCCGTTGTGCGGAAACCGAACCCGCACGTCGGTCCCTTCCGAGGCCGTGTCTCCCGAGTTTCTCAGCACCACGTTCACGGTCACCACGGTCCCCGCCGGAACTCGCTCCAGGTCGGAAGAGACGGTTGATTGACTCAAATCCACCCCGGCGAGGGCCACCTGGGTGAAGAGGGCGACTGCCGGAATCCACAGGACGAAGAGTCGGTTCATAGGCGTTTCTCAGAATTCCGTGACGATCACTTCGAAAGGAATACTTGGCGGAGCCAGCGTGATGATATTCGTTTGTAAGCGATTCGGCTGCCACTCCTGTCACCGCGTCTTCAGATCGATCCCCCATTCTTCCAGCACGAATTCGGGAACGACGCAAAAACTCGCCCGCCCATCGGCCCACTTGATCGTTTCGGGCCGCCTGGCGAAGTCGGTGCAGAGGCGGCTGGGGTGCGGCGTGATGCCCACTCGGCCCAGATCGAGACGGTCCGAATCCCAGCAGGTTTGAATCGTGACGTCCGGATGCGTCCGCTCGTGCGTATGCCCCTCGCAGGCTCGGCAAAGCAGCCGGAACTCCGAGTCCTCCAGCTCGAAGACGCGCCCCCGCAGTTTCGCGGCAAAGGCGGCCGCCCGCGGCCCGTGGTCCGGATCGCCGAATTCATTCACTCGGCGAGAGTCATGCAGGACCGCAAAGAGCGAGACAACCTCGACATTCGCCCGCGTCTCCTCGGCCAGCCTCAACCCGTTCTCAAGAACTCGTGCCCAATGCGCCACGCCATGATCGCCATTCAGCGGCAGGGCGTAGTCTTCGAGAATAGCGTTGAGGACCGGGAGGAGGTTCATGCCGACATATTAGCAATCGCGGGCGAATCGGAGGTGGTCGCAAGGCCACAGAGGTAAACCGGCAGTATCTGTTCCCGAATCAAGTTGAGCGGTACGGTATCGTGTGTCTCCTGCTCGGGAAGCAAGGAGGAATCCACTCGCATTCCTTCGGCCCAGCCGTCTGGTTCCGGCCGGTTTCAATTCCAGTGGAAACCTCTTGGGCCTGGCGGCCCCCAGCGGTTGCGGAGCCACCGGGTCCACCCGGCGGAGGCCGCGCACTCTACCGATGCTCAAGAAGCCGTGCTATCTAACCGGCGAAGAAGTGAAAGTGGGCGATCGCATCAGAATCTGGAGCGGTCCAGGATGGCGATCCGCCACCGTGGTCGAGGTCTACCTTGAGACGCTCCGGAGTGCAGAAACCACGCTGCCCGAAACTGAGTACGCAATCAGGACAGATTTTGACGACGGAGATCGCTGGTCGTGGCGGTACTTCGATGAGGATGTGGAGTTAGTCGGGCGAGCAACTTAACCTTCTTGCGACTACCGGCTCCAGCGGTTGCAGTGCAACCGAGGCCACCGAGCGGAGCCGTCGGTTCCTCGAAACGAGCCACACCCTTGTGGAAGCGGTGAAATCCACCTCGAAGAGACGGTTAGCCAGCGAGCGTCACGACCAAGGTAACCGGGCGGCGGCCAGGAACCTTCGATTTCAGAATCCGCCCGAGCTGCCGCGCTGGGTGACGGCCTTGTTCGGCACTGCCCGTGCTTGGTTAGGGTTCGTCAATAGTAACGATCATCGTTATTTGGCCGCTTCGATCCTCCGTCGCCAACCATGCGCGAAATCGGCCGGAGTGCTTCCTGTCGAAGTAGCGTCGCTCAGTCAGGTAAACCGCGCCGAGCTTGCTCGACAACTGCCATTGCCCGGTGACGGGATTCGGACAGTGCATTCCGGCTTCAGCGATCGCGGCATCGATGTGAGTCTCAAGAGAAGTCGCAACACTATCCCGAGATTGTTCCCCCAATTCCCAGCATGCTGTAAACCACCTTTCGCCCCACCGCAGGCCTCCGCCAGACATTGAAGCCGAGGCTGTGAGAATCTCGTGCTGTGACCGGGACCGCGCCGAAACTGCCTCAGCCAGCGAAAGCGGGTCGAAGCCTGCGAAGAGTGCGCTCGGCGACTCGGTCGGAGCAGTCAGGGAGGCGGAGGAGCCTGGCACGGAACTTCCACCAACGGTCAGTCGCCCGACGAGGATGCCTGTGGCCAAGCAGGTCAGTCCAATTACCCATACCCTTGCATGTGCCATGCGACTATCCGTTTCCCGCCGAACTTGTATTTAGGATGGTCAGCGTAACACTTGTAGGCTGCATCTTTGTCAGGCTAACGCGCGTTGCGCCAATTGCCGTAACGGTCATGCTACTTGGTGGTTGCTGATTTTTAGAGATTTCGATGCCGTATTAGGCTGTTTCAGTCTAGCACTCACCAGGACCACGCCGGGTGGCCCCGGTTTCTTCCGCAATCGGCGGCACCGTGCAGACATATTCTTCGCTGTCTGCTACGGCATATAGAACACTCGTCTCGCACGAATCAATGCGATTTTCCCATCCGGCGACATCGTGAAGACCGCTTGGGTCGCTTCAAAGCCTATCCCGTTGTGTCTTCTACTCGACATGGCCGTGATCGTGTTGCTGCTGGTCGAATGCGAGTAGCCGAGAGTATCCAGGTGCTCTGTTGCCGATTGGACCGTCATCCCCTCTTTGATTCCCCAGATTGTTTTGACGCTTGAGAACTGGATGGTAAGACGATCGTCTGTCTGCGAGCCAAAACGACCCCAGAGAAGTGTGCCGGCACCCGTCATTGCCACCACGGCCAACGCTGCCATAACGAATCGGTTTCTGGGTCTGCCGTTCAATGGGGTATTTCCGGGAATTCCTCGGGTGGCCCCGGTTGCTTCCGCAACCGGGGGGCCGCTAGGCCACAGAGGTTAGCCCGTCGGCACTCTCTGTAAATCAACTCAATCGGGACGTCATCATGATCGTTCTGTTTTTCGCATTCTACGTTGCGGTTTTTGCCACATGCCCGGTTCGTCATCTAGTGGGGCCGGGCTTGTCCTCGCGACAAGGCACCCTCTTGGGGCGCCCCGTGGGGCATGATCCGAAGTGGCTACTCCATGCCCAAGTCCTTTACCATCCAGGCATCTAGTGTGATTTCCGAATCATCAACTCCCAAAGTCTCTGCAATTATGTCACAAACGCGTTCGTAGATCTCCGCAGTTGATTCTACTTTTTGTCGTTCGAGGTTTTCTCGAACGTATTCAAGAAAATCACGAACGCGAATATCAGTCCACGCGCCGGTCGGCGGTTCACCCGTGTTGCCGGCATGGAGAAATTCCACAAGGCCATCGCGTTCGAGCTTGATGTCGAACTCTTTTTCGACGCGAAATGTCAAATCGAGCAGGTCGATTCCCAATTCAAAACCTGCCTCCGTCGGTGAGCTGCGTGGATTGTGCGAGAAGATCGGCTGACGACGTAACTGAAATCCTGTTTGCCTATTTCTGGATAACTTGTGCTTTGGATGATAAACGTAATACCCGTAGGCTGCAATTCTGTCAGCAAGACGCGCGTTATGCCAAGTGCTGTAACGCTGATGCCATTTTGTGGTTGCTGATTTTTCAGGGGTTTCGCTACGTGATAGTCTGTTTCCGTCTAGCACTCACCAGGACCACAAGGCCATAGACGTAAACTCATCGGCACTCACTGCAAATCAACTCAATCGGGACGTCATCGTTATCGTTCTGCATTTTGCGGCGCGGGTTTCCCAGTTCTCTGGTTAGTCATCTAGTGAAGCCGGGGTTCTACTCGCTCTAACGGTAACCTCTTGGGCCTGCGGCCCCCAGCGGTTGCGAAGCAACCGGGGCCACCCACTTCGGAGAGGCACGCGTAAAAGTGGGTGTCGAAAGTCGCTTGCTCTGCCAGCACCTACCCCTTCGCCGCCTCCAGCACTCGGTGCATGACCTGTGGCGGGGCCATTTCGTAGTGGCTGAATTCCAGCGTGTAGAGGCCTTGGCCGCCGGTGATGCCGGAGAGGGCGCGGGCGTAGCCGGAGATTTCCGAGAGGGGGGCTCGGGCGTCGATCTGGGACATCCCCGTGTCCGTGGTGTCGATTCCTTCAATCCGTCCGCGTCGTCCGCTCAGGTCGCTGCTGATATCCCCCACGCAGTCGCCGGGAGCCGTGATCGACAGGTGGACGACCGGTTCCAGCAGAGCCGGGTTCGCCTTGCGGCAGATTTCATCAAGGCAATGGCTGGCAGCCATGCGAAAGGCGGTTTCGTTGCTGTCGACGGGGTGGTCTTTGCCGAAAAACAGCGAGACCGCGAAACCCTGCATCGGGTAGCCGGCGAAGATCCCCTGTTCGAGGCGATCGCGAACACCCTTTTCGACCGCGGGAATGAACTGGTTGGGAACCGATCCCCCCGAAACGCAATCGACGAACGCGAACCTGATGGTCGGATCGTAGTGGAAGGATCGCAGCCCTTCGAAGCGTTCGCGGGTGAAGTAGGTCTCGGGATCGAGATCGTCGGGCAGGGGGGTGACCCGCAGGTGAACCTCCGCGAACTGAC
>JAHBXV010000047.1 GCA_019636285.1 Planctomycetaceae bacterium
GGAGCGGAACGAACCGTTTTCTCCGCGCCCTCCGCGTTCTCTGCGGTAGAAAATGTCTTCACCGCAGAGGACGCCTAGGACGCGGAGAAAAAAGCACGGCCGCAGGGCGAGCTAACGTATTCCCAGTCGATCACGCGAGTTTTGCGACAAGTGGGAGTTTGCCATCATGGCCGAATCCATTCGCGAGATCGTACAGAATTCCGTCAAACGGGGCGATCTCCTTGACGAGTCGGTTGCAGCCGAGTGGGTTTCTCGATTGACGGAGAGCGACCTCGAACTCCTGGGTTGGATATGCCTTGAGCACAACTCGCTTCTGCTTGTGCCTGTTGCTCGACGGCTATTCGATGCTCTCATCGGGTTGGCGTCGAAGCTCTTAGAGTCCGGAAGCAAAGAATTCAGTGAGTTTGAATTGATCAAATATCTGGGTGGCCTATTTCGGGTCACTTGGCAAAACTGGGATTTCCGAGCTCAGCAGCGGTCAATCAAGGACCATCTTGCGAGACATGTACGCGGGTGGCCACACCGAGGACGCGATGCAGTGATCACAGGGGTGCTTGAGCACATTTTCTGTGATGACGGCGTGAGACGTTACTTTGAGTCCTGGACAAGAGATCCCGAATTGCGGGATGCCTACGAGGAAACAATTCGGTTGTCCGATGGTTTCCGGAAGCTCGGATAACGCCGCTGCACGGGTGGTAACTGCCGGGCCAGTCCCCAATATGGATCTCTCTCCGCGTCCTCCGCGATCTCTGCGGTAGAAAATGTCTTCACCGCGGAGGACGCTGGGGTCGCGGAGAAAGACTGTTTCCCACTTCTTCCAGGTCTCCCATTTTCTCGGCTTGGGTCTGCCAGCCGCGAGTGCCCCGCATACCTGACGCCAGTCGTGATTCCTTCATCTTGACAGCCTTTTGCCGCGCAACCTACAAGATCGCGAGGTCTCGTCCGCCTTGGCGGGAGATCTTCCGGGTGGCGAATGTCTTCACGGATGAAGCAGCCGACCACTCGCACGAAACACTAGACCCAGCGACCGGCGGACTTGAATCCGCGGGTCGGCCGTAGCGAAGGGACGCGCGATGACGGTGACGCTGTCGATGGCAGGCGAGGGGAATCGGCCGGTAACTTTCATCGATCTGACCGCGCAGTTTCGGTCGATGTCGGCTGAGGTCATGGCGGCTGTCGAGGCGGTTTTCACCGAGCAGAAATTCGTTCTGGGCGAAGAAGTTCAGGCCTTCGAAGACGAGATGGCCCGCTACTGCGACGCCAGCTTCGCCATCGGCTGCAACTCGGGAACCGATGCCCTCATCATCGCCCTTCAGGCGCTCGGGATTGGCGAAGGCGACGAAGTCATCACGACGCCGTTCTCGTTCTTCGCGACCGCCAGCTCCATTGTGCGAGCCGGAGCGACGCCTGTGTTCGTCGATATCGACCCGGTGACCTGGAATCTCGACGTCGACAAGATCGAGGCGGCCGTCACGCCCCGCACCAAGGCGATCATTCCGGTCCACCTGTTCGGCCAATGCGTCGAAATGGAACCGATCTGGCGAATCGCCGCCCAGTACGGGCTGTCGGTCGTCGAAGACGCTGCCCAGGCGATCGGAGCCGAGTATCGCGGCCGCCGTGCGGGTGTTCTCGGAACCGTGGGCTGTTTCAGCTTCTTCCCGACGAAGAACTTGGGCGGAGCCGGCGACGGCGGCTTGATGACCACCGACGACCCGGAAGTCGCCAAGCGACTGAAGCGGCTGCGCGTCCACGGCGACGTCGGCGGTTACGAACACATTGAAGTCGGCATGAACAGCCGTCTCGACGCGCTGCAGGCCGCCGTCCTCCGGATCAAGCTGCGTCGTCTCGACGAATGGAGCGAAGCCCGCCAGCGGAACGCGGCCAACTACCTGACCATGTTCCGCGAACAGGGGGTGCTCGACTACCTCGCCCCGCCGACGATCGCTCCGGAACGCCGGCACGTCTTCAATCAGTACTGTGTCCGCGTCAAGCACGGCTGCCGCGACGCCATGTTGCAGGGCCTCCGCGATCGCAAGATTGGCTGTGCGGTTTACTATCCCAAGTCGCTCCATCAGCAGACCTGCTTCAAGTCGCTCGGATATTCCGCGGGCGACTTCCCCGAATCCGAACGGGCCTGTGCCGAAATTCTCGCCCTGCCCAGCTACCCCGAACTTCCCGCTGCCGACCAGGTCCGCGTCGTGGAAGGAATCGCCGAAGTCTGCCGCGAACTCCGCGGTTCGCAATCAATCCGTCGCGCCGCCTAGTGCTCTATCAGGTCTTGATTTTCGTGTGCCACTGGCTATGCCAGTGTGCCTTTTGATTTTCTCGTTCCCAGGCTCTGCCTGGGAACGACGTCTCCTGAGGCTCCGCCTCATTTTCAGAGCCTCAGAACGAGACGATTGATCCCAGGGAACAGTGCTCGCCGTTCGCGGAGATGCCCGACATCCAGTTCGACGAGAACGAGAAGCCGATGTACGAACGGTATTGGAAACTGACGCGAGCCCCCTTCTCGGGGAACCCCGGTCCCGAGACGTTCTTCCCGGCCGCCACGCATCAGGCCACCTGGCTGAAACTCCGCTACCTGCTCGATCAGCGTTCCGGCATGGCCTGGCTGGCGGGACTGCCTGGCGTCGGCAAGTCAACACTGCTTGACCTCGCGAAGCAGGAAACCCAATCGCGTGGAGGTGTCGTCGCGAGCGTCTTACCTTCCTGCTCCGAGCCGGAGGAACTCCTCCGCAGCCTGCTGGCTGACCAGGCGACCGACGACGAACGGGCAAAGCTGAACGATCTGCCCCGCGATGCCCTGTGGCGGTGTCTGGATTTCGTGCTGACGGAAAACACGCGCGGCGGACGCCCCACTGTCCTGGTGATCGACGACGCCGAGCTGGCCAACCCGGCCAACTTCTTCCCGTGGCTCCATCAACTCCTGAACCTGCAACGCCCCGGCGACTGTGACTTCGTCGTCCTGGGAAGCGGCACGCTCCAGATGCTGGGCGACTTTCGCCGCTGGGAACAGTTGACCAATCGAACCGCGTTTCAATGCCTCATCCGGCCCTTCGATGAGCAGGAGACGGCCGACTACATCGAACACCGCTTGCACCTGGCCGGCGCGGCTCGCAACCCGTTCGCCGAAGATGCCGTTCGAGCAATTCACACTCTGACCGAGGGCATTGCCCGTCGAGTCGACCGGCTGTGCGACTTCGCGTTGCTCGTGGCCTTCGCGGAAAACGCCGTCGAAATCACCGCTCCCCTGATCCATGCGGTGGCCCGCGAGATCGACCCGTTCGCCAAAGCGGCGTAGAGCGCTGTCACGGCTCAATGTTCGCGTGCCACTGGCTCCGCCAGTGTGCCTTCTCCTTCTTTTCTTAATAGTTCCCAAGCTCCGCCTGGGGACGCCCCTCCCTCTTGAGGCTCTGTCTCGTTCATGGTTGAACAAGGCGGAGCCCGGGAAACGAGATATGGGAAACGAAAAGACTTCGATTCCTCCGATGCCGTAGGCATCGCAGACGGTAGCCGTGGGTCGCGCAGCGCACCCACGGTAAGGTGGGCGTTTTTAAGGCTCACGACCCCCAGCGGGGGTCGCAGAAACGCACGAATGTCTGCGACCCCCGCTGGGGGTCGGAAGAAGAATAAGATTGTCGATTCCGGACCGTGGGTGCGCTGCGCGACCCACGGCTACCGTCTTCGACCGCTTCGCAGTCAAGGAATCGCACTTCTTCCCAATCGCCCGCCTACAACTCCAGCTTGTGCGAAGTCTGCGTCGCCGAGACGACAACCCTCAGCGGACTCCCTTCCGCATAGGAGGCAAACGCCGGATCGGGTCCGCCAGCCGCCATTCGCGCGACGCGAACTTCATACTCGCCTTCCGGGACATTCGGGATCTGGCAAACTCCCACCCCATCCGCCTGGCCCATGAACGAATTGGCGGCATCCCCACCGACCGGGACCAGCGTCAGCTCCACGTGCTGGACCGGCTTCTTGTCTTTGAGAACGGTCAGTTCAACGGTGTGGCCGCCGGTCGGAGCCGAACCCAGTTTGTTTCCGCAACCCACGGGCAACAGGCACGCCATCGCCAGCACGGCTCCCAGGCAGACGCTTCGTAAAATGATCGTCATCTCTTCCTATTCCAACTCGGGATGAACAGACCGAGAACGGCGACTTCGGTCGACGGCTCGGTTCAAACAATCACCCTCGGAGGCCCGCGAGAAATTCGCGGCCCCCCCGAGGGATAATGCGGCTATCGATGGCTGAACGAGTTCTAGAACTCGCCCAGAACTTCACGACCCATCGGCGTGCAGGCCCCCCACCAGACACGCCCGTCAATGTTTTCGCTGACGAAGCGGACGGATCCGTCCATCATGCCAGCATGGACGCCACCTTCGTGATAGCTTCCGACGGTGCCAAAGTTCGATGTTGTTGAATAAGTCATCGTAGGGCTATTCGGTGTGGCGGCTTGCATCGTTGAAAAGAGGATGCTGCCGAAGCCGTTCGGAGCCACGGGATCGAACCAGCTACGCCCCATGGTCGCTTGGTAGCTGGCGGGCTGGATGTAGGTCAATCCTTGTGCGAACTCGGAAACGACAATCGTATTGCTCGTCCCGTCGATAAAACCTTGAAGCTTCATCTGCGACCCCGCCAGCGCATTGGTTCCTTCATTCAGCAATCCCCATCGTGATGCAAATGCACCCGCACCGGTATCCGAACCATGGATGCCACACAGTCCGTAACCGTGATTGGTCCCTGCGAACGGGTAGTTGTGCGGTGCGTATAAGGGGTCATCTCGCGTGATCGCGGACGGGCAGAGGTACGCAGTGACCTTTGATGCCCGCGGAGTGGCATTGTTGGCATGGCTGGGACGCACATTGAAATTGATGGTGTTGTACAGCGGTCCCTGGTCCACATACGGCAACAGCATCGTGTGAATCGTGTGGCCAACCTGGCCGTTGTCGGTCACGCAGCAGCACGCCGGGCCGCTGGTGTGATTGACGGCTCGCGGAATGAGGCCGCCTGTCGTGTCGACATAGTTGTGCAGCGCCAGCAGGATCTGCTTCATGTTGTTGCGGCACTGTGTCCGCCGAGCGGCTTCTCGAGCCTGCTGAACGGCCGGCAACAACAGGGCGATCAGAATCGCGATGATCGCGATCACCACCAGCAACTCGATCAGCGTGAAGCCGCCGCGACGGCGGTGAAAAAATGGACTCAGGAACATGCAGCGGCACCTTTGAAAAAAGCGACAAGCGCGGACACCTCTCGACACGCGATCGCGTGCGAACTGGAGCCCAGAAAAATGAGGATGGAAGCGTCGGACCAGTCGGTTGGTGCCAATTCTCGTGGCAGCAGGCGAGTAAGTCGTGGGCGGCAAAATCGCGGCACGAGTAGAAATCCCCGTATTCACGGGACTTTCACCCATCCACCTCGCAGGTTTGCAAGTCTTATTCCATTCGAGATCGGGGGACTATTCTCGGCCGCCCCGCCCTGCATCTCGTGAACACTCCTTCGATGTCGCTGCGGGACAGCGTATCTGAGCGTGCTAGCGAAAAACTGTACTTAAAAACACTCCTGATAGTCTGGACCGTAATCCTGATCCCAAACCCAGATGGCAGACTTTTCCGATAAGAAAGAAAAGGGGGCTGGCGGGGACTCTCGGGACGAAGTTCAGCCTAAAACATGAGCAAATTCACCTGCTTCCGCTTGTTTCCCGACGCGAACATCAATTCCCGCTGACCGTGCATCCGATAACAACAGCAGAAACGGCGTTTTCCGCATCTTCGGAATACGGGGAAACCCTGATTCAAGGCGGAAAACGCTCGAGGTCGTGCTCCGCCGGGCTCGCACGGCAGCGAGTTGTCGACTCAGGAACGGCCAGATTCCCTTTGGGAACTCCCGCCGCCCACGGGTTCTTCAACCGTCTGCGGAGGAGCGGATGCGACGCAGATACGAACGACCGGTCTGATGGCAAGGCTGAGATCATGGTCAAATGGTACGCAAAGTCCCGGTGGTTGCTGGTCGCGACGGCCCTCATTTCATTGACCGGGTGCGCCCAGACCTCGCGGACCGTGGCAAAATGGACGGGACGCGATAAGCCCGAAACGATCGTCGCCGAGTCCGAAAAGAAGTCGGCGGCGGGCAAGGTCGACGCGAAGGTGGCCTCGAAGACAGAGCCCAAGGCCGCGCCCTCCGAGAGTTCTCGCGCGAAGTCGAGCGATGCCAACTCAAAAATCGCGAAGTCCGATGCCGCGGAATCGGCTCGCTCGGCGAATACGCCGCGCCACCCCGACTTCGCCAAACCACAGTCGTCGGCATCCGAAGAGAGCGCCGTCAAGGTGGCCCGAGCCGAACGACCGGCTTCTTCAAACGACCCGGCCGCCAAGGCCTCCAAAGACAGTGAAATCCGCACCGCCAGCCTTCCCAGCGGGGACGATGCGAAGTCGCAGATTCCCGCCGAGAACAGCCACTTTGCCGAACTGCTGATCGGTAAGTCGGCCTCCCAGCCAGCCGAAAAACAAGCCGCGATCACCAAATCGCCCGAGCTGCCCGATTGGGCACAGCCCGAGATTGCTGCCGATACGGCTCAAGCCGGGATTCCCGAAGGCCCCTCGAACGGAGCCGTCCAGAGCGTCTCGCATACGGCTCCTCAGCCAAAGCTTCCCGACTGGGCACTTGGAAATTCGACTGCCGAGAAAGATTCGAAACCCGCCGCCACGACCACGTTCCCGCCCGCCAAGCCGGAAGAGCCAAAGTCCGCGGCAACGGGAATGCTCGCCATCTGCCCGGATGCGACCGGCACCACGGCCGAGTTGGTTGCCTCGCTCGACACGAGCGACGTCGAGACGCTGAAGCGAAACATTCAGAACCTGGGGCGGCTTGGCGATTCGGCCAAACCCTCGCTTCCCGCCCTGCGAAAACTGCTCGAACATCCGAACCAGATTGTCTCTGTCCACGCGGCGCTCGCGGTCATTCGTGTGGACGGCACGACCCCCGACGCCATGAAGTGCCTGATCGGCGCGATGAAAGCCAAGGATCCCGCCGTGCGTTCCTTCGCGGCGGCCGTCATTGCCGGACTGGGGCCCGAGGGACAGGCCGCGTTGCCCGCCGTCGCCGCCTCGCTGCACGATCAGGATGGTTACGTCCGCCTGCACGTGAGTGAAGTCCTCATCCGCTTCGAGAGCTGGTCTCAGGAGGCGCTCCAGACGCTGCTTGGTTGCCTCCGCGACCGCGACGCGAATGTTCGCTGGCTGGCCACCTACTCGGTCGCCGAGCTGACCCCGCAAACTCCCGAGGTTGTCGACGCGCTCGTTCGTTCGCTCGACGATCCGGTCGAAAAGGTGCGCGTGGGAGCCGCGTATGCCCTCGGCGAGCTCGGGCCCATTGCCAAGCCTGCGGAAGCCCGGTTGAAGATTCTCGCCAACGATTCGAGCGAGGAAGTCAGCGCGACGGCTCTTCAAGCCTTGCGGCAGATTCGCCAGTAAGAAAACTGATTGCAGGAAACACGTTGCCACGGAAGGCAGCGAATCCGGCAGGATGCCGAACGAAACGCCCGAGGTCATAGGCCTCGTGGCGTTTCGTCATTGAACGGGGGCTTCCGACTTCAGACAGGCCAGCAGCCGCTCCCGCAAATCGCTGGCATCGCGGAAGACCGCCCATCGTGCCGGATCAACGTCCGCGAATGTGCGCTTCAATCGAGCGTCGTCGGTCGTCTCGTTTCGCACCCCACGCACGAAGACAGCGCCAACCTGGTGTGGGAACTGTTTCAGAAACTCCGCGTAGATTTCCGGGTCCTGCTCTCCGGTATCGCCGATCAGCACAAAACGGCGTTCCGGAAACGCGGCGAGAATCGGACCGATCGCCAGCCGCTTGTGAGCGCGCTGCGGCGACATGCCGCGAATCTTGCGAGCGGTTTCCCGGATCTGAAATCGCTTGAGGTGGAACGAACCCGCCGGCAGGCCCGCCGTCTCGAAGAACGCGCGCAGCGGGTCGTACAACTGCCAGGGACTTCCGGAAACGTAATGCAGCGCGACCCCGCGCTGGTGGCACTCGCGATAAAGCTCCGGCATTCCGGCGATGGGCTGAAACGCCCGAGCGAAAGTGTTGTGAAAGAGATCGCGGCGATTGGGAACATTGCTGTATTTCAGCGTGTCGTCCACGTCCGAGATAATCGACCAGCCGCGCGGCTCCAGCAGTTGAACCGTCCCCAGAACGCGACGCTCGTCACCCTCGGTCAACGTGGCCGCGAACTCGACCCAGTTCTCTCCCAGGTCGGCGCGCCGGGGGAGAGCGGCGACTTCGGCCGCGGTAATCGCCACGGCTTCGCGAAACAGTCCAGCCTCGGCCGTCTGCCCGACGAGAATGGGCCGCCCGGCGATCGAGACATTCACATCCCGGTTCCGCGCGTAGTCAACGAGAAACGGCCGCATCCGCTCGCGGTAGAAGTCGAGCGCTCCGCGTTCCACGCGCATCGCATGGCGAATGAACCCCATGAGCGGGGTGCGCCGGAGCCACGAAACGCGCGGGTCGAAGACACACCCCTGGACAACCAGTGTCCAGTCCTCGCTGGACCGGTACCCGTAACCGGGGAAAAACACCAGTTCTTCCAGAGGGCTGATCGAGCGTCCCCACTGGTTCTTCGACTTCCTGCCCGGCAAAACAGCGTCCCTCTGACTCCTGCCAGAATTTGTCCGGCCCCACGACCCTGTGGAAGCATCCCGGTTGTTCGTTGACGCGCGATCATCCGCCGCGACAAAGCCGGATTCCATGTTACCCGTATCAGCCGACAATGGCATTCCGGTCGGGGCGAAAAGAGATCGCCCGCGTGCCGTACTTTTTCGTAAGGCTGGTTGAACCGACCGCGCTTCGTGTGCCACTGGCTCCGCCAGTGTGCCTTAAGTTTTCAGCCATGACAAAACGCACTGGCGAAGCCAGTGGCACGCACCTGAAACATTGACGGAGCACTGGCGCCGTACCGCACACTTTCGGTGCTTGAGGCAAAACTTGACCACCATTTGCTGAAACGGCCGGCGACCGTCACGCCGCGCGGCGGTTCGATCCTTGCCGGGCATTCGCGATCCAGCCTGTCACCTCCGCGAGATCGGGCGGTTTTCCCTCGCGAAGAATCTGCTTCCCGGCTGTCGATCGGGAAATGCCCGTCACGCGTCCGAGAAGTTCCTCCGGATTGGCCGCCGCGAGTTCCGTCGCCTCGCTGATTCCTGCTGCCACCAGCAACTGGGCATCGTGTCCGTACAGTCCCGCCACGTCGCAGCACAAGTTCGCCTGCAGCTGCCACGTCCAGAGCATTTCACCGCTGAAGCCCTGCTTCTTGAGGGCGGCATCCAGCTCATCGGGATCGGCGTCAAGGAGATCGCCAACGGTCTTCAATCGCAAGGTTTCCAGACGGCGAGCCGTCTTGGGGCCGATCGAAGGCGCGCGCTCAATCGGCATCTCGCGCGACAGCAGCGGCCCGTTCGCGGGGCGACTCGGTGGGGCTGTCTCCTTCTTCACCGGAGGCGATGGCCGAGCCTTTTCGTCATCCGCCGCGTTTTGTCGCGGATCGACATATTTCGTTCCCGGCGGCCGAGCGGGTTGCGCGTCGAGATCTTCGAGCGTGGTTTTGAGAACGTCCTCGGCATGGGCCGCCCGCACGGTCTTTTCGTCGAGCGGCAGGTTCTTAACCACTTTGCCGGTCGCTTCGAACTCCTTCGCGATCTTCTTGACGACCGCCCGTTCTTTCGACTGAAAACGGCTCTGCGTCACCGCGAACAAGGGGATCGTCGCCTGGGCCAACAGGCCCAGGAGGGCCGTCCCCTGTCGCGGCGGATCGACGGCGGCTTCTTCAATCGCTCGATCCAGAACCTGCGCGAACAGAGCCGCCGCATAGCCGATCAGGAGGGCGATTCTGCGGCGAAATTCGTCATCCATCCCATCCACGGGACGAGATTTTCCGATGCTGAGGTTGTAGTGATCGATGAGCGGTTCGTAATGCGGCGACGCGGTCGTTGCCGCGCGCTCCATGGATTCGACCAGCCAGTTGGGACCGGTCAGCCGCGGCAGTTCGGGAAAGCCGCCCAACTCGCCGACCAGGAGATCCCGCAGTTCAAAATAACCGCAGGCAATACTCCATTCCGCCGCGCGATGCACGGCCCCTTCGGCTTCGGATTGCCCGGTGTGAAAGGGCTGCACGATATCGGTTACATAATGGCTGAGCACCCCCGCGTGGTAGACGGCCTCGTTCCACCGGCGATCTTTCAGCGACGTCACCGTCTTCGCGTACCAACTGACCGCCGCGCCGGGCGCGCCCCCCCAGCCGTTTTCCTTCACGTGATAAACGTGGTTGCGAAAGTCCTTGAACTGAGTGTCCGGTGCCTTGGAACCCGTCAGATAGGGTTCGATGCGAGCCAGAAAGACGGCTTGCCAGCCCTCGGCACCAGGGTTCTTCAGCAGCGTCAGCGCGTCGAGCGCCAGCTTGTGATGAGTGCTGGTGCATTTCCACCGGTGCAGCGTGCGAAACAGCGTGCTTGCCATGGCGAGCAGAGGATTCGGTTCACGATAAGGCCGCGTCGACGGATGGGCGCAGCACCGCCGCCGAGACCTCGGACAACCTCTGAATTCCTGGCCCCCATGTCCCTGGCCGGACGTCCGCGAACAGTCGCAGACCCCGTCCCGCCAGACAAGACGGGAACGCGGCAATCGACGTCGGGACGAGTGGTGGACCGCGCCTCGTCCGCGCGATTCGGCAACTTTCGCCGGTCGCGGGCGATCGTTTTCGTTCGTTCCCCGGCTCCGCCTCGTTGTCGCTCGTGTGCCACGAATGTTCGGATGAATGTTCGGGGGGCACTCTACTCCGCTAACCCTCGTCGCTGCCGTCCCCCGCCGAGGCGGTCTGGCAGCCGAAAGAAGGATCAAACCTTTTTCGCGGCTCTTGATCGACCCAAAAAAGAGTGACCGGCGTCGGGTGGCACGCCCCTCGGCAAGACCCTAGGGGCGTGCCACCACTCGACTCTCGACGACCGCGACGCATTTCGGCCGACCCCCGGAACCGTTACGTTAGTCTTCTCCATGCGTGTCGACCGCGATTGAAATCTGTCCGAGATTCGCCTTGCCTCCCGAACTGCTTCGCCGCTGCTGGTTTCTGGCTGGTCCGACCGCGGTTGGGAAGACCGAAGTCAGCCTGCAACTGGCCCGCTCGCTGGGGGCCGAGATCGTCGCGATGGATTCGATGACGGTCTATCGGGGCATGGACATCGGGACCGCGAAAGCGTCACCCGCCGAACGGCTTGAGGTGCCGCATCACTTGCTCGATGTGGTTCACCCTTGGGATGAATTCACGGTGAAGGACTATTTGCTCGCCGCGGAAGCTGCGGTTCGGGAAATCCTTGAGCGAAGTCGGCTTCCCTTGTTCGTCGGCGGAACCGGACTCTACCTTCGCGGTCTCTTGCGCGGCCTGTTCGATGGTCCGCCGGCAGACCCGGAAATCCGCCAGCGCTGGGAATCGTTCGCCAAGCAGGAAGGGGCGGCGGCGCTGCACCAGGAACTGACGCGTATCGATCCGACGACGGCGGCACGGCTGCATCCCAACGACCAGCGGCGGATCATCCGCGCGCTCGAGGTGGCCGAACTGACGGGCCGTCCGCTGGCCGATTGGCAGCGGGAATCGCTGCGCCCCGAAAGCGATCGCCCTGCCAATGTCTTTTGGCTCGAGCCCGATCGAAACTGGCTGAATGCCCGAATCTACCAGCGCGTCCGGAAGATGTTCAACGAGGGTCTCCTGGACGAAGTGGAACGACTGTCCGCCGATCCGCGAGGTCTGAGTCCAACGGCCCGCCAGGCACTGGGCTACAAGGAGGTTCTGGACGCCTGGGAAGATCTGCCACCCGCTGAACGCCGATCAACGCTCGTCGTGGAACGATTAATGGCTGAAATTGAACTGCGAACGCGGCAGTTCGCGAAACGGCAGTTCACCTGGTTCCGCAACCTCGCGGAAACGACCGCCGTGCCGATCGAGAACGAAATCGACCTCGCAAGTGCTGCCGAGACCATTCTCAGCCGGGCTGGCGACGTCAAACTTTAACGATTCTCCCGATTGTCGTGGCCGGGGTGGCCCGAGAATCGATTCAGCCGTCGCATGCGGACGAGTCGATTGCAGCGGCACGTTCGGCGTGACCGATTCGACCGATAGATCGGCTCGCGCGTCGACACAGCTTCTCTCGCCCGACCGACCGATCGCTCCATTAGCGACCTTGGCAGAAGGGACGCCCCATGTCGCACCACTTCCGCGATCAACGTACCAGCACCACCGACCGCGCCTGGAAGGCTCTCGCCGCCGCCGCGTGCGGAGGCGCGGTTTTCTTCGGCACGCTGCCCGCCCAGGCGGACGATGGCATTGGCCTGTGGAAGAAGCCGACGGCGATTCGGTCGGCTCGGCCGGAAAATGGCTTTGCCACGTCAATCCGATCGTTCCTGGCGCAGTCACAGCAACAGGCCCGCGCCGGCCAATGGGCGGCTGCGGAAGCACTCGCGCAGCGCGCCCAGCGCATGTCGATCGCCGCAGCCCCCAGCTTGAAGGACTACCCCGACTGCCAGCCCGATGCGATCGCGCAGGCGCTGGCATCGATCGGTCGCAAGGAAGTCCCGACGGGCATCGCGATGGCGCCGCTCCCGGCGTCCACGGTCATTCAGGTGATACAACCTCCGGCCCAGCAAAACGCGACCATGCCCGCGCCGCAACCGACATTTCCCGCCGCCCCGCGCTATGAAAACACCTTCGGAGCACCGCAGGTGGCCCGGATTTCAGCCGCACCCGTGCAGCCCGCTGGACCGGGAGAAGAAGCGCCCGTTGAACTGACAAATTCCATTGTCACCGCCCCGGCCAACGAGCAGGACATTCCACCTTCACCAGCACCCGCCGTTCCCGCGCCAGCGCCCACGGTGGCACAAGCATCGGCGGCATCGGAACCGGCTGCGACATCGGACTCGCCCGCGAAAGCTCAGACAGGCTCGAACGAAGCGAAACGGCACGGAGCGCTTCCCGCCTGGAAACCGGTCGAAGCGGCCACGAGTCGACACGTCGTTGAAATCAAGCCCGGCGCCCCGGCGATTCGTCCGGCCACCGGAACATCGTTCTTCCAGTCCTCTCGCTTCACGGTGGTCGCGAACCAGTCGGCGACCGCGAAGAAACCTGTCGAGGCTCCCAGGATCGAGGAAACCGCGACGGTCGATGAATCCATCGAGTGGTTCGCGTCACTGCCCGAGTTGCCCGAGGCCGAGGAACTGTCCGAGGATGAACTGTTTGTCCCGGTCCGGCCGTTGCCGACTGATCCGATCGTGTGGGCCCAACAGCCGGTGGACACCTCCTCCGTGGTGATTACCCCGGCAAAACGCCCCAAATCGGCTCCCCCGTTGCCGGAGTCGCCGATGGAAGAGGCGACCTTGCCAGTCGCCATGGCGAACGAGGGAGCATCGATTCGCGTACTCGAATGGAAGTCGGTGAACCGTCCCGGCAGTCAGGAAGTCATTACCGCAGAGCTTTCCGCCAGCCCCAGCACCGCGGTCGCGCCGACGCCCGACGCGGATAAGACCACAGCGGGAAATACCGCTGCCGACGAGACGATCGAACAGACCGGATTTCGGGACGGCGACTGGACCGTGAATACGACGACCAGCACCGGCGGATTCGCGTTCGAACGGCCTCCGCTCGAACTTGCACGCAGTCCGTTGTCGGAAGATGACGCCGTCCTGTTCGCTCCCAGCGTGATCGTCGACCGGACTCCCGTCTCGGCGGATGGCCTGCTGCTCGATGAGCCGCAGCCAACTCCGGCCGCCGGCGAGTCGACCTGGTTCGACCGCTTTTCCCACGGGAAGAGCATTCCCCGCCAGACCGTGATCGCCTTCTCGCTCGCCGTGGGACTCTTGATTCTGCTGTCGATCACCTCGTTCATCCGACGGCGATCGTCGCGATAGTTGATCGGCAGTCTTCACGTCTGAGATCGCCAGTGCAATAAACGAACAGGCGTCTCGGTTCACCGACAGGGAACCGAGACGCCTGTTTCATTTTCGGATACGCTGGCCGAAACCGATCAGCCGTTGAGGTTGGTCAACAGTCCCGTGCTGTCGCCGAACGCGGTGGTCGGAGCGCCGATTCGCTCGAGCAGCGACAGATACAGGTTGTTGAGCGGCGTGTTCTCGCCGTACTTCAGGTGTCGACCGCCCTGGAGCGTCCCGCCGCCGCCACCGGCCAGGAGAATCGGCAGGTCATGGTGCGAGTGGCGATTGCCGTCCGCGATCGCGCTGCCGTAGACGATCATCGAATTCTTGAGCAGCGTTGATTCGCCTTCCTTGATGCTGTCGAGCTTCTTCAGGAAGCGGGCGAAGTGACCGACAAGGTACTCGTCGATCTTCTGCAACTGGGAGATCCAGTCCGCCTTGTCCTGGTGATGCGACAGATGGTGCCAGCCGTCGTTCACCCCCACTTGCGGATAGCTGCGATTGCTCCCTTCGTTCGCCAGCATGAACGACGCGACCCGAGTGGTATCGGTCTGGAAGGCGAGCGCGAGCAGGTCGTACATCTGCGTCATGTGCTCGTCCTGATCCTTGGGAACCCCCGGCGGCAGATCGATATCGGGAACCGGAATTTTCGCATCCTGATCGCGCGTGCGTTCCAGACGCTGTTCCAGTTCGCGAACGCTGGTGAAGTATTCATCCAGTTTGCGACGGTCGGTCTTGCCGAGTTGCGACTGAAGCTTCTGGGCATCCTGAGCAACCAGGTCGAGAATCGACAGCCGCAGGGCGTCTCGCTTCCGGCGTGCTTCGATATCGCCCTTGCCGCCGCCAAAGAGCCGTTCAAAGACGAGTTTGGGCTGAATCTCCTTCGCCATCGGGGTGGTGGCCGACTTCCACGAAATGTTATTGGAGTAGGCGCAACTGTAACCCGAATCGCACTGGCCCGCGTTGCGGCCCCCTTCGATGCCGATTTCCAGCGACGGAAGACGCGTCAGATGTCCGACGTGTTCGGCGGCCAACTGGTCGACCGAGATGCCGTTCCGAATATCGGCTCCCGCCGTTTTGAACGGATGGGATCCCGTCAGGAACGCGGCCGCCGATCGCGCGTGGTCGCCCGGACCGTCTCCCTTCGCGCGGGCATTGTCCTGGGCGAGCCCGGACAAAAACAGAATCTGTTCGCGCATGCCTTCGAGCGCGGCGAGTGACTTGGGAAGTTTGAAGTCGCGGCCTTCGCCAACCGGATTCCAGTCAGGCAGAATCACGCCGTTGGGAAAGAAAATGTAGGCCATGCGCACCGGGGCGGGCGCGCCGGTCTCGGCGATCGCGCGGCGAGGCGTCATCGCTTCCAGGAACGGAAGCCCCATGGCCACGCCAGCCCCCTTGAGGAACGTCCGTCTCGGCAAGGCCGTGAATGATCGCATGGCTTATCCCTCTCCTCGTTTCAGACGGAATGGTTCGCTTTTGACGATTTCGGACACCAGTACCGAAAAGCGGTAATCGTTCGCCGACAGTCGCAGCAGAACTTTCTTGAGCGTGCAGCGGTCATAGTACTCGGAACCGCGCCCCAGCGCGTATGTCAACATCTTCTCGGACAATGCCATCGCGAAGCGATCGGTCCGCTTCTCGAGGGTCGCCGACAGTTCCCGGGAACCGGTGAAGTGATCGCCCCCCGGAAGAAGCCCGCTGGTATCGAGCGGTCGCCCGCCTTCATCCTTCTCGCGGAAACGGCCAATCGCGTCGAAGCTCTCCATTCCGAAGCCCAGTTCATCCATCGTCCGATGGCAACTGGCACAGGACGGGTCGGCGCGGTGAATCTCGAGCTGCTCACGCAGCGTCGCATCCGGTTTCGCCTTGGCCACTTCGGCCAATTCGGGGACGTTGGGCGGAGCTGGCGGCGGAGGCTGATCGAGCAGCACTTCCATGACCCATTTGCCACGTTTCACCGGGCTCGTGCGATTGGGGTTCGAGGTCATCGTGAGAATGCTGCCATGGGTCAGCACACCCACGCGATCGGTTCCGTCCAGCGACACCTTCTGAAACGCGTTGCCCGACACGCCGGCAATCCCGTAGTGCTTCGCCAGGCGTTCATTCAGGAACGTATAGCGACCGTTGAGCAATTCGAGCAGGCTGCCGTCTTCGCGAATGATGGATGCGAAGAATAGCCGCGTCTCCTCGAACATGTCGCGCCGCAGGTCATCGGTGAAACCGGGAAATTTTTCGGGATCGGGCGTGACTTCGTTCAGGATGCGCATTTGCAGCCACTGCTCGGCGAAGCCGTCGACAATCGCGATCGCCTTGGGATCTTTCAGCATTCGATGGATCTGGGCATCCAGGACGCTGTCGTTGACCAGTTCGCCCGAGTCGGCCAGTTGCCGCAATTCGTCATCCGGCAGGCTGCTCCACAGGAAATACGACAGCCGCGAGGCCAGTTCGTGCGGTGTGAGCAGTCGGGTCGCAGCGGGATCGTCCGGACGTGAGTCGAGTTCCCAGCGAAACAGAAAGTGAGGCGAAACCAGCACCGCCGTCAGGGCGGCTCGCATCCCCTCATTAAAGTTGCCAGTCTCGGCAGCCACGGCCGCCCCCAACTCCACGATCGGGCGCAGCTCATCTTTGCGAAGAGGCCGACGGAACGCCTTTGACGCCACGCCTTCCAGATTCCGCGCGATCGCATCCGCCGGGCTGAGCGAATCGCCGGGAACGTGTGCCACCAACTGCCGGTGGTGTTCCGGCAGATCGGACTCGTTGAATGTCAGCGGCCCTCGGATCGAGAGCGACTCCACATAAAGATTGCGATCTGCTTTTTTCTTCTCGTCGTAATAATCGTTGAGGAACGCGATCGCGAGTTTCTGCGGGCCCGAGGTGAGTTGCACCTTGCGCCGATAAACCTTCGACTTGTTCCGTGTTGCATCGACTTCAAGACTTTCGAGCGTGTTGCCACTCTGCCGAATCGCCATCTTCGGCAATTCGTCACCGGCCCGCTGACCCCAGGCATCGACGACAAGTTCATACTCGCCCGGAATCGGCGGAGTGAACTCCACGCCGAGTTCGCCATTCGAAACCAGCACCCAGCCGCTTCCCGAGGCATGCACTACCGGGCTCTTGATGAGTTCCCCATCGCCGAACGATTTTTCCGTCGGCTTGTCGGGATCGATCACGACGATCGACGCGGCGGCGACCTGCTCGGCCGCGGCGAGATATTTTTCCAGGAGCAGCGGCGGGAGCGAGAGAACGTCGCCAATGTTGTCGAAGCCGTAACCCACGTCGTCAGACGGAAAGTCGTCGGCTGGCCGAACTTTGACGCCCAAGAGATCGCGAACGGTGTTGTTGTATTCGGCACGGTTCAGGCGGCGAACGGTCACGCGACCGGGGTCGGGGCCCTTCGCGCAATCAATCCGGTCCATCTCGCTTTCGATCGCCGAGATAAAAGCCAGCCGCTCCTCCATGGAAGGCTGTTCGCCTTCGGGCGGGGGCATGTAGTTCGAGTCCACGACCTCCAGCGCCTTCGTCCAGCCTTTGCGATCACGGGCGAGATCGTGAAATTCGATCAACTCAGCAACGCTGATGCCGGCTTCGGGCTCATCGCCCGAGTGGCAATCGGCACAGAACTTCTGCACGAACGTCGCGCCCGTCGTCTCGAGCAGGTTCGGGCGCGAAGGTTCGGCGGCGCCCAGAGGCGCCGCATCCAGGACAGCGACGGCAGGATCATTGCCCGGCCCCAGCCAAAAAAAGCCGACCACCATCAGGAAGACCAGCCCGATCGCCGAGACTCCCAACACGACCGGAGTCTTTCCCGCTGGTTGGACGGACTTCGACCGTCGCGAAGAGCCGGACCTTCGAGGGGAATGAGACGGGCGTCGGGCCGCGGACCGGGGAAGCGGCTTCTCGCGAGATTCGAACTCATCCAGTTCAGGAACCAGAAAAACGGCCTGGCACGATTCACGGCCGCAGCGCAGCTTTTTCCCGGCTTTATCGGCCCCAACCGAAAAGCGAGCCTGGCATTCCGGACAGCGAATCGAGATGCGCATGACGGCAAGTGTCGAGAAGAAGATTAGGGGCGGGATACGGACTATTCGGGGCGGGCATTCGAACTCATCAATTCTATTCAATATTTACCGTCACAATCCAGCAGGATTCCCGGTGGAATTTGCCGAGATTCAGACAAGAACTCCCCCGTTGGAGCGAAAGTCACAATCCCGTTGACCGTTCCGACGGACTCCGGAGCGAGAGGGTGGTCGGTCGTTTCGACGGTTCTCGCGGGATACCGCAGGGCCCCGGCTTGCCGTATACTGCTGGGAGATCACCGCAAACTCGTCGGGATGCAGGGGTTCGTGCGCGCCGACCTCCTTATTCGCGAGACCTCCCCAGGGTATCTACCTCCGAAAGCGGCCAGCGTGAGTGAACATTCGGATCAAATTCGCCGCCTCGAGCAGAACATCGAATCGGCCATTCTGGGAAAGCACGATCCCATTCGCCTCGCATTGGTTGCTTTGCTCGCCGAAGGCCACTTGCTGATCGAGGATTCACCGGGGGTCGGAAAAACGTCGCTCGCCAAGGCGATCGCCCGCAGCCTCGACTGCGGTTTCAAGCGGTTGCAGTTCACTCCCGACATGCTCCCCAGCGATATTCTCGGCTCGAGCGTTTACCTGCCGAACCTGGGCGAGTTCGAGTTCCGCCCCGGCCCCATCTTCACGAACGTGCTGCTCGCCGACGAAATCAATCGCACGACCCCCCGCACGCAAAGCGCGCTGCTCGAAGCGATGAGCGAGAATCAGGTCTCGATCGAAGGAACGACGTATCCGCTCGATCAGCCGTTCTTCGTGCTGGCCACGCAGAATCCCCACGAGTTCGAGGGAACCTATCCCCTGCCGGAGAACCAACTCGACCGGTTCATGCTGTGCATCGAAATCGGGTATCCCGCCCGCGAGGTCGAGCGACAGGTGCTCGCCAATCATCGTGATGGCGAACCGGTCGATAAACTCAAACCAGTCCTCTCCCTTGAGGAACTCAAAGCTCTGCAGCACGCCGCGCGGAATGTCCGAGTGGATGAGTCTTTGAACGACTACATGCTCGACCTGATCGAAGCGACACGGCGCGATGAGCAACTGCAACTCGGCGTAAGTACGCGCGGTGCCATTACGCTGTATCGGGCCGTGCAGAGCCTGGCCCTCATCGAAGGCCGCAGCTTCGCGATTCCCGACGACATCAAGCGGCTGGCTGTCCCCGTTCTCGCGCACCGAATCGTCGCGAAGGGAGTGCTGCACGAAGGACAGCGCGATCGGGCCCAGGCGGCGATCCGACAGATTCTGACATCAACGCCAGTTCCCACTTAGACGTATTTAATTAGTAACCCGAAGCGTCAGCGAGGGATGATCTCGCGCTCCGCCCTCGCTGACGTTTCGGGTTAATGTGTCGTTTTTGAGACAACTTCCCGAAGTCAATTGCCGTCATGAGCCCCCGCGTCACCGACAGTGTCTCCAGTGCCGTTGCCGTTCTGCGGCAAGGGGGGCTTGTCGGCCTGCCTACGGAGACCGTTTACGGTCTGGCTGGTGACGCCTTCCGACCGATGACGGTGGCCCGCATTTTCGCGGCGAAGAATCGACCGGAATTCGATCCGCTCATCGTACACTTGGCCACGTCGGCAGAGCTTCGCCGCGTCGCGCGCGATGTTCCGGAGGCTGCCCAAAAACTCGCGGACCGTTTCTGGCCGGGACCGCTCACACTCGTTCTGCCACGTCAGTCGGAGGTACCGGACCTTGTAACGTCCGGACTCGATACGGTGGCGGTTCGAGTCCCCGATCATCCCCTGGCGCAGCTCGTTCTTCGCGAATCGGGACTGTGCCTGGCCGCGCCGAGTGCCAACCCCTTCGGGGGTCTGAGTCCGACAACGGCTGAGCATGTGGAACGCGGGCTGGGCGATCGTGTCGATCTGATTCTGGATGGCGGCCCCTGCCGCGTCGGGGTTGAGTCGACCATCATTCACATCGACGCCGACAACCGGGCGACCTTGCTGCGCCCGGGGGGATTGCCGCTGGAGGCCATCGAAGCCGTTATTGGTCCGGTCGACACTCCCACAACCAATTCCGACGACGACCGGCCGATGGCACCTGGGATGCTGCTGCGACATTACGCCCCCAGTCATTCGCTACGGCTGGTCGAAGACTGGCCGCCGCTGGCCGAACGGGGCGAACTCGGTTGCCTGGCATATGGCGAAGTCCCGACGGGCTTTGGTTCGCTCGTTTCGTTGCCCGCCGACGACGACCTGACTGCCGCCGCCGCCAGGTTCTTTCCCGCGCTCCATCAACTCGATGAATCGACGGTCACCGGCATTGTCGCCCGGCGATTTCCCGAACATGGGCTCGGCCGGGCGTTGAACGACCGGTTGACGCGCGCCGCGGCGAAGGAGCCGGCATGCGCGTGATCTTGATCGGCTATCGAGGTTGTGGAAAGTCGACCATCGGGGCGGCGCTCGCCGAGCGTTTACACGTACCCTGGATTGATGCGGACGAGTTTCTGGAATCGCGAGCTGGACGCACCATCAAGGACATTTTCGCAACCGATGGCGAGCCGACGTTTCGCGCAATGGAACGGGCTTACCTGGTTGAACTCCTCGAGCGCGAACCCCTGGTCTTGAGCGCCGGAGGCGGAGCCATTCTTAACCCGCAAACGCGCGAAGACTTTCGGACTGCCGGTTTCGTGGTGTGGCTGATGGCGGATGTCGCAACCATTGCCGATCGCATCGCGGGCGATGCAACGACGGCGGCGCGGCGCCCCAACTTGACGGCTGCCGGCGGCATCGAAGAGATTCGCGCGTTGCTGAACGTGCGCGAACCGTTGTATCGCGAGACCGCGCATCTGACCGTGTCGACCGAGGGGCGTTCCGTCGCGGAAATTGCTGACCAGATTGTCGCCCATTTGCCGAGGTCGACCGCTCCATGACGCTTTGGGAAATTCCCCTGGGAGTGATGCTGGCGTACCTCTTCTGCCTCGGCGCGGTGGTGGGGAGCTTTCTCAACGTCTGCATCTATCGCATTCCGCGGCATGAAACGGTCATCGGGGCCTTACGAGCGTTGACCTTTCCCCCGTCAACGTGTCCGCATTGCGCGCGGCGAATTCGACCGCGCGACAACATCCCCATTCTTGGCTGGATGCTGATTGGCGGCCGCTGCCGGTCCTGCCGGAATCCCGTCTCGATTCGCTATCCGGCGATCGAACTCCTCAATGGTCTGCTGGTCGCCGGGTTGTATTGGGCCATCGTTCCCAGCGGCTACCAGTCGACGGCCGCCGACAGTTGTTTGTGGACGGCAACCGGGCCGCTCGCGCGCGTCACGCTCAGCCATTCGCAGCAGGTCTGGCTGCTGCATGCCCAGTACCTGTACTACTTCTTCCTCGTCGAAGCCTTGCTCGTCGCGACATTCATCGACTTCGATTTGAAGATCATCCCGGACGGCGTCACCGTTCCCGCCATGTTCATCGGCTTTCTCGGGCCGCTCATCGTCGGACGGCTCGAACTGACCCCGGTCTGGGCGACGATGCCTGCACTGCAAGAAATCTTGCAGTTTGTCCTCCCCGAATCGCTCGCGCGGCTTGCACACGGTCCGCCGGTTCCGGCATGGATCGACCAGTATCCCCGCCTGCACGGCCTGTCGGTCAGCGTGGCCGGGTTTCTGGTCGGTGGCGGCGCGGTCTGGCTGGTGCGAGCCGTCGGGCAGTGGATTCTCCGCCGCGAAGCCATGGGATTCGGCGACGTCATCCTGCTGGCGATGATCGGCAGCTTCATGGGCTGGCAGGCAGCAATCCTGGTCTTCTTCCTGGCCCCCGTCTTCGCGCTGCTGGTGGTGGCAGGACTGTTTCTCTACCGCCTGGTCGTTCGACCGCAATCGCGGCAGGAACAGGAGATCCCCTACGGGCCGTACCTCAGCCTAGCCGCCTTGGTGCTGTTATTCGACTGGCGCAATGTCTGGCCGGCCATGCAGCCCTTGTTTTCGCTGGGCCCGCTCCTGCCCGTGGTCGCGGTACTGCTGGTGGTCCTGCTGATCGCCTCGCTGCTGATCGTGCAGGGCCTGAAATGGAGTCTGGGAATCCCCCTGTTCCCCGAACCGGAATTCGGCGAATGGACCTCGGCCGACCAGTTACAGTTCTTCAGCGGATACGACCGGCACGAACACACGATGCCGCTGCGATCGGCAACCTGGCCCGGCGAGCAGACCGGTCGCGGCAGCGCGGGCTACAACGCCTGGCGCCGGTAAAGTCGTTCGCCCATTGCTGCAAGGCCGGACCATTTTTGTAACCCGACGCGTCAGCGAGGCGTACTTTTCTCGCCCTCGCTGACGCGTCGGGTTATCTGATCCGACCTCAGCAGGCGATTACGCTGCCTGCGGAACGGTTGCGGAGGCCTGTCCACCCATCTCGGCGGCGATCACTTCTTCAACCAGCGCGGCATAATCAACAGCGCCGGAACTCTTGATCGCATAGTCGAAAATCGACTGCCCGAAGCTCGGGGCTTCCGCGAGTTTGATGTTCCGGCGGATGCGGCTTTCGAACAACTTCGCCTGCTTCCAGGGGGCGTGCGCGTCGCTCATTTCCAGGAAGTGCAGCAGGTCATCGGTAATGTCGGCGGCGAGGCGGGTTCCCGTTTCGTACAGGCACAACAAGATGCCTGTCACCCGCAGATCACGGTTCAGCCGTCGCTTCACGAGCGCTGTCGTCTCGAACAGCTTTGACAATCCCTGGAGCGCCAGAAAATGGGGCTGGAGCGGGATGAAGACTTCCTTCGCGGCCGTCAACGCGTTGATGGTCAAGACCCCCAGCGACGGCGGGCAGTCCATCAGGATGTAGTCAATCTGCTGGCTGGCCGTGAATGCCTCGATCGACTGACGCAGAACGACTTCGCGGTCGGCGGCGTCGACCAGTTCCAGTTCGGTCGCCGCCAGATCGAGGCTGGCCGGCGCGACCCACAATTTGTCGACGGCCAATTGGCGCACCTCGGCGAGCGTCTTCCGCCCGGCGAAGACGTCGTAAATTGTCGGCACATGCCCCATCGCTTCGACGCCCAGATGGAGCGTCGAATGTCCCTGCGGATCGAGATCGATCAAGAGGACGCTACGTCCCTGTCGCGCCAATCCCGCGGCGAGGTTGACGCTCGTCGTCGTCTTGCCGACTCCACCCTTCTGATTCATGACCACGATGGTCCGCATCGCTCATCCTCTCGCGACAAGACGTTTCAGCCAGCCCCTTCCCGGGCGGATTCTCGACGCGTCTTTTATCGGTCCGGCGACGAACCGAAAAGAGCAACTCGAGACAACCGATGCGTTGCAAATCCGGCCGGCGGGTGCCAAACGCTCACCCTCCGACCAATGGGAATTCGTATTGACACCCGCAAAGAGATTCAGCACATGCGAGGACATCTCCTTTCCATTCTCGCTGGTGCTGTGGTGAGTCTGCCGGACGAACGTCGTGGGGACGTTCCGGATGGCACGGATCGCTGTGCGGAGTGTTCGACACCAATGCAACTGGCCGCCGGAATGGCGGCATGGGGTTACCTGATGAGTCGCCCGAAATTCCTGACACTGCTAGGGTTACTCGTACTTGTCGGCTCGCTGTCCGGCTGCGCGAGTTTCTGGTACGACCTGAAGCCGCACCGCCTGCACCGAATGAACCGGGGCGATCCCCCGTCGCTCGACCCCGAATTTTCGGCGACGCCGCCGTCGACAGAGAACGTCCGCTTTTGGACGTGAGATCGGCGAGTTCCGCCGGAACGAAAATGCGTCCCGAGAAACTCGGAAGAATTGCCGTTTGTCTCCGGTCCAGCGCGCGAGGTCATTCGCGCGCCGACAACGGCGAATGCGCAGGGTAGACTGAACCGCTCGAAACTCCACCGGCCGCAACCTCCGGAACATGGCGTCCGGACGACCGGTGGGGAGATCTTCGACCGGGACGGGTATCTCGCGTGCTGCGGATCGGATTGCTCTTGCTGCTATCGGCCTGCCACCTCGCGGTGGGCTCGGTCGTTCTCCATGCGGATGACGACTCGAAAAAGCTGGCAGCCGACAACCCGCTTCTCAAGGCGACGGCCGAGTGGGACCAGCTTCGCGCGCGGCTTACGCGCGTGAAAGACGGCGCGAAGGCCATTGAGGGACCGCCGGCTGAGAAGGCGCCCTTCGTCGTTCCTCGTTCCACTCACTGGGGTATTCAATTCAGCGCCGATCCACCCAAACGGTTTCTGGCGGTCGAATTGACCGTCATGAATCCCTCGGATACTCCTATCACGCTTCGCGAAGACGATGTCGCCCTAACGGTCGGGGGAAACGGGACTCCCTTTGCCAGACCCTCGTCTGATGTTCTCCTGCAACCGATTCCGCAGGGAACCGGGATGGTCTCGCTGTCGGAGGTTAAACGCCTCGAGACATTGACGGTCCCCCCCCGAAACGCTGATTCGGCCTGGATCATCGCCGAGCAGATTCCCGACACGGCCGTGATTCCCGAACTGCGTGTGTCGGTCAAACTCGCCGGCGAAATGATCCGACTCGACTTGCGAAAAATCGAAGAGGCTCGGCTGGACCTCGACACCAGGATCCTGGGTCCGAGAAATGCCGTTGGTGTCTTGACCATTCGCGGACAATTGAATTCCGTCAACGCCCAGCCGCTCTCGGACACGATCGCCGAACTGGTTGAAAAGAAAGCGACCCGGCTGGTTCTGCAATGGGACAAGACAGCCGAAGCCCCCGAACCGCGACTGAAGGCCTGGCTGGAACTGGCGGCTCAAAGGGAAGCGACCGAGGAGGGCGAGACGCAGGCGTTTCCCCTGCTGCCGATCACGTTCGACGAACTGAAGCTGGTCAAGATGCCGGCTTCGACGCATGGCGACGAGGAAAGTCGCGACCCGAACACCTATCCCTCGCTGGGTGAGGCGCTGGCGGCTGCGACGAAGACCCTCTTTCCCGTATTGTCGAAGTCGGAGATCGCGGCCGCTTTGAACGATCCCCATCCGGCCGTGCGTTCGGCCGCGATTCGGTTTGGCGCTCCCCGGCTCGATGTGTCGATCGAACCGGTCATTCTGGCCGCCTCGCGCGATCCCGAGACCCAAATTCGCCTGGCCGCCATTGCCGCCCTGGCGGAGTTTCCCTCGGAGGAGTCGAGCCAGGCACTTCTCGGGTTCGTGCGAGACGACAAGGGGGAATTTGGGGCGGCGGCGACGCGGGGCCTGGCGACGTCGCGGTATGTCGCACATCAGGAACGGTTGCGGCAGTTCCTCCGCCAGACCGACCGGGAACGCCGTCAGCGAATCCTGCGTGTGCTTGCGGAATCGCCCCGGCCCGAATGGTCTTCCGAACTGTTCGCGGCCGCTCACGACGAGCAAGGTCGCTGGAATCTCGACGCCCTCAAAGGAGTGGTCACCCTGGGACACGAGCAGGTCGTCGATTTGCTGGAACGGGGGCTCTCCGCCGATCAAACAGTCGTGCGGGACTATACCTTTCAGATTCTGGCCCGGCGCACCGATGCCCGCAGCGAAGCGATCGCGCTGACGGAACTGTTACGGCGTCTGGAGAATGGGCCGCCCGATAACACCATGCAGGAACTGATCCAGCGAACGCGCGATCCGCGAACCTTGCCCGCGCTTCTGAAACATCTGGACGCGGGTCGCGACCGTTCCGCCGTCATCGCCGCGCTGGGCGCGGTTGGCGAAACCGCGACGGGCGATCGGCTGGTCTCGCAATTCGACAAGTTCCAGCCCCATGAAAAAGCGGCGGCACTGCATGCATTAAAGTCGTTGCGGCACCCCGAACTGCTCAAGCTTGCCGGAAGCGTGTTGCGAACCAACGACGCCAGCCTGCTGTCGTCGGGTTCACAACTCCTGGTGCAGAACGGTTCGAGCGCCGCCTGCGAGCGAATTGTCGACGGGCTGAAGCATCATCTGGGAAAGAGCCGTGGACGCGGCGACTATGCCCTTTCGGTTCTTTGCAACGCCCTCGCGTCATTCTCCGAGCCCCTCGCGATCGAGACGCTCAAGGAGTTGCAAGCATCCAAAGACAACACGGTGCGACGAATGGGTCGCGACGCGCTCAACCAGGTGCGCGCGCGGTCTCCCGCCTTTCAATATGTCTACCAGGCACAGGAACACGCCGACTCGGAAGATTGGGCAGAAGCCGAAACGCTGTTCACCTTCGCCGTTGAACTCGACCCCGAACTTCCGCAGGGATGGTCCGGCCGGGGTAACGTGCGACTGCGGCAGAACCGCTTCCCGGACGCGGGCAAAGACTTCGAAGCGGCAGTGCGGCTCGATCCGGACAGCACGATGGGGATCACCGGGCTGGCCCTCGTCTGGGTCATGACCGGCCGCGAAGAAGAAGGGCTCGCTCTCATTGCCAAGCGGCGAACGGATTTCGCCGATGACGCCCTGTACCTCTACAACTCCGCCTGCGTCTACGGACGCGCGCTCGAGAACCTGCAAGCCCGTCCCAATGCAACCGAGCAGGAGAAACGGAAGCAGGAACTTCGCAAGCTGGCGCTCCGCGATCTGGAAGCCTCGATGCGAAACGGCTTCGATGACGTCGACTGGATGCGGAAGGATCCCGATCTCAAGTCGCTCCAGGCGGACGACGAGTTTCTCAAGCTGATCCGCGTCCCCAGGCCGCCGAAGGGTTAATGGTGGCTCGGAAGCGGAAGGCAGAAAGCCAGAGATTTCTCGACATCGCCTCGGGTGGCAGCTCCCGAGGCGGTCCTGTTTTCGGAAAGCGTCCGGCATGGTCTATCTGAATCGCATTTACACCCGTAGCGGCGACCAGGGAAACACGTCGCTCGGAACGGGCGAACGGGTTCCCAAGACCCATCCGCGGATCGCCGCGTATGGGGGCGTCGACGAACTGAATGCCGTCCTCGGAATGGTCCTGACGAGTGGCCTGCCCGACCCGATGGCCCGCATGATTCGCCACATTCAGAACGACCTGTTCGATGTGGGTGCCGACCTGTGCATTCCCCAGTCGGTCGGAGAAGGCGAACCAACCGAATCGACCGCGCTGCGCATTATTCCCGACCAGGTCGCGCGCCTCGAAAAGTGGATCGACGACTGTACCGAACGCCTCTCGCCGCTGGAGAGCTTCATTCTGCCGGGCGGAACCCCGCAGGCCTCGCATCTGCACCTGGCCCGCACGGTCTGCCGACGCGTCGAACTCGCGGTTTGCGCGCTCGCTGAAGTCTCCCCCGTCAACGAGCAGGCGGTCATCTATCTCAACCGCCTGTCCGACCTGCTGTTTGTTCTAGCCCGAGCCGCCAACGACTGGGGCCGCGGCGATGTCTTGTGGGTACCGGGGAAGAACCGTCAACCGGATGACAACACCTGACTCGGTCGACCACGGAGTTAGCCGCGACCCGCAGGGGAGCGCTGCCTCGCACTCCGACAAACCGCTACACCGGATAAACACTCGCATCGGCCGTCGGATCGTTCTTGAGGTCGCTCAAACGCCAGACGTACCACGAGGCCACGGTCGCATAGGGCCGCCACGGCGCGGCGATTTTCTGGCACGTCGCGGGATCGGGCATTTCCGGAAAGCCGTACAACTGACCGATCGACGAGCGCAGGCCCAGGTCGCCATGCGGAAAGACATCGAGCCGTCCCAACGCGAACATTAGAAACATCTGGGCCGTCCAGACACCGATCCCCTTCACCTGGATCAGGTGCGCGATCACATCCTCGTCGGAAAGACGGCCGATGCGATCGAGCCGGACGGTTCCGTTGAGCACCGCTTCGGTCAGACCCATCAGATATCGCGTCTTCTGTCCCGACAAGCCGACCGCTCGTAGCGACTCTTCGGACATCGCGGCGAGGTCTTCCGGCGTGATGCGGCCGCTGGGAGTGGCCGCTTGCAACCGCAGACGGACCGAGCGCGCCGCCTTCGTCGAAATCTGCTGCGAGATGATCGATCGCACCAGCATCTCGTACCGATTGCGATGCTGCTTGAGCGTAAACGGCCCCACCCGTTCGATATGGCGTCCCAGGACGGGATCAGCCAGTTTCAAATGGTCGATCGCGGCGGCAATTTGCAGAGAACGCGAGGCTGCTCGAGACATGGTCGATCCGTCGGAGATAATCAATTTCGCCAAAACGTGGAGGGTTCCGTTCGCTGATAGGCCACATCGAGCCACGGCGTTTCAAGTCGTCGCGAATCCCGCGCGAGGCTCGTCATGCAAGCCGTCACCAGTCCGCTCGTCAACAGCGTCCGTTCGATGGGTGCGACGGCCTTGCCCGTCAGAAACAACTGCTCGGCCTGCTCCATGAGGGCGGCTGAGTAGACGACATTCGTCCGCGGCGGGAGATGGAACATCGTCGAAATGGGCTTCGGCTCGCCCGCCATCGTCGCCGCGAACGTGAAGTCCTCGACAAGGCCATTCATGAGCAGCATGGTCGCCTTGCTGCCGTCGCGATACTGAATGCGATAGCAGATCGGGTCGGTCGTCAGGCTGGCGATTTCATCGTTCGTCGGATACCGGTGGCCGAACCCTTTTCGCGCCTGTGCCAGCGTCTGCGAACGCGACAGGCAAGCCTCCAACAGCTTGGGATTCCAGCCGCCCGCTTCCCAGGAACTCTCGGTGAGTCCTTTGAAGACCGGCTTCCCACGGGTAGCTTCCACCCAGGCGACGCCGGTCTCCCCACCCTTGCGGCGCTCGGTCATGCATTGCAGCGTTTCCAAGGCATGAAAGTCGTAGATATCGACCGGCCCGAACGCCACGATCATCGCTTCATCCAGCGGCGCCTGCCACGGGTAGTCGATCGCGGGCATCCGCCACGTGGCTGGCAGCGACGAACCGGCCGCGAATCCGAAGTTCAACTCCTTCGACAGGGCGACCATCTCTTTCGCCCAGTCATAGTTCCACGACAGATGCTTGTCATTGAAGACCGGCACCGCCCTGCCCGACTGACGAAAGACGTCGGTTACCGCTTTGAAGAACTCGTAACGCGGATACTTCTTCTGACCGATGTCGCTAAGCGGATAGTCGCCATGTTCGCCAATGATGAGGACTGCGTCGACCGCGAGCTTGTCTCCACCCTGGCACAGGGCCTCGGCAATCGTGGGGTAGACTTTGAAGCCAAACTCATTCGCACGCTGCGCGGACTGGTCACCCTCGGGCTTCTGGTCGACATACAGCGACACCACGTCGAAGGGCGGCTGATGCCACGCCCCCTGCGTGGGATAACCCACCAGGAACCGGTCTCCCATATGTTGCGCGTGCGACTGCATGATCCAGTGCGTGCACACAATCGCCAGCCGCGGCTGCGGGGCAGTCTGGGCCGCCCGTAACCACATCGGAGCCAACGCGACCGAACCCGCGAGCTGACAGAACCGACGGCGAGAAAGCATGGGAGTCTCCGGGTTCAAGGCGGGCGCAGTCCGGGCGAGTTATGCAGCATCGCCATCAGAACGATGTGATGCAAGGAACCGGGTTGGCGGATAGCGAGACTCGGTTCGCCGTGGCTACGCCTTCGGGAGCCCCCGCAGCATTTTCTTCGCCCGGCTTTTCCAGCGGCCGAACTTGCGGGCGATGGCGGCGGGGCTCGTGGCGAGATCCTGCAACATGGCGACCAGGGTCTGTCGTGCCGTCGCGACATCGCCTGACTTCTGCTGCAAGACCGCCAGCCGATAGAGGGCTTCCGGGTGCCGCCACCGACGGACATGGGCTGCCAGATGCTCGCGCGCCTCGTCCTCGCGGCCAAGTTCCATCAGGCACCGGCCCTTGAGGAACGAGGCATCGCCGAATTTATATTGCGGATCGATTTCCAGCACCCGGTCCACCGCATGCAAAGCCGGATCATACAGTTTGCGGGCGAACTGAGTTTGCGCGAGCCCCCAGAGTGCCTGGCAATTGCGAGGGTCTCGGTCGACCGCCTGTTGAAAGGCGCCTTCAGCCTCGGCGACTCGGCCCACGTCGTTCAGGGCTTCGCCCCACTGCACGAACTGATGGGGATTGCCGATCTGTTGGGCAGCCGACTCCAGTCGCTGCAATTCTTTTCCACGTGTCCAGCGCCGCATGAACTCGGGCGGCTTGAGATTGGCTTCCGGCAGATAGCGGACAATGCCGTAGATGAGCGCCCCCGGAAATGGAATCACCACCATCAGCCAGATCCAGAAGAAGCGATCCGGTTCCGTGCGGAAGCAATGGACCAGCATCCAGACCCAGAATGCCGAATAAACCAACGCGAGAAACCAGAAGAACATCCCCACGACCAGGAACGGCACGGCCAGTTCCAGGTACATCTGGTCGACCGGATGGAATTGCCCCGCTTCGGCAAGCAGCCCGAACATGGCGAGCATTCTTAAAGGAGCGGTCAGGGATCAGGCATCAGCGTTGGGCAACCAGCCGCCAGCAGCGAGCGGCCAGCGGAAATCAGCAGCCAGGAATTGCTGGTGTCAGCCGACGGGAATCACCCTTCCGACTAGCACTTCCTGGCTGGCTGCTGGCGGCTCGCCGCTGGCTGCTTACTGATTCCTGACGGCTGATCCCTGACTCCTCGCGCGCTACTTGAAGTACGACTTATAAACCCCGAAGGCAATCGGTGGTCCCAGCACGATGGCGGTGATCGGAATGTTCGCAAAGAACGTCCCCGGCCATACGTACACTCCAAAGACAAACGTGTCGAGCATCGCGAGGCCGATGAACGTCCAGCAGATCAGCAGAATGCCGATCTGCTTGTGCTGGGCCTTTTCTTCCTCGTTCATTTTCGAGACCGGCTTCGGAGCCGTCTTGGCCTTGCCCCCCTTTGCGCCACCTTTCTGCTTCGCCTTGGTGTTGGCGGCGGCTTCGTCGCGCATGCCCGGCGCGTAGTACTTCGCGATCGCCGCGTTGATCGACGCGGGCGTCGCAATGACTGGTCGAAGCGAACTGCCGAATCGCAGTCGTACCTCGTCCTCCAGTTCGGTCCCCGGCTCGTCCACGCACGCGACCAGCACGCGCTCGTCATCCTGGAACAATGGCAGGCAAGTGTGCCGTCGCACCGTGTTACGCGGCAACTGGTCGAGTGCCGCGCTCTCGGGGGTCAGGTCGTCCAGGTCGATGTACGGCAGCCCGAGTTCGCTCGCATAGGCCCGGGCCGCCGTCTCCGCATCGATCAGTTTCATTTGCACCAAGGCATCGCGCACGGTCAATCCCGTCCGGTCCGCATGTTCCTGGGCCGTCTTGACCTGTTCCGCGGTCAGCGTGCCGGCATCCACCAGGTAAGCCGTCATCGGTCGGCGGCCAGTGGTCGCGTCGCGATCGTCAATTTCACGGCCCAGGCTGCGGTCGTACTCGATTTTACGTTCCGCGTCGGTCAAGAGGAGCATGGCCCGCGCCAGCTCGTTCAACAGATCCTGCGACTCGTTCTGATATTGCCCGGTCGCGTACTTGCGGACGTGGCCGTTGAGCTTCTTATAGTTCTTGCGAATCTTGTCGACATCGTCTTCGAACTGAACCAGACGCAGCAGGGCGTAGGCGTCGGGCGGGCGCGGCCCTTCGGGAATTCCCAACCACTCTTTGTAGACATCGATCGCCACGGGCGACCTCCCTCTTTCCAGCGTTCGGCGGTGTGCGTTTCGTGCGGGTCAACATGCCAGCGTCTCCCCCGAAAAGGGAACCCCGGCGGCGGGTTCGGAAAGAACCACGGCCTTGTCGAGACAGGATCAGATCGACAGACCTCACTGGGATACGCGAAAAGCGAGCGGCGAACAAGGTTCGCGACGCTGCTTCTCCAATCGTTCACGGCGCGGGTCGCGATCGCTTCTTTCGCCCGGAAGCCGGTTCGCTCGCGACACCAGCCTCTTTTTCCAGCCGGGCCTGCAATCGCCGAACGCGATCTTCGAGTTTTTCGCTGGTCAGCTTCTCCCGCAGCCGGTCGACCAGAAGAGGAAAACCAAGCGGTGACGGCCGGACGAGGTCAACGTGCCGCAGCGTCGCCGCCCGCATGCGGGCGAGTGTCCGGCGCAACCGCTCGGCTTCCAGTTGCAAGACCAGCACTTCTCGGTTGGCCTGAGCCAGCAGCGGATTGTTCGGATCAAATTCGCGAAAGACATCGAACAACAACCCCGTCGAAGCCTGCAACTGCCGGGCGGTCTTTCCGGCTCCGGGAAACCCCTGAAAGACCAGACCGGCGATACGGGCGATGTCGCGAAACTGCCGCTTCGCCAGCTCCGCCGAGTTCAGGCTCGCGGCAACGTCGTCCTCCAGATTGACCTCGGAGAAAAGCCCCTCATCAATCGCCCCAAGGATTCCCGAGTCGCGATCGGACAACAGCTCGAATCCGTAATCGTTGATCGCGAAGCTGAATGTAATCGGCTGCCGTTGCGAGAGTCGATAGGCGAAAAGATTCGCCAGTCCTTCATGCACAAGCCGTCCCTCGAACGGGTAAACAAACACATGAAAGCCGTCGCGGGTCTGGACTCGCTCCACCAGAATTTCATCCTCGGCTGGCAACAATGACCATTCCGCCTGCAACTCCAGAATCGGACGGACCGCTTCCATCTCCGGTCCATCGAAGCGCCCCTGCCGAGCCTCGTTGAGCCGATGGCGAACCGCGCGAGCCAGTTCCGTCGACAGCGGCATTCGGCCGCCCTGCCATCGCGGAACCTGCCCGGATGACTTTCTCGCGGGACGCACATAAGCCCGCATTTCATGGATCTTGATCAGTTCAACGGGCTTCCCGGCGAAGAGAAACACATCCCCCGGCCGCAGCCGTGCGATGAAGGACTCTTCCACGGTCCCCAGTCGACTTCCGCGCAGATACTGCACGGTCATCGCGGCGTCGCTGCTGATCGTGCCGATCGACAAGCGATGGCGGCGGGCCACCTGGGGCTCGATCACGCGAAAGACCTCGTCGACCCGTTCCACCCGGCGATAGTCGGGATAGGCGCGCAACGTCTCGCCGCCGCGATGCACGAAGTCGAGCGCCCATTCCCAGTCTTCACGCGACAGTTCGCGAAACGCGTGCGACTGCCGTACCTCAGCCAGCAGTTCTTCCTCCCGAAATCCGCCGCCGAGCGCGATTGTCACCAGATGCTGGGCGAGGACATCGAGCGACTGTTCCAGCGGCACCCGCGATTCAATCTTGCCCTGCTGCACCGCGTCGCGCGTCGCGGCGAACTCGATCAGTTCCAGGGCATGCGTGGGAACGCACAGAACTTCGCTGACGGCTCCGGGTTGATGCCCGCTACGGCCAGCCCGTTGCAAAAGTCGAGCCGCACCTTTGGGACTGCCGATCTGCAAGACACGTTCCACCGGGCTGAAGTCGACCCCCAGGTCGAGGCTCGACGTACAGACCACGCAGCGCAGCGTCCCCCCTTTGAGCCCCGCTTCCACCCAACGGCGCAAATCGGGATCGAGCGACCCGTGATGCAGAGCCATGAGCCCCGCCCACTCCGGCCGCGCCGCGAGAATGGCCTGGTACCAGATTTCCGTCTGCGAGCGCGTATTCGTGAACACCAGCGCGCTGCGGCAGGCATCAAGCTCGGTGAGCACATTCTGCAGGAGATGAATCCCCAGATGCCCCGCCCACGGAAAACGCTCCACGGTCGCGGGAATCAGCGAGCGAATGCGCAGCTCTTTCTCGACATGCCCGGTGACGATGCGCCCAGCCGCCGCGCCGGACTTCTCGGCCGCATTGCCCAGCAGCACCGCGAGCGACTGTTCGAGATTCCCCAGCGTGGCCGACATTCCCCAGATGCGAACATCCGGCTTCCAGCGCCTGAGGCGTGCCAGGGCCAACTCCGTCTGCACGCCCCGTTTCGTTCCCAGCAGTTCGTGCCATTCATCGACGACAATGCAGCGCAAGTTGGCGAATTGGGCCTGGCCGTCCGTTCGCGTCAGCAGCAGCGACAGGCTTTCCGGCGTCGTGACGAGCACCGTCGGCAACCGTTCCCGCTGGCGAGCCCGAACCGACGCCGGGCTGTCGCCGGTCCGCCGTTCGACGATCCAGTTGAGATTCAGCGCGGGCAGCGGAGCGCGCAACGACTCCTCCGTGTCGGCGGCCAACGCACGTAGCGGGGTGATCCAGAGAACCGTCAACAGTTCCGCGCGACGAGAACTGGTCGACGCCCCAGGCTGCGCGAGGGCCTCAATCAACGGCCCGCCCCAGGCGGCATATGTCTTTCCGGTACCGGTCGTGGCATGGACCAGGCCCGACTCCCCCGCCAGATACGCCTGCCAGACGTCCTTCTGAAAGGCGAACGGCTGCCAACCTTGCTGCCGAAACCAGTCGAGCCAAGGCGCGGCCTGAACCGGCAGGTCATCCGGACTTGCCGGTTTCGCTGGGGATGCCGAAGGATTTTTGGGCTTGGACGCCGTCGCGCGTTTCATGGATGAATTGTAGCGCTCGCACCAACCACTTCGAGAGCCCCCCAACAGGCCAGTCATCCGAGGGAATTCGCGATCACTTCCGGAGGCTCCCGAATGCCGCTTCGGTCGACCAGGACTTCCAGGCTCGCGGTTCCGGTCTCGGTGTCGTAGTAGCCAACTGTCGCGCGACCGGTCACCCAACCGCCAAGTTCGCCCGGATTGATGAGCAACCTGCCGAATTCATCGCGATGGACACGCGCCTTGTGCGTGTGGGCGTAGATGATGGCATCGTAGGGAGAGTCGTCGTTCCCCATCTGCCGGAGCATGTGAGTCACCAGCAGTCGCCGCCCGCCGATCCGGATTCCGAGAGGCCCTTCGCCAATTTCTCCCATCAGGCCGAACCCCGCCGCGACTCCGGGTCGGTTCCCCTCGTTGTCGCCAAAGCAGCCGACCGCCGGGCATGTCAGGCCGCGCAGCGGTGGAACCGCGATCGACGACACGAGATCTCCGGCGAACACCACCAGGTCGCACGATCGTTCGCGAAATCGCGCGACGGCGAGCCGAATGTTGTCGAGATGATCGTGTGAGTCGGCGAACAAACCAATCAGCACGCAAGAGACTCCCGTTCCACCGGACCGCGTCACGCGCATCTCGCGGAACGCTTCACCCCGGCCACCGATTCTGACAAGCTAATGAAGTCTGCTGGGACGATGCCAGTGCGTGAACACCGTCGCGAATCGACGCAAGTCGAGAAGCGCGCCAGTTGAACGACAACAATCGCGATTTTAGCGAGGAGATACCGCCGTGCCGCTTCTGGAACTGAATGATCGATCGTTCTTCGTGCGTCAGGAAGGATCGGGGCCCGTTCTGGTTCTTCTCCACGGGTTTCCGCTCGACCACTCCATGTGGGATGACCAGGTTCGCAATTTGCGAGACGACTACACCGTCATCGCGATTGACCAGCGGGGATTCGGCCGCAGCCGCGGAGTCGATGACGTCACAACCATGGACGACTTCGCGGATGACCTGAACACGATCCTCGAGGAACTCGGCGTCACGGAACCCATCATCCTGGCTGGTCTGTCGATGGGGGGGTACGTCTCGTTCGCGTTTCTTCGCAAGTATGCCTCGCGCGTCTCGGCTCTGATTCTCTGCGACACCCGTTCCGTGGCCGACACGCCCGAAGCCGCTGAAAAACGCCGCGAACTGGCCGACAAAGTGCTCACCGAAGGCGCCCAGATTGTCGCCGTGGCGATGCTTCCCAAGCTGATCTCGAGCGCGACGCGCGAAGACCTCCCACAAGTGGTCGACGCCCTCCGGAACGTCATGCTGTCCACGCCCCCCCGCTCGATCGCCGCCGCCCTGCGAGGAATGGCCGATCGCCCCGACGTGACCGCGGAACTCGGCAATATCACGATTCCCACCCTGGTCCTCGTCGGCGAACACGACGAGATTTCGTCGCCCGACGAAATGCGCGAACTGGCGAGCAAAATTCCAAACGCCCAGTTCGTCATCGTTCCCAAATCCGGCCACATGACCACCTGCGAAAACGCGCCCTTCGTGAACGCGAAGATCCGGGAGTTTCTGAAAGCGAGATGAGGGATCAGGAATCAGCCGTCAGGAATCAGTAAGACAGCTTTCAGGGATCAGGAATCAGCAAGACCATGTTCCTCATTCTTCCCGACACCTGATTCCTGACTACTGATGCCTCCCCCGCTTTCCGCTGGCTGCTCGCGGCTGGCTGCTGGTTGCTTGCCCCTCTTCGCCGATCCCTGATTCCCTGACGGCTGACCCCTCCCTCATGCCCCAACCCGTCGTCTTGCTCAATGTTGTCGGCCTGACACTCGACATGCTCGGGCCGAATGCCCCCAACCTTTCGCGGCTGGCGAAAGAGGGGTTTGCCCGGCCGATGTCGGGCGTGCTTCCCGGCGTCACCTGCTCGGCTCAATCGACGATTCTCACGGGAACGCTGCCGCGCGAACACGGCATCGTGGCGAACGGCTGGTACTTTCGCGATCTCGCCGAAGTCTGGCTGTGGCGGCAATCGAATCGCCTGGTTCATGGCGAAACCATCGCCGACGCCGGCCGCAAGCGCGACCCCTCCTACACCGCCGCGAAGATGTTCTGGTGGTACAACATGGGGGCACGCGTCGAGTACTCGATGACGCCGCGCCCGAGTTACCCGGCGGACGGCCGCAAGATTTTCGATTCGTACAGCCAGCCGCCGGAACTGCGCGACCAGTTGCAGAGCGAACTGGGGACATTCCCCCTCATGCGGTTCTGGGGGCCGGGAGCGGATATCTCCAGCTCCCGCTGGATCGCCTCCGCCTCGATCGACGTGATGCGGCGGCATCGGCCATCGCTCACCATGATCTACCTGCCGCATCTCGACTACAACCTCCAGCGTCTTGGCCCCGACGACCCTCGCATCGCGACCGACATTCGCGAGGTCGATACGGAAGCCGGTCGCGTGATCGACGCCGCCCGCGAACTGGGGATGGAGGTCGTCGTCGTTTCAGAGTACGCGATCACTCGCACGACGACGCCCGTTCACATCAACCGGGCGCTGCGCGAAGCCGGTTTCTTGCAGGTTCGCCGCGAGCCGCTCGGCTGGGAAACGCTCGACTGTGGACTGTCGCGGGCGTTCGCCGTTTCCGATCATCAGGTGGCACACGTTTACATCGACCGGCGCGACGACATCGAGCCGGTTCGCCACTGTCTGAAAACGCTGCCCGGCGTCGATCTCGTTCTGGATCGTCGCGAGCAGGCGGAGTTTGGAATCGACCACGAGCGAAGCGGCGAACTCGTCGCGGTCGCCGCCCCCGAGCACTGGTTCACCTATTATTTCTGGCTCGACGACCGCCTGGCCCCGGACTATGCCCGGACCATCGACATTCACCGGAAACCAGGTTACGACCCGGTGGAACTCTTTGTCGACCCGGCCCTGCGGTGGCCTCAATTGAGAATTGCGCACCGCCTCTTGAAGAAATTTCTTGGCTTTCGCTACTACATGGACATCATAGGGTTGGATGCAACAATTGTACGGGGAAGTCATGGTCGGCTCCCCTCACCCGGACGCGAGACCGCCGAGGCCCCGGTCTTCATTTCCTCCCATCGGTCGATCGAAGCCGATGAGATTGCCATGACCGACGTTAAGCATCGGGTGTTACAGCTTCAGTTTGGCAGCCAGACTGCCGGATCGGCCTAAGTGCGAGTCACTTCTTCGAGTTCCCCTCAGCCATGTCGATTGGTCATATCCCGCCGACCAGCACCGGAACGACGGCAACACCGTCGGCCGAGATTCGCTCGTCCGCTGGAAGACCTGTGTGGCTTCGTCAGAGGGATACCGGTTCATCGCCCCCTCCCCTGCCCGAGATCCGTATCGCCCCTCAAGATCATCCTGCAGGGTCGGCCGACAAGGGAATAGGTCTGTTCGCCGCCATCGTCTCGCTCGATTTTCTCCGAGGGGCCGCGACCTCGCTGGTGCTTCACGTCGCGGTTCTGGGATCGCTGGCGCTGGTCGTCTATAAAGTCGCCCCGCCCGAGTTTTTCTCGATCGTGGCGCTGCCGCCGACCGCCAACGAACAGTTGGGCTTTACGGACTCGCTCGACTCCAAGCTGGACACTGGACAAGATTCGGCTTCGTCGTATGTGACTCCCGTCGACATACTCGCCGCCGACTCGGTCCGCGCGGCCGATGAACTTCTCAAAGCATCGGTTGGCGAAGGAGGCGAAGAGAGCGGTGTCGGCGAAATGGACGGCGACATTCAGCCCAGCGTCGCGGTCCCCGAACATGCCGTCACCAAGGGAAGTTTCTCCGCCTGGACGGTCCCCGAAGACCCCGAACCCGGCATGCCCTATCGAATCGTGATCCAGGTCCGCCTGCCCGACAAGATCGAGGTCTACCGGCCAGCCGACCTGCGCGGCATGGTAATTGGAACGGACGGCTATCGCCAGACGATCTACATCCGCAATCGCGAGCCCGTGCCGGTTGTTGATAACACGGTGCAGTTTGAACTCCGCGTACCCGGAGCATCCAAGCTGGTGCGTGACACCATTCGCGTGGAATCACGCATCCTGCGCGAAAAGCAGGTTCTCGAGATCGTCTTTTAGCGCGTTCTCGCGGCTGAATCTTCGTGTGCCACTGGCTCTGCCAGTGTGTCTTACGCGGAACAGCCCTCGTCGGGTGTGCCGACAGAGCCGGTGGCACTCAGCCGAAGCTTTAAGTCAGTCAGTAGTGCGCTCGCGCGATCCTCTTCCAGCACGGCATCCACGAACCCGGCCGAATCGCGGGAACCAGCAGATTCGTATCGGAATTCCTTGAGCTTCCGTCAAAACCTAGTTGGCGGCTCGGAAACCCCTGCGAGTTCAGGAAAGTTTCGGACGTCCAGAGGGTTTTGACGGTGCTACTTAGCATTCCGAGTTGTTCCTCGGTGACAACCGGAGAAACAAGACGGGCCGTTGCGAACAGCGCTAGCGAGGTTTGATGGGTGACTCGGAATCCTTGCGAGACATCTCGTCGAGAACAACCGGGTGCCAGCTACGGTCACGCTCCGAAACAGGGAGATAGTGCCGACGAGCCCAGGCACGTAACCGCATTTCTTCAATCGGGTCGATCTCTCGGATCGCTGTGGGGCCCGCGGTGGAAATGACGGCCATTGGCCAACCTCCTTCTACTGCGCTGTCGACTCTCGAATTCACAAAGAACCCTCTAACACAACCGGTTGTGCCTGTCAAAAACTTGCGGAAGACCGGGCAAACCCTCATTGCACAGAGGTTGTGTTAGAATTTCAAAGAACAGCGGCCGTTTGGTGTCGCGAAACATCGGCACCGGCCGCACCTCCGATGATAAATTGTCAAGCCAAAACCGCAATTCTTTTCCCGAGAATTTTCCCGAATTCCTCGCCCACTAATCGATCGGGAAAACTGCCGACTTCAGAGAGACGGGGAAAACTGGTTCGGAACCATCAATCGCGTCGATTCTCACCTCTCGTCGGCCCGCCAAACGCCCGATTTCTTGCCCCCTGCGAATCCCAGCGGCCTTCTCCGACCGATCTCTTTCCCGTTGCTCGACGCATAGACGTTCGTTAATATCTAGGCTGCGAAGCGCTCCCGCCGGATTCCTCCCTCCTCCAACCGGTCGTGACGTCCATGGCATCAGTTTTCCCGGCCCTCGCCGGCCTCCTGGTTGGAGCTTGCTATAGCGCCTCGCTCTTTGGCGAGGACCATTCTCCAGTCCCGCTCGTTTCCACGATCAACGAAGAACTCGCGGCGACACTCACCAAGGCGAACCAAAATCCGGCCCCGCCCGCCCCGGCGACCACCTACCTCCGCCGCGTGACGTACGATCTCGCCGGTCGTCCTCCCTCGGCGGCTGAACTCACCGCGTTTCTAGCAGACTCTTCACCCGAGTCGCGACGCTTGCTGGTCGATCGTCTGCTCGCCAGTCCGGATTTCCCCTGGCACCATGCGAACGAACTCGACAGTTGGCTCATGCCGCGAGAGCGTTCGCGCAACGACTGGCGAGATTATCTGGTCAATGCCGCCCGCGAGAATCGCCCTTGGGATCAGATGTTCGCTGAAATGCTAATCGGCAAGGAAGACAACCCCGCCCAGGCGGGGGCGCTCCAGTTCCTGAAGGTTCGTGCAAAAGATCTGGATGCCCTGACCGACGAGACCAGCCGCATCTTCTTCGGCATCGCTGTCAATTGCGCGAAGTGCCACGACCATCCCCTGGTCGACGATTGGACCCAGGACCATTACTACGGCCTGTCGCGGTTCTTCGAGCGAACGTACCTCACCAAGAACAACCGCCTGGCCGAAAAGCCGTTCGGCGAAGTCGCCTTCAAAACAACGGCCGGTGAAGAGCGCAAGGCGCGGTTCATGTTCCTCACCGGGGCCACCGTCGAAGAGCCTGTCGTCGACTGGTCGGCCGAGCGCAAGAAAGAGATCGAAGAGCTGATCCGTAAAGCGCAGCAAGATGACCAGCAGTCTCCTCCGGTCGCCGAATTCAGCCCCCGCATGCAACTGGTTGATCTGGCCCTGTCACCGGAGAACCGCCTCTTTTTCGCCCGATCGATCGTCAACCGGACCTGGGCACGCTTCTTCGGGCGCGGACTGGTCATGCCACTCGATCAACTTCATTCGAGCAACCCGGCTTCGCACCCCGCGCTCTTCGATGCCCTGACCGAAGATATGATCGCGAATGGCTATGATGTGAAGCGATTGATTCGCGCCATCGTGCTGACCGATGCCTATGCTCGCGGTTCCGCCTGGCTCGAAGAGTCCGAACCCCCTCCGCCCGAGTTGTACGCCGTCGCCGCCCTGCGGCCCATGACACCGCGTCAATTCGCGATGGGACTTCTGGTCGCCGGGCAATCGCCCAAAGCATTCAGCGATCAGGTCCAGTCGGCCAATTGGCCGGCCGTGCGACATTCGTTTGAAGGACAGTCAGCCGGTTGGGCCAGTATGTTCGAGCAGCCTGGCGAGCACTTTCAGGTGAGCGTCGACGAAGCCCTGTTCTTCAGCAACGGCACGCGCATCCAGAACGAGGTGCTCCGCGATGCGGGAAATTCGCTGATCGGAGTCCTCAAAACGATTGCTGAACCGCGTGAAGCCGTGCGTGTGGCGATGCTCCAGATTCTCAATCGTGAACCAGCCGACGAAGAACTCGACTATCTGGCAGCCACGATTCCCGCTGAGGGAGACGTACGAATCGCCGCGCTCCGCAATCTTGTCTGGTCGCTCGTGGCCAGCCCCGAACTTCGCTTCAACTATTGATGAACTGGCCGCGCTACCTTTGAACCATTGGCCGGTACGGCCCGCCCCTGGCAGGAACCGACACATGTCGCAAGAAAACGTCAACAAGCTCTGGACGCCCGCCTCGCACGGCCTGACCAGCCGCCGTGATTTTCTGACGGCTGCCGGCGCCGGCGTTGGTCTGGCCGCGGCCAACATGACGATCCTCGACCTTCTGAAGACGCCGTCCCTGGCTGCGGAAATGAAGTCGAGTCGCAAGCACGTCATCCTGCTGTGGCTCGCTGGTGGTGCCAGCCAGTTGGAAACCTGGGATCCCAAGCCCGGCCGACCGACCGGCGGCCCCTTTCGTGCCATCGACACCAACGTCAGCGGCGTTCAGATCAGCGAACTGATGCCGAAGATGGCCCAGCGGATGGACAAGGTGGCCGTTGTCCGTTCGCTGAATACCCGCGTCGCCGACCATGGCGGCGGGGCCGACATCATGGAAACCGGGCGGGCCGTCGAGCAGGGGCTCCCCTATCCCGATCTCGGTGCCCTGATGGCTCACGAACTGGGCCGCATCGACAGCCAGGTGCCCGACTATGTCTCCATGTACTCGTCGACCGAAGGCCGACGACGGGGGACGTCCGGCTTTCTGGGTGGGCGGTATGCCCCCATGTTCCTGACCGAACAAATGGTCCCGGAGAATCTCCGTCGGCCGGAGCAACTCGTCGAGCACGATCAGACGCGCCGCCTGGAACTGCGCTCGTTTCTCGCCAATCGGTTCCAGCAGGGTCGGCCCGACCTCGCCCTGAGCAGCCATGCCAGCGCCTATCAGCGGGTTCGCGGCCTGATGGCGAGCGAAAAACTCTTCGACATCGAGCAGGAACCGGCCGAAATGCGGGCCAAATACGGCCCCACTCAGTTCGGCGAACAATGCCTCGTGGCCCGGCGGCTGGTCGAGGCGGGCGTCCCGTTCGTCAAGGTGGCCCGCGCCTGGTGGGACAGCCACGGCCAGAACTTCGAGACGCATCTCGAACTCGTGGCGGAACTCGACCACGTACTGTCGACGCTGATGGACGATCTCGCCGATCGCGGTTTGCTGCAAGACACGCTCATCGTCACCCTCAGTGAGTTCGGCCGGACGCCCAACATCAACCCCAGCCTCGGCCGCGACCACTTCGCGAGCGCCTGGAGCAGTGTTCTCATTGGCGCCGGAGTTCAGGGGGGAGCTGTCTGGGGCAAGTCTGACGAAAACGGCCAGACCGTCGCCGACGGCGAAGTGAAAGCCGGCGACCTCTTCGCGACCATCTACGAAGCTGTTGGCATCGACCACAAGAAAGAATTCCACGTCGGCTCACGCCCCATCCCGATCACCGACTTTGGGTGCGCGCCGATTCAGAAATTGCTGGCTTAAACGCCGTCTCTGAAGCGTCCCGGCCCGTACATACAGCAGTGGGAAGAAGTCAATGCCCGAACCGACCTCCCTCAAACAGCTTCGCGATGTCGGTCGCAGTGAGATCCTGCTCTCCATCGCCCGCGATCCGAGTTCCGATCGCGTCGTCGTCGGCGCTTCCGATGCCAAGCTCTACGAGTGCGATACCGCAGCCGAGAAACTCGAATGGGTTCCCTTCGAAGGGGAAGGACACACCAGCTATGTCCAGGGAGTCGTCTGGTCACGCGGTGTGATCGTTTCCGGAGGCTATGACGGCCGACTGGTCTGGTGGGATGCCAAAACACGGTCGCCGATCCGCAATGTCGAAGCGCACGGCAAATGGATTCGCAAACTCGCCCTCAGCCCCGATGGCAGCACGCTGGCTTCGGTCGCCGACGACATGCTCGTCAAACTCTGGGACATCGAATCGGGCGAGCTTAAGCGGACGCTCGCCGGGCACGAACCGATCACCCCGCATCACTATCCGTCCATGCTGTATGCGGCTGCGTGGTCACCCGATGGCCGCTGGTTGGCCTCCGCCGACAAAACCGGACGTGCCATCGTCTGGAATCCCGAAACGGGCGACATCCACCGCGAGATGACCGCCGCCGGGCTTTACACCTGGGATCCGAAACAACGTCGGCACTCGATCGGCGGCCCGCGCAGTCTGGCCTTCTCGAATGACGGCACGCAACTCGCGATTGGCGGCATCGGCCATATTGGAAATGTCGACCATCTCGACGGCCCCGCGCGGGTCGAACTGTTCCGCTGGGAATCAGCCGAGCCGGTGCGCGTCTTTGAAGACACGCAGATGAAGGGCCTGGTCGAGCAGATCGTCTTCGCGCCCGACGACCAATGGTTCCTGACAGCCGGCGGCGACCACGGCGGGTTTCTCACGATCTACGAAACCGCATCCGGCAAAGTGCTCAAGCAGGAAAAGGCACACCAGCACGTCCACGCCGTCGCCGTCAATCCAGCCATCGACCGCCTCGCCATCGCCCACCACGGCCGCCTGAGCGTCTGGACGCTGTAAGTTCTCTCGCGCAGCGTGTGCCACTGGCTTTGCCAGTGTCTTACAGAATTTCTCGTTTCCAGGCGGAGGCATCATGACCGACTGTCGCCGTTGCGAATGAAAGCTTTTGAACGGAAGACCAGACATTTCACGCCCCAAGCAGCCTTATCTTTGTGGGAGTTTGG
>JAHBXV010000048.1 GCA_019636285.1 Planctomycetaceae bacterium
GGACGTCAGTCGAGAGGCTCACATTAAGTGGCTGGCAACGCGAAGCGATCCGCGACTTGTGAAAACATTCGCTCCGCGCGAGGATGAGTTATCGATTCCAGGGAGCATACGTTGGGCAGATGGCTCCGTGAGCGCCGTCTTCGAGAGTCGCGTGGAGGTGCATGCAAGTTATCGCCTTGGTGACGGCCAGGAATGCAGCGATCAACTGTATCACGGCCTCTTCACCAGGAGCCTCGTGCAGAACTTCTTTCTGAAAGTGGCAAACGGTGCCGACGGCGATTACAGCTTTGTGTTGACCTTGAACGGTCACGCCTCGGCCCCGGTGACATTTCAAGTTACGAACGGTCGCCCTTCGATCAGCCGACTGGAATTCGTGATGCCAATCGATGAAGCCACGGCTCGTTCGCTAGGACCAAAATAAGGGCCTTCTCTTCTTCTCTCCGCGCCCTCTGCGTCTCCGCGCGAAACCGTCCTACTCACCGAGTTCCGCGTGAATCGCCCGCAGGATGTCGGCGTCCGTGGGAAGATCATTTGCCAGCGGGGCCGCGAGAGGAATTGGGACTTCGTCCATGCGGTAGGCGGTGCCGCGATGGTGGATGCCATAGGTCGCCGTCGTGAAGCGGACGGTTGGCTCGAAGTCGGGGGTGGCGGTGGGGCCATCCAGCAGGATCGTCGGCACGTTGCGCAGCCGCTCCTGGGCCGCCGGAGGGAATGTTTCGAGGCGTTCGCTGCCGACGAGGATGACGGCATCGACATCGTGCCGGGCGAGCGCCGGGCCTGCCGAGAATTCGCCGGGGCTGTAGCGGGGAAAGCCTCGTGCGAAGCTGACGCTGAAGGGATAGCCCGTCTGCCACGCAAGGACGCTGTCGGCTCCGCTGACGTCACCGACCACGCGCATCCGCCGGGCCGCGAAGCGGGTGAAGGCATTCAACTCGGTGACGAGGCGTAGCAGTTGCTCGACAAGCAGATGACCATTCGGCTGATGGACGAGTCCGTAGCCGAAAAAGACGATCCCATAACGGCACGGCTTGAGATGGTCGGCCAGTCGCGAGACCTGTTCGCGGCTCCAACCCGTGGTGGCTTCGACGTCGAGATGTTGCCCCTGTAGCTCAGCTCGCAAGGCCAGGATGGCGTCGAGGTCGCCCCCCTCCCGCAGCGGCAGGAATTCATCGGCGACCGCGGCCGTTTCCGTCTCTTTCACGTCAATGACGACCAGCCGCCGGTCGCTGCGACCATTCGGAATCTGATGCCCCGTTGGTTCGACCGAATAGCGGCTCATGTGGCGCGGATGAGAGACGGCGGGGTTGGAACCCCAATACATCACCAGGTCGGCCCGGTTGCGGACTTCCCCCAGCGAGCAGGTCGATTCGCCAACTTGCTGGAGGGCCAGAATCGACGGGGCGTGACCTTCGGAAGCCGTCGTATCGATCATCGCCCGCAAACGATCAGCCAGCGCGATGGCGGCCCGCTGGCCGGGGGTTGAACTGCGGGAAAGGCCATAGATGAGCGGCGACTTCGCGGTCCGCAGAATGTCGACGGCTCGCGCGATGGCGGCTTCCCGTGAGGCGGGTTGACCATCGACGCTCACAAGCTCCTCGCACAGCCGCGACTGCTCCGCGAACCACGGTTCCGCGAGCGAACAGCCTGGGGCGATCTGGTCGATGCGGCCGTCGCGAATGGTCAACGTCACGTCGTCGCAGACGCAGGCACACCTGGTGCAGGCCACATTCGCGATCGTCTCGAACATGAATTCCTCACATGAAAAGCCGCCTCCGCCGGAGGCGGTCTTCGGTCTTACCACTCCGCGATCGGCCCGCTGGGAACGGGAATGTGCAGATCGGGAAGTTCTCCCGATCGGTTGCCCGTGCTGGGACCGTGTTCGTCGATCTTGCGAATCGTCGCCTCGAAGGCGTCAGCCGTGCGGGCTTCCTGAAACTCGTGACGCAGCCAGGCGGGAACGCGCATCGACTTCAAGTACCAGTGCGCCATCTTGCGGAACTGCGTCAGCGCCCGCTCGGTGCCGCGGAGGGCTTCCAGGTACCGAAACTGGTGAATCATCAGTTCGAGCCGGTCGGCGAAGTTGCCGGTCGGGCCGGGTTCGCCGGTGGTCTCCCACGCCAGGAACTGACGGAAGATCCACGGATTCGCGAGCGCCCCACGTCCCATGGAGATCCCCGCGCAACCGGTCTCGGCAAACATCCGCGCCCCGTCTTCAATCGTGCGAATGTCGCCGTTGCCGATGACGGGGATCTTCTCAACGGCCTCGACCACCTTGCGGATACCCTCACGACTGACCGTACCGCTGAATCCCTGCTGTCGGGTCCGGCCGTGAATGGCAACGGCTGCAATGCCCACCTGCTCGAACTCGCGGGCAAACGCTGGAGCCGTCAGTTGCGTGTCGTCCCAGCCCAGTCGCATTTTGACCGTGACGGGAAGGGAGACCGCTTCCACCACCGTTTGAACCAGTTTGACCGTCCGGTCGGCTTGGCACATCAAGCTGGCCCCGGCTCCGTTCCGAGTGATGCGAGCGACCGGGCACCCCATGTTGATGTCGATGCTGTCGACGCCTCGGGCGGCCAGGAACTGGGCGGCATCCCGCAGGATGACGGGGTCGCCACCGAAAATCTGGACGGCGAACGGCTTCTCGGAGGAGTGCGTCTCAATCAGTGACAGCGTTTTCGGGCTGCCATCCATCAGGCCGCGAGCGTTCACGAGATCGGTCGTGCAGAGGCCCACTCCGCCGATTTCGCGGACGATCCGCCGAAACGGTAGATTGGTAAACCCCGCCAGCGGCGACAACAGGTATCGCGACGGCAGCGTCAGCGGTCCGTAGGCGAGCGGCGGCAACTGGCCGAGTCGCCGGCGAACGTCGTCGAGCAAAGTGGTGGACGAACAGGTCATAACGGCCGCGCTAAGTGGATGATCGCATCAACGCATTTCGATGGGCTCCCCGCTTCGCGCGGCGGAGTGGACTGGTTATTCTACAGTTTCGCAAATTCTCCGGCGCATGGGCAGCCGAGCAGGAAATCCCGCCGACGTTTTTGAAACCTGGAAGGAAGACGATGTCCGCGAAAATGACCACCAAGCAGAAGCGCGACCGCCGCTGGAAGGCCAAGCGCCGCCGCATCCGCCGCCAGAAGTACGGTATGTAGGACGGCTGGAAATTCCGGCGATGCCCTCGCCGGCTTTGGGATGCCGATCATAGCCCCCCACGACTTGTGGGGGGCTTTTTTTTCGTACCGTCAAAACCCTCTGGACGTCAGAAATGTTCCTGAATTTCTGGAGGTTTCCGAGCCGCCAACCGGGTTTTGACGGAGGCACTTTTTGCCGGACCATTCCTCACGAGAGCAGCATTTGCAGGTCGTCGGCTGTCAGGTTTTCGAGCAGTGAGCCATCCTGTTCCAGAATGGCATCGGCCAGTTCCCGCTTCTGCTGCTGGAGCTCGGCGATCTTTTCTTCGACCGTGTGCCGGGCGATCAGCCGGTAGGCGAAGACCGGCCGGGTCTGGCCGACGCGGTGCGCCCGGTCGATGGCCTGCGTCTCGACGGCGGGGTTCCACCAGGGGTCGAGAATAAAGACGTAGTCGGCCGCGGTCAGATTGAGGCCGAGCCCGCCTGCCTTGAGGCTGATGAGGAAGACACCGCACTTTTCATCGGTCTGGAAGCGCTCGACGCGCTCTTTCCGATTGCGGGTCTGCCCATCGAGGTACTCGTAAACGATGCCTTCCCGATCCAGATGCTGCTTCACGATCGCCAGCATGCTGGTGAACTGCGAGAAGACCAGGGTCTTGTGACCTTCTTCCAGCAGTTCCTGAATCTGCGGCAAGAGGGCATCGAGCTTGGCCGACGACTCGTCCGCCGTCGCCTTGTCGAGCAGCGCGGGATGGCAGGCGGCCTGACGCAATCGCAAGAGCGCCTCGAGCACGTGCATCTTCGAGCGGGCGAGCCCCTGCTCTTCGATCTGCCCCAATAGCGATTCGCGGAAGTGGTCGCGCATCTGGTTGTACAGACGCTGCTGGTCCTCTCCCATTTCGCAGTAAATGGTTTGCTCGCTCTTCTCGGGAAGCTCGCTGGCCACGCCCCGTTTTGTTCGTCGGAGAATAAACGGTCGCAATCCCTCGGCCAGAATCCGTCGCGACTCTCGGTTTTCCGGCTCGGTGGCGTGCAGACGGAATGCGGCGCTGCGGCCCAGCATGCCGGGGTTCAAGAATTCGAAGATCGAACACAGGTCGCCCAAGTGATTTTCGATGGGGGTACCGCTCAGCGCCAGGCGATGTTCGCACCGCAACAGCCGCGTTGCCTTCGCGACCTGCGAGGCCGAATTCTTGATGGCCTGCGCTTCGTCGAGCACCACGCAGTCGAACAACGTGTCCTTGAGCGCCAGGATGTCCCGTCGCAACGTGCCGTAGGTCGTCAGAATAATGTCGTGCTTGGCGAAGGTATCGCGCATACCGGCCCGGTCGATGCCGGAGTACTCGAGCACGCGCAGTACCGGGGCAAACTTCTGACTTTCCTGCCGCCAGTTGAACAGCAGCGACTTGGGGACAACCACGAGTGAGGGCCGCCGAATCTTGCGCCGCCGCACCCGGTCGAGCAGAAACGCCAGCACCTGAATCGTTTTCCCGAGACCCATGTCGTCGGCGAGGCACCCGCCGAAGTTAAAGTCTTCGAGGAACCGCATCCAGCCGACACCTTCCCGCTGGTATTCGCGGAGCGAGCCTTGGAAGCCCTCGGGTTCCTTCACGGCATCGATGCCGGTGAAGTCGCGAAGCCGCTGGCGGATAGCTTCGAACTTCTCGTCGTAGTCGACGGACGTCTGCGTGCTGAGCAGAGCATCGAGCAGACCGACCTGTACGGCCGAAAATCGGAGATGGTCTTCTTCATTGAGCGCCAGGCCCGACAGCATGCCGAACTGGCGGATCCACTCTTCGGGGAGGATCCCCAGCGAGCCGTCGTCGAGGACGATGGTCTGATCGCCGCGCGACAGGGCCGCGAGCAGTTCGGGAAATGCGACTGTACCGCCCCCGAAATCGACGTTGCCGTGCAGTTCAAACCAGTCGATCCCCGACTTCACCTGGAACCTCAGATCCTGGCCTTCGCGCACCTGCTTGCCGTCGGCCCGCACCTGCCAGCCATCGGTCATCAACCGACGGACGACATGGCCCAGTTCCCGCGCGCCGAGTTCCACGTCATGTTGGCCACGCTTCTGGTCGAGCAGGCGGCGGACGCCGAGTTGCTGCAGTTCGCTCCAGCGCTCCAGCTCACGATCGCGATCGCGCAAGAGACATCGCCGCTGGTCGCGCTGGACAATGGCCCAGCGATGGCTCGAACCTCGGACCTGCGTCCCGTCGTAATCGAACAGGACTTCCGCCTTCAGCCGATCCGATTGCCACTTTCGTCGGGCGGGCGTATGCAGCAACAGGACGGGATGCGGTTCGACGGACACTTCCTCCAACTGCAATTCCGGTGGCAGGCTCAACCGCGGCAGCGCGGGCATGTCGAGCAACCGCTCGACCAGCGTGTGCTCGTCTCCATTGGGAACGACCAGATCGTCACTGCGTCGCATCAGCGAGACCCAGGGAAACGCATCGAAGTCTTCAAACGTGCCGATCCGGCCGTCATGGACGAACAGACCGCCGGGCACGAGGGTCGACGGTTTGCGAATCGACAGCGATTCACCGTCGCGCTGCAGATCGGCGGTCAGCCGCCACTGTTCGCGCTCGGTGTCGTGTTCGACCGTCAGCAAGAGTTCCCAAGGGCCCTGGTCGTCCCAGGCCAGGGTTTCGGTCATGCGCTCTTCGGTGTCCAGCAGCCGGACACGCCCCGTTTCGCACATCGCGGGGAGCAGCAACTGGCACAGATCGTGAGGAACCCGATAGCGATGCGAAGTTGCCGCGATGTCACCCGGTCCGACGGCTCGCTCGGGAGTTCCGCCCACGAGGTGCGCGAGTATCCGGCGATCTTCTTCGTCGTCAATCTCTTCCAGGCGACCGGGGCGCAGCTTGAGGGGTTTCAGTTTGCCCCATTCACCGTTCGCGCGGCGTTGCCGCTGGGATGTCTGAATGATGACCTGCCCCGCCTCGTCCGTGGCGACGGCGTCGATTTCATAAATGATTTCACGGTCGGTCGGCGTGGACCCGTTCAATCCGCCTGAAGCATCCTGCATCAAACGTCGCAAATCGCGCAGTCGGTTTTCCCATTCCGGGAGCCGCACGACGGGCTCGGCGACGGCGGTGGCCGGCGGGGCGCGACGCACGGTCCGCCGCTCGATTGGCACCTCGTCAGGATCTTCGAATTCTTCTTCGGAGAATTCGAGCGAACCGAACTCGGCGTCGTCGACCTTGAACTGCGGGACAAACCCGGGCTTGGCGGCTGCCGTCAGATAGTCGCCAGCGTCAACGGCCAGAATCGTGGCCCACAGGTGCTTGCAGAAGGGGTTGCTGGAGGCGTTCTGCGGCGTGCCGCGGCAACTGCACGCCATCGTCAGGCCATCGCCGCCACGGACGAGCTGAGTCTGGAACTCAACTCCATCCCGCACGACGGCAAAGACCTGCTCGCTGGTGGTATGAGTGATCGCCACGCGTTCGGCCTGGACGTACGCCGCCCCCCGAAAACGGATATCGCCTCGGAATTTCGCTTCCAGCAGTTCCGACAATGTCATCGACTCAGCCTTGCTCCGCAGCCTGAGAGGGTTCTCGAACAGAATTCAATGCACGTCGACAAGAGCGAGCAACAGGAGGTGAGTCCGCTGCACTGGTCGCGACGCGCAGCCCGTCAGGCTAACCGATTCCAGTCGCGATTGACTACTCCACTCGGACAAGAAACTCCGGTTCTGACGGTTGGCGAAAACTTTTCAGGAATTCCTGCGCTTTCGCGTTCGTTCCGCGAGCACCGGTCGTCTCGTCAGGAGCCGGTTTCAAGGGCGGAAATGCGTTATGCGAATCAACAGCCGAAATGGTACGATCATTGCTCTCGATGGCTGAGGCATGCGGTGAATTGAGCACGAACACTCAAACCGGACTCGGTCTTGTCGAAATCCTGGCGGTTCTTCAAACAGGATCGGCGAGGTCTGCCTCCCGTGGTCGATGAGTCAACGGGGGCCGAGTTCGCGCGGGTGATCTGCCGTTGGCATTCTGGATTTACCCGGAAACGGAGTTCGGAAAACCATGTTTCCCATTTTAACATCTCAACTCACGGCACCAGCCACCCCTCGAAGTTCGCGTCGCCCGCTGATCGTTTGCGGGATCGTCGCGACAGCGTCGTCGTTATTTCTTGGCGTCGAGAGCGCCGAAGCTCAGCGACGACCGCGCACCGGACCTGTCCCTTTGGCGCCAGGGGCGTTGTCGCCCGGCCCGATTACGGTCTCTCCGGCTCCTCAACCGTTTCAATCCGGACCATTCGTCCCCGTTGATCCTCTCAGCCCGAACTACTTTCCGCCGGTGAGCGGTGCTCAGGCACAAGCCGCGCCACCGCTGACGCCGATTCCTGACCCTTCCGTGCCCACACGGGCTGAAATGCGGCGTGCGCGTCGCGCGCCGTTGCCATTGGAGAATAACCCCCAAGGCTTTGGAGCCCCGCCCCCTTCGGGACCCAATGCGCCGCAACCGATTGACCTCGGTCCGGCGAATGCGGTGCCGGTCGGGCCGTTCGACACCGCCGTGCCCGTGGCTGCCAGCGGACCAGCCTGGCAGTTCCTCGATCGGTATAACCTGCAACTCATCGTCGCCGAGCGATTCCTCAATCGCTTCGTCGCGAACGAACGGGTCGAACCGGGCGAGATTCAGGACTACATTCTCGGCGCGCAAGTTTCCGGCCGCCAGATGACGACCAGCCGTCTGCAATTGGACCTGGTGCCGGGGACCGATTTTGCCGCCGGTAAATTTGTCTTGAGGGGCCATGTCGACAGCCGCACGACCGGCGTGACCGAACAGGCGATCGTCGACACCGCCGCGCGGCAGGAGTTCGTGGCGGTCAAGGACGTGCAGTTTGATGGCCGTCACTTCGCGACTCGGCATGCGCAGGTCTTCGTGCGAGCCGAAAATCAGACGCTCAATGCGCAAACGCCCCTCACGGGGACGCTGTTTGGAAATCTCGCGAACCGCATTGCTTACCGAGTCGCGGAGAATCGACGGCCCCAGGCCGAGGCGATTGCCCGACAGCGCGTCGCCGACCGGCTGTATCCGAAATTCGACGGCGAAATCGACCAGCGGCTGGGGGACGCCAATCAAGTTCTGACCGGCCAGTTGCGCTCCAAACTCGAGAACACGGGATTGCAGCCATCGTCGCTGAAATTGTGCAGTTCCGACACCTATCTCCAGATGGGGATCGCGCTCTCTCAGGCAGACGAACCGGTTAATACGCCCGCGCCCTCCCTGGACCTTGTTGATGGCGCGCCGCTGATGGCTGTCCTGTTTCATCAGGATCTGTTCGACGCGTTGTTGCGGAAGGCCGATTTTCGCGGATTTCGCACGACCAGCTCGCAATTGCGGGCTCTCGCCTCGCGATTCGCGCACCTGTTTCCCGGCCGAGTGGATGACCTTGATGGTCCGATTGCCGGTCTGCGCGATGTCGACGTGGAAATCCTGTTCGACGAACACGAACCCTTGGCGATCGAAGTGACTGACAACGCCGTCAACGTCACGTTCCGTGGAACCTTCAAACCCTCCGGCCAGGATTTCCTGCCGCCGGTGGAAGTGACGATTCCCCTGATGCTGGACGACGATGGCAGCCACTTCCTCTTGAAGAGCGGAGCGTCAACGGTCCGAGTGACCGGAAACTCGCCTGGTCTCAGCGCCGCGACCATCGAGAAACTGGCGCAACAGGCCATCGATTCCAGCCTTCCTCCGGTTCGGCTCGCGAAACAACTTCCGGCGGAAATCTGGACGATCGATGCCAACGCCCCGTTTGTGAGGTCAGTAACCAGTCGGGCTGGCTGGCTGGCCGTCATTCTCGACGATCATGCCGGCGTCGCTCCCACGAGTACCTCAAAGCCGCCAGTCACGAGCGAGCCGACGCTCGTTCCCGCAGGGGAGCCTGAGCCCCCGCGCCTGCCGCGGCTTGAGATTCCGCCGCAATAGAGCCGATAATTTAAGAGCTTAATAACCCGAAGCGTGAGCGAGGGAACTGATGTTCTCTCCCTCGCTCACGCTTCGGGTTATTGTTTTCTTATTTCCTTGGCTCCGTCTCAGCCTTCTTCGATATCTTCGCCTGGTTCCTCTTCCGGTTCCGGTCGGTAGAGAGGTTCGACGATGGCGTATTTGCCGTCGAACCAGCGGAACAGGTCGACCTTGCGGCAGCGCTCGCTGCAAAACGGCTCGTAGGAGCGCGCCGTCGGCGACGGCGCGAGTTCCTTGCCACAAATGGGACACTTCGGATTGGCGATCATTGTCGGACCTCCGGATCGTCCCGAATCAAACGGGCCGGGCTTATTCGGACTTTGCGCCCGAGCTCGAGCCGCTCGACTTGGAGCTTTCGCCGCCACCCGACGACGGCTTATCGGCACTCGCCGACTTCTTGTACGAGTCGCTGCGGTAGTCGGTGATGTAAAAGCCCGACCCTTTGAAAAGGAGACCTGCCCCTCCGCCGATCAGGCGGCGAGCTTTCGACTTCTTGCAGGCCGGGCACTTCTTCGTCGCGGCGGCCTTGATGGACTGGAACTCTTCCCAGGCGTGTTCGCACGCGTCGCACTTATAGTCGTACGTGGGCATCGGAAGGACTCGTGTTTGAGTTGGGACTACGAAACCAAATTTTGCATCCACTGTTCGAAAACTTGTCAGTCACGCCATGGACGCGTTTCAGGCGTCCGCGGCTCGACTGACAACCACTTTGCTCGGTCGCACGACGCGGTCCGCCAGTTCATAGCCGCGCTCGACTTCTTGCAGCACGGTCATGGGCGGGTGATCCGCGGACGGCATCTGCGTGAGGGCCTCGTGTCGATTGGGGTCGAACGCCTGCCCGACGGCCACGATGGGTGTTGCCCCCACCGAGGCCAACGCCGTTTCGAATTGTTTCACCACCATGCCGAGGCCGGCGACGAGTTCTTCGATGTTCGAATTCGTGCTGGCCGCCTGAATGGCGCGGTCGAGATTGTCCAGCGCCGGCAACATGGCCTTGAGCAGCGCGAGCGATTCGTACTTCCGCTGTTCGGCCAGGTCGCGCTGCATCCGCCGACGGTAATTCTCGAGGTCGGCCGATGTCCGGATCCACTTTTCGCGAAAGTCATCGCGTTCGGCGACCAGTTTCGACACCTCGTCGGAGTCGTTGGAGGTGGCTTCCGGGTTGATCGGACCGTCAGCGGCAGGTGTTTCGTTTTCGTCAGCCATGATGAATCTCCGTCATTCCATCGCCGGGCATCGTTCCACCAGACAATCGGCCTCGAAGGGGTGATTGCCGGACACCTCGGTTCAGGGCGCTTTCACAATCTCTGCGTGCTGAAATCTCTGAACAGAAATCGTACCAGGACTTCTCACGAGGGTTCTTCGTCGGCTCCTGTAAAGAACTCCTTGACCTGCTCGAAGAATCCTTTTCGTCGGGGGCCCACGTGGCGGTCCTCTAACTCCGCGAATTCCCGCAGCAGCTCTTCCTGCTTGCGGGTCATCTTTTTGGGAACTTCGACGTGAATCTGGGCCAGCAGGTCTCCCCGGCTGCCGCCATGAACGTCGGGCAGGCCCATGCCCCGCATGCGAATGACCTCCCCCGGTTGCGTTCCCGCAGTGATGGAGACCGTGTGCCGACCGCTCAAGAGCGGAATTTCGACCTCGGTTCCGAGCGCAGCCTGCGAGAAAGTAATCGGGATTTCGCAGACGAGATTCTTACCGTCTCGCTGGAAAAACCGATGTGGTTTAACATGAATGTCGACGTACAGGTCGCCGGCTGGCCCGCCCTGAAATCCGGGGTCTCCTTCGCCGCGCAGGCATAACTGCATGCCGGTATCGACGCCGCCGGGAACTTTGACCTCCAGGGTGAATTCCCGTTCGACCTGTCCCGCGCCGCGGCAGTCACCGCACTTTTCGCGAATGACGCTTCCCGCACCCCGGCAGGCGGGGCAAGTGGTCTGCATGCGGAAGAAGCCCTGCGACTGAACGACCTGGCCCCGACCGCCGCAGTAATCGCAGGTGACCGGCGATGTCCCCGGCTTGGCCCCGCTTCCCTCGCACGTTTCGCAGGCCACATGCCGGGTAATTTGCAGGTCGCGAACGCAGCCGACAGCCGCATCGGCGAGGTCGATCGTCAGCGACGTCCGCAGGCTGTCGCCGCGCCGCGCGCGAGTCCCCCCGCCACCCCGTCGTCGACCGCCGCCACTTCCGCCGAAGAGATCACCGAACAGGTCGCCGAAGGCGTCCATGATGTCCTGGACATCATGGAATTGCTGCCCGGCCCCCGCCGCACCGGAAACGGCATCGTGGCCGAATCGGTCGTACCGGGATCGCTTATCGGGGTTGGAGAGAACGTCGAACGCCTCGGCCGCTTCCTTGAAACGGACAATCGCTTCTTCATCCCCCGGATTTCGATCGGGATGATACTTCGCAGCCAGCTTGCGATACGACTTCTTAATGACCTCGACGGTGGCCGTCCGTTCGACCTCAAGAACTTCGTAGTAGTCGCGTTTGGTGGCCATGGGACCGTCTTTGATACCGCGGTGACGATCCGCGATCGGATCTGCGAGTAATGGACGTTGGCGTCATCTGTCTCTGGCTCTGCCAGTGGCACACGAGCCAAAAGCTGGGGCTTTTCTCAGTCCTGCTAGGACCAAAGCCCGGCCCCTCGACGGAACCGGGCTTTGGCGTTGCATTCAATTCACCGTCGACAATTTAGACCACGGCCCCTTCGACCGTCGGCTTCTTCTTGTCGCTGCCCGGCTCGTCGGTCCGGGTGACCAGCACCTGGGTCGTGAGCATCAGCCCGGCGATCGAAGAGGCGTTGAGCAGGGCGCTCTTCACCACCTTCGCCGGATCGATGATCCCGGCCTTGTACATGTCGGTGTACTCGCCCGTATGAGCATTATACCCGGTGTTCTTGCTCATGCTGCGAACTTCGTCGGCGACGACCGCGCCATCGACGCCGCAGTTCGCGGCGATCTGGCGGATCGGGCCTTCGAGAGCCTTGGCAACAATCTGCACGCCGATCTTCTCGTCGCCCTTGGCCTTCACCTCGGAGACGGCGTCGATCGCACGCAAGAGGGCCACGCCACCGCCGGGGAGAATGCCTTCTTCCACCGCAGCGCGGGTGGCATGCAGGGCGTCTTCCATGCGGGCCTTGGTCTGCTTCATTTCGGCTTCGGTCGAGGCACCGACCGAAATGATCGCCACGCCGCCGGTCATCTTCGCGAGACGTTCCTGGAACTTCTCACGATCGTATTCACTGTCGGTCGCTTCAATCTGACGGCGAATCTGGGCGACGCGGGTCTGAATCTCGTCGGCCTTACCGGCACCTTCGATGATGGTGCACGATTCCTTGCCGACTTCGACCTTCTTCGCACGACCGAGCTGCGACAGTTCGACCGCGTCGAGCTTGATGCCGAGGTCTTCGGAGATGAACTCGCCGCCGGTCAGGACGGCCATGTCGGCCAGCATCGCCTTGCGGCGATCACCAAAGCCGGGGGCCTTGACCGCACAGATGTTGAGAACGCCACGCAGCTTGTTGACGACCAAGGCCGTCAGGGCTTCGCTGTCGACGTCTTCGGCGACCACGAGCAGCGGCTTGCCGCGCTGGGCAACCTTCTCCAGAACCGGTACGAAGTCACGCAGGTTGGAGATCTTCTTTTCGTATAGCAGGATGTAGCAATCTTCGAGGATCGCCTTCATCTCTTCCGGATGGGTGACGAAGTAGGGCGAGATGTAACCCTTGTCGAACTGCATCCCTTCGGCGAATTCGAGGGTGGTCGAATTCCCCTTGCCTTCTTCGACGGTGATGACGCCATCGCGGCCGACCTTTTCCATCGCGTCGGCAATCAGGTCGCCGATCGTGCGGTCGTTGTTGGCCGAAATCGCGCCGACCTGGGCGATCTGCTCTTTCGAGTCGACCGGCTTGGCCATTGCTTCAATCGCGGCGATCGCCGCTTCGACGGCCTTGTCGATCCCCTTGCGGACGACTGTCGGGTTGGCACCCAGGGTCAGGCCGCGGAGCCCTTCATTGTAGATCGAACGAGCGAGAACCGTGGCGGTGGTGGTTCCATCGCCGGCGGTGTCGCTGGTCTTGCTGGCGACTTCGTTCACGAGCTTGGCGCCCATGTGCTCGAAGGGGTCTTCGAGTTCGACTTCCTTCGACACCGTGACGCCGTCCTTCGTCACCACGGGGTTGCCGAACGACTTATCGATGATGACGTTGCGGCCGGTCGGGCCCATCGTAACGGCGACCGCCTTCGCGAGCGTCTCCACGCCGCGCTGCAGCTTCAGTCGGGCGCGGTCTTCAAACAGCAGTTGCTTGGCCATGCTATGACAATCCTATACAGGTGATCGCAGTTACTTAGAGTTCTGACACACCCTCTGTGCAATCAGGTGTTTGCCTGGTACTTCGGCAGGTTTTTGACAGGCACAACCGCTTGTGTCAGGGTCTCTCAGGCACCACCGGCAGAGCCAGTGGCACCCGAACATCGAGCCGTGTCAACGCACATGCACTAGGCCAGCAGCTTGGCCAGAATGTCTGACTCACGCAGAATCTTGACTTCCTTGCCGTCGACTTCGATTTCCGTGCCGCCGTACTTCGAGAACAGCACTTCGTCGCCAACGCTCAGACCGATCGGGTGACGTTCGCCGTTGTCGAGCAGCCGGCCGGGGCCAACCGAGACGACCTTGCCGCGCTGCGGCTTTTCCTTGGCCGAATCGGGCAGGACGATGCCGCCGGCGGTTCGCTCTTCAGCCGAGAGAGGTTCAACAACAACGCGGTCATCCAAAGGCTTCAAAGTCATTGCAAAAACTCCAGGACAGTTGATTCAAAGTTTGGTCAAGTAAAAACTATGTGTTCTTCTTTAGCTGGCTGCTCGCCGCTGGCTGCCGGTTAGAATCCCATACCAGGCATGCCACCCATTCCGCCCATGCCTGGCATGCCACCCATCCCGCCCATGCCACCCATATCGTGGTGGCCGTCGTGGTGGTGGTCGTCACCGGCGGCCGGTTTCGGGGCCTCGACGACGATCGAGTCGGTCGTCAGCAGCAGCGAGGCAACGCTGGCGGCGTTCTGAAGAGCCGAGCGAACGACCTTGGCGGGGTCGACGACGCCAAACTCGATCATGTCGCCATAGCGATCGTTCAGGGCGTCGTAGCCGAAGGTCTTTTCCTTGGACTTCTTCACCTTGTTCGCGACGACGGAGCCGTCGAGACCGGCGTTTTCGGCGATCGTCCGCAGCGGCATGTCGAGCACGCCCTTGACGAGTTCGACGCCGTACTTTTCATCGCCTTCGAGTTCCAGCTTGCCAAGGGCATTGGCAGCCCGCAGCAAGGCAACACCACCGCCTGGAACAATGCCTTCTTCGATCGCCGCGCGGGTAGCCGCGAGGGCGTCGTCGATGAGGTCCTTGCGTTCCTTCATTTCGGTTTCGGTGTGAGCGCCCACGTTGATCTGGGCAACACCACCGGCCAGCTTGGCGAGCCGCTCCTGGAGCTTCTCGCGATCGTATTCGCTGTCGGTCTTGGTGATTTCGGAGCGGATCTGGGCGGCACGGCCTTCGATCGCATCCTTCTTGCCGCCGCCCTGAACGACGGTGGTGTTCTCGGCGTCGATGCGAATCTTCTTGGCCGAACCGAGGTCGCTCAGCTCGACGTTCTCGAGCTTGATTCCCAGATCCTTGAAGATGGCCTTGCCGGCGGTGAGGACGGCGAGGTCTTCGAGCATCGCCTTGCGGCGGTCGCCATAGCCGGGGGCCTTGACGGCGGCGATTCGCAGAATGCCTCGCAGCTTGTTGACGACCAGCGTCGCGAGGGCTTCACCTTCGATGTCTTCCGCGATGATGAGGAGCGGAACGTTCTGCTTCGAAACCTTCTCGAGCAGCGGAACGAGCGACTTGGCCGAGCTGATCTTTTCTTCGTAGATCAGAATGCGGCAGTTGTCGAGTTCGACCAGTTGATCGTCGGGGTTGGTCACGAAGTGAGGCGAGAGGTAGCCGCGCTCGAACTGCATCCCTTCGACGAGTTCGACTTCGGTGCTGACCTGGCGGCCTTCTTCGACGGTGATGACGCCGTCTTTGCCGACCTTCATGAGGGCGTCGGTCAGAATCTGGCCGATTTCCTTGTCGTTGTTGCCGGCGATGGTCGCCACCATTTCGACCGACTTGCGGTCCTTGGCGTCAACCGGCTTGGCCTGCTTCTTGATCTCGGCGACGACGGCGTCAACCGCCTTCTGCACGCCGCGGCTGATGGCCATCGGGTCGGAGCCCGAGGCGATATAACGAAGGCCGTCGCGGAATATGGCCTCGGCCAGAACGGTGGCGGTCGTGGTTCCGTCGCCGGCGACGTCGCTGGTCTTGCTGGCGACTTCCTTCACGAGCTGGCAGCCCATGTTTTCGTACTTGTCTTCCAGTTCGATATCCTGGGCGACCGTCACGCCGTCTTTCGTGACTTTGGGCGAACCCCAGCCCTTATCGAGCACGGCATTGCGGCCGCGCGGCCCGAGGGTGCTTTTCACAGCCCGGGCGAGCTTGGACACACCCTGCAGCAGGCTCTTGCGGGCGTCATCTTCAAAGGTGATCAACTTGGCCACAGCTTCTCCTCAACCAGCGATTGTTTCGAGGACCGCGTGAATAACCGGTACCGGCCGATTCCTCTTGTCCCCCCCGGTCGGCGGGGGCGGGCGGACGACTCCCGGTCGACACACCCGCGTCGCCCGCACGGTTAGCAACTGGCGTGCCTTGAATGGGTGGTTGGTGGTAAGTGGTTGGTGGTTAGTGGGTTGTGAATCGGGGTTGTCGTGAGGAGATTACGCGGGCTGCCAAGTTGGCAGGATTTTCACGTGGCGGGAATTGGTTGCCTGTCAGTTTTGTCGGTGGCCCGGGAGAGGAAGTTGTTGTCTAGAGGAGGGGGAGACGCGGGGAGGGGGTGAAGGGGTGAGATGAAGAAATTGAATGCTGATTGCTGACGGCTGATCCCTGATCCCCGGCTGCTCTCACCAACCACTACCCACCAACCACTTCCCCCGCTACCCTTCCCCCATGATTCCCACCTATTCCGCCACCGTCGAGCCGTACCTGCATGGCGTGCGGATTGACAGCTTTCTTGCGAAGCACCTCCGGTCGTACACGACCTGGCGGCTGCATCGGATGGTGCGCGCGGGGATGGCGACGGTCGATGGCGAACCGGCGCCGCCGGTGACGCGCGTGCGGCGGGGCCAGACGATTGCCATTCGACTGAATGAACCGCCTGACGACCCCTTTCCGCCGGAGCCTCGGGCCGTTGAGGTCCTGTTTGAAGACGAGTGGCTGGTCGCCGTGAACAAGCCTCCGGGGCTCATCATTCACCCGTGCGGCGAAGCACCGACCGGGACGCTGGCAAATGTGATCCAGCATCACCTCGACACGAGCGGACCGGCTCGCGGCATGCTCAAGCCGGGGCTCGTCCATCGGCTCGACCGCGACACAACGGGGGTCGTGGTGGTGGCGAAGGAACACAATGCCCATCGGTTGCTGTCCGTCCAGTTCCAGAAGGAACGGACGCAGAAGACGTACATGGCGATCGTCGAAGGGACGGTCGAAAACGACTCGGGGCTGATCGATCTGCCGATTGGTCGCGCGCCGGGGACGGCACTGATGAGTTGCCGGGCCGATGCGCAGGAAGCACGGGCCTCGCGGACTGCCTATGAAGTGATTGAGCGACTGAATGGCTACACGCTGGTCCGCGCGAAGCCGCGAACCGGGCGTTTGCACCAGATTCGTATTCACTTCGCGACGATCGGCCATCCCCTGCTGGGAGACGAGTACTATCTCGCCCAGGGACGCCTGCGACCGCCGCGTCCCAAGGACGTTCGCCGCGAAGACCTGCCGCCTGTTTCCGATTTGATTCCCCGCCACGCGCTGCACGCGGCTGAGCTGTCGTTCCAGCACCCGATCTCGGAAGACTGGATGACGATCACGGCTCCGTTGCCAGCCGACTTTTCGATGGCGCTGGAGCGGCTGCGCGTCAGCGCTTCCTGAATCGAGTGCGATCGTCCGACGAGATTTGCTACCTCGCTACGCCGTTGCCATGGCTGGTTCGCTAGCCGTGGCGGTCTCGCTCTGCAACTCTTCCACGGTCTGCAGCAATTGCTCCTCGATGGGCTGTTCGATCATTTCCCGCGAGTCGAGGTTCAGTTTGTTGAGTCCGTTGAAGGCGGCGATTTTGTAGGCTTCGGCCATCGTGGGATGGTTGAAGACGGTGTCGCGGAAGTATTCGATCGTCCCACCCAGCGCCATCACAGCCTGGCCGATGTGGATGATCTCGGTCGCGGTTTCGCCGATGATGTGCACGCCCAGGACGGCTTTCGTTTCGCGATGGAACAGGATCTTAAGCAGACCCGTTTCATCGCCCGAGATTTTGCCTCGGGGCAGTTCGCGAAACTGGCAGACGCCCACTTCGTAGGGGACACGGTCGTTGGTGAGCTGCTGCTCCGTCTTCCCGATCATCGAGATTTCGGGGATGGTGAAGAGGCCGTAGGGCAGAAGTTTGGTGCCCGAGTGGGGTTTGCCGAACGCGGCAAGCGCCGCACGACGACCTTGTTCCATCGACGCGCTGGCGAGCGCCGGGAAGCCGATTACGTCGCCCACGCCGTAAATGTGCGGTACCCAGGTGCGGAAGTTTTCGTCGCACCACAGCTTGCCCCGCTCGTCGACTTCGAGACCGGCCGCGGCGAGGTTCAGGGTATCGGTATCACCCACGCGGCCCGTGGTGAAGAGGATCGACTCGGCGATCAATCGCTTGCCGCTTTCGAGCTGAATCGCTCCCCGGTTATGGCGCAGCCGGTCGATGGCCACCACGTCTTCGCCGAGGCGGAAGACCATGCCCAGGCTGCGGGCGTGGAACTGGAGCATTTCAATAATTTCGCGATCGCAGAATTCGAGCAGCCGTTCGCGACCGTCGACCACGGTGACTTCGGTTCCCAGCGTGGCGAACATGATGGCGTATTCCATGCCGATCACACCGCCGCCGACGACCACCATGGACCGGGGAATTTCCTGGATTTTCAGGAGCTCATCCGAGTCAAAGATCGTGCGGCCATCGAAGGGAATGTGCTTCGGGCGTGAGGGGCGCGTACCGACAGCCAGCAGAATCTTGTCGCCTTTGAGCTTGGTGCACTGCCCTTCCCGGCAGACTTCGATTTCGTGCGGCGAGACGAAGCTCGCCTCGCCGGTAAAGAGATCGATGTCGTTGCGGTCGAGGTACTCGTGCAGGACATCCATTTCGTTGAGGATGACCTGGTCGAGCTTGCGCCGCAGATCGTCCATGGTGATCTTGCGCTTCTGGCGGTAACGCTCGGTATAGACTTCGCGCTGGCGGTAACCGGTCAGGTGCAGAATCGCCTCGCGCATCGTCTTGGAGGGGATCGTGCCGGTGTGCAGGCAGACGCCCCCCATGCGTTCGACGCGACGCTCGATCAGGGCGACTTTCTTTTCGAGCTTGGCGGCGGCGATCGCCGCCTTCTGGCCCGACGGCCCGCTTCCCACCACAATCAGGTCGTAGTTCATCGCAGCGCGTTCCTCAGACTGACCCCAGACGATAAGGTTTGACATAACGTCGCCTCATCGACATCGGAATCTCTCCCGGTCGCGCAAAAAGAGAAGTCTGGGAAAAGCGTGAGGCGTGGCGAAAGACGGTCGGCTGTAACGATTGTGCCGCGTGTGGGGCCGCAAGAGTTGCCGGCTCGCACCAGAGCTGGAGTGCGTGCGGGACGGTTGTTTGAGCGGCTTAGGGAAATTCCGTCACCAGATCGCCACTATCGATTGTCCCCAGATGCCACCAGGCGATGCCGTCGATCCAGTTGCTGGTGAACCGCACCGAGCCATCGGCGTACAGCACGTTCACGCCCTGAGGATGTCCGCCGACGGCTGAATTGACGTCGGCGGGGTAATCGCTGAAGACGCAAGCGGGCGAATTCGGGGGCAACAGGTGGTTGTACCCCCCCGAGAGATTGATCACCGAGGGTGACCCGCCGCCGATTCCGCGGGGCGACACTGTTCCAGGGCTCGCGGCGCAGCGACGGGCCAGCTCGCGATGTTCGGTTATCGAGCGTCGGAGCGGCAGCGAGGGTTCGTACAGAATAAAGGACGGTCTCCAGGTGTTGGTGATCTGCTCCGACGCGAACGCCGTTTGCGAAAGTCCATCCGTCACGTCGGCCGGCTTGACTGGTTCGAAGACGAACCCCCGCATCTGTCCGACGGCTCGCAGCAATCCCTTATTAGTACTGTAACTGGCGACGTTGTTCGACTTGTCGGTGGGATCTTCGGGGCAGAGATAGGCGGGAATCACGGGGATGGCCGCCATTTTCGCGCGGAGATCGGCAATCGCTTCGGTCCGCTGAAAGACGGACGCTTGATCCATGTAGGGCAGAAGCGCGTAGAGGCACCCCAAGGTGCCAACTCCGCCACTGGGAAATGTTTCAAACATCTCGACGTAGCTGTGCGTTGCGATACCGATCTGGTGCAGTCGGGAGCGGCATTCCAGCATGCGAGCCGTCGAGCGGGCCCGCTGAATCGCGGGTAGCAAGAGCGCGAGCAGCACCGTGATGACCGCCAGAACGGTGAGCAGTTCCAGCAGACTAAAGCCAGCACGGCGGGAACGTGGCAGGGCGAGCATTTTGGAAGATCCCAATGTCAGGCGTCCACGTTCTTCATAGTATTCGAAGAGTGACACCTTTCATTAATGCATTATCCTTGCCAGTAGATTTTTGAGGGGGAAGCGGCAGTCAGACTGTGTTGGCGGACGAATCATTCGATGACCGCATCGTATTCCGCCGCGAGCAATCCCGGGTGATCTTCGCTTCCCTGATAGGCCCAGGAAATGAACACCAGGACATATTCTCCCGGCTCATTGGGAACATTGAATTCCCCCTTGCAGGTCCGTCGCAGTCGGCTCGTGTTGCCACCCAGAAACTTGAACCAGCGGATCATCCATCCCCGCTGGTTGTCCGACCGCGAGACAATGCCCAGGCCAGCCCCCAGGCAGGTGTTCGGGTTCAATCGCGGATCGCCATGGACCACGCCTTCCACGGAAATGGTCTTGCCGGCCGGCAGCACCACCAGATGATCGTCGACGATCCGTCCGTCGAGCTTCAGTTCGACATCGGCGAAGATCTCATGGGCGACGGGAAGCGGCTTGTTCGGGCGCCCGGGGAGCGGTTTCCCTTCAAAGCCGCTTCCCGTGAACGGAAGTGGAAAGAGTTCGCCGCCGCGCTCGCGATTCAATCGCTTGAGGGTCGCCTGGACGTCCGCTAGAGGTGGATTGGTCTGTCCGATTAAAGGGGTTTCGGCCGAGTTCGACCCGAACAGCAGCCAGAGAATGAGCAAGGCGACAACGCTGGCAGCTAGGGCGAGCAGTCGTCGTGATGTCACAAATCGAGTCTCGGTGCTGTCGTTGTACATCAGGGCTCCAGAACCGAGGTGGCCCGTGAATTGGCGGTGAAGTGGTTGCTCGGCGAATGAATCCGCCGGGCGTTCATATCATGCCTTGCGAATCTCAGGTCATTCATCCTCCGAGAATTCGCAACTGCCGATAGGGCAGTTCGTGTTGTCGCACCAAAGTCAAAGTATTGGCTTCCGCCGCGAATTCTGGCATCGATAGAGAGTGTTATTTGATTATGGCATCATATTCCGCAGCGAGCAGGCAGGGGTGGTCGCCATTTCCCATCATTGCCGAAGAGACGACAACCAGGACATATTCTCCTGGCTCGTTCGGAACAACATATTTCCCCGCGAACTCACAGCGTCGATTGCTGGTATGGTCACCAAGAAACTTGATCCAGCGAACCATCCACCCACGTTGATTGTCGGCTCGGGTGACAAGACCTAGCCCTGCTCCTAAGCCAATGTTTCGGTCCAATTGCTCATTGGCGTGGATCACTCCTTCCACAGCAATGGTCTGGCCGGCTGGCAGGATAACCGAGCCGCTTCCGACCGGCTTTTCATCAAGCTTTAGTTCGACGTTGGCATAGATTTCCGGGGAAATTGGCAATTCCTGATTCGGGCGGCCGGCGAGGGGGCGGCCGGCAACTTCCATACCTTCGAACGGCAAGGGAAACAGTTCACCATCCCGGATTCCTTCAATTTGCGAGAGGAATTTCATGGTTGCGTATTCGCGGGGCGGGCTGTCTGTTGGGGGATAACTTAGCGATTGCCAAAACCACCAAGTAACCAATCCCGCCACTAGTGCTGCCGATACGCTGGCAATCCATCGAATGAGTGATCGCGATCGTTGGCGAAGGGAGGCGCGGTCGTGCATGTCATATACGGCTAATCGGGAGTGGACGGTTCGCATGCTGGCTGATTCCAGCAAGGGCGTCGTCATTCGATCCAAGGCCAAGCATTCGTGACTGACGCAGGATTCGCCGCGTCATCATTTGTTCCAACAGGTCCGCAGTAATATTGACGCTCTTAGCGTTGCATTGAGTGGGGATGAACTCACGGCCGATCAAGGGATTGTCCAATAGTTCTGATCGAATGCGGATGCCATTGTCGCATTGTCCATCACCGAAACACGTACCTTATAGTCACCATTGGAACTGAAAGTGTTGCCCACACTCTGAGTGTCGTCTGGTTCTGTGTCCCACGAATTATTGTTCGTGGATGTCGACTTTAGTGGGCCAAGGGGACGTTGAGTCGACCAAGTGCTTCCGTTCAACTTGTAAAGAGACCCCGTTACCGGAGAACCCTGCGCGCAATCAGTTGTCGTCCCATCGACCGAAGTGCAATTCCAAACGCTTCCACTTCCATCGGGCGGCGTATTAATGGTGATTGTGACGGCGCCCATCAGGAGTGGGCTGGCAGCGACGATGCAAGCTCCGCGAAGAATTCGTTGGAGGCGGCTCATGGGTAGCTCCTTGCAGAATAGGGTCGGAGGATGGGATGCGATTGAGGATAATCCCCCCCCGTTTAATTTCAACCCGAATTCGCAGGAACTTATGGAGGCGAAACCAGTTAGAGGTGTCTACGAAAAGCTGTTAGTAGAAATAGTGGTGTTCGATGCTCGGCGGGCTGGTGCCAGATCGCCACCAGTAAAATTAGTTTTTCTACACGAGCCGTAGGATCGCCGGGTAGCGCCAGGGTTTACCGTCGTAGGTTTTGATGCTGGCGATCAGCGCGAAGACGATCTGAAACAACAGGACCAGCGGGAGGAGCAGAAACCCGATGAGCACAAAACAGAGGATGCCCGCGATCGCTCCGTAGATGAGCGTCGTGATCTGGAAGTTGATCGATTCCCGGCCCTGCTCGCGGACATAGGGCATGTCATCCCGCTTCATGAACCAGATGACGAGCGGAATGATAAAGTTGCCCAGGATCGGAAAGACGTAAAACCCGAACGTTCCCAGGTGGCACAGCATCGCCCAGGTGCGTTCTTCCTTGGGGATGTCGGTGGGGACATCGGACAGGTCGACTTCGTTCATCGCGCGAACTTTCCTCGGAGACTTCGGTCCCCGATGTCGGCGGTGGCCAACGGACTAACCGGCTGTCATCCCTGAGACGACAATCACCAGCGGTACTTTGACGGCGGCGTCGCCTGCTTTTCCGTCGCCGACGACGGTCAGAACCCACCAGTCGAAGTCTTCGTTGTGAGTCAGCTTGGCGGCTTCGGTTCCCTCTTCCGGGGGAACCAGGAAATAGATCGCCGGGTGATTTGAGCCGGTCGCGGGAGCGCTCAGCTTGTTGACGGCGTCGGGCGTTTTCATCGGGGCGGGGTCGGTGTCGGCCTTGGCGGGAATCGCGAGCAGGAAGTCGTACGTTTCGCTCGTGCCAACGTGGTTTCCATCAACGGGCTGCTGCCCGTAACGGAGCGTGTAGACGCCAGGCTTCAATTCCTGGCCACGAAAGTCCGTGTAGTCGGACGACTTCTCGACCTTAATTGCACCGACGAGTTGACCGACTGCGAAGGGATACTTGACCGAGAGACTCGGCTTAAAGTCGGGCTTGATCGCGAGGGATTTCACCAGCCAGACGGTGACCACTGGTTCGTCACCCACGACAACCTGGGTTCCCGCCGGGTTGAGGGCCGCCGCGATCTTTCCGGACAATTCCGAGGGGAGCCCCTCGGCCGTCTTCAACTGGCCCTCGTCAGCCGACGCGCCCACGAACGGAGCCACGAGAATCGCGGAGAGAACCAGCGGAAGACACTTCATTGGTAACCTCGGTCGGACCAGGGGCAAGCAGGTGCGTTTCAATGATAGAGCGCGGCCAATGCCGATCGTGATGTAGTGGATTGACAAGTACTCTGTCGGTGCGTCGTGTTCTAGACACTCGATTTCAGGAGCACTGGCGGAGCCAGTGGCACACGGAAATCAAGCCGTGGCAAAGGCTCGTCCGGCATCGAGCACGGTTCACAAGCGGCTGGACGCATTGTGGCAGAGCCAACGAACGCGGGGATCCATGCGGGCCAGCGTTCTTAGCGGCGGAACGTGCCGAGGAATGCGCTGCGCTGGCCGTGCGAAGTGAACGACGTGTTGAGGGCGTCGCCCGTATAGGAGAGCGTGCTCGTGTAGGCGGGAGTGATGTCGCGGGCCTTGGTGAGAGGCTGGTAGTACATCTCTTCGTTCGTGCAGACGCAGTCGCCCTTCTTGAGAGCCCGCGTCTCGATCGAAGCCAGTTCACCTGCCTGGAACTTCCCACTGGCGGCCAGGTGATCGTTTTCGAAAGACATGGTCACAGGCTGAACCCGAGCGACATTTTGCGTGTACTCGGCAGCCTGAGTCTTTGCGAAGTTGACGAGTGCGACGCGCTGCTCCGGAGAAGCCTTGTCGTCCACCAGAATGACCGACGTCATTTTGCCGGCGTTGTACTTGAAGACACCCGTGTCGCCGATGGTCGACTCAGCCGATGTCACGACGGCGACCGTCAAACCCTGGAGGTTGATGTTGTTCCAGCCCCCTTCGTCGACGCGCCATGCCATCACGGCTTCTTTACCCCCCAGGCTCATTTCCGCATTCGCGAAACAGGGGCCGGTGAAGACGTCGCACGTACGGGCTTCGAGATAATCCCCGGAAATCTGCCCGGCCAAAGCCGGTTGGGCAGCTAGCAACAACAGTCCAAGTGCCAGGCGCATGGGCATTCTCCCCCAAGGCAAGGAACGAAACGATCGGTAGGAGTTTATTCTTGCCCCCTGGTCGTGTGAGGTCAAGGTGGTTCGGTTGGAGGTCAAAATCAGAAATTCGAAATTCTAAACTCGAAATTCTAAATCCGAAGCCGACAGAACACTGGGCTTTGCTGATGCCTGACTGCTGATTTCTGACGGCTGCCTGCTAATCTTCGTAGCAGGATCGAGAGGCGATGCGGCATTGGTCGCCGTCGCAGAGGCGATCGTCGGGACCGTAGGTGCGCTGGGTTTTGCCGCACCAGAAGTTGCCATCGCCGACAATCTGCCGATCTTCCGGCTGTCCGTGGTTGATGTACAGACCTTTGGACAGCAGGGCGCGGCAGCGCGGCGAGTCGAGAACCGGAAGCTCGTGCGTCATGGCAGGTTGACTCCTTCCCATTGACCGGCGGCCTTGAGCACGGCTCGTTTGACGGCGGTGCGGGCCAGTTGAACTTTGTACTCGTTCATGGAGAGCGGTGTCGCCCGGGCGACGGCCATGTCGGCCGCGCGACCGGCGGTGTCGTCGTTGACGGGATTCCCCAAGAGGAAGCGGGCAGCTTCCTGAGCGACCCACGGTACCGGCGCGACGTGGCCCATCACGATTCGGGCTTCGCGTACGAGGCCGTTCTCGATATCGAGCGTGGCCGAAGCCGACGCGAGCGGCCAGTCGAGCCCCTGCATCTGCAGAACCTCGTACGTCGCGCTCGTCAGCACGCCCGGGTCCGGCAGCCACACATGGCTGACCAGTTGACCGGGCTTGAGGATGGTGTTCCCCTGCCCGTTCGTCTTCGGCGTGATGTAGAAGTACTCCAGCGGAACCCACTCGGCCTGATCCGGCGCCGGGCCGATGATGCGGACCTTTGCGTTCCAGGCAATCGCGGATGGGGCAAAGCGAGACGCGTTCACGAACTTCGCCGGGCCCTGATTCCCCAGAATCGCGTGGTAACGATTGTCGCCTTCGGACACGAGCGACTCGGCACCATCGATTCCCAGCAGGCCGTAGCCGTTGCGGAAGTACCAGCAGTTCGGGAGATGGCACAGATCCCCGCCGATGGTTCCCGCCGATTGAACCTGGACGGCACGCACTCCGTCGACCACATCGATCAATGATCGGTAGTCGGCGAGCATCGGATCGCGGGCAAGTTCCGTCAGCGTGACGAGCGCGCCGATCTTCACGCCGCCATCCATTGCGGTGATTTCCCGCAGGCTGGAGATCGGCTTCAAATCGACGACCCGCTTCGGCTGAACCAGGTCGGCCCGCAGCAGGTTCATCAGGTCCGTACCGCCCGCAAGGACAGCAGTTTGACCCTGATGGTCGGCGAGGAATTCGAGGGCTTCTGCTTCTGTATCGGGACGGGCGTATTCAAAGTTTCTCATAGTTACGCTCCCTTCATAGCATCGAGGACGCGCTTGGGTGTGAGTGGGAGAATCGGGACGCGAACGCCAATCGCGTTGGCCACGGCGTTGGAAATGGCCGCGCCGGGCGAGATGACCGGAGGCTCGCCGATACCAATGACGCCGCGCGAATACTCGCTTTCCGGCTCGTAGAACTCGACGACGAGTTCGCCCACGTCGCCGATTCGCGGCAGCTTGTAGTTTTCGAGATCGGCGTTGATGAAGCGGCCGGTCTTCGGGTCCATGATCCGCTCTTCGCTGAGGGCGTAGGCAATCCCCATGATGAGCGAACCGAGAACCTGACTTTTGGCCGTCAAGCGATTGACGACGAGGCCAATATCCTGAATGGCGACCATCTTCTTCATGCGGACAATGCCGGTCTCGGTGTCGACCTCGACTTCAGCCATCTGCACGCCGCCGACTTGCGCGGACGTCAGGCCATCGTCTTTCGGGCCCTCGCCGCGAACTTCAATGCCCATCGGACCCAGGAGCGAGCACGCCTGTTTCCAGGTACAGACTTCCTTGTCGCCCGACCAGACCTTGGAGTCTTTGACGGCCAGCGTCGCGAAGTCGACCGAGTGCTTAGCGGCCACCTTGTCCAGCACCTGCCACAGGGCTTCCTGCGACGCACGGCGAACCGGTCCCGAGACCCCGCCAATCGTCGTGCTGCCGCCCGACGGTCCGGCCTTGGGGTACTTGTTCGAGCCGATGTGAACGCGGACCGAAGTCATCGGAATGCCAAAGGTCTCGGCGGCGACAACACCGATCGACGTCCGAATACCGGTGCCGATGTCCTGGCTTCCCAGGAACGTTTCAACCGTGCCGTCCGGGTGGACCTTCACCAGGCACGTCGCCGCGTGGGCCGCACCGCCCCATGTGTGCAGAGCGAGACCCAGACCGGTTTTGACCGAACCGTTCTGTCCCTTGCCCCGTGGATGCCACTTCGCCTGCCAGTCCATCAGCTTGGCGGCGATGTCGAGTTGAGCCGCGTAGACAGCCGGGCGGCCGGTGATGTCGAGGTTCTTGCGGACGAACGACAGGCTGTCGATCCCGGCGACGGCGGCGAGGTCATCGATCGCGGTCTGCGTATACGCGCAGGCCTGAGGATGGTTGGGAGCCCGCCAGGCCCGTTGCGGGCCGGTGTGGGTCACAATGCCCGTCGCCGTCCGTCGACGATTGGGCGGATCGTAGACATAGGGCGTGACCGTCAGCGAGACCGTGCCGCCGCCCGTTCCGTTCGTGCCCCAGTGATTGCTGTCCCACGCGGTGATCTTCCCGTCGGCGTCGCAGGCGACCGTCACTTCGGCCAACGAGGAGGGGCGATTTCCGGCGACTTTCAACTCGGTCCCCCGGTCCAGCATTAGCCGGACAGGACGACCGGTCTCTTTCGCCATCTGGGCACAGGCGATGCCCCATTCGTCAGCCGCGAACTTCGAGCCGAAGCCGCCGCCGATGAATTCGCAATTGATGGAAACAGCCGCTTCTTCGATACCCAGGGGACCGGCAAATTGTCCAGCCGTGCCCGAGACGTTCTGCGTTGAGAGATGGGAGATCAGTTGATCCCCCTTCCACTCGCAGTGCGAACCATGCGGTTCGAGGCACATGTGAGTGATGACGGCGGAACCGTATGTTCCCTTGTGAACGTACTTGGCCTCCTGGAGGGCGGCTTCGACATCCCCTTTCTTCTGATTTCCCTGCGACTTGGTGAGCTTGAGCGGCTCGCCCTTATCGGTGATCTTGGCGGCTTCCGCTCCCGCGAGATCGAAATCATCGACCCAGTGGGGCAGGACTTCATATTCGATCGCGATGGCGCGCAAGCCGTCTTCAGCCTGTTCAGGGCGTTCAGCAGCCACCGCGACAATCAGTTCGCCTTCCCAGCGGACTTCGGTGTCGACACCTCGGAAGACATGCACGGCTTTGACGCCGGGAACTTGCTTGGCCGGTTCGACGTTCAGGCTCTTGATGATGGCGTGTGCGTGGGGCGACGTGAGAAGCCGGGCAAATAGAGTTCCCGGCGTGTTCATGTCGGCCGCGTACTTGGCGAGTCCCAGCGCTTTCTTCGCGCCGTCGTAAACGCGGGGGGTGTCTTTGCCGAGAATCTGTGCCTGCCCAAATTTAGGCCAGGCAATGGTTCGTTCCGCCATGGTCATGCCCCTCCCTTCTGGGCCGCCTCGTACGCGGCATTCAGAACGCCGTCGTACGTGCCGCAGCGACAGATGTTGCCACCGAGCCCTTTGCGGCAGTCTTCTTTCGAGGCCTTGGGGTGCATGTTGCAGAATCCCCGAACAGCCATCGCGAAGCCTGGCGTGCAGAAGCCGCATTGCATGCCGTCGTGCTCGACGAACTTATCGATCACTACGTCGACCCCGTCGCCGTTCGCGAGCGACTCGGTCGTTTCGATCTTCTGGCCCTGGCATTCAATGGCCAGGCGCGTGCAGGCGTAGATGGGCTTTCCGTCGATGAGGACGGTGCACGCTCCGCACGCACTACGATCACAGACCTCTTTGCACGAAGTGAGGTTCAGGTCGTTTCGAAGGGCGTCCAGAAGAACCACCCGCGGCTCGAGCATCAGCTCGTGGGTCTTGCCGTTGACTTGCAGCGTGACCTTATGGGGACCGGCTGTTGAAATCTTCGCTGGGGCGTCCTGGGCGATGGCCTCCTGCGCAGCCGTGACAGCGGCTGTGGCCGCTATTGCCGCGCCCGACCCTTTTATGAAGTCGCGGCGATTGAAGCCCGGACCAGACCGGGCGTTGGGATCTTGACTCATCTAGCGGCACTCCTTCACGAAGTGAATGACAGTGGTGCAGCACGAAAAGGAGAAATGGTTGCTGGACCGACGGAACTGTGACGGTCAGAGCGAGTTGTCCGGGCAAACGGGTTTTGGGCTCAGGCGTGGATTCCTTTCGGCCTGGAAGATGTCGAACAATCGTCTCCACGATTCGCCGCCGAGCGGCAGCGACACATGGCTCCATCAGTTTTCGGACTTTGCGGAATCGCATCGTCGCCTCAGACAGGTCGACTGCAAGATTGTGCCCGAATTGGTTCGCAGGAACAACGATGGATGAGTGAATTCCGATCCGTTCCGGAATTGTCTTTTTCGTCAACAAAATGTGTTTTTATTCCGCTAGGTCGGTCAGGAACATTTTTCCTGGCTGGTGCGTGATGGCCAACGGCGGCCTGGCGTGTGCCAACGCGGCTTGTGGCGTCACTCCACACGCCCAGAAGACCGGCACTTCACCGTCGCGGATAGGAACCGCGTCTCCGAAATCGGGACTTGAAAGGTCCGAAATCCCGAGTGCTTCGGGATCACCGAAGTGAACCGGAGATCCGTGCGACTTGGGAAATGCCGAGGTGACTTCGACAGCGCGAATGACGTCGGCCGGTGCGAGCGGACGCATGGAAACGACCAGCGGTCCCGCGAATGTCCCTGCGGCGACACACGGACGATTGGTGCGATACATGGGGACGTTGCAGCCGCATTCCAGATGTCGTATGGGAATACGATTGCGCAGCAATTCGGCCTCGAAGGTGAACGAGCAGCCGATTAAGAAGCTGACGAGATCGTCGCGCCACCACTGCGTGATGTCATCGGGTTCCTGAACGAGTTCGCCATTCTTCCAGACACGATAGCCGGGCAAGTCGGTTCGCAGATCGGCATCGGGTGTCGAGAGGCGGGGCACGGGGTCGCCGGGGTCAGTCACTTCCAGGAGCGGACACGGTTGCGGATTCCGCTGGCAGAATAAGAGGAAGTCGAAGGCCCAGTCGCGCGGCAGGATGACTAGATTGGCCTGGGCGAACCCGCTCGCGAGGCCGGCTGTCGGGAGGGTGAAGGTGCCCGATCGACAGGCCATGCGAACATCGCGCGCGCTGGACGATGAATTGAGAATCACGTGGCTGCTCCGCTTGCGGTTTCAGCTCTCAGCCGGTCGGCGTGGAGGCGCGTCGACGTTCGTGACAGAATATCTCGACTCGTCAGCAAACCCCAGAGACATCAAAGATGGCCGAAGAATCGCTGATCCAGGAATTGCTGGCCGTGCTGCCACAGACGGGCCGCGTCGAGTGGATCGGTCGCAGTTCCGGTTCGCGTTCGGTCCTTGAACCGGTTGAATCGATCGACGTGGAAGTCGGCACCGGACTGGTCGGCGACCATCATTCGAAGCGACGACCCGGCGGCAAACGGCAGGTGACGCTCATTCAGCAGGAACACCTGGCCGCCGTGGGAGGCCTCTTGCATCGCGGGCCGGTTCGCCCTGATGAAACGCGACGGAATATCGTCGTCTCGGGAATCAATCTGCTGGCGCTCAAAGGACGCCAGTTTCGCATTGGTAACGCGATCCTGGAGTACACCGGGCCGTGCGAACCGTGTTCGCGAATGGAGGAGAACCTCGGCCCCGGCGGCTGGAACGCCATGCGCGGACACGGCGGGATCACGACGCGCGTGATCACCGCCGGAGTTATCCGCGTGGGAGACACGGTAGCGGTTTCCCCGTGAAAAGCGGTCGACGCTCTCGGCGGGGCTTTCCGGGTGAAGAGAAGACCGCCGACAGCGTCGGCGGCTTTTCATGGTTATTTTGGCGTCGCGATGACCTTCGCCGAGTTGATCTTCACCGGCGTCTTTGGCTTGTCGCCGTGGTCGGTGGGGACCGAGCCGATTTTGAGGACGACATCCAGGCTGGGCTGGTTAGCCGTTTTGCCGAAGACCGTGTACTGGTTGTCAAGGTGCGGCACGCGGTCGAGGCAAATGAAGAACTGCGACCCGGCCGAGTTGGGATCGTTGGTGCGAGCCATCGACAGAATGCCCGCTTCGTGCGGGATCTTGTTGAATTCGGCCTTGATGGTGTAACCCGGTCCGCCAGTCCCCGTTCCTTGCGGGCAGCCGACCTGAATCACGAAGCCGGGGATGACCCGGTGAAAGATGATCCCGTCGTAAAAACCGATCTTGGTGAGGCCGATCAGGTTCTTCGCATGTCCGGGGGCATCATCCGGATAGACATCGAGGAGAATCTTTCCCATCGTGGTGTCGAATTCGACTTGATAGGTGTTCTTCGAGAAATCGACGTCGGCGAGCGCCTTGTCGACATCGGCTCGGCGATTGGCGGGCACGGCAACAGCTCTTTCGGCTAAAGGGATGACGAACGTGTCTTCCGAGAGTCTATCGACGAACCATGTCGAGGTCGAACCGGGGCGGCCCGATTCCTGGAACGTGTTCGCCGGGGCGCATCGCTGGTGGCTGCGAAAGGGTGTTCCACCGACGCTGGGGCAAGCAGGCACGCGCGTTCGTGCGATTCGGACATCGATTCTGCTGGCGGTGATGGGGATTGTGTCGAGCTGGGTCTCGTTCGGGGCGCTCTACCTTGATGGGTTTATGCAGGGACATGGCGGGTTGAATGTGCTTTTGGGCTTCGGACCGGGATGGGCCTATGGAATCGTCGTGCTGGTCCCGCTGTCGCGGTGGCTGGGACGGACGTGGTTCTGGTCGATCATCAGTCTGCTCCCATCGTGCGGACTGTATTACGCGGCGCTCCATCTGCACTTTTTGATCAGCCCCATTTTCGGGGAAACCTCCAAACCGCCGGTCGGCGCGTTGTGGGCCGGGATGCTGGGTGGTGCGGGAATCGGGCTGTGGATGGCTCGTCCCGGTGGACGTTCCCTGGTGGGGCTGCCGGTCGCATGTGGTCTGGTGGCGGGTGTCTGCTGTTCGATCGTGTTTCTCGACGGTGCGCCCCTGAAGGTCGGAGCGATTTCAGGGTGGATCAGCGACGCCAGGAATCTGTTGGCTTTTCCGACGATTTATGGAAGCTTTCAGGTTCCCGTGGCGGTGGTGTTGGGAACGCGTTTGTGGGGCTGGCCTAAGAAGCGCTCGGGAGCCAACGATGCTGCCAAGTGAAGACAGGGCTGATGACCCACCAGAGTCATCCCGCGAGCGGCTCTCCTGGAATGTCTTGGCGGGAGCCCCGAAGTGGTGGTTTCGCGCGGAAATCCCACCAACGCTTGGTCCTGCAGGAACGTGGGAGCGTGTGATTCGGACGTCGGGACTCATGGGCTTGATGGGTTTGGCGGCGAGTTGGTTATCGACCGTGCTGATCCTGGCGCTGTCCTCCGATCAATCGCTGGCGCCCGTGGGCCTTCTCATTTTGCTGTTCGTGAACCCAGGAACCGTCTATGCACTGATTGTCATCCTACCTTGGTCAGTCTGGATGCGACTGCCCCTTCGTTGGGCGATCCTGACAATCCCATTCTGCGCCGCGTTTGCCCTTGCGGTTGCCTTTACCGTGTTTGTCGGGCCAGACCCGGGACATCCGAATACTGCAGTTGCGGTATTCGCTTGGCCCGCGGGTATTCTCTGGTGGTGCACATCGCGAAGTACGGTTCAAACGAATATCCTCACGTTGATATGCATTATCGCGACGGGGCTTGCCTGTTTGTTGGTTCACTTCGGTTTGGACTCGCGGATGCTTCGGTCAGTTTCGCCAGTCGCGACTTGGGCAGTTGAGTGTGTTCGATACTCAGCATTTTTAGCAGCGCTATCGGTCCCGGTTTCAATCACCTTGGGGTCATTGTTGTGGAAGATGGATCGGTAACCCGTATGACCACCGAGCCGACCGATTCGCAGGGCGTTTCGTTCATCGCGTCGCTGTTCGCCGAGCGAGACGGGGATCCGCTGTTCCTTGCGCGTTGTCACGATGTGCGGGCGCGGGCGATTCGAGTCAATCTGGTGCTTCTGGTCGGGTTGCTGGTAGCGGCGTGGGCGACCTCCGGTGCGGCGTTCTTGGGGAATCTGCTGTTTCAGTATGACGAGTTCAGAATCGTCCTGGCCGCCACATGGCCGATCGCGATCACCGCGTTTGTCTATGGGCCACTTCAGTGGTGGACCCGGCGGTCGGTGGGAGCGATACTGCTCACGGCCGCGGTCTGGCTGTTTCTGATGATTGTCTTTATCTATTGGATTGAGTATGCGGTCATACGCTACCGTGGGGAATTCGTCGCGCTGATCGTCGGCTTTCCCGTCGTCGCGGCCGGCGCGGGTCTGACACTCATTCGGCGAACGCGGGTGCATCTGCTGGCGTTCGTGCTGGCGATCGCCGGAAGCGCGCTCACGGCGTTGATCGTCGAACCGGCGGAGGACGCGCGGAACCAGATTGACGCCTGGATTGGCGATGAACATGGCCTGTTGATCTTAAGAGTCGCGATACTGGGGGCGTGGTTGGGATCGATGACCCTTCCCTGGGGCCTGCCCTTCTGGTGGCCGCCGGAAGAGAAGACCGTCGACGGCGTCGACGGCGTCGACGGCTTTTCAGGGGGACTCGGCGGCGGCGAAGAGTTCGGCGACGTTGACCTGGAACTCCGGAAGCAATCGTGATTCGGCGATCGCGTCGCCGCGAAATGGGCCGTGTTCGCGATAGGCGCTGCCTTCGAGAACCAGCACACGTACCGAACGGTCATCAGGGTCGATGATCCAGTATTCGGCAACTCCCGCTTCCGCGTAGTCGTGCCGCTTGGCGATGAGGTCCCGCTCGCGATTTTCGGTGCCGGGGCTGAGCACTTCGAGGGTCAGGTCGGCTCCCGTTGGCATCTTCGCGGTGCTGGTGAGTTGCTGACGATTGACGAGAAACAGATCGGGCTCACGGGTGAGTCCCTGCCGCAGACGTAGCGGGCAGGGTGCCGTCAGGATGCGTCGTACGTCGGAGTGCTGCTTCAGCCAGGCTTTGAGAAGATCTCGAAAGGCATCGACGAGCAGTTGATGCAGCGGCGTCGGCATCGGCAGAAACTCCAAGCAACCGTCGACCAGTTCGACGAACGCGTCCTGCTGAACGAGGTCGTAGTCGGATTCGGTCCACTCTCCCTGTCGCGGGTATTTGAGGGCCAATTCCCACGTTGGCTCGCCTCGCCGCGACGGGGCGAGTGGGTGTTCGGTTTCGTTGGAGTGGAGGGTTCCCGACATCGTGCTATCCGAAGAATGAAGACCGTCGACGGCGTCGACGGCTTTTCAGAGGGATTCGGCGGCGGCGAAGAGTTCGGCGACGTTGATCCGGAACTCCGGAAGCAATCGTGATTCGGCGATTGCGTCGCCGCGAAAGGGGCCGTGTTCGCGATACGTGCCGTTTTCGAGAACCAGAACACGCACGGAGCGGTCGTCCGGATCGACGATCCAGTATTCGGCGACTCCGGCCTGGGCGTAGTCTTCCCGTTTGTTGACGAAGTCCCGTTCGCGAGCGTCGGCCCCTGGGCTGACAACTTCGACGGCAAGGTCGATCGCCGCCAGTCCGGACGACGTTCTCTTAAGTCTTGCGTGAGAGACATACAGTAAGTCTGGCTCGCGGATGCGACCTCGCCAAAGTCTGACGGGGAGCGGCGCGAACAGAACTTCGCCCGATCTTTGGGATTCAACAAGCTGGTGAAGGCGGAGAAACAGGAACCGAACCAGCAATTGATGCGACAGGTCGGGCATTGGCAGAAACTCCAGGCAACCGTCGACCAATTCGACGAACGCGTCCTGCTGAACGAGGTCGTAGTCGGATTCGGTCCAGTCCCCCTGCCGTGGGTATTTGAGTGCCAGTTCCCACGTCGGCTCGCCGCGCCGCGAGGGGGCGAGTGTGTGCTGGGTTTCGGAGGAGTGGAGAGTTCCCGACATCGTGGCGTTCCGGAGAATGAAGACCGTCGACGGTGTCGACGGCTTTTCAGGGGGATGGTTCATTCAGCGTAATTGCGCTCGCGCGGGGGGGCAACGGCGATTTCAGGATCGGGCGTCTCCCCAGCCTCCGCCGCCGGGAGTTTCAATCTGCAAGACATCGCCAGGGGCGACATCGATGGAGAATTTGCCGCCGAGGTCGATTTCGTCGGCCGTGCCCGCGCGGAGGACTGTGTTTCGCCCCAGTGCTCCCGGTTGTCCGCCATTCTGGCCGAACGGTGCATACGGCCCGCGACGTTCGGAGAGCATGGAGACTTTCAGGGGTTTCAAGAACTCGATTCTGCGAACCAGTCCGTCGCCCCCGCGATGTGTCCCCGCGCCGCCGGAACCGCGTCGAATGGCGAATTCATGAATGCGGACGGGATAGCGGCGTTCGATCACTTCCGGATCGGTGAGGCGGGTGTTGGTCATGTGGGTGTGGACGGCGTCGGCGCCGTCGTGGTCGGATGTCGCGCCGCTGCCGCCGCAGATGGTTTCGTAGTAGCCGAAGGTTCCGTCGCCGAACGTCAGGTTATTCATCGTCCCTTGGCTGGCCGCCGCCAGGCGCAGCGCGCCGAGTAAGACATCGACCACGCGTTGCGAGGTTTCGACATTACCGCCGACCATAGCCGGGCAATCCGCCGGGTTCGCGGCTTCGGGAGGATTGAGCAGGCATTCAGGCAAAATAATCGTGACCGGATCGAGGACGCCGCTGTTGAGAGGGATGTCCTCCGCGATCAGGCAGCGAAAGACGTAGAGAACTGCCGCCGTGACGATTGCCCGGTTGGCATTCAAGTTGGTTGCCAGCACTGGGCCGGTGCCGGTGAAGTCGACGGTCGCCTCTTCGCCGCGAATGGTGATCGTCGCAGTAATCGGGCTGCCGTCGTCAAGATGATCGGTGAACGTGTATTGGCCATCATTCATCGCGCTGAGCGCCAGACGCGTCTTGGCGGCTGCCGCCTGTTGGATGAACCCCATGTAGGCGACCACCACGTCGCGGCCCGAGCGACGAATCAATTCGCCCAGAAGCTGAGCCCCCATCGCATTCGACGCGACCTGGGCCGAGAGGTCGGCCAGATTGTCGGCGACGGAGCGAGATAGCCACGGACCCGATTCCAAGAGGTGCCGAAGTTCGGCTTCACGGGATTCGCCGTTCGCCACAAGGCGAAAATTGCGGATCAGCACCCCTTCTTCACCCAGGTTCTTCGAGAACGGCGGCATGCTGCCGGGGACAATGCCGCCGATCTCGGCGTGGTGGGCGCGGCTGGCGGTGAAGAACAGCAGTTGGCCGGTTTCATCGTGGACCGGCGTCACCACGGTTACGTCTGGCAGATGCGATCCGCCGCGATAGGGATCGTTCGTCACGAACACATCACCCGGCGCGAGGTCGGGATTGTCGGCGATCACGCGGCGAACGGTCTCGCTCATCGCTCCCAGGTGAACGGGGATATGAGGAGCATTGACGACCAGCCCGCCCGCGGCATCGAAGACCGCGCAACTGAAATCGAGCCGCTCTTTGACGTTCGTGGAAATGCTGGTGTGTTGCAGCGTCAGCCCCATCTGCTCGGCGATCGACGCGAAGAGGTTGTTGAAGATCTCCAGCCGCACGGGATCGGGATGAGTCGAGGGTCGAGAGTCGGGCGGAGTCGAGAGTCGAGTGTCGAGAGTCGAGCCAAGACTTTTCTTCTCTCTCGACTCTCGACCCTCGTCTCTCGACTCATCGCAATCGACCAGCACTTCTCCGCGTGCGAGGATGCGGGCCGTGCAACCGGGGGGAATGACGAGCGTTGATGTTGGCTCGCAAACGATCGCGGGGCCGTCGAATTCATCGCCGGCGTGCAGGAGTTCTCGCGGGTAGAGACCGGTTTCTAACGCCTGGCCCGCGAAGACCGTGGTGATGACTCCTTCGGGCTGAGGACGCCGTGAAACGAGTTCTTCTTCTGATTCGACGGGATCGGGCATGCGGCCGATCACTTCCACGCGGACGGCGACAATCTCCAGCGGGCGGTTGCGATGGACATACCCGTATAATCGGCGGTGTTGCTCCGCGTACGCGGCTGCGTAGTCTCCATCGTCGGGATGTTCGACCGTGATGACTGACTCGACGCCTGCATACCTCAGATCGAGGGCGACACGTGGCGGTTCAATTTGATCGAGCGAAACACCTTCGGCAACGACTTCCTGTGTGGCTTCCTCGGTCAAACGGGCGAGCAGCGGTTCAAGTTCGCTCAGCGTGTCCGGGATATAGGGCTTGAGAATGGCTTGTTCGCGGAAGCGGCGGACGTCGGCAAGTCCAATTCCGTAAGCACTCAACAAGCCGGCATGGGGGTGACTGAGCACCCGGCCGATTCCCAGTAATCGGGCCAGTTCACACGCGTGTTGCCCCCCTGCTCCGCCGAACGTGACCAGGACATGATCGGCCGGATCATATCCCTTGGCGACCGAAACCTTGCGTACGGCCCGGGCCATCGATTGATTGGCGATCTCGACATAACCCTCCGCCAACTCGACTGCCGTATAGTCGCGACCCAACGGGGAGCGTTGAATTTCGTCACAGAGCGCCTCCAACCGCCGTTCCACCGCGTCGCGATCGAGCGCGAATGGAAATCGTTCTTCGGGTAAGCGCCCCAGGAAGAAATTGACGTCGGTGACAGTGAGCGGCCCACCTTTTCCATAACAGGCCGGGCCAGGATCGGCACCCGCGCTTTGGGGGCCGACGAACAGCTTCACGCCATCAAAGCCGCAGATGCTGCCCCCGCCGGCAGCGACAGTGTGAATCGAGAGCATCGGCGCAACAACCCGTACGCCTGCCTTCTGTGTCTCATATTCGTACTCGTAGCGCCCGCCGAAGCGGGCTACGTCGGTGCTCGTTCCCCCCATGTCGAAGCCGATCGACTGCGCGAATCCGGCGCGCGAGGCGACCCGCGAAAAGCCGATCACGCCGCCGGCTGGCCCCGACAGAATGCTGTCCTTCCCGACGAACCGATCGGCAGAGACCAATCCGCCGGCCGAGGTCATCAATCTCAGAGACGGCACGTTTGATTCGCCAGTAATTGATGTCGTCAACGAGGCCTGGAGCCGCGCGAGGTAGTCGCGCAGAATCGGGTTGAGGTAGGCATTCATGACCGTCGTATCGCCGCGCGAAACGATCTTGATGAGCGGTGCTAACTGACTGGAGACGCTGATCTCCTGGAAGCCGAGATCGCGGGCTACTTCAGCCACCAGGTCTTCGTGAGCGGGATTGCGGAAAGCGTGCAGAAGGCAGATGGCGATCGCCTCGCATCCGGCCTCGCGCAAATGGGCCAGGGCGGTTCGCACCTGGTCGCGGCTCGGCGCGCGGAGGATGCTGCCATCAGCTGCCAGCCGTTCGTCGATTTCGGCAACTTCGGTGAAGAGAGGCTCGGGCTTTTCGATCGCCAGATCGAACAGTCGCGGGCGATCTTGATTGGCAATTTTGAGCACATCGCCAAAACCCCGTGTGGTGACAAAGCCCGTTCTAGCCCCTCGTCGCGTGAGTAGCGCGTTGGTTCCCCGGGTGGTCCCCAGACGCGCCTGAATCGGCGGCAATGGCTCATCGGCTCGCAGCCGCAAGATGTTGCGAATCGCCACGAGCGGCGCTTCATCGGTCGAAGAGAGTTCGTAACGGGCACCCAAGGCGAGGTCGCCAGGCAATTCGGGAGAAATGGTGATCGCGCCACGATCGCCCGCGCTGGACTCCACGACGTGCGTCGAGCGGATCGATCCGTCGGGAGCGAGCACGTTCAAACGGCAGCCGCGCCAACGATTGTCGGGCTCGCCGACTCGCGAAGAATCGGTGAATCGGGCTCTCGACTCGATGTGGTTGACGGTTCCCTTGGTCAAGCCGGAGCTGAGGACTTTGGCGGTCACCAACACGTTTTCGGGAGTGCGAGCGAGGCAATCGGTGAATGTTCCCCCAACGTCGATCCAGAATTCCCACGGCGTGGTCATGACCAATCCTGATGTCGCGGACCGTTCCGATGGTCCCCTTATGGCGATGTTCTCGCGCCGCTTTCGGCGGCGATGCGCGGTTGTATCAAACGCTGGCGCGATTGACAGGGGGTGCATCTCTCGGGAAGGTACGGGAAACCCATGAAAGGATTCCGATGCGTTTCCCGCTCCCTCTCCTCATCCTGCTCGCCCTAGCCGCCTCGCTTCAAGCCGACAGTCCCGATTCCGCGAACGAAGAGCCGCTACGTGTGGCCGGGCTTGTGACGCTGTATCGTCAGAACTCTCACGCCGACGTCATCCTGAGCCGTATTCTGAAGACCGAAACGCTGGATGGACAGGGACGACGTCCCAACTTGAAGCTGGTGTCCCTCTATGTGGACCAGGTGCAGGAGAACGACCTGTCCCGCTCACTCGCGGACGAATACGGGATACGGCTGTTTTCGACGCCAGGGGAGGCGCTCACGCTCGGGACGGGAAAACTCGCCGTCGATGGCGTGTTTCTGATCGCCGAGCATGGAGACTACCCGACCTCGCGAACGGGACAAACGGTCTATCCCAAGCGGCGGCTGTTCACGGCGGTGACCGATGTCTTCCGGGAGAGCGGCCGCGCGGTTCCCGTCTTTCATGACAAACATCTGGCCGATACCACGGCCGATGCCCTATGGTACTTTCAGACGGCCGAGGAACTGAAGGTTCCGCTGATGGCGGGGACGTCGATCACCGGCACCTGGCGCGAACCGCCGATTGATGTTGAGCGAGATAGTGAACTGACCGGGCTGGTCGTGCTTTCCTACGGGCCGCTCGATGCCTATGGGTTCCATGCGCTGGAACTGTTGCAGACGCTCGCGGAACGGCGGCACGGGGGCGAAACCGGCGTCGCGTCAGTCCGCTCGCTGACGGGTGATGCCGTGTGGAACGCAATTCAGAGCGATCTGATTCCCGCCCGGTTGGTGGAGGCGGCGCTTATTCGGCAGCGCCATGCGAAGACGACAAGCGCCAGCGACCTGGCTCGATTCGTGCGCGAGCCCGTGGCCTTTCAGGTTCGTTATCGCGACGGCTTGCAGGCCAGTGTGCTGACGTTGAACGGAGCGATCGCGGACTGGTCGGCTGCGTGGTCGGCGCGCGAGGACTCTCAACCGCAAAGCTTCCGGGTCGATTTGCAGGACGAGTCGCCCTACATGCACTTCGGCCACCTGTTACGCCGCATCGAACCGTTTTTGCAAACGGGCGAGCCCTCCTGGCCGGTTGACCGGACGCTTTTCAGCAGCATTCTGCTCGATGCCGCGCTGACGTCGCGGGCCGATGGCGGACGGACGGTTGAGACGCCGGAACTCGTGCGGTCGTATCGCACCACCTGGCAGTGGCGGCAACCGGATGATGTTGGACGTTGACGTGAAAAGCCGCCGACGCTGTCGGCGGGAATTTCCTAAATGAAGAGAAGACCGCCGACAGCGTCGGCGGCTTTTCATGGAGAGAAATTACTTCGCCGGGCGGACGGGTTGGGTCCAGGCGTTTTCGAAGTCCCCCATTTCCGAGGGATTGGGGTGCGGTCGCGAGGAGACGACTTTGCAACGGACGTAAAGTTCGTTCCCCTTCATCCGATAGGTGGCCGATTCGCCAGTGCTCGATTGAAACACGGCACCCACGTCCTTGGAGTAGCGGCGAGTGACCGGCAGTTCGGCCCCTTGCTCATCGCGAACCGGCTCGCTGGAACGGTCGAAGTCTTCGCGGGTGCCGATGAAGTCAATCCGATAGGTGACCCCTTCGTCCGGACGGACAGCGACGGTCAGGTCGCGACCATCGAAGCTGACCCGGTCGAGCGTGACGCCGCTGCTGGCATAGAATTGGCCGGCTTCCATCGCCGTGATAAGCGATTCGACACTGAGATCGGAGGCGAGGACCATGACCCAGGCGCGTCCGGGTTCGCTGGCGCGGCTCGGAATGTTGTGATAGTTGTGCCCGTCGTCGGTTCCCAGACCGTACATCAGCGGCAGGTCGGTCTCGGTGAGACGCCGCGAATTGATGATGTCCCAGATCGCTTCCGTCCCGGCATGCACATGGTCGCCGTGGTTGTGAACGCCCGGGTGACCGTTGTAGACCTCGAAGAAGTTCTCGCCGCGAACCGGGAAAATGTCTTCGGCGGTCACCCCCCATTGAAAATTGGGGTGGTTGAGATGCACGAGAATCGGTGTGTTTTCGCGTTCCCGCTGGGCAATGACCGCGTTGACGTTGTTCTGGATGGCTTCCGTGACGCTGTTCCCGCCAAGCGGGGGAATGGCCGTTTGAATGTTGCTGGCGTTGAGGTGAATCGGCGACTTGCCGAACCTGTCGGAGATTTCTTCACCCTGGATCAGCAGGAACTTGTCCGGAACACCCACCTTTTCGACGACTTCCGGGAACATTCGCAGCCTGACTTGCTGCTTTCCGTCAACCGTGCGTTCGTCGATCCAGTCGGGAAATTGCTGCTTGAGCTTGTCGTAGGCCTTCTGGCCTCCCTTGGTCTTTTCGACGTCGACCCAGCGTTCGCTACGAGCCAGGACATTGTGATCCGTGAAGACGAGAAAGTCGTATTTCTTTTCGCGATACCAAAGTGCAATGTTTTCGAGGTAGTCGTCGCCGTCGCTCCAGTGGGAGTGGGTATGCATATTCCCCTTGAACCACTTGAGACCCTCGCCGGCGGCGAGAACACGAGTCGGTTGGATGGGAACGGGATGGGTGCCAACAAAACTGCTGAGTGCGAATCCCAGGACTCCCAGAACGAGGACTCCGCCCAAGGCTGACGGCCAGGGAGCGCGCTGATGTGTCGTTTCACGCTGTTGCTCGGTGGTCATTACGTGATCCTCGGTTGCGGAAATCCCGATAGAAACCTGTCGCGACAATTCGACCGGTCGAGAGTATAATCCGACGCTGATCGGTCTGTCGCGATGCGGCCACAATTCTCAAGGAAAACTCATGCGATCCGGCAATCCTGTCTTGAACGACGATGCCTTCCGCGGTTACACGATGGACGACGCGGCAGCCGCGTCGTCGGCGATGACGATTCAGGGGACCGCGTTCAAAACGCTCATTCTGCTGGGCCTGTGCGTCGGGACCGCCTCGTTCACCTGGTCGATGGTTCTGACGCAGCAAAACGTCGGAGCCGCGATGCCGTGGATGATTGGCGGCGTGGTGGTCGGCCTGATTTCGGCGCTGGTTGTCTCGTTCAAGCCGACGACCGCCCCTTATGGAGCCCCGATCTACGCCTTGGCCCAGGGGTTGTTCCTGGGGGGGATCTCCGCACTGTTTGAAGCGACCCAGTACAACGGGATTGTCTTGCAGGCGGTCGCGGCGACGTTTGGGACCATGTTCGCGCTGCTCATGGCCTACCAGACCGGAATCATTCGCGCGACCGAGAACTTCAAGCTGGGAGTGTTCGCCGCGACGGGCGGCATAGCCGTCGTCTACCTGGTGTCGATGGTCGGGCAAATGTTCTTCAGCGCTCCGATTCCCTACATCCACGAAAGCGGCTGGATCGGGATTGGCTTCAGCGTGTTCGTGGTGATTATTGCGGCGCTGAACCTGGTCCTCGACTTCGATTTCATTGAAAACGCCTCCGCCCAGCGCGTGCCGAAGTACTACGAATGGTACGGGGCCTTTGGCCTGATGGTCACGCTGGTCTGGCTGTACCTCGAAATTCTCCGCCTGCTGGCCAAGCTGAACAGCCGCGACTAGAGCTTAGTCACGGCTTCCTGTTCGTGTGCCACTGGCTCTGCCAGTGCATCTTGTT
>JAHBXV010000049.1 GCA_019636285.1 Planctomycetaceae bacterium
CAAATCGCTCGGCAAGAGCGAATGTTATGACCTATTGCTTTCGAGATGCGCCGATATCTGTGGGAAGAGCCAGTCGCACACATCCGAAGTCTTGATATTGACGAATTAATAACCTTACAGCCGTGTTTTCAATCGGTCCTTGGTGAGCAGCATGAAGATTGTCGGTGTTGAGACCCATGTTTGTCATGCCCGCATGCGCAACTGGGTATTCGTCAAGGTGCTCACGGATCAGGATGGCCTGTACGGCTGGGGCGAAGCGACGCTGGAGTGGCACACGCGTGCGGTCGTTGCGGCCATTGAAGACCTGGCGCCGCTGCTGGTGGGCGAAGACCCCACGCGGGTCGAGCATCTGTGGCAGATGATGTATCGCCAGCACTTCTGGCATGGTCATGGGATTGTTCGGTCCACGGCGATGTCAGGTGTCGATCTTGCGCTGTGGGACATTCTGGGGAAGGTGACCGGACTGCCGTGCTCAAAATTGTGGGGCGGCCCGGTACGCGATTATGTGCGGACGTACTGCCATCTGGGTGGGGGACGTCTGGAAGATTTTTACGAGACGGCGGCGGACGATGCCCGGCGGTTTGCTGACTTGGCTCGTCAGGCGGTCGCGGATGGGTTCACCGCGTTCAAGTCGATGGCTGTCCCGCCGACGATGGCGCTGGAGGGTCTGAAACCGATTCGTGCGGCGGAAGCGGCTGTCGCGGCGATGCGGGAAGCCGTGGGAGACAGCATCGACATCATGGTCGATTGCCATGCGCGGCCGTCGCCCGCGATGGGGTTACAGTTCGCGAAGGCGCTGGAACCTTACGGACTGTATTTCTTCGAGGAACCCTGCTGGCCGGAGTCGATCGAGGGGCTGGCGGCGATTGCCCGTGCGGTGTCGACGCCGATTGCGACGGGGGAACGGATGACGCATCTGGCCGCGTTTCGCGATCTCTTCGCGGCGGGGGGATGTGCTGTCTGCCAGCTTGATCTGACCCATTGCGGCGGCTTCACGGAAGCGAAGCGGATCGCCGCCCTGGCGGAGGCTTATCGCATCGCGCTCGCGCCACACAATCCGCAGGGGCCGGTCAGCACGGCGGCGTCGCTGGAATTTGGTTTCTCGCAGCCGAGTTATGTGATCTGCGAGACTGTTCACAATGACGTTCCCTGGCGTCAGGACGTGGTGAGCGAGGGGTTCGTTGTCGAGAAGGAAGGCCGGATCGTAAGGCCGAACCAGCGGCCGGGGCTGGGAATCGAGATCAACGAAGCGGAAGTGCGCAAGCATCCGTTCCAGCAGGAAATTCCCCAGCGCGTCTTCTATAGCGACGGCAGCGTTGGCGACTGGTAAGAGAAGAGAAAAGGACTGCGATGGCAAAGCCGTTACAGGGCGTGCTGGCAATTGTTCAGACGCCGTTTGATGAGAATGATCGGATCGACAGCACGGGCTTTCGGCGACTGGTCGACTGGTCGTTCTCGGTGGGAGCGGATGGACTGGGGACCGGTATGGTCTCGGAGATTCTGCGTCTGACATCCGAAGAACGCCGCCAACTGACTGAAGAACTGGTCCAGGCGACGGCAGGTCGCGGCCCGGTCTTCGCGGCCGTTGGCGCGGAGAGTGATCGGCAGGCTGTGGAACTGGCGCGGCATGCGGAGCAGGCTGGATGCGATGCCGTCATGGCTGCACCGCCGCTGACAACACGACTGAGCGTGCAGGCTCATCTCGACTATTACCGGGCGATCGCGGACGCCATCGATGTGCCGGTCGTCGTGCAGGATGCCAGCAGCTATGTCGGGGCGCAGATTCCGCTGACCGTCTATGTCCAGCTTCTTGAGCAGTACGGCAACGAGAAGATTCTGTTTAAGCCCGAAGCGGCTCCGATCGGGCCAAACCTGTCAGCCTTGCGCGATGCGACGTCGGGGAAGGCAAAGATTTATGAAGGGTCGGGCGGATTTCTGCTCATTGACAGCTATCGTCGCGGGATTGCGGGGACGATGCCGGGGCTGGATCTCTTAGATGGGATTGTCGCGATCTGGCGGGCGCTTGGGCAGGGGGACGATGCCGCGGCGTATCGGGTTTACTTCCCGCTGTGCGCTATTGTCACGTTGCAGTTGCAGGCGGGGCTGGACGGATTTCTGGCGATTGAAAAGTACCTGCTCTGCAAGCGGGGCGTGCTGTCGTCGCAAAGCCGGCGTAATCCGCAGGGGTGGTCGCTCGATGAGGAGACGGCTCGCGAGGTCGATCGGTTGTTCGAGTTGATGCAGCGCGCGTTGCCTTAATCCCGAACGGTTGCTGCCGGAAGAAAGTTGCCCGTGTCGTCTCTGATCGCCGATCAACCGACCAAAGATCGCCAGCGCTACTGGCTGCTGCTTTTGATGTGCCTGGTCGCGGCGATTGCGTATGTGCAGCGTTCGGCGATGAGCGTGCCGGCTGCCAGAGTCGCGAGTGATTTGAAGTTCATGGACTTCGCCTGGCAGATGGGGCTGGTGCAATCGGCGTGGTACTGGAGCTACGCTTTGATGCAGCTTCCCGGGGGTTGGGTTTCGGATCGCCTGGGCAGCCGTCGGGCGCTGAACATTTTCTGTCTGGCCTGGTCGTTCGCGACGTTGTGCGCGGGGTTCGCGACGGGGTTTGCATCGCTGATTGTGATCTGGGGTTTGATGGGGGCGATGCAGGCCGGGGCGTTTCCCGCGGCTGCCAAAGCGATTGGGGACTCGTTTTCGGATCGCGAGCGGGCGCGGGCTTCGGGACTTCTGGCGGCAGGGATGGCGATTGGCGGGGCCATCGCGCCAATGCTCTCCGGGGTTCTTCTGCAGTGGCTGGTGCCGGTTGAAGCCGAGCTGAATGTGCCTGCGTGGCGACTGCTCTTGGGACTGTATTGCCTGCCGGGCATTGCGTGGGTGGTTCTTCATCACGTCAGTCTGCCGAAGAATGCGGAGCGGCAGGCATCTTCGAAGCCGGCCGTCTGGCGGGACGGGGATCTTTTTCGCCTCGTGACGAATCGGTCGATGTGGCTGTTGTGTTCGCAGCAGTTCTTTCGTGCGGCGGGGATGGTGTTCTTTCTGACCTGGTTTCCCGCTTTCCTGCAGGAGACACGCGGCGTCGCGGTGACGCAGTCGGGGATTCTCACGACGATCGCGGGGATCGGCGGCGTTGTCGGCAGTCTGACCGGGGGATTTGTCTCGGACTGGCTGTATGCGAAGACGGGCAACGCGCGGTTGAGCCGTCAGGGACTCGCGGTGGCGGGGATGTCGTGCTGCGCGGTCCTCATTGTGTTGTCGTACTTTGCCGCCGATGTGCGGACGAGCATCACTTTGATTGCGGTGGGGGCGTTTTGCGCCACGTTTGGAGGCGTCAGCGGTTATACGGTGGCGATTGGTTTTGGCGGACGGCGGGTGGCGACGGTCTTCAGTTCGATGAATATGTGCGGAAACTTTGGAGCGGCCCTGTTTCCGGTGTCGGCGGGATGGCTGGTGGCGCGGACCGGCAACTGGAACCTGATTCTGTTCCTGTTCGCCGGGATCATGGCGATCGATGCGATCTGCTGGGCGCTGTTGAATCCGCGAGGGACATTGTTTGGAGACGAGGATGAAGCAGGTTGAATTTCCCCAGTCGCGTTGCCGGGCCGCGGTCGCGCGTGGAGACATCACGCCTCCGGTGGGTATCTATCACCGCATGTGGGGAGCCGCGGTCCACGATCGCGCGACGGGCGTTCATCGACCGTTGACGGCGACGCTGTTGTGGATTGCCCCGCTGGAGGGTGACGCCTCCGTTGGCCGGCTGATTGTGTCGCTCGATCATTGCATTCTCGATGGTGTCGAGATCGCGGCGATTCAGGATGGTGTCTCGCGCGAGACGGGAGTCGATCCGTCGCACGTCCTCGTCACGCTGACGCATACGCACGGCTCGGCCTGGATGTCGCGCACGCGGGCGGACAAGCCGGGGGGGGATCTGATCGGGCCGTATCTCGACCAGATGATCGCCAATGTTGTTGGCTGGGCCGTGGAGGCGTATGGGCGGCTTGAGGCTGCGACGATTGTTTATGGTCAGTCGCGCTGTTCGCTGGCGCGGCAGCGCGACTATCTCGATGAAGAGACGGGACAGATCGTTTGCGGGTTTAACCCCGGAGCCAGCTCCGACGATACGGTGCTGGTGGCGCGGGTCGAAACGGAGGCGCGGCAGCTTCTGGCGACGATCGTCAACTATGCCTGTCATCCGACGACGCTGGCGTGGGAGAATACGCTGATCAGCCCCGACTGGCCGGGGGCGATGCGCGAGGTGGTTGAGGCGGTCGAAGACGGGCCGTGCCTGTTTCTGCAGGGGGCGTCGGGCGACCTGGGGCCGCGACATGGATTCACGGGTGATGTCGAGGTCGCCGATCGAAATGGGCGTCAGGTGGGATATGCAGCGCTCGAAGGTTTGACTGACATCCCGCCGGGCGGGCAGATGTTCCGGTATGCCGGGCCCGTTTTGTCCGGGGCGACGCTGGGGGTCTGGAAGTACGAGCCATCGTCGGCCGAGTCTCTGAAACGGAATGCACGGTTCAGTTGGACAACTGAAGTTTTTCCACTGGCTGTCCGGACGGATTTGCCGACGAAGGCAGAGACGATTGCTGCTCTGGCGCATTGGGAAGCCGAAGAGGAACAGGCACGCGAGCGGGGGGACGATGCCGGGTTCGCGAAGTGTCGTGCGGAAGCCGAGCAGCGGCGACGGCAGTTGGCGCGGCTGGAAGCACTCCCGGAAGGGACGACGATTTCGCTCGCCGTCGAGATTGCCGTGTTGGGAGGAGCCGTATGGGTCTTCACTCCCGGCGAGTTGTATCAGCAGTTTCAGACGGAGTTGCGGGAACGGCTGGCTCCGTATCCCGTCGTGGTCACGACCCTCACGAACGGCTGGCAGCCGGGCTATATCCCGCCGCAGAATGTCTATGGCCGCGGCATTTACCAGGAACGGATCGCGGCGACGGCGCCAGGTTGTCTGGAGCGACTGATTGAGGAAGTGGGGAGGCGGGCCGCGACGCTGATTGGGGGGAAGTAGTGGTTGGTGAGAAGAATGAGGGGGAGACGCAGTGACAGGGGGAGGGGGAGATTGGAAGAGAGCGGTTGGTGAGAAGAGAATGCGCGGGGAATGGCGGTGTCGCTTCGATTGAGCGATTGTTGGGGAAGAGAAAATTTCTTGTAGCCGGGGGTTCTCCGGCGGACGGGGTTTGAAGCCAGTCCGCCGGAGTTCCTTTTTGGCGTCGATCAGGGTTCGCACTCGCGTGCGTGGATTGCCTGACGTCAGACTGCGCGCACGGCGTGCGCGTTGCCGGGGAGGTCATGGACGTCCCCGGCGGTTTTGGGCCCTGATCCGGCCCGGGAGAGGGCGCTTCCGGCGCGGGCGGATGGACTCCGCTCGCGGGCTAGCTCATGGCGTCCCCTCGTCCTAGCCGGAGTGGGTGCGCGGTTGGTCGATGGTTGAGAAGGGAGGAAGAAAGAGAGGGGGACGCGGGGAGGGGGCGATGGGGGGGGGGAAGGCAGCGCTCCCCGTTGGGTCGCGGCTAAGGGGTGGGGGATTTTCAAACGACGGTCGAGGGCCCGGAGCGCAACTGACTGGTCTTCCCCACGGATGGCGCCTGGTCAACTGGTCTAGCCTTGCGGCGGAGCAGGCGTTACATCTCCCGCACGAAAGGGGCGCTCGATTGAGCGGTGTGTTCGTGCGCGTGGGGACTTTCATGCATTTTTCTTTGTCGTGCCTGGTGGCGATCGGCCTGCTGGCCGTGTCGAATGCCGCGGCTTCGGACTTTGAGAACTCTCTTCTGCCGCTGCCGGGGCTTTCCGAGGTTTTCGAGCAGGAGCCCCGTGTTGGATTGCTCGCTGAGCCTTTGGGGGCGGAACGGATTCACTCCGAGGACGACTTACCGCGGATTCCGGAACCGATGGTGTTCGATCTGGTTCGCGGGCTGGGGGCCAAGAAGGGGGAGATGGAAATCAATACCCTGGGCCTAGTTCCCCTGAACCGCCGGGCGCGGGGATCGGAGATTCCCGACTCGATCGGGGTGATTAACCGGGACAGGAACCGGATGGAGTGGGCTCCAGAGATCGAGGCGGCGATTGCGGATGGTGTCGCCATCGAGTTCGAACTTCCGTTCGAGGAAACGCGGCTGGAAGCCTATAAAGGGGCCGCGCAGTTCACTTTTGGAACGGCCTTCGATAACCACTTCATCCATGGGGCGCAGGGGATTCTGATTTATGACAGAGCGGAGGCACGGTGGGAGCCGGCCCTGTTGTATTTGTTCGGGTTCATCTTTGACGAGCATTGGTCCGCGCTGGGGATGTTCGGTTTTCGAACCGAGATTCACGGGCACGATCGGGAAGAGCGAACTCAAACGTTGTTTAATCTGACGATCTTCCGACATCTGGATCGTCACAACACCGTGGGCTTCGAGACGAATACGGCCCGCGCGATGAATGGCAATACTTATTTGCTGGTGATGCCCCAGTGGCATTGGGAAGTCACCGACCACTGGATGCTGCAGACCGGCATCGGCACGAGCTTCACGAAAGAACGCAGCCTGCCAGAGGCGGCCTTCCGATTGATCTACAGCTTTTGAGTGGACTTGAGTACCTGGCCTGGGGGTCAACCGCAATCGTTTCGTTGGACGTTCAACCTGGGCGATGATGTCAGCCGATTGTTGAGCGGAGTAGATTTCGCGGTTGCCCTCGGACACTCGATGATTTCGCCAGCTACGCGTTTGCAACACTTGGATTGAACACCATGGGGCTTGGTGCCTGGCTGATCGCCGCGACGAGTCTGCTGACGGCCGATCTGGCCGAAGACCTGCCGCTGATCCCGCTGGCCAGTTCGACCGCGCTGCGCGCGGGGCATACGCCGCCGACATGGGGCGATGAAGCGATTTACGAACCGTTCGACAGCGCGGAGTCGGGAGTCTTCACGAATGACGAGTTCCACGAGGAATGGCGGCTCAAGGTGTTGCCGGACGGACTGATGTACCGCTCGTACGTGGCCGGTGTGAAAGAGCCGCGTTTTTCGAGCGTTTACCTGTACGATCCTCACCGGGGCTGGTACTGGGATAGCTCGCTGGGGGGCCGCGTGGGGGTGGTCCGATTCGGAACCCGCGATGCCGCGAATCCGGTTGGGTGGCAGCTCGACATGGAAGGGGCGGTCTTCGCGCGGCTGACGCCGGATGAGAGAGATGATCTGGAGAGTTCGGACTACCGATTTGGGATCCCGCTGACCTGGTCGAACGGTCAGACGGCCTGGAAGTTCGGCTACTCCCACATCAGCGCGCATCTGGGGGATGAGTTCCTGCTGAAGAACCCCGGATATCCGCGAATCAACTATGTGCGTGACTCGTTGCTGTTCGGCGTGAGTCATGATGTGACGGAGGAGGTGCGGGCCTATGGAGAGGTGGGGGCCGCGGTCATTTCCCGGGGGGGCGGGGCGAAGCCGCTGGAAGTGCAGTTCGGGACCGAGTACCAGAAGACGCCGATCTCGGAAACGAAGCCGGCCCCGTTCGCGGCGATTCACACGCATCTGCGGCAGGAGTTCGGCTTCGGCGGGAATCTCAATATTCTGGCCGGCTGGGCCTGGATTGGCGATGAGTCCGGGCGGGCCTTTCGGTTCGGGATGCAGTACTTCACGGGGAAATCGTCGCAGTACTCGTTCTATCGCCACAACGACCGGCAGCTTGGGGCGGGGTTGTGGTTTGATTACTGAGGGGCGGATTGGATTTTCGCGCGGAGGCGCAGAGGGCGCCGAGAGGAAGGCCAGAGAGGATGGGGGGTGACATCCTCTCTGGGGTCTGCTCGCCGTGTGCCACTGGCTCCGCCAGTGCGCCTGAACTTGATCGCACATAGCGAGAAGCACTGGCAGAGCCAGTGGCACGCGTAAATTCAGCCGTGACAAACCACTAAAATTCGCCGACGACTTCGCCGCCGGCGCGTGTGCCGAGGGCGTTGTAGAGAGCCTCGTCGATGTTCTCGCTGATCGCCCGGACAGAGCCGTCACCCATCGTGAATTGGCCGATTCCGGTGTGGGGAGCCGAGAGGCCCTTGTCGTCGGTGCCATTCTGGTTCGGGCGGAACTGAGTCTCGAACAGAACCATGTGACCGTGGTCGTCCGTGGGATCAGTCACCTCTCGAACCGCCGCGCACCAGGCGGTTTCGAAATACTGATGTCCGCCAACCGATATTCCCGGAAGCGGACCGTTGGTGCGCTCGCCGAGGAAGAGCGTATTGGACAGACCGTCGGTGAGGTCGCGAAAGCGGGTGGCGCTGTTGCGGTAGAAGACCCCCTGAGACGAGAGCGGGGTGTCATCGAGGTTGACGGTTGCCGTCGACGGCCCCCAGTTCGCGGCGTAGCTGGCGGCACCGTACTGTTCGACGGGTGTCGTGGAATCGTCGCGGACCACGAACGCGTTGGACGAATAAGGATCTGACGGACAGAGAAAGACGGGGAGATGCCGCTCGCGAGGCGTTCGCTGCGCGATGTCGAAGATGGGGATGTTGTAACTGAACTCCTGGTAGAGGCTGGTCTGCTCGAGTTGCGGCAGGATCATCAGGCCCCAGGCGTATCCCATGTGATTCGCGCCCGAGCCGGCGGGATCGAGTTTATGGAGATAGCCAGGGGGAAGGAGGCCGTGGATGGATTCGTAGTTGTGCAGGGCTAGGCCGAGTTGCTTGAGATTGTTCTTGCACGACGATCGCCGGGCGGCTTCGCGAGCCTGTTGCACGGCGGGGAGGAGGAGCGCGATCAGGATGGCGATGATCGCGATGACAACGAGGAGTTCGATCAGGGTGAAGCCGCGCGCATTTCGGCGGCCGTGATTGGCGATGGACATATTGACTCCGGAAAGGCTTCGAAGCGCGCGACGGGACTGTCAGCACGTATCGCCTGAGGTGAAGACGGACCACTGGCCCGAACCGCGCGGTCAAGCGCCAGAGAGGTTCGAGCCAGACCTGAGATCGCGCTGTCGCGCGGGCTTTCAAGTCCGTTCCGGAGGGGGCGTGGCCGGCGGGTCGGCCATGCGGTCGCGAAGCGGCAGATGTCGGGCAAATTGCCATATCGCAAGGTCGCCTGTTCCGAGGCGAACCGAAGCAGGGCGTGTCGCACCAGCGATCATCAAGAGCTGAAGGACGTGGCCCAGAGACCACGGGAAGCGAGCGTCGACAGGCCCGGCCAGGTTGTTCGCATCGGCGGAATCGCCGTGGGTGGTTACCACGGTTGCAGCGAACATCACAGAGACATCAGGAAGTGTCCACTGGAAGCCGAGGAACCCGAAGTGGACGTGTGCGATCTTTGACCCGGTCTTCTCGCTTCCGGCGTGCGAGTGTTGGTGAGCATGGCTGCCGTGGCGGTGAGCGTGGCCGTGAGAGTGACTCTGGGAATGATTGTGGGAGCCGTCGCCTGCTTCGTGCGCATGGCGATATCCCGGAGTGACGGACAACGTCCCGGCGATGAGCAGCAGCAGGCCGAAGCCGACCGTGGAGTGGAGGATCGTTCCGCGCATGGGAGATGGCCGGCAAAATTTCCAGAAAGCGATTTGCTGTTTTGCCGGGGCACACTCTACAGGCGGAACCGGTGGGGCGGGTTTTCTACACCGGATTTTCAAATTTCGGCGCGTCGTGATCGCGAGAGGACAGCGAGTTCGCCGTCTCGGGTCCGCCATCAGCGAAGATTGATTGAAAATGGTGTGAGGGTGCTGATATAACACTTGGTCTGAAATTGAGACTCAGTGTCAATCGCTGAGTCTCCCGACCTCGCGTTGACCCAGCCAGTGCAGTTTTCCTTGCCAGCCACGTCTCGCGGTACTGATCGTCGGCCCAGCCACGCGATTCGTTCCCACCTTCAGGAAACCGCACAGCCATGCCCCGCCCGATTCGCCCCGCCTTCCGCCGTGGATTTACGTTGATTGAGCTGCTGGTGGTGATCGCGATCATCGCGATTCTCATCGCGCTGCTATTGCCAGCCGTGCAGCAGGCACGGGAAGCCGCCCGCCGCACGCAGTGCAAGAACAACCTCAAGCAGATGGGGTTGGCGATGCATAACTACCTCGACACGCATCGAACCCTGCCGCCGTCGGGATGCATTTCCTTGCAGACGACGTCGCAGCAGCCCTGGTCGGGCCAGGCGTTTCTTCTGCCGTTCATTGACGGCGGGACGGTTTACTCGAAGATCGACTTCTCGCTGGGGTATCACCACGTGAACAACACGTCGGTCTATCCGCCCTTTGGTCCGGCGGCGACGCGAATTCCGGTGCTGTTGTGCCCGAGCGACGTGAGTGACCGGGCGCGGTTAAATGCCTCCGGGCAGGCGGAGCACTATCCGATCAACTACGCCCTGAACGTTGGACGTTACCTGGTGTTTAACCCGGTGACCGGCGCGAACGGCGGCGGGGCTTTCGCGCCGAACAGCCGGCTGGACACACGCGACTTCACCGATGGGACGAGCAACACGCTGGCGATGTCGGAAGTGAAGGGCTTCAATCCTCGTTTTCATGACGCGACCGGCGTGGCTACGGAACCCGGCGCTCCGAGCCAGGTTTCGGGGGGGTATACGTCGGGCGGGGCTTTCTCCAACGCGAACGGCCATACCGAGTGGGTCTGCGGCCGGGCCATTCACAACGGCTTCACAACCGTGTTCGGCCCGAACACCTTCGTTCCGCACGTGGATGGCGGCGTGACGTACGACATCGATGTTTCCAGCAATCGCGAGGGAACGTCGACGACCGCGCCGACTTACGGCATCATTACGTCTCGCAGCTATCACGAAGGGATCGTGAATTCTCTGCTGGTCGATGGAGCCGTCCGCTCGGTGTCGGAGAACATCGACCTCAATCTGTGGCGCAACCTCGGGACGCGAGCCGGTGGCGAGGTGACCGGCGAGTTCTAATCGTTCGCGTGGTAACGCGATAGCCGCGAACGCTCCTTCAAAAGCGACGAGTGTTCGCGGTCAGTCGGTTTCCATTCGAATTGGCGATTCGAAGCCGTTGTCATTCTGCCAGGTTGACGACGATCGGCTGCGGGCCGCCGTGCAACTGGAACCAGGGGATGAGCGGGGCGATGGTCTGGTTCATCGCGCCTGCTGGGCTGACGAACGTCAGTTGACGCGGAGCCGACAGGGCGGCGATCTGGGTGATGTCGAAGTCGTGCAAGAGGCCAAAGCAGAAGTACTCGGGGATCTGATTGACGGCCAGATTTTGTTCCAGTACCTGCTTCAGTGACGGCAAGGACTGTTGGACTTCGAGTGAGCCGATCGCATTGGGTTCGACCGCTGCGGCGACCAGGCTTGCGAGGCTGGTGCGGGGGCCAATCGCGACGACGTTGACGGATGGGCTGCCGGACGAGGCGGCGAGCCAGCGCGCGATGGCGGCGATTTGCGTGGCCTGCACGCCGAGCGGGCGATCGCCGATGCACGAGACCTGCAAGGCGTGCAGGAACTCGCGTTCGGTGATCTTTGATTCGCCCAGATAGAACGGGTCGATCGCGAGAACCCGCATCTTCTTGCTAAGGGCCTGGCTGATTGACGCGGGAGAGATTGTCGCGCGACCAGAATCGGCGAGGATGAGGAGCGGGGGGCCTTCGGTCGATTCGGTCGGAAGGAATTCGGTGGCGGGGACTGTCCACGAGCCGCCGACACGCAGCCACCAGCCGGTTGTGACGCCGCCTTCGACCGCCTGAGGGGTGCCCTCGGCGATCGCCTGGACAGCCTCGTGGCGGTATCGCGTGACGGTTGCGAGATCGTTTCTGCGCTTCGCAATCCACTGATCGGCCGAGGCACGATCGGTGGGGAGTTCCGGATTCCTTGGCAAGTTGCGTGCGAGGTCCATTGCCAGCGAATGGAAGGTGACCGGGGAATCGGTCGGCAGGGCGACCTGTAACTCTTCGGCCGTGCGAACTTCGTCTTCGCAGGGGATTTCTTTGGGGTCGAAAGAGGTTCCGGAAAAAAAGTGATCGCCCAGCATGCGGTAGAGGGCCTCGCGGTTTTCCAACTCGAAGTTGTGCGTGCCCGGGTCGTGATTGACGTGCGTGCGCAGGTGATTGACGCGGCCGAATAGTTCGTAGACGGGGCGAGCGGCCTCCACGAGGGGCGGCAGGGCATGATCGGCCTTGAAGCAGCATTGATCGTTGCCGTTGAAGGTTAAGAGAGCCGGACGCGGGGCAAGCATGGCCGTCAATGTGGCGTAGTCAGCGAAAGCGGCGAGGTCGACGGGAGTTTGCTCGCTGTCGCCGAGATCCTGCGCGTAGCGGGCGCGGGTGCGAATGCTGGAGTAACCGGCGACGGGATTGCAGAGGGTCACTCTTGGATCGAGCGCGCTGACTGTGATGGTCTGCCAGCCGCCGCCCGAGAGACCTGCGACCGAGACGCGTGTGTTGTCAGCCGAGGGATGCGCAAGGAGGACATCGATTCCCTTGGTCATTGCCAGAAGAAAGGGAGCGAGACCGCTCGTGCCGCAAAGGTCGAGCTGGTTCATCTTGTAGTGGCCGAAGTCCTCCTGGCGAAGCTGGCCCATGCCGTACCACTCGACGTTGAGGACCAGCATGCCGCGCTTGGCCATGTTGATGCAGCGAATCTGTTTATAAGGAGCGGCCTTGCCGACGGGATCGTGACCGTTCACGGCGAGGTTGACGGGAACCTTGCTATCCAGTTTGTCGGGCTCGTAGAGCAGGGCGGGAATCCAGAGTCCGGGTACGGCGGTATACCGCAGCTTGCGGATGCGATAGCCACCTTTGGTTTCGATGGTGTCCAGCCATTCCACTTCGACCGGTGCGTCGCGCCAGGCGGCGGCTTCGCCGCGAAAGACGACGTTGTTCAAGGTTTCCTGTCGCTGGCGATTGGCCCAGGTCTCCCATTCGGCGGCCGTCTTAAATTGTGGTACCGGAGCGACTCGCTGGCTGACGTAGTCCTGGACTTCGGTCAGCGGAAGCTGGGGATCGATGATCCGACGGGCGAGGGCTTTGGAAATGTCGAGAGTTTCCTGCCCGAATCCGCTGGTGGGAAACAGTCCGCCGAGGGCCAGGATGACCGCGAGGATTCGCATACTGGATTTCCTTCCGAAAGTGGGGTCGCTCGTCGCTGGCATGGTAGCCATCTTCCGATCTGCCAGCACGCCCGCGGAGTGGCAGTCCCGGTTGCGGCCGGTGCGCGCGGAACGCACAATCGGTGACGAGAATTCGACGGGTCGATTTCACGGTGCCACGTCAGGCAAAGGATAGACAGCATGAATGATCGGGTTCCGGCCGCGACGGCCTTCTTCGCCGCGATGCTGGCGACGGTTACGAACTGGGCAGCCGAAGAACCCACCGTGTGGAAGCAGAAGCCCGAAATGGCTCCGTCACTGGCTGCCGATGCCGAGGCTGTCGCGAAGCCGGCGATTCCCGAGTCGCTGCATGCAGCCTTTGAAGAGGGGGAGAAGCCCAAGTGGATCTGGGGGCCCGAGGGAAACGAGGTGTACTTCGTGCGCAAGGCGTTGCCGTCCGGGGTGAAGCGGGCCTGGATGAAGGCCACGTGCGACAACCGGCTGACGGTCTGGCTGAATCGAGCCAAGGTCTATGAAGGGAGCGAATGGCAGCGTGCCGATCTTGTCGATCTCACGCCTTCGCTCGATCCCCGCGAGAACGTGTTGATCGCGCGGATTGAAAACGAAGGGGGTATCTCGGGATTTCTGGCGAAGGTGCTGATCGAACTGGAGTCGGGCGAGAAGACGTCGCTTGTGAGTGATGACACGTGGATTGTCACGAAGCAGCGCAATTCCCGTGAGAGTCTGCCGGTCACGGTGCATGGCGAACTGGGACGCCAGCCGTGGGGCAACCCGTTTGCCAGTCGCGATGTGCCCGGAACGCCGCGCGACGTGTTTGAGGTCTTGCCGGGTTTCGAGGTCGAGCGGCTGTTCACGGTTCCGAAAGAGGAACTCGGTTCGTGGGTGGCGATCGCGTTCGACAATCGCGGGCGGCTGATTGTCAGCGATCAGGGGGACAAAGGACTGTATCGCGTCACGCTGCCTGCTCCAGAGTCGGCTGATGAAACCGTCGTGGAGCGCATTCCGGTCAGCCTGAGTTCTGCCCAGGGAATGCTGTGGGCGTTTGACAGCCTGTACGTGAGCGTGAATGGCGGTCCGGGGAGCGGGCTCTATCGGGTTCGTGACACGAACGGCGACGACATGCTGGACGAGGTCGTCAAGCTGCATGAGTTTCGTGGCGGCGGCGAGCACGGTCCGCACGCGCTTCGGCTGTCGCCCGATGGAAAATCGATCTACGTGATTTGTGGTAACCATACGCAGCCGCCTTTCACCGTGGAAAGAAATGCCAGTCCGCAGACCATGGGGGGCGTGCGTGAGGTACCGCTCAAGGCGACGCTTCCCGAGGGGATGTCGAGCCGGATCCCGCCCAACTGGGATGAAGACTTGCTGTTGACTCGTCAGTGGGACGCGAACGGGCACGCGGCGGGTGTGCTCGCGCCGGGGGGATGGATCGCAAAGACCGATCCGGAGGGCAAGACCTGGGAACTGGTCAGCATGGGATATCGCAATCCCTACGACATGGATTTCAATTCGGATGGCGAACTGTTTGCGTACGACGCGGATATGGAATGGGATCTGGGGGCGCCGTGGTATCGACCGACGCGTGTCGTGCATGCCGTGAGCGGGAGCGAGTTTGGCTGGCGGAGCGGGACCGGGAAGTGGCCGACGTGGTATCCCGACAGTTTGCCGCCGGTGGTTGATATCGGTCCTGGTTCGCCCGTGGGAGTTGCGTTTGGATATGGCACGAAATTTCCCGCGAAGTACCAGCGAGCTTTGTACATCTGCGATTGGACGTTCGGGACGATGTATGCCATTCATCTGACTCCGCGCGGGGCCACCTATGACGGCGAGAAGGAGGAGTTCCTGTCGCGGACTCCATTGCCGCTGACCGACGTAGCTGTCGGCCCGGATGGATGCCTGTATTTCACAGTGGGTGGACGAGGGACGCAGTCCGAACTCTATCGAGTCACCTTCCGGGGAGACGAATCGACGGAACCGGTCTCGGCGAAGGATGCTGAATTCGCGGAGTTACGCGCGCTGCGTCGATCGCTGGAAGAATTCCATCGACCGGCAGCCGATCCGAAGGCGGCTGTCGCGATAATCTGGCCGAATCTGAAGAGTGATTACCGCGTGATCCGGTATGCCGCGCGGATCGCCCTGGAAAACCAGCCGGTGGAAACGTGGCGCGAGCGTGTGTTCGCCGAGACGTCTCCGGATGCATTGATTACGTCGGCGATTGGCCTGGCGCGGCAGGGCGAAGCGAGCGACCAAGGGGCGCTCATCGAGGCTCTATCGCGGCTCGAGTTTCGAGAGCTGACCGAAGTTCAACAGCTCGACCTGTTGCGCGCGTGGCAACTGGTCTTCATTCGACTGGGACAACCTGATGAAGCCACCGCCCAGCGTTTGGGGCAGACGCTGCAAGAGTTCTACCCGGCGAGCAGCGATGCGTTGAATCGGGAACTGTGCCAGTTGCTGGTGTTTCTGAATTCCACGCCGGTCATCGAGAAAACGTTGGCGATGCTGAAACAGCCGACGGAGGCGACCGAAGAAGACATCGCAGCTCTCTTGGCGCGGAACCCCGGCTACGGCGGATCGATTCGGGCGATGCTCGCCAATCGGACGGAGCCGCAGAAGGTCGACTACCTCTTCATGCTGCGGAATCTGAAAACAGGCTGGACCATTGACCAGCGGCGTGCCTACTTCGAAGCGCTTGTCGAGGCGCGGCAGAAGTCGGGCGGTAACAGTTACCGCAAGTTCATCGAGAACATAGACCGCGAGGCGTTCGAGAATGCGACGGAAGCGGAGCGTCTGGCGATCGAGGCGATGGGGGCACGGCCGGCGTATCGTCCGCCGCAGCTTCCGCAACCGGTTGGTCCCGGTCGCGACTGGACGGTTGCGGAGGTTCTGGAAGCGAGCGGGGGTGGCATTACGCTGAGCGGGCGAGACTTCAAGAATGGCGAGAAGATGTTTCAGGCGGCCCGTTGCGTTGTCTGCCATCGCTTTGCCGGAGATGGGGGCGCGACGGGACCGGATCTGACCCAGTCGGCCGGGCGGTTTTCGCTGAAGGACTTGTGCGAGGCGATCATCGAGCCGAACAAAGTGATTTCGGATCAGTACAAGGCGACCGTCATTGAAACGGTTGCAGGACAGGTGATTACCGGGCGCGTTGTTTCCGAGACGGAAGATTCGATCCTGGTCTCGACCGATCAGGAAGACGCCACGAAGCTGGCAAAGATCGACAAGAAGGACATCGACACGCGCACACTCTCGAACCAGTCGCTGATGCCGAAGGATCTGCTCAAGACGCTCAATCGCGACGAGGTGCTTGACCTGATGGCGTACGTGCTGTCGAGAGGTAATCCACGGGACGCGATGTTCCGTTAGTGCTCCGTCAGTGTCAAAGGTTCGAGTGCGTGCCACTCTACGCCGTTCACCCTTTTGGGTCGATCAATGGCCGCGAAATGGGTTTGATCGTTCTTTCGGCTGTCCGACCGCCCCGGCGGGCTTGTCCCGCCGAACGGAAAGTCTGATGGCTAGATGCTCAAACTTTCGCTCCGGCCAGACAAGCTGGCCGGGGGCGAAGCGGGGCTGGTCTCGGTCTCGTGCTAGCTGTCAAACTCCCGTTCCCACCGGGCAAGCCGGGGGGGACGACAACGAAGAGGGTTAACGGCGTTGCGTGCCACTGGCTTCGCCAGTGCCTCTTTTGTGGATGAAAGACTTTAGAGTTCCTAACACAACCTCTGTGCAGTGAGGCTTTGCCTGGATTTTCGCCGGTTCCTGACAGGCACAACCGGTTGTGTTAGGGGGTCTTAAGACGCACTGGCGGAGCCAGTGGCACACGAACATTAAGCCCAGACAGAACGCCAGTCGTGAGCGGCCACAACCGGCAAGCAAACCGTTCGACCGGTTTACCGTTCACACGGATTCTACGACTCGCAGAGCGGAATGATCGAGCCGGTTGACTTTAGAATCTCATCGATGGTGACGCCGGCAAATGCGGCTTCCGTGGCCGCATAAGCTTCGTCGAGTTTCTGGTGGAGCGGGCACAATTTTGTGTGGGAACGAAGCCCGAGCGGACAACTCTTGATGCGCTGCAGCGGATCGACTGCGTTGACGACTTCCAGAATGGTGAGTTTGTCGGAGGGAATGGCGAGTCCGTAGCCGCCGCCGGGGCCTGGGCGGGAACTGACGATCTGATGCCTTGCGAGTTCCTGCAAGACCTTGTGGAGGTACCGACGGGGCACCTTGGTGTGCTCGGAAAGTTCGTCCGCCGAAGCGAGATTCTCTGGCGAAGCAGCCAGATAAGCGATGGTTCGCAGGGCGTACTCGGCGGTCTTTGAAAGCATCTGGAGGGAACTCGGAAGATTTTGGACGCGGGCAGGGGAGTCTGAAGTATATCGCCACGGTCAAGTTTCGCCGAGATGGGAACGACGTTCCGATCCGAACACCGATTTTGAAAGTGGTCCCGGTGGTCGTTACATTGATCGAAGAGGATTGATGTGTCGAGCGTCTTTCGGGGAGGCTTCGGCTGCCAACGATGATGGAGAACAGCGAACAGGTCACCCGTCGCGAGGTCATGGAAACGGCGGCTGAGGTCGGGGTGGCCGTTTCCCTGAAGCGGCGGCCCTACTTTTCGCGCGTCGCCGTGGCGATGCTGGCGGGTCTTGTGGCGCTGGGGGCTGAAGCACGAGGGGCGGGCGACGAAGGATTCTTCAGGGAGCGTGTCGAGCCGATTCTTCGCGAGCGGTGTTACGGGTGCCATTCGCATGCTTCCGGCACCATGGAAGGGATGCTCGCGCTGGACTGGAAGTCGGGCTGGGAGGCGGGGGGCGATCGCGGACCGGCGATTCGTCCCGGCGAGCCCGACCAGAGTCTGTTGATTCAGGCGGTTCGACATACGCATGCCGAATTGAAGATGCCGGAGGAGCAGCTTCCGGAAAGCGACATCAACATTCTTGTCGAATGGGTCAAGCAAGGCGCCCATGACCCGCGGACAGTTAAGCCGGTTGAGCGGGCGGCGGCCGCGCGCGAGTGGTGGTCGCTGCGAGATCTGTTGCGGCCGCGGGCTCCCTTGGCGGGAGGGGCCAATCCCGTCGATGCGTTCTTGAATGCGCGGTTGACTGCCGAGCAATTGCCGATCGCGGATGACTGCGATCGCGTCACGTTGATTCGTCGTTTGACGAACGACCTGTGGGGACTCCCGCCCACTCCGGATGAAGTAGCCGAGTTTGTCGCGGATGACCGGCCGGATGCCGTCGAACGTCTGATCGATCGACTGCTGGCGTCGCCGCATTATGGGGAGCGGTGGGCGCGGCACTGGTTTGACGTCATTCACTTCGCCGACTCGCACGGGTTCGAGCATGACGTGTTTCGACCGCATGCGTGGCGGTTTCGGGACTATGTGATTGCCGCGCTGAACGAAGACATTTCCTGGAGCCGGTTCATTCGGGAGCAACTGGCTGTTGATGTCTTCTGGCCCGAGGCGACGGATCGTGTTCCGGCGCTGGGTTTTTTGGGAGCGGGCACCTACGACCATAGCGCGGCAGTCACGGCTCCCATGTCGTTTGAACTGCTGGATCGAGATGACCTCGTGACGCAGGTGATGGGGGCGTTTGTGAGCACGACCGCGCATTGCGCGCGGTGCCATGCTCACAAATTCGATCCAATCTCTCAGGAAGATTATTACTCGGTTCAGGCGGTCTTCGCGGGGATCGGGAAGGGGAACATTCCGTTTGATGCCGATCGAACAATTGGTCAACAGCGTCAGAAATGGCAAGGGTTGCGAAAGGCGGCTGAACGTCGCGACGCGGCTGTGCTATTAGCGGCTGAATGGGAAGTGGCTACCCGCGAGTCGATTCAGAACCTGGCTGGTGAAGAGATTTGGCGCGTCTTACTCGCCGAGACGTTTTTGTCGTCCTCCGGTGCGGTCCTCACGCGGCAAGTTGATGAGTCGATTCTGGCGAGTGGTCCTCCGCCGGAGACCGACACGCTGGCGATTACCGCTATCTCGCCACTGCCGCGAGTGACAGCGATTCGCGTCGAAGTGCTGGTTGATGACTCGCTGCCGATGCGGGGGCCCGGCCGCGCGACGAATGGCAATCTGCACCTTAGTGAGTTTGAGTTAAGAGTCTTCCGCAAGGGGGCGGTTGATGCCAAACCGCTTGCGATTCGCAGGGCGACAGCCGACTTCAATCAGGAGGCCTGGACGATCGAGCATGCGATCGATGGCAATCCCAAAACGGCGTGGGGGATTCATCCGCGCGAAGGGGAGTCTCATGTCGCGGTATTTGAACTGGCGGAGCCCCTGGAGGTGACGCCGGAAGATCGGCTGATGGTGGTCTTGAAGCAATTGCATGGCGGAAGTCATTTGCTGGGGCGGGTTCGGGTTTCGCTGACCGACTCAGCGGAGGGTGTCTTCGCGTTGCCCGCTGATGCGGCTAAAGCGTTGGCGGTCCCGCCCGACGAGCGGTCCAACGAACTGCGGCTCGCGCTCGCGGCTGCGGTCCTGGGGCGACGGGCCGATGATGAGCTTGCGAGACTGCCGGCGCCTGACCTTGTCTATGCGGCCGGTCCCGCTGCGGTCAATGAACGGGGAACGGTGCGGATTGACATGCCGCGCGAGGTTCGGATCTTACGGCGTGGCGATCTTGCGCAGCCGGGCGACGTTGTTGGCCCGGGAGCGTTAGCCATTTGGGACGATTTGCCAGCACGATTTGAGGGATTGCCCGAGCAGGAAAGCGTGCGGCGAGCCGCGCTTGCGGACTGGCTGGCCGATGCGAGGAATCGGCTAACGTGGCGGAGTGTCGCGAATCGTGTGTGGCATTATCACTTTGGGCAAGGTCTTTCGAACACGCCGAGTGACTTCGGCCAGATGGGAAGCCCGCCCAGCCATCCGGAATTGCTCGACTGGCTGGCATGCGAGATTCGCGACGGGGATCAGGGGCTCAAGCATCTGCATCGGCTGTTGTGCGCGAGCGAGGCTTATCGGCGTTCGTCGTCGGTCCCTACCCAGTTGATTCAAGCCGATCCCGAGAATCGGCTTTTGGGGCGTGGGACGGTGCGTCGACTCGACGCCGAGGCTATTCGCGATGCCGTGTTGCGGGTGAGCGATGCGCTCGATGAGACGATGACCGGGCCCGCGATCTCGCACTTCTCGCAGAAGCCTGGCGCGCAATTGACGCCGATTCTTGATTATTCGACCTATCTTTGGACGGAACCGGGATCGCGCCGGCGGGCCGTCTATGGCGTGGTGTGGCGCGGGATTCCCGATCCGTTTCTGGAGACGGTCGATCTTCCTGAACTGGGGCTACCTGCTCCGGTTCGTAGCTTTTCGGCTTCGCCACTACAAGCATTGTCGCTGCTGAATGACCGATTTCTGCTGCAGCTTTCGAGCGAACTGGCGACGCAGATTCGCGAGCAGTCCGCAGACGATCTACGGCTGGCGATGCGCATGCTGATACATCGGGTGTGGCTGCGTGACGGGACTGAGGACGAAGTGGCAGAGCTAGCAGCACTCGCGAACGAGCATGGTTTGGAGGCGGCCTGTCGACTGTTGTTTAATAGCAACGAGTTTCTGTTTGTCGATTGAACCGCGGAGCCCGTTCGATGTTTTTATCACCAGTTGCTGACGGATGTTCGCGGCGGGACGTGTTGTGTCAACTGGGGGCGGGTTTTGGCAGCGTGGTCCTGGCGGACCTGCTGGCTGGCGAATCACGAGCGGCGGACGGCAGGGGAATTCTCGGAGGGAGGACGCATCATCCGCCGAAGGTTCGCCGCGTCATTCAGCTCTTCATGAATGGGGGCGCGAGCCCCATGGACACGTTCGACTACAAGCCGGCGCTTGAGAAGCATCACGGCCAGAGTCTTGGCCCAAAAGAGAAGCCGGAAGGATTCGTGGCTCCAGCCGGCGCGGTGATGAAGAGTCCGTTCGCGTTTGCGCAGCATGGCGAGTCGGGGCGGTGGGTCAGCTCGGTTTTTCCTCATCAGGCAAAGATTGTCGATGAGCTGGCGTTTCTGATGGCGATGGCATCGAAGACCAATGTCCACGGCCCTGCCAGTTACATGATGAACACGGGCTTCGTGTTGCCCGGTTTTCCGTGCCTGGGGGCGTGGATTTCGTATGCCTTGGGTCGGATCAACGAAGACCTGCCCGATTTTGTGGTGCTGCCCGATCCGCGGGGGCTGCCGTATAACCAGAAGGCGAACTTCAGCGCGGGGTTCCTGCCGGCACGGCATCAGGGGACGCTGATCGACGCCGGCAAGCGACAACCGGTGCCGTTTCTGTTCGCGCCGGAGGATTTTGAATTCGCCCGTGGGGCGGCGGACAAGGCGACTGTCGATTTGCTGGCACGCATGAATAAAAGGCATGCGAGTCGCTATCCCGATGAGTCGAAGCTCGATGCGCGATTGGCCTCCGCTGAACTGGCGGCCCGCATGCAGCTTTCCGCGCCGGAGGCGTTTGACGTGACGCAGGAAACTGCCGCGACACAGGATGCTTATGGGCTGAATCGATCGGTCACGGCAGACTTTGGTCGACGGTGTCTATTAGCTCGCCGGTTGATTGAACGGGGGACGCGGTTCGTCCAGGTCTGGAGTGGGCCGCAAGGGGCCGTCAACAATTGGGACAATCACGGCAACATTCAGACCGAACTGGCGCCAATTGCTGAAAGCGTTGACCAGCCGATTGCCGCGTTGGTGATGGATCTGAAACAGCGCGGGCTGTTGGCGGATACCCTGGTGGTCTGGACGACGGAGTTCGGGCGCACGCCGTTCGCGCAAGGGAGTCTTGGCCGCGATCACAACGGGGGATCGTTCGTGACGTGGCTGGCCGGAGCTGGAATTCGAGCCGGCGCGGCCTATGGTCAAAGCGACGAACTCGGCTATCAGGCGGCGGAGGGGAAGACGTATTGCTACGACTTCCATGCGACGCTGTTGCATCTGTTGGGGATTGACCACGAACGTCTGACTTTCCGTACGGCGGGCATCGACCGGCGCTTGACCGATGTGCATGGGCATGTGGTGCGGGAAATTCTGGCGTGAGGGAAGCATCGTTTTCCTCGCTAAATCGCGTCGCGCCGTACAAACACGGCCGACTGTGGAATCGGCGGCGAACGCTCGCGCGGTACGTCGCGCATGTTGGCGCCCGTCAAATTCCACGGAGGAGGCGTCGTTTCAGTCCGAGATGACTGGCCGATGCATGAAGTGGTCAATACCGGAATTGAAGCTGGGTCTTGATGGAAAACGGGGAACCGGGGTCGCTCAGGAGCGTTGACGTGTCGTTGTAATAGCGACGATCGAGGACGTTTTCCACGATGAGACGCGCGGAGAACCAGCGACCGCGTTCATAGAACAGACCCGTGTCGCAGCCGGTATAGCCTGGAAAAAGTAGCGATTCCTTGTAGGCGGAACGGTACGAGTCGACGACTTTCATGCCCAGTCCGGCGCCAAGTCGATGGCGGCCGTCCTGTATGATGTTATAGCGAGTCCAGAGCGTGGCCGTGGATCGGGCGCTCGACTTGGGAATTCTCATGGACTCTTGCGAACCGGATTGGCGCTCGAGACCAGAGATTCCGAGATCGGCGCTCCAGCGGCGGCTGATCGCCCCCGAAATGCGCAATTGAAGGCCGCCCCCGGTCGTCGAATCGAGAAGGTCTTCCATCGGATTGATGTTCGCGGTTCCCGCGAAGTCGTTCGTGACGTAGAACCCCCCGATGCTGATGAACCAGCGACCATCGGCGAGGGCTGTCATCAGTCCAAATTGATGAACGTCGACGGGAGTCATGCCAAACGGAGAGGTGTTGACGGGCCAGATGCTATCAAAGCCTAACTGCGGCTGCGAAAGTCCGTAGTAGCCGGTCAGGCCGCCTGGCGCGAACTCAAAAAGAACTCCGACACGGGGCGCGACCAGATTGACGTCGGCCAGGGATGAATTCATCCAGTTTGTCAGGAACGACGTTTGGTCAAAGGCCGTTTGAGATTGCAGCCCGCCAAACAGGCGAAGGCGGTTGTTGACGGTAATCAGGCTCATGGGAGCCCCAGATTGGCGATTTTCCGGCAATGCCAGAGGCAACGGAGTGAAACCGACGACCGGCGGAAGGGCGCGGTCTTCCCCCAGGGCAGCCGTTGTCAACGAAGCCAGCGGCGGGATTCCGGAAACCGGCGCAATATTCCAGGCGATGTCCGGATCGGGGATGCCCTCGTACATGGAATCATCGGGGTAGCTGGCCAGGTGCGAAATCGGAAAAAGCGAGCTCGTTCCGTAGCGGCGGGAACGCTCGGTGGCCAGATGGAAAAAAGCTGGCTTCTCGCTCGGGATCGCGATTCCTCGTGACGGCGACCCTTCGGCGGAAAGGAGCGTCAGGCCCCTGACCGCTAGCCACTTGCCGATCGTCATCGCGCTTGCGTCGCGGTCCATGCCGAGCGTCGACTCGGCGGGACGGAAGTCGGCTGCTCTGATCGAATAGTTCTCGGAACGGAAGATCGAGGGCAGATAAAATTGTTCGTCTCTTTCAAAGAAAGAGGTACTTTCTCGACCGGCCGTTAGACCAAAGGGACGCGGTCCTGAAAGGCCGGAAAAGAAGGGGAAGTCGATCATTGACGAGATCAGGGTGTTGCCAGGGGTGGACGAAAGTCCGGGGATCTCCCAAGCGTTAATGGAATCGGTCATCGGGATTCCGATCCCCGCGCGCTCCATCCAGCCACGAGTCATTCCAGACTCGAGTCGTCGGAGTCCCTGGGTGGTGTCAAAGAGATTCGTTTCGGCGGCGATCGGGGAACCAGCGAACTGCTCGTGATGGTCGTCAATACGATGTTGGGGGGGGAGGAGACGCTTGACGTCTTCCGATTTGTAGAACCATGTTTTGCTCTTACGGGGCTTTTCCACGATATCCGCGGCGATGGCGACGTGGGCACACTTGAGCAGGAACGCGCCCAGCGCTAAACAGGTCGCCGGCCACCTTCTTCGGCGACCGTGGCGGGACATCGGCCTGGGATTCGGTTCCTTGTCCGCCATGAGAACGTCAGGGAATGGCTGATGTGGGAAAGGAGACCCGACAGCGATGGATGACATCAGCTTGCCATGGACTCCCTGGCCGGGTGAACCGGCAGTCGCTTCGCCGCTCGCGCAGCGTGAAACCTTACCGCGGGCTGCCGACAAGGCCTCCGGCAGGTCTTCCGTTAAATTCGCGATAGAGGTTGACGAGATGAATAAACCGTATCCGGCATTGGAGAGTCATTGCCAGGACGTTGTTCCGAGAACTGTGTTCAATTTACGTCAAAACCCTCTGGACAACGGGGTTCCCCGCGCCCTTTGAGCGGGCTTCGAGCCACGAACCGGGTTTCAACGCGACTTTTGCGATTAACAAGGAGAATGCAGCACGAACGCACCGCAAATGCGCGGGATTTAGCAGATTCGGGGGTGACCAGCAACCGGGATTTTGCCGGAGGCTGAAGCAGGACTTGTCGAGTTCGCGGGGATCGAGGGAAAACTGCCGGCGATATGAACGGACTACCCGGCCCCGGCCGGACTGCCGAATCGCCATCATGGCGGCGAATATGGCCGGAGTTGAATTGGCGATCGGGGAATCATTCCTCGGAACTCGGCAACGGCAGCCGGCATAGCTGCATGGGTGTTGACCATCTCCGAACTGCTGATAGCCTTCTGGCGCGAGTCCTTCGAGAGTGCGGCAGATTCTTTGCCGGGAGCCTTTCATGACGCCTCGATTGGCCGGATCGTTGCCGGAAGAGATGTACCTCGGTCAGTACATTCCGATTCATTACCACTACAACATGCTGCAGGACCGGGCCCGGACGGGGGGCTTTCGCGCGGCGATTGAACATGTGACGCCGGTCGGCGGCCGCGTGCTGGAATTGGGTGGCGGGACCGGCGTGTTGTCCTGGTTCGCGGCGCAGAAGGCTGAGAAGGTCTGGTGTGTCGAACGGAATCCGGCATTGGTGCGGGCGGCGCGGCAGTTTCTTGATGGGAATCCACGCGGCGAGCATGTGGAAGTCGTGCAGGCCGACGCCAGAGGCTATCTGCCGCCGGAGCCGGTCGACGTGGTGATTTGCGAGATGTTGCATGTCGCCATGGTTCGCGAAAAGCAGTTGGAAGTTCTGGCTGGCTTTCGGGAGAACTATCTGGCTGAGTTCGGTCCGCCGCTGCCGATCTTTGTCCCGGACGTCACTCTCTTGGCGGTGCAGCCCGTTGAACAGAGTTTCTGTTTCGAGGGTTATCGCGCGGAGGTTCCGCTGTTTGTCGCTCCCGGCGCACAGGGATTGGGACAGCCGCTCGCGGAACCGTGCGCGTATGCGACGATTGATTATGCATCTGACATTCCGAAGCGATTCGACTGGCGGGGGGAATTCGTCCTGGAACACGATGGCATGGTGAATGCGCTTGCCTTTCTGACACGGAATTTTCTCGCGTTTGTCTACAGCGAAAACCGGGCGATCGATTGGATGATGAATCAACTGGTGTTGCCGCTCGCCGAACCGCTTCACGGTCGTGCCGGGGATCCAATCAGCGTGAGCTTCGGCTATGAAGCCGGTTGCTCGCTGGAAACGCTACAGGAGTCGCTGGTGGTCCACTCACTGGCTGAAACGGTCCCTCTGCGGCGTGCCGCTTAGTGCAGGCCGTTCATCGAGTTGCGTCGCCATGATGAAGAACTCTTGACGAGTTCTTCACTGTGAATTCGCCGATTCGCCATCACGGCTTAACACGTACGTTGCACCCTACTCACCAGTTCACCCGCTGGTTACTTGAGCAGGGGGCAGGCGATGTCGAGCAGCATGGGGCGGAGGCCGTTTCTTCGGACAACGGCCGCGATGGTGGGATCTTGGGCCGTCGGACCGTCGCTTCGGCGGCTGGCATCGGCCAGCGACGTTTCTCGTTCGCGATCAAGCATTCGTCCGGTCGAGGATGAGTCGACCGGGCTGAAACTCCTCGCACTTCCCGAAGGATTCCGGTACCGCTCGTTTGGCTGGACGGGGGATGCGCTTTCGACCGGCGGCAAGACGCCGGGGCAGCACGACGGCATGGCGGTGATTGCCGATGATGCGGGCGTTCTGACGCTTTGCCGGAATCATGAGCTTTCCGGCTCTGGTGAAGCGTTCACGGAGGCTGCGATTGCTTACGACGCTCTCGCGGAAGGGGGCTGCACGAACCTGACGTTCGACGTCAAGACGGGCGAGTGGGGTCACGCGTGGCCGAGCCTGGGGGGGACGATCAAGAATTGCGCCGGAGGCCCGACACCCTGGGGATCGTGGCTGAGCTGCGAAGAGACCGTTGTTGAAGACGGCGACGAAGATGATGGCAAAGTACTCAAGTTCGAGCAGCCGCACGGTTACATCTTCGATGTTCCCGCATTGAAGGCCGCGGCGCCGATACCGCTCAAGGCGATGGGAAGGTTCGTTCACGAGGCGATCGCGATCGATCCCGCGACCGGAATCGTTTACGAGACGGAAGACCGGGGGCAGGCGGGCTTTTATCGGTTCACTCCGAAAGCGAAGAACGACCTGCGGCAGGGCGGTCTTCTGGAGATGCTCAAGGTCTCACCGCCGGCCGATCTCGTTCGGAACGCTCAAGCCAACAAGACTTACGATGTCAGTTGGGTTCCCATCGAAGACCCGGATCGCGCGCACTCTCCGGGGAAGCGCGATGGGGGCGGGGTGTTTGAGCAGGGGCGTCGTCAAGGTGGGGCCACTCTGAGCGGGCTGGAGGGCTGCTGGTGGGGGGACGGGGTCTGCTACTTCACATCGAAGAGCGGTGGACGGACGAGCGCGGGGCAGGTCTGGTGCTTTAATCCCACGGAACAGACGCTCTCGCTGATCTTTGAATCGCCAAGCTCTGAAGTTCTCGACTGCCCCGACAATCTGACGGTCAGCCCGCGGGGTGGACTCGTGTTGTGCGAGGACGGGGACCGCGTGCCGCAGAAGATGCAGGCACTCAGCCCGTCGGGCAAGTTGACGGAATTTGCCTGGAACAACGTCGTTCTGAAGGGTGAACGGAACGGATTCCAGGGCGACTTCCGCGGCTCGGAATGGGCGGGTGCCACGTTCAGCCCGGATGGTAAGTGGCTGTTTGCCAATCTGCAGAATCCTGGAATCACGTTCGCCATTACCGGGCCTTGGGAATCACTGGGTGTGTGACGAGTTCCCGCTTCTGTCTTTGATTGAACAACCAATCGGTTCCGCCGTGTCGGCGAACCGTGAAAATTCTTGTGGAACGGCTCGTTGCCGATCCGCGCGTCGTTGTGTCTGACTTTAGGGAGCCAGCCGGATGACCAGAAACGCTCGAAGGCTACGCGGTTTTACGTTGATTGAACTCTTGGTGGTGATTGCGATCATCGCCATCCTGATCTCGCTGCTATTGCCAGCCGTCCAGCAGGCTCGCGAGGCGGCCCGCCGGACGCAGTGCTTTAACAACCTCAAGCAGATTGGCTTGGCGCTGCACAACTATGAAAGCACTTACAAGATTCTGCCGCCAGGCGGCCTTGGTGCGCTGTCGGTCGCCGCGCCGAATAACATGCCGCACATCACAGTCCCCGCGCTGCTGGATGGTGGAGAAGATGACGACGGTTTCGGCTGGATGGTGTTCATCCTGCCGTTTATTGATCAGGCCCCCCTGTATCAGAAGATCAACCCGCAGGGACATCCCGGCATCATTTCGACGGCTGGCGTCAAACAACTCTATTATGGTGCTGGCGCGACGATTGTTCCCGGTGGCGACACGATTCTGTCGGGTTACCTGTGTCCCTCTTCGGCATTGCCTCAGATCGTACCGTCCACGTTCACGATTCCCGGCGACACGATTGCGCGGACCTTGCAGGCAGCCACGCAGCAGGCTGGCTATGCCACGACTTCGTACAAGGCATGTGCCGGATCGGTACAAGGCGATTTCGGCGTGATGCACGTCGTCAAGGAAGGGGGCGGCGTCCGCTTCCGCGACATCACCGACGGGATGAGCAACACGCTGTTGGTCGGTGAATCGGCTTACGTGACGGACACCGGCTCGACCAGCTTCCGTGACTGGCCGACGTGGATCGGGATGCCGGGTGATGGCGGTGACGAAACGATCCGCATCAACGGTCGTGCGGAATCGCCGATCAATTGCGGAACCAACTACAACAAGATGATTAATGCGATCAACGACGACTGCGCGTTCAGCTACCATGCCGGCGGGGCAAGCTTCCTGATGTGCGATGGTTCGGTGCGGTTCATCACCGAGAATATCAGCATGGTGATCTATGACTACCTGCACGACCGTCGCGACGGTCAGGCCACTGGCGATTTCTAAGCCAATTGTAAAGGGCTTGGCACGTGGCCCTTTGGGGGATCTCATGGGAGGCGGAGCGACTGATCGTTCCGCCTCCCTATTTGCGGCTCTCTAAGTCTTACCGTCAAAACCCTCTGGACGTCCGAAAAGTCCCTGAAAATGTCGAGGCTTTCGAGCCGCCAACCGGGTTTTGACGGAGGGTCAAAGGTCAGCTCGAGCGCGAGCTTTGAACCAACATTTCTCTCGGTCTCTTTTTCAAGGCGTAAAGTGATGAATTCTCGCTGGGATCGGCAGCCGGCCGTGTTCCTGTTTTTGTTGCTGGCAACCGTGGGCTGCTCCTCGGGAGTGAAGGAATACGGAACCGCCAAAGTGACCGGCAAGCTGATGTGCGAGGACGAGCCGGTGGCGGATGCCATTGTGTTCTTCGCTCCGCTTCAATCTGCCGAGGGCAAAGGGGCCAATACCGGCAAACAAGGGATCGGCCGGACCGATGCGTTTGGCGAGTTCGTGGTTTCCACCTATGGCGAGAACGACGGCGCGGTGGTGGGAAAGCACCGCATCACCGTGCGAACCCCGCCGAGTTGTCCCTGTGCCACGAATCCCGATGTCACGGTGATGGAAGTGGAAATCAAGCCGGGCGAGAAACACAACTTTGAAGTGAAGGTGAAAAAGACCGGCGACAAGCGAAGCCAGGGCGAGGATGACGACGATTAGCGGATGGCATTGCGTTGAGCCTGTCTGTCGGCCAAGGAAGACGTGGTGGTCCAGCAGTCTGTCGGATGATGGGACATGCAAGAAGATTCCAGCGAGGTGAGTGTCGGAAAGTCGTCGATTGGAGAGTCGAAGGTCCGTTCCGAGTCCCCGCTCGGCGTGGGGCTCGGGCAACCGGGTGCGTCCTTCTTTAATCGCCTGCTTGCCCGAGCTTTTCAGCCGGTGGACGCCGCGAGCCTGGCGGTCGTGCGGATGGGTTTCGGGCTGATTGTTGCCTGGTGGGCCGTCGACTATCTGCTCACCGGGCGGGCTGAGCAGATCTTCATCGCTCCGCGGTTTCACTTCACCTACTACCTGTTCGACTGGCTGCCTGTCCTGCCGAGAGGGGCGTTTGTTGCCCAATTCTGGTTGATGGCGGTGCTGGGCGTGTTGATTGCGGCCGGGGCGTGCTATCGCGCGGCGACCGTGCTCTTCGCGCTCAGTTTCAGCTATCTGTTTCTGCTGGAACGAACCAACTACCAGAACCATTACTACCTGGTGACTCTGCTGTCCTGGCTGTTCGCGTTTCTGCCGCTGAATCGCTGCTGGGCGATGGATGCGTGGATGCAGGAGCAGAGGCCGTCTCCGACCGTCTCGCGATGGATGCTCTGGCTGGTTCGATTTCACTTCGGTATCCCGTATTTTTTTGGCGGCATCGCGAAGTTTGATAGCGACTGGTTCGCCGGGTTTCCGTTCCGGCAGACCCTCCATGCGCAGGCCGATTGGCCGATCATCGGACCATGGTTTCTGCAGGAATGGGTCGTCCAGATTTTTATCTGGGGAGGCGTGCTGTTCGATCTGTCGATCGTGCCGCTGCTACTGTGGCGACGGACGCGGATTCTGGGCTATCTGCTGTGCCTGTTTTTCCACGTCATGAATTCGCAGCTTTTCTCGATTCACATCTTCCCCTGGCTGATGATCGTGGCGACGACGGTCTTCTTCGAGCCGGACTGGCCACGACGTTTCCTGCGTGCGGCGAAAATCGCGGTGCCGGCCCACGAGCGAGTTGAGTGGTCTCGAATGAGCATGGCCGCCCGCGGACTGACGGTGCTGGTCTTGCTGTATGTTGGTGTCCATTGCCTGTTGCCGTTTCGTCATTGGATGTATGCGGGCGAGACGAACTGGACGGAACGGGGGCATCATTTTGCATGGCGGATGATGCTGCGGGGAAAGCTGATCGGCGTGCGGTACTATTTGACAGATCCGCGAAATGGACAGACCTTCATTCCGGACCTGCGGACCGTTCTGACGCCTCTGCAAATGCGATCGTTCGCCCGGGATCCGGAAATGATTCACCATTTTGCTCAGTTTCTCGCGAGTGACTATGTTCAACGGGCGGGGGTGCGTCCGGAGGTGCGGGCGGTGGTGCTCACGTCGCTCAACGGTCGCAAACCGCAATTGCAGATCGATCCCAATGTCGATCTGGCCGGTGAACCCCGTGGCTTCTATTCGCGGACCTGGATTACGCAACTGACCGAGCCGTTACCGGTTGTTCCCTGGACTGTCCCGGTCCAGGAGTGGGAACGGCATGTCGAGATTCCGCTGCTGGCGTTTCAGGAACGGACGCGGGCAAATGAGATCGCCAACGGCAATTAACGTATGACCGAGTTCCTGCGTGTTGATGGACGACATTTCACGGAAAAGTACAAGTCGAGGTGATTCATGAGGTCGATGTCCCGAGGTCTTGTCTCTTTCTGTCTGTCGGCGGCATTGCTGTCGACAGTCATGCCGGACCGTGGCGGATCTGTCGCCTTCGCCCATGAAGGTCACGACCACCCGCCGCGTAAGGTGGAGAGTGCCGAGCATTACAAGCCCACTCCGTTGCCGGATCGGATTGTTCTGACCTGGACCGGCGACCCGACCACGACGCAAGCCGTGAGTTGGCGAACGTCGACCGAGGTGAAGAAGGCCATGGCCGAGATCGCCGTCGCGGAAGCGGGGCCGTCGTTCGCGAAGAATGGCAAGTCCGTCGAAGCGGTCACGCAGCCGCTCAAGACGGATATCAACGAGGCGCACTTTCATACGGTGGAGTTTAAGGGGCTGACCCCGGCGACCCGGTATGCCTACCGCGTGGGGGATGGCGTGAACTGGAGCGAATGGTTCCAGTTCAGCACGGCCAGTTCCGCGCCCGAGGCGTTCTCGTTTGTCTATTTTGGCGATGCCCAGAATGACATCCGTTCGATGTGGTCGCGGGTGATTCGTGAAGCCTATCGCGATGCCCCCAAGGCCAAATTCCTGCTGCACGCCGGTGATCTGATCAACCGGGCGGAGTCGGATGCCGAGTGGGGGGAATGGTTCGGAGCCGGCCACTGGCTGAACGCCATGGTTCCGAGCGTCGCCGTTCCGGGGAACCACGAACAGGCGAAGTCCGAGAGCGGCGAGCGCCGGTTGTCGCACCACTGGCGTCCGCAGTTTGCCTTCCCCACGAACGGGCCGAAGGGACTGGAGGAAGCCTGCTACACAATGACCTATCAAAACATGCGGATCATCGCGCTCGACAGCAATCGGGAACTGGCGGTGCAGCGAGACTGGCTCGACAAGGTGCTGGCGGAGAATCAGTCGGAGTGGGTTGTCTGCACGTTCCATCATCCGGTCTATTCGACCGGGAAGGATCGCGACAACAAAGAACTGCGCGAGACCTGGAAGCCGGTCTTCGACAAATACAAAGTCGACCTGGTTTTGCAGGGCCACGACCATACCTATGGGCGCACGGGGCTCGATACGCCTCTGATCACGACGGGGAACGTTCCGGCGGGCGTCTCGCGGGTCGATGGCAAGACGGGAACCGTCTACGTCGTTTCCGTGAGCGGTCCGAAAATGTACGACTTGCAAAAGCAGCCGGTCATGCGGCGAACCGCCGAGGATACGCAGCTTTATCAGATCATTTCGATCGACGGCCCCACGCTTCGCTATGAAGCCCGGACGGCCGTGGGCGAGCTGTACGACGCGTTTACGCTCAAGAAGACGGGGCGCGGGCAGGTCAACGAAATGATTGAGCAGGTGCCGACGTCTCCGGAACGCCATCGGGCCGAATCGTCGACCGGAAGTTGAAGCTCTGGTCACAATCTCGCAATCATCGATTGAACCAACAATTGGCGGTCGAACCCCTTGCGCGGGGGATCGACCGCCAATTTCACTTTTCGGAAATCGTCAAGATCTGGACCTCGCGAGCCGTGAATCCCATGAGGCCGAGGCATAGACTGAGCGGTATCCATCCAACGCGAGATTCAACAGCAGTCAGGGGAGCGCCATGCGGAGCTTGCGAACATTGATGTTGCCGATCGCGGCCATTCTTCTGGGAGGAATGACGGGCGGACTCTCCATCGGTCAGACGGCCAAGGCGCCCGATGCGGAGGCCAAGTTGCGAGAGTTCATGCGTGCGAAACTGTCGGCGTCGACGGAAATTCTCGAGGGATTTTGCGTCGACGACATGCAGCTCGTCATCAAGGGAGCGAAGCAGCTCCAGGCGATGAGTGAAGCTGAAGCGTGGCGCGTTTCGAACGATGTGATGTACAAGCAGTTCAGTAACGAGTTTCGGCAGATTTCGACCGATCTCATCAAGGCCGCGGAAGACAAGAACCCGGATCGCGCCATGCTGAAGTGGGTCGACGCGACGGTCAGTTGTCTGGACTGTCACCGGTTTGTGCGCGGCATGCGCGTCGCGAAGTGAACGGGATCGTGTCTCATGCGATTGCCCGGTTCGATTGACGTTCGAACTTGTCGGCAAAGCAACGAACTGGAATGATCTGACCCGTCGAAGCTCACCCCCCCATCCGTCGTGGAAAGGATTCTTCATGAAGCGTTCGCAACATGTTTTTTTGACGAAGCGAGTTGTTGGTTGCGTGATTGCAATCGGTGCGGCGAGCTTTCTGGCTCTCGCGCCGCAGGAACGTGCTCGCGCGGAACAGACTCAGGATACGTCCCTGAGCGCGTTCATGCGGAAGAAGCTCGACAGTTCGTCGTTGATTCTCGAGGGGCTGACGGTCGAGGATGAGAAGCTGATCTCCGAGGGAGCCGACGCGCTGCTCAAGATGAGCAATGTCGAGAAGTGGAACGTGCTGGCGGATAACGACTATCGCGAATTCAATCGCGACTTCCGCAATTCGGTTCGCAAGTTGGATGAAGCGGCCAAGGCCAAGAATTTCGACAATGCGACGCTGCAGTGGTTCGACGCGGTCAAGGCATGCGTCGAATGCCACAAGTACGTTCGCAGTCAGCGCCCAGCGCTCAAGAAATGATTACGGCCGCGAACGAATCCCTGTCGACTGGCGGCAGGGATTCGTCCGGCAGCTTGGACCAGAATCCCGAGTCCTAATAGAAGATATAACCTTCTTCGCCGTGCTGGTTGATGTCCAGGCCCTGGAGTTCTCCGGCCTGACTGACTCGCAAGCCCATGGCGCTGTCGATCAGCTTCAGCAGGATTGTCGTGGCGATGACGGCCCAAAGGGCGGCAGCGCCGGCTGCGACGGCTTGATAAGTCACTTGCTGGGCGTGTCCTTCCAGGAGTCCCAAGGGTTCTGCGGCCCCGGTGATGGTTCGCGTGGCGAAGACGCCGGTGAGTAGGGCACCCACTGCTCCTCCCACCCCGTGCACGCCGAAGGCATCGAGCGAGTCGTCGTAGCGAAACTGGTTCTTAAGCGTCGTGCAGGCGTAGAAGCAGATGGCTCCCGCCGCGAGACCGAGGACAATTCCGCCAGCCCCCGTGACGCTGCCGCTGGCCGGCGTGATGCAGACCAGCCCGGCGACCGCGCCGGAACAGGCACCCAGAATGGTGGGTTTGCCGCGGAGCACCCATTCCAGACCGGCCCACATGACGACGCCTGCCGCCGAGGCCAGATGCGTCGCGAGAAAGGCGTTCGCGGCTCGTGCATCGGCGGCACCCGCGCTGCCCGCATTGAAGCCGAACCAGCCCATCCAGAGGAGGGCCGCGCCGATCGCGGTGTAGGTAAGGTTGTGCGGCGGCATGGGTTCCTGACCGAAGCCCAGGCGACGACCGAGCAGGACGGCGCAGACCAGCGCGGAGACGCCGGACGTGATGTGAACGACGGTACCGCCGGCAAAATCGAGGGCCGGGTAAGCAGCGTTCGGATTGAACTCGGAGCACCAGCCAAAGTCGGACCAGACCCAATGCGCGACCGGGCAATAGACGACGGTGCCCCACAAGATGGAAAAGACGACGCAGGAGCTGAACTTCATGCGCTCGGCATAGGCGCCGCAGATCAGCGCGGGGGTGATCAGGAAGAACATCATCTGAAACGTGAAATGGACCGTCCGGGGAATCTGGCCGACGGTGGGGGTGACGATCTGACCGTCAACGAGGCTGGGTCCGACACCGTTTAGCCCCGCATAGCCCAGGTTGCCAATGAGACCGGATTCGCCCAGATCGCCGGAAAAAACCAGGCTGTAACCCCAGCCAGCCCAGACGAGCGACATGACTCCCATGAGGAAGAGGCACTGCATGAACACGCTGAGAATGTTCTTCTTGCGCACCAGCCCGCCATAGAACAACGCGAGGCCCGGAGCGACCATCATGAGAACCAGAGCCGACGACGTGAGCATCCAGGCGATGGCGCCGGAGTCGAGCGGCAGGTCGGCGGCGATGGTCCCGGCTTCGACGATCGCATCCGAAGCTGGGCTCGCGTCGACCTGTTCGTCGGCCGCGTGTCCCGTCGCGACCGAAAAAAAAGCCCCGAGTAACGCCAGCCGGTGCATCCATCGCCTTCGCGGTTGCGAGGCGACAGTGTCGTTCGAGGCAAGACATCGGCGGAGAACATGGGACAGCGGCTCGAAACTGAAACTCATGGGGGAGACTCCGGTGGTGAATACCTGAGAGTGGATGCCCGGGATCTCGCGCAGCTGGCGCGGCCCCCAGGCAGAGAGCACTTTAGCGAGGGATTTGGCGAGCCGACAGCGAGGCGGGGCCAGAGAGAGTCGTCGCTGCGGAGAGGCATCCCGCGAGATCGATCGGCGCGGGCATCCGGGCCAAAATGAAAAAGCCCGGAAGCAACGGCCCAGGGGGGGGAGGGACCAGTGTTGCTTCCGGGGCGATCGGTCGAGTCGACGTAAAAAAGACTCGACAACATCCATGTCGGCGAGTCTTTGTGTCGCGGTCTCCCTGGAGGAATGAGCGTCCGTGCTCTTCCTGGGTCAGGGTGTCGTTTCAGGACAAGCTGGACCGCGACAAAATCGAATCACTCAACGGCGGGATTCAATCAAGGGGGGATGATTGAATTCAGCGAGCGGGTCTTAGCTGGAATGGCAAGGGCTCGTCAATTCGAGTTGTTGCGTGAATTGCAAGAATTGTAAGTTGCGGCTGTTGTCGGGTGGTGGAAGCGGTTTGCATGCGATCCGGCACGGCGGTTCTTGCGGGACGCAAGCGGATTAATAGTCGCGGAAGGGGCCGCGCGGTTCGCTTTGCAGCATTTCGCCGCGCCAGCGAAGAAACCGCTTTTCGAGGTCCGCCGCGATTTCTGGATGGCTTGCGGTGAGGTCGTTGGTTTCGCCCGGGTCGGCGGCCAGATCGAAGAGACCGGATTCGCGAGGCGTCGAGATCCACTTCCAGTTTCCCAGCCTTGCGGCACGATCGAGGCGGCGCTCCCAGAACATTTCGCGACGCGGGGTCGTCGCTTCGCCCTTTAGAAGTGGGAGAACATTGTGGCCATCGAGAACCAGATCGGTCGGGGCGGGGATCTCGCAGGCTGTCAGGATCGTCGGAAAGAGTTCCAGCGAAGTGAAGAAGGAATCGACCACGCGACCTTCCGGGAGCCTGCCGGGCCAGGCGGCGAGGAAGGGAACTCGGAGGCCGCCTTCCCACATCTGGCCTTTGCGGCCCTTCAGGGGAGCGTTGCCGCCGTTGCCGCTTCCTCCGTTGTCCGAGAGGAAGAGGATGAGGGTGTTCTTGTCGTCGCCTGTCTGGGAGAGTTGCTTCAGAACGGCCCCGATTGCAGCGTCCATGCGATAGAGGGCGGCGTAATAGCCGAGGAGGGATTCTTTTGGGACATGGCCGCGAAACCGTTCGATGTCCTCGTCGAGAGCCTGAACCCCCTTGAAGTCAAAACTCGACGCACCGTGAGGGGCATTGAAGGCGAGGTAGAGAAACCATGGCCGCTCGTCGTTCTGTTCCAGGAATCGAATGGCTTCGCGCTGAAACAGGGTGGTGGCGTAGTCGCCGCGGTCCTCGGTGGTCCGCTCGTTGCCGCGTAAGAGGGATGGAACGCCATACCGTTCGTGGGTGAAGTAGTCGATTCCGTTGTTGCCGTGGCCGTAGAAGAATTCGAATCCCCGTTGCAGGGGGAGATAGCGCCGCGCCTGGCCCATATCCCATTTACCGACCGTGCCGCAGCGATAGCCGGCCTTGGAGAGGACGTCGCCGATCGTGACTTCGCGCGGGTCGAGTCCCAGCGTCATTTCCGGCGAGACAGCGTACTCCTCGGGCGTGAATTTGTGCCCGTAGTTGACCATGTCGTTTCGGACCATGTCATAGAGGCCGTTCCGCTGCGGGTACCGGCCGGTCAGGAGGCTGCCGCGGGAGGGGGTACAGGCGGGCCAGGTGACCGAGAAGTCCGTCGCGTACACACCCTTCGCGGCCAGGCGGTCGAGATTGGGGGTTTCGAGCGGCTTGTGTCCGAGAAATCCGAGGTCGGGATAGCCCTGGTCGTCTGAAATGATGAGTAGGACATTCGGGCGATCCCCGGCGCTCGCTGGAATGGGCGAAGCGCCGAGAATCAGGGCCAGAGCGAGGAGTCCCAGGCCATGCAAGCGGTTCTCGGTTCGACCGAATGGCCGGTATGTCGAGTGTCGTCGCATCGCGAGGGCTCCTGAGTCAGGCATTGAGCGAGATCATTTGGCGGCGACGACGGGATTCCTCAGGACGCCCAGTCCGTCGATTTCGACTTCCATGACATCGCCGGGCTTGATGAAGACTGGCGGTTTACGGGCGGCACCGACTCCGGGGGGGGTTCCGGTGAAAATCAGATCGCCCGGCGCGAGCGCGAAAAGTTGCGACAGGTGCGCGATCAGTTCCTCAATGCCGAAAATGAGTTCCTTCGTGGTCGAGTCCTGCATGGTCTGGCCGTTGAGCCGTAATTGGACTCGCACCTGATGAGCGTCGCCAACTTCGTCGTGCGTGACCAGCCAGGGACCGGTGGGGGCGAAGGTGTCCGGTGTTTTGCCGAGCAGCCATTGGCCACCCGGACGGCCCTTCTGCCAATCGCGAGCCGAAACATCGTTGCCGCACATGTAGCCCGCCACGTGCGACAGGGCCGCAGACTTCGGGATGTTTTTCCCGCCCTTGCCGATCACGACCACGAGTTCCGCTTCGTAGTCGACCTCGTGGGCGACGGCGGGAAGTTCGACGGCGTCGTCGGGGCCGACCACGGCCTGCGGGAACTTGTTGAAAACGACCGGTTCCGTGGGGATCGCGGCGCCGGTTTCCTCGGCATGGTCGCGGTAGTTGAGGCCGATGCAGATAACCTTGCCCGGCCGCGCGATGGGGGCCAGCGGCGTTCCTTCGAGGAACGGGCCTTTCACCAAGCCTTGTGCGACCGCATGCGCGGCCCGATTCAGGCCATCGTCGGCTTCGAGAATTTCGAGAATGGAATTCGGAAGGCTGTTATCGATTTCCCGGATATCGATGTAACGTCCATCGAGCCCCACTCCCGCCACCTTGGTGGTGCCATCCTGGGTTCGCAGCATCGCCAATCGCACGATCTAAGTCTCCTTGAGAGTGAGTGTCGGCAGTGGAACAGGTCGATCGCGACGGTCGATTCCTCGCGGGGATTGTCCGTCGGCGCGGTTTTCATGTGTCGTTTGGAAAATTCCCTTGCGGAGTGTAGGGCGTGCCGTGCAGGGATGCCAGTTTGGTGGTTGGTGGTGGGGCAGGGGAGCGCTCCCCGTTGGGTCGCGGCTACGGGGGCGGCGTGGTCGGGTTGTGTCAATTTAGCGGGGCGGGTGAAAGTGCTCCCACGCCGTCCGACGACCGGTCGCTTTTTCCGCGGCGGGTGGGGGAATTCCGATTGTGTTTGGTCCGGTCCCTCATCAGCATCGAAGAACCATGCTGAAGATCGAGAATGACCCTCTGCCGCAGACGTTGCTCAGCTACCTGGCCTTTCGGCTCGCCTTTCGCGAGACGTTCGAGCGGCTGGTGCTGTGGAAGCAGTTCGAGCGCGATCTCGACGATGTTCCGGGTTACCTGGGCGAAGTCCCCTTTCTGCGGGAAACGCCGGCGCGCGTGCAGTTGGAGCTACTGGCGAGTACGTGGAGCCGGCACATTGATGCCGAGCAGTTTCGTGCCAGCCTGACCGATGAAGCGGTCATCTACGCGGTCTGCGAGACCGCCGCGCTGATCGTCGAGCGCGACCCTGATGCCGTGCGGCATCTGCTGCACGGGGGACCGCTCGATCTGACGGTGCCGATCGATCAGCAGCTGGCTTCCGAATTGCGGGGGCTCTACCTCAACCTGACGAATGCTGGCGATTTTCTGCTCATCAGCCAGTTTCTCGACCTGCCGCCGGATGACTCGCTGCAGCTCAAGCATCAGATGGGAATGGACGTTGCCGGCGTCGAGGAGTTGTTCGAAGTTGTCGGTCGGTGGCACGCATCGCCCACGATGGTCGAGCGGCTGTCATCGCTGGTTACCCAGGAGGAAGCCCAGCGAATTGCCGTCGTTCTGTTCGAGGGTTGCCCCGCCTGATCCGGTGGGCATCGCGTTCTTGATTCCCTGCCGACAAACGAGCTTCCCCGATTCAAATGGGCGCGCGTGTCAGGGCATGCAGCAAGACTCCGGTGGCGACCGAGACGTTGAGCGAACCCACGCTGCCGTGCGCGCTAATTCGGCAGACTTCATCGCATTCTTCCAGCGTCAGCCGCCGCAGCCCCTGTTCTTCGTTTCCCACAAGGAGGAGCCACGGTCGATCGAGTGGAATCGACTCGATGGGCTTGTCCGCGTGCTCGGAACTTCCCAGGATCCAGACCCCTTTCTCCTTGGCGATCTGCAAAGCCTGGCGCAGGTTGGCGGGCTGCGCGAATCGCACGGCCTCCAATCCTCCCGCTGCCACGTCGTAAGCCGTGCCGGTTAATGGCGCGGAGCGATCCCGAGTGACAATGACCCCCTTCACGCCGAAAAACGCCGCCGTCCGAAAGATGGCACCGAGATTGTGTGGATCCTGAAGACAGTCCAAGCCCAGCCAGACGCCGTGCGGCGACGACTCCACGTCGGCAAAGAGATCCCGGACATCGCACGATTCTCGCGATTCGACAATCGCCGACAGACCGCTCTGCCTCTCGAACTTGTCTTCCTTGGTACGGCCGCCGACTGGCAATACCTGGGTGATGCGGCAGTTCTGCTTTTTGGCGATATCGATCACTTCCTGCCAGGGGCCGCTGGGGAGAGCCGTTGTCGAGACACGAATTTCGCAAACCGCGCGCGGCCGATGGCGAAAAACCGCCAAGACGCTGTGCGGATTGCGGAGAGTCATCACTTCCACGGGACGAGACCTTCTTTTCGGGGGTGCGGGGGCAACCGCCATCGGGTCGACCGTGAGCGCGACCCGCATTCTAGCCGTTCGTCGTCGGGAACGCCTGTCGCCCGAGGGCATACATGGCCACTCCCGCGGCGACCGCCACGTTGAGCGAGCCGACACGACCGGAAATGGGAATTCGGGCTTCCTCGTGGCATGCGGCACGCAGGGCGGGGGAAATTCCTTCCCCCTCGTTGCCGAGGACGATCATTCGTGGCCCGCTCATCGGAAGCTCATCGAGCAAGTTTTTGGCCTTTTCGGTCATGGCAATGGCGGTTCCGCCCACCTGCTG
>JAHBXV010000005.1 GCA_019636285.1 Planctomycetaceae bacterium
GCTTTGCCAGTGCCTTTATTGATGTTCACCTTAAAGGCGCACTGGCAGAGCCAGTGGCACCCAAAAACGCAGCCGTGACAAAACAATTGTGTTGCCAGAGTCCGTGACGTGACCGACATCCGCGACCGCCGTGTCCTCTACTTCAAGGGCTACCTGTTTCTGGTGACAGGGCTCCTGGCGGGCGGGTTGCTGCTGGCTGATGCCCCCAGTTGGCGCGTCGCGATTCTGCTGGCCGTCTGCGTCTGGTCGTTCTGCCGGTTCTACTACTTCGCGTTCTACGTGATCGATCACTACATCGATCACGGTTCGCGCTACGCGGGATTGTGGGACTTCACGAAGAAGCAGCTCCGCGGAGGTCGGGCAAAACGAACCGAGTCGTCTTCCGAAGCGGATTCCTCTCCCGAGCAGCATTGATTCTGCCCATTTCATCTGTATGGTAACTTTTGTTCAGTTCACGTCATCTTTCCGCAGTCATGACCGTCCGGACGTCCCCGTATGCTTGCCAAGTTCGTCACGTACTCGCTGTTGGGGATTGACGCCGTTCCCGTTGAAGTGGAAGTCGACATTTCCCCGGCTGCGATGCCCAAGACCACGCTGGTTGGGCTCGCCGAAGCAGCCGTGCGGGAGAGCGTGCATCGGATCGAGCGGGCGCTGGTCAACAGCGGCTACCACCGGCCCATCGATCGCATCGTCATCAACCTTTCGCCGGCCGATCTGCCCAAAGACGCCGCGTCGTTCGACCTGCCGATTGCCCTGGGGGTGCTGGTGGCGAGCGGGCAACTGGCGGCTTCGGAAAAACTGACCCAGTACGCCGTCACCGGCGAGCTGGCGCTCGATGGCGTAGTCCGCCCCACTCGCGGAACCCTCTCGATGGCGTTGTCGGCTCGGGAACGGGGCCAGCGCGGGCTTCTGGTGCCCGCGCAAAATGCCCGCGAGGCGTCCGTTGTCGAAGGGCTGGAAATCATCGCCGTCGGTACGTTTGCTGAAGCGGTCGGCTTCTTCAGCGATCAACTCGACCTGTCCCCCACGCCGTTCTCGTGGGACGACACGGTCGCCCAGTTCGGCCGCTACCACATCGACTACGCCGACGTGAAGGGCCAGGAAATGGCCAAGCGGGCGGTCACGGTCGCTTCGGCCGGCGGGCACCATTTGTTGATGATCGGAAGCCCTGGCACCGGGAAAACTCTCCTGGCCCAGCGGCTGGGGACCATTCTGCCCGACTTGTCCCCGGAGGAGTCGCTGGAAGTCACCCGCATCTGGTCGGCTGTCGGTCGACTCGATCGCGATCAGCCGCTCATGTTGCAGCGGCCGTTTCGCAATCCGCATCACACGATTTCGGAAGCTGGTCTTGTAGGAGGGGGCAGCATTCCCGCGCCGGGGGAGATCAGCCTGGCCCATCATGGCGTGTTGTTTCTCGATGAACTGGCCGAGTTCAATCGGCGGACGCTGGAAGTCATGCGGCAGCCGCTCGAAGACGGGACGGTCACCATTTCCCGCGCGATGGGCAGCCTGACCTTTCCCGCCAGCCTGATGCTGGTGGCCGCGATGAACCCATGCCCTTGCGGCTATCTGGGCGACCCCAAGCGGGCCTGCAATTGCACGCCGCAACAGATCGAGCGTTACCTGAGCAAGCTCAGCGGCCCCCTGCTCGACCGGCTTGATATTCATATCGAAGTCCCGCCGGTTCCGTTTCGCGAACTGGCCGACAAGGCCACGGGAACCACCAGCGAGCAGATGCGGACGCAGGTGCTGCAAGCCCGCGATCGCCAGGACCAGCGGTTCGGCTCCCGCGGCCCGCGCGTGAACGGCCGCATGTCCCCGTCGCAAATCCGCAGGCACTGCGTCCTGGAACCGGACGCCGAATCGCTCCTCAAAGCGGCCATGGAACAAATGGGCCTCTCCGCCCGCGCCCACGACAAAATCCTGCGCATCGCCCGAACCATCGCCGACCTGGCCGGCCACGACCGAGTGACGGCGGAGCACCTCAGTGAGGCGATTAATTACCGGGCGCTGGACCGCAGGTGGAAGAGCCGGTGATTAATCGGCAAAACGCACAGTCAAACAATGTCTCCGTAATTGACATTACAGTCTGGGATCGACGGGCTCGCTTTCGAGCGCCAGAACGCCGAAGACGCATTCATGAACTCTGCGAAGCGGCTCGCGACGCACAAATCGTTCCAGTCCCTCAAGGCCGAGAGCAAACTCCCGCAGAGCCAGCGACCGCTTGCCACCGAGGCCACGGCTGCGCAGGCGGGGCAGGTTCTCCGCCGAGTCGTAGTCGGGACTGTAAATAATCCGCAGATACTCCTTGCCCCGGCATTTGACAGCCGGTTGCACGAGTCCCTTCTTTCCTCGCACGATCCAGTCAGCCGGTTTGACGACCATTCCTTCGCCGCCGCTTCCGGTGAGACTCGTCCACCAGTCGATCCCTGCCGCGATGCTGTCCAGATCGGTGAGGTCGATGACCTTGAAAGCTGTCGCCAGCAATAGGTCTGGATCTTCGCGACAGACTTTCGCCAGCGTCTCCATGTGCCAGACATGACTCTGATCGGTATGGACTTTTCCCTCGGTCGCCAGCAGATGAAATGGGGCGAGCTTCAGGTCACTTAGCGACTCAACAGGCCAGCAGTATTGCCGATACGCGGTCACGAATTGTTCGATGTTGTGGTGACGACCGCGAACGCGATCCAGAACGGCAGTGGCCTTCGTCTGGTCATCACCGTTCAGCCGTCCCGCGGCACGGTCGAGAACCCCGACCACTTCCGGCAATGCAGCGCTCCCAGCAGAACCGACAGCAGCGTATTGCGAGCGGAGTAACTCCTGTGCCTTAGCCGACCACGGCATCAGTTCACAATCGAGGCAGGCCCATGAAGTCTGGAATTCCTCCCAGAACCCGGCAGCCGTCATCGCCGTTCGCAGCCGTTCGAGGAACTGTGTTTCCAGTTCGGCATCGTTGAAGAAGCGTCTGCCGGTACGTGTGTAGACGATGCCCGACTCGCCTTCGACCACGCCGAAGCGGTCACGCGCCGTCGTTTCATCCCGACAAATCACCACGACGGCCCTCGATCCCATGTGCTTCTCTTCGCACACAACCCTTGGGACACCTTGGCTGCGGAAATACGAGAATGCCTCGGCGGGATGTTCCAGCAGTCCCGGCTCATTCGACGTCTCGCAAGGCGACATCGTAGGCGGCAGATAGATGAGCCACTTCGGATTCGCGGCAAACCGGCTCATCACTTCCAGTGCCGCGGTGGCGTTCTCCTCCCGAATCGTCACGTTCTGCTGCAGACGGGTCGAAACAATCCGCTTTCCCAGCACATCCTCGGCATCAAGGATGTCGTCATGCACTTGTTGGGCCGACAGCGGAGCCTGTTGTTTTGCGGCGAGGAACGGTCGGGCCGGTTCGCAGTAGGTCCGTCGGGCTGGGACCGAGACGAACTCGTTCTCGGGATATCGCAGGGCGGTGAGCTTGCCGCCGAAGACGCAACCGGTATCGACGTTGACCGTTCGATTCAGCCATTCCGGTTCGGGAACCGGGGTATGGCCATAGACGACCATTGCCGAGCCACGATATTCCGCGGCCCAGTTGTATCGAACCGGCAAGCCGAACTCGTCGGTTTCGCCTGTCGTCTCGCCGTAGAGAGCAAACTCGCGGACCTTGCCCGAGCCTCTTCCCTGATAGGCTTCCTTCATCCCGGCATGCGCGACGACCAGCTTGCCGTCATCCAGAACGTAGTGACTCACGAGTCCGTCGAGAAAGTCAGCCAACTCTTTGCAGAACGGTTCACGAATGTCGTCGGGAAGGGCTTCAATTTCGCTCCACGACTGAGCCAGACCGTGCGTCATCTCCGGATTCTTGCCGCTCAGCTTTCGCAGCAGCTTGATGTCGTGGTTACCAGGAACGCACAGAGCATTCCCGCCCGCCATCATATTCCGGGCAATGCGCACCACGTCCAGGACTCGCGGCCCGCGATCTACCAGATCGCCGACAAAAAATGCCTTACGACCAGCCGGATGGCGATAGGATACGCCGCCCCATAACGAGGAATTCTCCGCAGCAACCCGCTCGTACCCCAACTCTTCGAGCAACTGCTCAAGCTCGTCGCAGCAGCCGTGAATATCGCCGATGATGTCGAATGGACCATGCTCGTCCCGCCTGTCGTTCCAGAGCGGAACACGTTCGATGGTCGCCGCTTCGATCTCCTCGACGGAATTCATCACGAAGATGTGCCGGAATCCCTCCCGTTTCAGGGCTTTGAGCGAGCGTCGGAGTTGTGACCGTTGTTGCTGCACGACATGCGGGCCGAACGTGCGGTCTTCCCGATCTCTGTTGCGTTCGTGACAAACCTTCTCTGGCGGATTCAGAACGATAGCCACAGGGAGGCAATGGTACTGTTTCGCTAGCTCCACCAGCGGCTTGCGGGCTTCCGGCTGCACGTTGGTGGCGTCAATCACCGTGAGGTGACCGCGAGCCAGCCGCTTGGCCGCCACAAAGTGCAGCACCTCGAACGCGTCTTTCGTCGCCGCCTGATTGTTCTCGTCATTGCTGACCAGCCCCCGGCAATAGTCCGACGACAGCACCTCGGTCGGCCGAAAGTGTTTGCGTGCGAACGTGCTTTTGCCCGACCCGCTGGGACCGATGAGAACAACAAGAGAGAGGTGGGGGATGGTGATGTTCATTCTGCTTTCTTCTCCCAGATCTCCTGCCATCTGGGAAAGGCTGATGCCCATGTCTCCGCCTCTTCTTGTGTTCGAATCCAGCATTCCTCGTTGGATTCAATTAATTCACGTACTTTGGGCTGATAAACCAGTTTCACTCGGAAGTTCTCAACCCAGCAGACATACACGGTACACGTAATGAACCGTCTTGTATGACGTTGAAGACCGATGCAGACCACGGCAGTACAAGTGCCCGGCCAACATCCGGAGATGTAAACTCTCGTTCCTCCCCGAAACTGGCGAGTGCCAACTTTGGTTTCTTCTCCACCGGGGCCGAACGGATGTTCTCGCTTGATATTTGCGACAATGCACCAAACTCCGTTTTCGTGATTGGATGGACGTTCGGTCATTTTCACGCTATCCAACAGTTGACAGGACAGTATGCCGCGAAGAGTGTCTTAGCCGCGGATTCTTTCCCGTAGACCTGCATGCTCATGGGACGCCTCCCGCTCACTTGTGGTGAAGACTCCCATCTGGGTCGGCGATCCGACCTTTTCGTCTTCCGGTCCAATCGGCAGAAATCGAACCGCGTATCCATACTGACCGGCGACTCGCATTGCCCAGTCCTGAAACTCCTGGCGGGTCCACTCGAACCGATGGTCGGCGTGTCGAAACTGGCCAGCAGGCAGCGATTCCCACATCACGTTGTATTCCCGGTTGGGAGTCGTCAGCACGACTGTCTGAGGCCGGGCGAACTCGAAGAGGGTTCGTTCCAGTGCCGACAGCCTCGGCGGATCGAGGTGTTCAATGACCTCCACGATGGCGGCGGCATCAAATCCTTCCAACCGTTTGTCCCGGTAGATCAGGGAGCCGTGGATCAATTTCAGACGCTCGGCCTGCCAGTCGGGAAGTCGATCCAGCTTCAATCGCTTTTGCGCGATCTCCAAGGACCGAATGGAGACGTCCATGCCGACGATCTGCTCGAACTGCCGATCTTGCAGCAGTTCACGCAGCAGCTTGCCTTCACCGCAACCCAGGTCGAGAACTGTACGGGCACCACTTGCCCGCAAAGCCGCCAGGACCGCCCCGTGTCGTTGATCGTTGAGACTCAACGGCTTTTCCAGCGACTCTTCGAGTGGCGATGGTAACTCGCTCGTCTCCGAATCGGGTTCGGTCAAGTCTTCTTCGACCAGTCGTGCCAGTGCCTCCCGATAGAGGCTGGAGCGATTCTTGAGATAGCGGCGGGTGATTTGCTCCTTCTCGGGATGTGAGGCCAGCCAGCCAGCCCCTTTTGCCAGCAGCTTCTCCAGTTCGTCATCGCCGACGAAGTAATGCTTCTCGTTGTCGAAGACCGGGATGAGGACATACAGGTGTGTCAACAGTTCTGCGAGCGTCTTCGTGCCGGTGATCGTCACCGAGTAGTAGGGGCTCTCACCCCACTCAGGAAATCGCTCATCGAGCGGATGTCGTACGGCTTCGACAGTGTAACCGAGCGGCTCGAACATCCGCTGAACGAAACCCTCGCCGCCGCGTACCGGCAGAACTTCAAGCCGGGCAGTCAGCGGGATCGGGGTTGTGACGAGTTCGGGCCGTTCCTGGCAGCGACCGCCCATCGCCGTCCTGAAGACCTGCGAAATTGCCACGCTCAGGAAGGACGAGGCGACATAGGGACGGTCGTTGACGTAATGGCCCAGGAGAAAACTCTGGTCTCGTGTCTTGCCGCGCACCATGCCCACCGGATCCACATCGAGCAACAAACAGGCCGTGCAACGATCCTCCGTCACCTCGGGATAGAAGACATGGGCCTGCCCGAAGCTGAGATCGAAGCTCTGGAACCGATCCGGGTGCTTATGCAGCAGAAAGCTGAGATCGGTGGCCGGTTTATGTTCCGTGGTGATGGTCAGGAGCATGGCGCGACTTCACAGAGGAGTTTCTCGGTAGATTCGATGGTCGGGAAGAAGGCGTCTATCCACCCAATCCTGCCAATCAGCATAGATCTCGGTAGCGGGATGACTTTCATTCTCTTCTACCTTTCCAGACCAAGTGAGATGAACGACGGCCAGTCGCGTTCCCCCATCAATGACAAACAGAACATCGTCGCGGTCGATACGGTTGGCAATCGCACGAGCGCAAAGCCCGTGAAGACGGTGTCGGTTGGAAAGTTCTTTCGTAAGTTCCGTGTCGAATACTTGTGCTCCATCGTCAAGACCTTGCCACGGTCGAATCCAGTGAAAGATTGCAGCAATCTGAATTGGAGAGGCTTGGCCGCCATACCTACGAAGCGCAAGAAGTGTCGATGTGTTGGGCCTGAAACACTCAATATTGAGACCAACACCGGATGTAGCAATGATTTTCCCCTGATGGATCCAGGCCGTTTCTCCACAGCCATGCACCTTTCCGTTGAATTCTGCGACATCGTAGAGAGCGAATGCCCCATCAATATCCGCCACGACAAATTCAAGAAGTCTGGCATCACCAGACAACAGTATGTGGCTGAGCGCCTTGAATGCTTGTAATGCAACTCCACTCCAGAACGCCATCAGAAAGATGACACCATTCTGGATCGATTCGATGGTCTCTGCATCGACCTCTGGAACAAATTGCAATTCGGCCCTCGAACGGTGCGACATTGTTGTGAGCCATTGATAGCGATTCAATTTATCAGACATAGTCGTACCCAGTACAAGTGTAAGACAATCGGTCTTACATAATGCGACATCCTTCGATCAATAGCGAATGACACTCCACCCACGTCGGCGGCTCGCACTTCTCGGCCAGCTTTCGGATCACCGGTTCGGGAACGGACTTGTTCCGAGCTTTGTTTTGTCGCAGCAGCGTGTCAAATGCTGGTTCCAGGTAGACGATCTCGATGCGGGCATTGTAGTCCGCGAACAGGTCGAGCCAGCGATCACGAGTGAGTCGCATCGTGTTGGTGGCGTTGAAGGCGAATGAGGTTCCGGATCGTAGAAACTCCCGACAGCGCTCCTGGGCTTCCTGGGCAACTCGTCCTTGATTGTCGGTCGGATCTACGTCGAGTTCACCCCGTATGTCGTCTAGTGAGACAGCCGGAAGGCCAGCACGGTTGCGGGAGAGCCAGGTGTCCTTTCCGCTGCCGGGAAGGCCGGACATGAGCGTTACCGTGCAGGCGAAGTCTTCATACGGAACGTAGTGCAGGTTCGGCTTTTCCTGCCGGAAGTACGTGAAGCGAGCGTGATCCGAGGCGAAGGGATATGGCTGGTCGTAGCAGCCGGCTTCTTCCGCCATGAGCTTCCAGTAGTGCAGGTTTTCCTCAGGACGAGTCATGGCGTCGGTGTCCCGACCGCGAGTGTCCGCCAGCGCGAAGAGATACAGCAATCGATTGCTGACCAGCCACGAGAGCCGGACCACTTCATGCGTCGGCTCTTCTCGTTCAAGGAGGAACGCTGGTCGTCCGTGGTAACGAACCAATCGGGCGATCTCTTCGCGAGTCTTCAGATCACACCCTAGATCGCGCAGGACCGCACGTGCAACGTGTTCGCCTTTGATAGCATGCTTGGGCGAACGAACGCGGCCGGTTTCGGGATCAACTTCAGTCGTCAACGGCTTGGCGACATCGTGAAACACGGCTGTGAACGTCAGAACGGTCTGCTCGTGCGGAGTGAGCGTTGACCACTCTTCCAGTTCGAGCAATTGACGGAGGACCATTTTCGTGTGGGTCCAGACATCGCCCTCCGCATGCCATTCGGCGTCTTGCGCGCAGTCTGCCATCGCCCGACACCACGACTGGGTTTCGCCCCAGGACGTGACGTCGGCCAGCGAAGACTGTTTGAGCTGTTCCCAGTTCATGACCAGATATCCACATCATCCGCCAGCAGGTTGGGGACCATTTGCTGATGTTGCCAATGCGTGCTTTGCTTGATCTTCTCAACAAACTCCGGACGCACGAACTTGGCTCGGCCCGTAACGACTCCGTTTGCCTCGGTTCGCAGATACAGCCCTTCCATCAGATTGTCGGGACGATCCGTCGCCGGGTTCTCAAAGTGGCTATCGAATTGCGATGGTCCGATCAGGTCTTCAAGGTCATCTCGGCACATAGCGCCAGTGTGAACGACGGGAACCGTCTGGATTCCCGTTCCTTCGAGCAGCGCGAGCCGACATTCCAGGTCGAGAAAGACTCCCTGCTCTTTGTCATAGATATCGAACTCGTAAAAATAGTGCGTCAGCTTGCGGTAGTGGACCGAGTGCCGGGCATAGACCCATTCCCCGAACAGAATCCAGCGGTTTGCCAGCATCTCCTTCAGCACATGCCGTTTCGCCGCCGTCCACTGCTTGAACAAATCGTATTGGGGGTGCATCCCCTCCGTAATGAGGTGACCCCGACACTGCAGGACCAACTCACCTGTATTGCTAAAGTGGATGCCGACGTTCGTGCCGTCGATCTTCTCTTCGACAATCAGCGACTCGTCGGCGATAAACGCCTCGGATTCCGCCTCGCGGAGATGCTTGTCGTCATCAGTCCCCTTCGACCCAAACAGATGGGGCGTGCGGGGGTACTTGGTGAAATCACCATAGGACGTCCCCATCATCAGGCTCCTTGGGTCTGAAGTTGGGAAATGAGCGACCTGACAAATTGGCCGTAATTATCTTTCATAGGCAGATCGAAGTCGGTGCGAATCCGACGCCGACGAGCCGTGACTTCTTCCTTAGTGATCGGGTTCACCGCAGGCTTATCGTACTCTTCCCAAGACAAGCCGATGCCCCGCTTCTGCCAGTTCGGGAGATCATTGAAGTTGATCCCGTATTGGAACAGCAGTTTGTTCTTCCGGCTCGCCGACAGACCCAATAGGGTTTTCGTAGCCTGCTGCTCGTTCAGACCGCTTTTCCGAAGCGTCCAATAACACCAACCGCTCAAGGCATTGCGGGCCGCATCCTCGTTCCGCCAGCGAAAGTAATCGACGACCAGGTCCGTCGTCGGTAACTGGCAAATCCGACAATCGAAACAGGCCGGCTGACCCAGCTGGAGCGAGAATTGGGCGCTCGCTTCGCCAGCCAGCGTCGAGTTGTACTTCCGCAGCTTCCGTCCGAAGAGTTCTTCTTCCAGATCGAAGAGCAATGAAATTTCGTCGCTCTCCGTATAGGCATAGACCACGCGGAAACCACACGTCATTAGCGACTCCGTGGTGGACACCATCAGGTCACGGAAGCGCACGTCGAACGGGGCCTCAAATTGACACAAATCCTTGGTCAATCGAGTGAAGGTTCGACCATCGAGCCGGGCGACCATGAACAGGCCCGGCAGCACGCACAGATCAGCGGCGGTCTCGAAGACCCGCATCTTCTTGTCGAGATCATCAAACTTCATCTTTCCGCTCCTCGACAACGAAGCCTTCTTCCGTCAGTCGGACATAAAACAACTGGTCGAATCCCTCGTCGAGCGAAGGCTGTTCAAGTTTTTTGGCTACTGACAGGATCGCTACGTCGGGGACACGTTCGCTTTCCGGCCTTTGAGTGTTCCGCCGCAGGCAATCTTCCACCCTGGACTCGAAGTAGTAGCCACTGATCGTGTACCGCACCCGAGCCGTCTTGACGGGTTCCATGAATCTCGATCGCTCCGCTCGCGTCGGATTCGTGTTGTCGATGACGAACCGTTGGTCGGTTTCGAGGCAAATGTCGAGAATGCGAGTTTCGCGGTACCGGGTCTTCAGGAGATCAAGACTGATACGGACGTGTGAGTTGAAGAACCGTTCCTTGTAGAAGGACGACTTTCCAGACGCCTGTAGACCAATGAAGACGACGGCCTCCATGACTTACCTCGGAGTCAATCCAAATACAAAGAGCCCGCTCGGTTGGCAGGAACCGGGCGGGCTCTGGGAATTTAATCCCTGAAAGTAGTGATCCCGGTTCACGCCATCAAAAGCATCCCTTCGAGAGACAGCAAGACTTGAAGCGTTTGCCGGAACCGCAGGGGCAGAGATCGTTTCTGCCGAGCTTTTCCTCCAGCAGCTTGCCGCCGTGGACAACCCGCACACCGCGCTTCACGTGCGATTCAGAGGGCCTCTCTTCAAAGCGAAAACGGGCGCGACGACGCTTGCTCATCGTCTCGAAAAAATGGCTGTTCGTCGAAGAGTTGGTCGTTCGTGTGTCGCATGGCGCGCCTCCAGGTCCAGGGAAGGGTCTGCATCGGCAGACACGCCTGTTCGCGAGAGGTTCGCCGAAAAGCGGATCGAGTTGTTTACTCAGAAATTGACCTGCGCGGATGACTCTGATCGGGCGCGACCGTCGGCGAAGCATGGTTGCTCCAAACATGTGTCCGATCGACCACTCCACCGGCAGAATTGGCCGATGATTGTGACCTGTGGGAATCGTCAGGAGGGGGGCCGTCGGGGATAGCGAATCGTTGCCTCGTGTCGCAACTGTCGGTCGATTCAAAAGATAGCGCTTGCCGCGTCCCGACTGCCCGCAGACGGGCGCACCGGAGTCTGGACTGTTGAGGGGGGCGGGTGATGGCGTAAACTGCGAGGTTGACGGTGATCTCGCCGCAGGGGCGGCGTCACCCCGTTTGCCGATGGAACGGCGAACTAGACCACCCGCAGAGCAGCTTCGCATCGGCAGATGTCTTCCATGGATGATCGTGATCAGGCTACCAGCCGTTCCGCCTTCGCGGGCATGCTGAGTTCGCTGGCGAGACTCTCCGCCCATCGGCCCGGGATCGTCCTGTCGGTGGTCGCCGTGACCGTCATCGCGTCGATCGCCCTCACGGCGACGTCGTTACGATTCAAGACCGATCGATCGGATCTCATCGACCCGTCGGCTCCCTTTCAGCAGCGATGGCTGAAGTTTACCGAAGACTTCGGGTATCAGTCCGACATTGTCGTGCTCGTCGAGTCGTCCGAACCCGAGTCAATCAAGCAGGTGCTCAACGAGTTGGGAGGGGTGCTCGAAAAGCGGGGCGACCTGTTCACCAATGTCTTGTACAAGGTGGAGCCCGGCAACCTGCGAAAAAAGGGCCTGCAGTATCTGTCTCCCGACGACCTCGCCGCGGGCCTGGCACGGCTGGACGAGTACCGCCCGATTCTGACCGGTCGCTGGGATCTGGTCCGGCTGGAAAACCTGGTGCCGCTCCTGGATGCCCAGCTCAAACGGCAGGCGGAGCAGTCTCCGGGCGAAACCGAACGGTTGCTGCATCACGCCGACCGGCTGGTGGAATCGCTGTGGCGGCTGATCCGCGACAAGAACGATTTTTCCAACCCCTGGCCCGAGATCCTGCCCGTCGACCGCAAGCTGACAGCCCAGGCGAACCAGACCGTCTACCTGCTCAACGAGACAGGAACGATGGGGTTCGTGATGGCCACTCCGGTGAAGACCGCCGATCAGTCGTTCGAGGGGGCCACGGCGGCGATTCAGGAACTGCGGCGGCTGTCGAGGGAGTTTCAACGGAAACACGCCGACGTGCGGATTTCGCTGACGGGGATTCCCGTCCTCGAAAATGACGAAATGCGGCGCTCGCAGGAGGACATGACCTACGCGTCGCTGGCTTCGTTCGCGGGGGTGGCCATTCTGCTGCTGTTTGGATTCCGGGGGCTTCTGCATCCGCTCCTGGGACTGGGCATGCTGGCCGTCGGCATGGCTTGGGCATTCGGGTTCACCACGCTGGCGGTGGGGCACCTCAACATCCTCTCGGTTTCGTTCGCGGCCATTCTGATTGGCCTCGGCATCGACTTCGGGATTCATATTCTCGCGCGCTACCTTGAACTGCGGCACCAGGGAATGCCGCTGGGGCAAGCGCTGGTGGCAACCGTCCGCCAGATTGGTCCGGGCGTCTTGACCGGGGCCATCACGACCTCGGCGGCGTTTCTGTGCGCGGTGATGACCGAGTTTCTGGGCGTGGCGGAACTGGGGATCATCGCCGGCGGGGGAATTCTGCTGTGCGCGCTGGCGGCGTTTATCGTGTTGCCCGCCCTGATTGCCGTGGCCGATCGCCATCGCGAACCACGAACGCTGCCGTCGCCATTCCCCTTCAAGACATGGCGAAACCTGTTGCAGCGGCACCCCCTCATGGTCCTTTGCGTGTCGCTGCTTTGCTTTTCCGTGCTGGGCTGGCAGTTTTTCGACTGGTCGACTCCCGTGCCGACGCCACGCGTTCGCTACGACCACAATCTCTTGAATTTGCAGGCTCCGGGCCTTGAATCGGTCCAGGCGCAGCGGCGGATTTTTGAAGGCTCGCGGCACAGCGTGCTGTATGCGATTTCGCTGGCCGACAGCCCCGCCGAGGCGCGCCGCCTCAAGGAACAGTTCGAGAAACTCCCGACAGTCCATCATGTGGAAGAACTAGCCACGCGACTGCCGGACTTTCCGTCGAGCCAGACGCAACTGATGGTCCAGGCGTTCTCGGCCCAGTTTTCAAAACTGCCCGAGACGCCCCCTGCTCCGGCCTCGGCGAGCCCGGTGATGGTCGGACGGCAACTGGAATCGTTCCTGACCTGGCTCAAAACGCGCGACGACGAACTTTCGCTGCGAATCGCGGATCGGCTCGATGAGTTCCTGGGCCAGTTCAGCCAGCTTCGCCTGGTCGATCAGATGCGATTCCTGGGAGAGTTCGAGTATCGGCTGTCGTACTCGCTGCTGGCCCAGTTCCGGGCGCTCGCGGATGCGTCCGATCCCAATCCCGTGACCATCGCGGATCTTCCGACGGCCCTGAGCGATCGCTACATCAGCGATGGGGGTCGCTGGATGCTCCAGGTCTTCCCGAAGAATCAGATCTGGGACATGGAACCGCTGGAACGCTTCGTCGCCGATGTGCGATCGGTCGACCCGGAAGTCACGGGAACCCCGCTTCAGAACTACGAAGCGGCCCGTCAGATCAAGACCAGCTACGAGATCTGCGCCGGGTACGCGCTGGCCATCACGCTGCTGCTGTTGCTCGTCGATTTCCTGGGCAGCGACCAGTTGATTCCCGCATTCCTGCCCGCCGGCATCGTGTTGCTGGCGGGGGCGATCACGATGCTGGTCCTGGAAGCGCCGCTCAGCCCGATCTGGCTGATTCTGGCCTTCACGCTCACGGTTCTGGCGGCCGCCGCCTGGATTGATCGAGGCACGGTCGCCGAAACGCTGCTGGCCATGCTGCCGCCGGTCTGCGGATTGCTGCTGACCTTCGCCGGGCTGGTTGTCTTTGACATTCCCCTCAATCCGGCGAATCTCATCATCCTGCCGCTGATTATCGGGATCGGCGTCGACAGCGGCGTTCACATTCTGCACGACTTCCACCAGCAGAAGGGCCGCTACATTATCACGCCAAGCATCATGAACTCGATTCTGATGACGTCCTCGACGACGATGGTGGGCTTCGGCAGCATGATGCTGGCCGCGCACCGAGGTTTGTACAGCCTGGGCGCGGTCCTGACACTGGGCGTCGCGAGTTGCCTGTTTATCTCGCTGTTCACGCTGCCGGCGCTGTTGTCGATGCTGTCGGAACGACGGATGCCGGAAGCCAATCTGGTTCCTGATCAAGGCACCGCTCCCGCCTCGGACCAGGCGCGGGTTGCCTGAGATTGGTGTCTGCAGAAACGAAATCGCCCCGGTCCAGCATGCTGCGAACCGGGGCGATTCATTGATCGAAGTAAGAGAGTCCCTTACGCCGCCGGAACTTGCTCCTGCTTGAGGCATTTGCCGATCGCGCGGACGGCTTGCCGCAGGCGCTGGCTGTTTTCGACGATGGCCAGCCGCAGGTAGCCTTCTCCATCTTCCCCGAAGCCGCGGCCCGGGCTGACGGCGATGCCAGCTTCTTCCATCAGCTTCATGGAGAAGTCGATCGACCCCATTGATGCCCACGGTTCGGGGATGGGCGCCCAGACGAACATGCCGGCGCGGGGCTTTTCGACGTTCCAGCCCAGGCGGTTCAAACCGTCGACCAGCACGTCGCGGCGCTCTTCGTACTCTTTCGCGATGCTTTCGACAGCCGACTCGCAATGCCGCATGGCGACAATCGCGGCAATCTGGATGGCCTGGAAGATGCCGTAGTCGTAGTAGCCCTTGATGGTGGCGAGAGCGCGCACCATCTCGCGATTGCCGACGCAGAAGCCGATGCGCCAGCCCGCCATGCTGAAGCCCTTGCTCATGGTCGTCAGTTCGACGCCCACGTCCTTGGCTCCCGGAGAGGCCAGGAAGCTGGGGGCCTGGTAACCGTCGTAACAGATGTCGGCGTAGGCGAAATCGCTGATGACGAGAAACTGGTACTTCTTCGCCAGCACGACCAGTTCGTCGAAAAAGCTCTGCTCGATGCAGGTGCTCGACGGGTTGTGGGGGAAGTTGACGATGACCAGCTTGGGCTTCGGATAGAGGTGTTCGCAGGTGTAAGCGATGTTTTCCAGGAATTTGTCGGGCTGCCGGACGTCCAGCGCGATCACGTTGCCGGAGGCCAGCATCACCGAATAGGCGTGAATCGGAAAGGTCGGTGCCGGAACGATGGCCGTGTCTCCAGGCCCCATGAGCGCCAGGCACATGTGGCTGAAGCCTTCCTTCGATCCAAGGCAGGCGATGACCTCGTCATCGGGATTGAGGCGCACGCCGTACTTGCGAAAGTAGCGCCCGGCCACTTCCTTGCGGAGGTTGAAAATCCCGTTGGCCACCGAATAGCGGTGGTTTTTGGGATCCAGGAGCGCTTCGGTCATCTTCTCGGAAATCAGGGGGTCCGGCGCGTCGGTCGGGTTCCCCATCCCGAGGTCGATGACATCGATCCCTTCCTGCCGCTTCTGGTACTTCAGCTTGTTGATTTTGCCGAACAGATACGGCGGCAGGCGTTTGAGGCGCTCGGCGACGGGAATGGTGAAGGCGGAGTCGGCAAGCGGCTTTTCGTTTTCGTTGCGCATGATCGAAGCTTGGGGTCATAAAAAAGGGGAGGCCGAACGAAACAATCCTTCGCCGCCGGTGGATTCTAAGCAACCATCGTGAAAGGCGCGAAGCTCGGGCGCGGAAAATTGCCTGAATCGGCCCTGTTCATCGAACGGAAAACTACAAAAAAACCGGGACGACGTTCTTTTTGGGAACGTCGCCCCGGCGTTGGTTCCTCGTCGGGATCGGGTGATCCGGAGACGAGACAGTGGCTGCCGAACCGCAGCCCGTCGGCAGGGCTCAGCGATTGCCACCCCTCTGGCGTTGACTGTCTGAATCCACTCGACCACCTCCTTTCGGTTAAGCCACCCTGCTTCGGCTGGTCCGCCAGGGCCAGCCACCTCGCAGGCGATTGCCTGTCGCGACACGTCATCGCAACCCGATACTGCAATCATTCCCAGCGTCGCCGATTTCGACAAGATCAATCTCGGGGAGGTTCGCGAAAAAAATTCCGCGAACACTTTGACGGCCGGTGAGAACGAGGGGATTCCCGATCGGGACAAACCTGTCGAATTTGTTACGTGATCGCCCTCCCGAAGGTGCAGATTTTCGGTGTAGAACATGGTGGAGAGATCTTTCCTGTCGACATGAACTGAAGCTGAGCCTGGACGATCGCGCGTGCCGCGTCCGGCAATGAAGTGCACGCCATCCTCCCACCGTGCTCTTTTGGACCGCGCGCCGATGTCGATAGTTCCCGATTGCGAAGGCGCGCACGATGCGGCTTTGGCATCCTCATCTAAACCAGCCCCGGCACGAATCTCCGAACTTGTCGCCAAGGCGGCGGAACTCCTGCCGAGCCAGGGCCCCATCACGGCGTTCGCATTCCTGAACACATTGCAGGGGCTTGAAGACCGCCCTTTTGATGATGGGCTGGTCGAAGGAGCCCATCTGTTCGGCTGCCAGCCGTACCTGCCCGAATCGAAGTTTCGAGAACACCTGGCTCGCGGCCGAATCACGGCGGACGATCTGCTGGCAGCCGTCAGCCGAGATCTGGGTTCCGACATGGCCGCGGAACCGATCGCCGGGCTCGTCTCGCGCGGGGAACTCCGGCTGAAGATGCTGGAACACCCGATTTACAATGGCCCGCCGGCCGAGCTGCGCTGGTATATCGCCGAGACGGACGCCCTGAAACGAATTCGCGTGGACGTCTCGCCCGACATTCGCCGGCAATTCCTCGAAGCCACCGAGCGATGGACCCTGCGCGATCTTCGGGCCGATGGAGAAGCAACTCACCACACCGCGCGCGGCTTCTGCGCCGATCTGATGACTCACTTCGGCGAGTCGACGATCGAAGACTGGTCGGCAGGCGTCTGGGAGGAATTCAGCCTGCAACTGCTCTGGCGGATCGCCCGCCAGGGTGTTCACCAGGTGCATCAGCATCACGAGCAACGAGCCAAAGAGCATCGACTCGCCAACCCGGATGACCTGATGCGGCAAGTCGCCGGTGCGTCGCCGAGCGAGGCCGCCAATGACATCCTCATCCCCTATTGTGCCGGGTTCCTCGACCAGGGCCTGGCAGCCTGGCCGCTTCCGGTGCGCCAACTCGGCTTCTATCGGGGATTCCTGCGATTGTTCGGTCGAGCGGCCGGACCATCCCCCCTCCATCGCGCGCTCGCGAGCGAGTTCGACCGTCTGGATCGCGGCAATGTTGACGTCTCGGACTGCATCGTTCAGTCGCTCCAGCAGATGGGTATTTCGCCGGAGGAAGAACGCCCCTTTCTGGTCCGATCGCTACTGGCCTTGCGCGGCTGGGCGGGAATGCTGTGGCAGGCGGAAGCGCGCGGCGATCGCATTCCGCGACCGGCACCGCCGGGAACTCTGGTCGATTATCTTGCCGTGCGGCTCGTGATCGAACGGGTGGCGCTTGTTGTTCTCGCGCGGTCCCATCTGGGCCTCAAAGACTCTCCGGTGGGGATTATCGAGCATTTGCGCCGTCATCGTCCTCCGCAGGAACCCGTTGGAGTCGAACAGCGGGCGTTTCTTGTCTTTCAAGTGGCCCAGCTCTTTGGCTGGTCGGCCGAGCGCCTCCACCAGTTGAGTGGGACGCAGTGGAGTCAGCTCCTCGAAGAACTGCACGCGTTCGGCAGTCTTGCTCGTCGGCGGTGCTTCCAACATGCTTTTGAACGGCGACTGCGGAATGCGGCCCTGCAAGCGATCGCCACCCATCGCGAAGAGAGCGTCCCAGAGGCTGATGTACCAGTCTTTCAGGCGATGTTCTGCATCGACGCCCGCGAAGAATCCTTCCGCCGGCATCTGGAAGAAACCGAGCCTCGCTGCCAAACCTTTGGCGTTGCCGGTTTTTTCGGAGTGCCCATCTACTACCGCGGCATCCACGACGCTCACTTTGCCACCCTTTGCCCGATCGTTGTTCGTCCCAAGCACTGGCTGGTGGAAGAAGTCCTGCTGACCGATGAAGAGCGTCACCAGCGGCGGACCCGATCGCGGCGAGTGCTCGGGCAGGCTTCGCTGCAGGTGCAGCAGGGCAGCCACGGCCTGATTGCCGGGGCGCTCCTGACCGCCGGATTCGGCGTCCTGGCGTCAATTCCCTTAGTCGCGCGCGTGTTGTTTCCACAACTCGCAGCCAGCATCCGCAGCGCTGCCAATCGGTTTGTCGAAGCGCCGCCTCAAACTCGGCTGCACATCGAGCGGATTGCGGAATCTCCAAGCCCACTTCCGGACGGAATCGGCTTTAACGTCGAGGAGATGGCTGGTTTCTGTGAGCGCCTGTTGCGCGACATCGGGCTCACCGAGGGATTTTCGCGACTGGTCTTTGTGGTGGGTCATGGTTCGTCGTGCCTTAATAATCCTCACAAGTCGTGTTACGACTGCGGGGCCTGTTCGGGAAGTGCCGGGGGGCCCAACGGACGGGCCGTGGCAATGATGATGAACGATCCGCGCGTTCGTGCCCTGCTGAACGAACGAGGCATCCCGATTCCCGAACAGACGCGGTTTGTCGGCGCTCAGCACGACACGGCGGTCGATGCCGTCCAGTTCTTCGACCTCGATCTGTTGCCCGGCACTCATCGAAACGATCTTCAAACGGCTCGGGCCACCTTGAACGAGGCGTGCGAACGAAACGCCCATGAGCGCTGCCGACGGTTCTATTCCGCCCCGCTGAACCTCTCGCCCGCGGCCGCCCACCGCCACGTCCGCGAGCGCTCCGAGGATATGGCTCAGACCCGTCCGGAGTTCGGCAACGCGACGAACGCCTATTGCATAGTGGGTCGCCGCCAACTGACGCGCGGCCTCTTTCTGGATCGCCGGTCGTTCCTGGTTTCGTACGACCCACTTTCGGACGACGAGCGGTTGACCATCCTGGAACGCATCCTGTCGGCCGTGGTTCCCGTTTGTGAGGGGATCAATCTGCAATACACACTGGCGGCCATCGACCCGGCGGGTTGGGGGAGCGGCACGAAGCTGCCACACAACGTGACCTCGCTGCTGGGAGTCATGGACGGGGCGCGCAGCGACTTGCGGCCCGGTCTGCCATGGCAGGGAGTCGAAATTCACGAGCCGGTTCGACTGCTGTTCGTCGTCGAGGCGACAATTGCGGGGATCGAGCAGATTCTCGCGAGAAATGCGGCCATCGCTCGCATTGTAATCAACGGGTGGGTGCAGTTCGCCGTTCGTGATCCGCGCGACGCATCGCTCCATTACCTGTCACGCGGGCGGTTCGTTCCCTTTCAGCCGCAAGCCATTCCGCTCCCGGTCGTGCGAACGTCGCGCGACTGGTATCGCGGCAGCCGCGATCATCTTGAATTTGCCGAAATTCGCCCTGACGGTTCCACCGAGACATTTCAACCGGCGAACAAGGCCGAGTTCTGGCAGGCCGTGAACCGGCAGACGCTGACGGGCGAGGAATTCGTTCGCACCACGTAACCCTTACCACGCCAGACATTCGCTCACAGCTCACCGCGCAACTTCGGGCCTGTTGCCACCATGACACTTGCAGCCGTTATTACGTTCCTCGGCATTATCGTCGCTGTCTCGCCGCTGTCACTGGTAGTGATGATCGGCGTCCCCGCGCTCATCCGCCGGCCGGTGGGAGACGATGCGACCGTCCGCCTCGTCCAGATCGCCACGATCCTCGGGCTGGTCGCGGCCCTCGGCATGCTCGGGATCATGCTGTCGACCGGACTGCGGCATGTTCCCGTGGAAATCGGCCATTGGGTGACAATTCCCGGCTATCACCTGAATCTGCGTTTCATTTTCGATCGGCTCTCCGTCCCGCTGGTCGTTTTGACCTTTCTGCTGTGCGGAGTCATCAGCGCGTTCGTGTCGCGGTATATGCATCGCGAGCCGGGCGCGAATCGGTTTCATGTCTGCTATGCCTTGTTTCTGGCGGGAATGACGTTTGCCTCGGCAGCAGCCACCATTGAAACGTTGTTTCTGGGCTGGGAACTCGTCGGGTTGTCGTCGGCGATGCTGGTGGCGTTTTACCACCAGCGAACCGGCCCCGTGCGGAATGGACTTCGTGTCTGGACAATCTATCGTATCTCCGACGCCGCCCTGCTGATGGCTTCCGTTGCCCTGCACCACCTGCATGGCGAAGGCGACCTGACGATTGCGTTGGGAAGGAACTGGCCCGACGGAGCCTCGGTTCTGACGTCCTCACAATCGCTGTGGGTAGGACTGCTGATCCTCTTAGCGGCGATGGGAAAATCGGCTCTCATTCCGTTTTCCGGCTGGTTGCCGCGAGCGATGGAAGGTCCGACGCCGTCCAGCGCCATCTTCTATGGCGCGCTGTCGGTTCATCTGGGGGCCTACCTGCTGCTGCGCGCCAGCCCGCTCCTGGATCAATCGCCGCTGCTGGCCGCGCTGGTCACCATTATCGGGCTGGCCACCGCCGCGTATGCGGCTCTCGTCGCGCGCGTTCAGACCGACATCAAATCAGCCCTCAGTTTCGCCTCGCTGACGCAGGTCGGCCTGATCGTCGCCGAGATTGGCATCGGCTTCCGCTACCTCGCGCTCATCCATCTACTGGGGCATGCGTGCCTCAGAACCCTGCAATTTCTGCGGGCTCCCGCCTTGCTGGGCGACCGGCAAAGCCTGGAGAACGCGCTGGGCCGACGGCTTGCACCGGCGGCCGAGTTGTCGGCGGCTCAAATTGCCCGCTCGCTGGCGTGGTATCGCTGGGCGTTCGAGCGGGGATTTCTCGATCAGAGTCTTGATCGCTTCGTGGTGGAACCCGTGCTGGGAGTGTTTCGCTGGTGCGACCGCCAGGAGCGGCGGTGGGTGAAGTTCCTTGAGGGTGACGGCGATGTTGTGGGCACGGCGGCTGAACGACAGCCCGTCGCCGCGACTCCCGCGCTGGAGGATCTGCCATGAGTGAACTTCACTTCCCCTGGCTGGAATTCTCCATCGCACTCCCGATTCTCGGCGCACTGATTGTTTCGCGGCTGAATGAGAGCTTCACGGCCCGCAAATGGACAGCCGTCATTTCGGGAATCACGCTGATCTCGACGATCGCGGCTTGGGAAGATCTCTACCTGGTTCACGCGACCGAAGCCGCCGACCGCTGGGACTTGAGTTCGGCTCTGCTTGGTCGACGGCTGCTGACCATCGATGAACTGAGCGCGCCGCTGCTGCCGATGGTCGCGCTCTTATTCTTTCTGACATGCATGGCGACGCCGCGGACCAAGCTGCGGCGATTTTCCTTCGCGTGGACACTGGTGGCAGAGGCCATTGCCCTGGCGACCCTGAGCTGCCGAGAACCCTGGCCGCTGATCACGTTGTTAGGCCTGGGAATTCTTCCTCCGTATCGAGAACTCCGGAATCGGGGTCGTCCCAGCCGGGTCTATGTGCTGCATATGCTGTTGTTTCAGTCGCTTTTAATCATCGGCTGGATTGGCGTGGAAGCCGAGGGATCGGAGCAGGTTCATAGTCTGATCGCACTGGTTCCGCTACTGTTGGCGATTCTCATCCGTAGCGCTGTCTTCCCCTTTCATACCTGGGTCTTGGAACTGGCCGAGAACAACTCGTTCGGAACCACGCTGCTATTTCTGACTCCCTTAACCTGCGCCTATGCAGCCGTCCGGCTGGTCGTCCCGATTTCGCCGGACTGGGTTCTGCGGGCAATGGGAGTGATGTCGCTCTTCACTGCCGTCTACACGGCTGGCCTTGCGCTGGTGCAGACCGATGCCCGCCGTTTGTTCTGCTATCTATTTCTCAGCCATTCGGCGATCGTGCTGGTGGGGATGGAAATGGCGACGCCCATCGGCCTCACGGGGGGCCTGTGCGTCTGGCTCTCGACCGGACTGGCCCTGACCGGCTTCGGACTGACGCTGCGGGCACTCGAGGCCCGGTTCGGTCGGCTGACTCTTTGCCAGCACCTGGGCTATTACGAACACACCCCGACGCTGGCGATGTGCTTTCTGATTACCGGACTGGCCAGCGTAGGCTTTCCCGGCACGATCGGCTTCGTGGGGACCGAACTTCTGATCGACGGTGCCGTAGGCGTCTATCCCTCGATCGGCGTGATGGTCGTCCTCGCCTCCGCCCTGAACGGCATCGCCGTCGTCCGGGCCTATATGCTGCTCTTCGCGGGCAAACCGCACGAATCGACGATCTCGGTCCGCATCAGCACGCGCGAACGCTTCGCGGTCCTGTTACTCGTCTTTCTGCTCCTCGGCGGCGGCCTCTTACCCGGCCCCGGCGTCCAGTCGCGCCACCACGCGGCTGTTGAAATCCTCGGCAGCCGAGCCGCCCTCTGGCCGAATGCGGGACAAGATTTCGACGGTAGTGTTGATTCCGAACCGCATGCGCCAGCGGAGAGTTCGCACGAGCATTGAGGATCACGTTGACTGCATTGGCGCGTGTGCCACGGCTCTGCGAGCCGTGTTAATCCTTCCGACCCACAAGCAAGCACCCAAAACCGAATCGAGCCAGATCGCCCGGGCACCGACACAGGGCACGAGCCCGACCGAATGAACAAACCAAATGGGACACGCGATCTCAGCATTGTTGACGCGGGCCGAGGTCTCCGTTGAGAAAGCGGCGGCGTTCGGGCTCCCGGTCATTCAGCTTCCCCAGCACATATCCATGTTGCCGCTGACGCCTGAGCATCTCGATCGATGGTCTGAAGCGCTCGGCATCTCAGGCTTCAAGTCGGAGCGACCGCTTCTCAACGGCAACATTGCCCATCACATCGCGATTCAGATTGTCGGCGAGCAAGCCTTCGCGATCATTGAAACAGACTATTTCGGCGGTGCCGGCGATCAGGCGGCGGTTGTCTATTCTGGTGAGAAGCTGCTGATGAGCCCCACTGTGGCTACCAAAGGTCCAATCAACCAAGCGCTGCGTCTACTTGGAGTGTCGGCAGATCAAGGACACGATGAATTTGACACGATAGGACTTGGTGAATTTCGGACGTTCGAGGACTTCCGCGAAATGCTTTGACCTGGCCTCAGCGGAAATCTTTCGACGTCCAATTCCAAAGCACGTTGCCTCAGCAGATGAAGTGGGTGACCAATGAGTCATGACTTTGCGTTCTGGGACAGCGATGAGCCGCTTGAAAGTGAGGCGGCGGCTGAAATCTATGCGGCGCTCATTGAAGCGGGCACAAGTCCACGGGTGCGGCCCTCCGACAAGATCGCTCTGTTGGCGCGCGAAATAGCATCACGATGGCCGCTTCCGGAGCCGGGGCTGGAGGACGACTGGCCGTTTGCGTCGCCGCCCGATGTTTCCGAGGCGCACCTGATTGTATGCATTGTGCCATCTCGGCTCTGGGACGTGTGGCCGAAGCTCGGCGAGCTTGCGAAGGCATACGAACTGGTCATGTATGACCCGCAACAGAGTCACGTCTTCCTGCCGCCGCGGCTTTCCCGCAAGCGAACAAAGGAACGGGCGAAAGCCAGGCAGCAACGACCGCCGGGTACTTAACCGGTTCGGATTCTGCGCTCAGCGAACCTGACTCTGCTAGAGGCGGTTTCAAAACTCAGGGTGAATTAAGCTGGCGCCCTCTCGGGAGTTAGGTTAAGACGGTCATCGAAAGGAGTCTTTCGATGGCGCTCAGGGAAGTTTTACTCACGGACGCGCAATGGGCAAAGATCCAGCCGCTCTTGCCCCAGCGGCCGCGCTCATCGCGCGGCGGACGGCCACCCGCCGATGATCGGGAGTGCTTCGAGGGCATCTTGTGGGTGCTCAAGACAGGAGCCCGCTGGAAGGATCTGCCCCGCGACTTTCCATCGCCGTCAACCTGCTGGAGGCGGATGAACGAGTGGGCAGATACTGGTGTGCTGGAGGCAATCTGGACGGCGTTCCTGGATGAACTCAATGACCAGCAACTACTGGACTGGGACGAAGTCTTCGTGGATGCGTCCTTCTCGCCGGCTAAAAAAGGGGGCTTTGCGTCGGAAAAACCAAGCGCGGAAAGGGAACCAAGTGGATGCTTCTGGTTGATGGCCAGGGTCTTCCTGTGGCATGCCGGACCGCGAGTGCTTCTCCTGCAGAGGTCACGCTGGTCGAAGACCTCGCGGCGCAAGTGACCGTCGAGGATGGGCCCGTTCCGCTTGTCGCAGACCGGGCTTACGACAGCGATCCGCACCGAGCCCGGCTTAAGGAACAAGGATTCGATCTGGTCTGCCCGCATCGTCGCGGCCGCCAGCGACCGCCGACGCAGGACGGCCGTAAACTCCGGCGCTACAAACGCCGGTGGAAGGTCGAACGCACCATTTCCTGGCTGGGAAACTACCGTCGACTGCTGGTGCGGCACGAGTACCATATCCACATGTTCCAGGGATTTATCACGCTCGCCTGCGTGATGTTATGCCTCAAACGGTTTTGAAACCGCCTCTAGGAGAATTCGAGGCAGAATCTGTCTGCCTCGGTAGCAGCCGTGGCTTTTCTGGTATCATCACGCCCGGTCCCGGCGGTAGGAGCCGCTGGGTTTGATCGATGGCGCCCTCTGGTGTTTGCCATGTTTCCACGACTTTCGACAATCGTGACCGCTCTCGCGTTGCTGTCCACCGTTTGTCTCGCGGGCATTCGCTCGGAAGGCAAGTACAGCGGTGTTGTTATTTTCGATCGTTGGGACGGATGCACGCTCTACAGCGGCGTTTACGTGATGTACATCTCCGAGGATGTGAAAGAGCAACTGCGAGCCGACGCCGGCAAGTGCGTGCAGATCGACGCGACGGACGTTGTGCAACCGAGAAATCCGGTCGATGGGTTGATCCGACAGTTCAAAGTTCTCGGCGCGGCTCCGGCAGCCAAGGAGTGGGAATCGCTGGACGGGTTGAAGCTCTCCGTTGTTCGTGCGTTCGAAGATGGCCATCCCCCCGAGTTCCTCATTCGAGTCGAAAACGTCGGCGACAAGCCACGCGTACTCCGCATGAATTCTCTCGCTCCGACCTTATTGAAGGGGAAGCCGACTGGCGGCAACGGCTTGAACCCTGCCGACGGACCGTCGATCGCGGCGGTCACCCGGCAATCCTTCTGGATCGATCTCGAAGGGCCCCGCATGCAGGAGTCCAGCGGGACGTGGCAATGGCGCGTCACATCGCCCGAGAAACTGAGCTCCAGCGTTTCGCTCGACCCGAAGGCAACCTTCGAACTGCGGTTGTCATTTACACTGCCGCCCGGCGAGTACGATTTCCTGGCCGGCTATGGCGGCGGCGTGCATGAAAATCAGTCCATTGCGTCGAACCGGATTGGCTTCGACGTGAGACAGGATGGGACTGCGGTGGAGGTGAAGGCGGTAAACAGATAAGCCCCCTATTGGCCTATCAAATCGAGTCGCGAAGACGCGTACTGCAGCTATGTGCTTCTAGCCGAAGCCACGGCCCGCCACATTAACAACTTGCGTTCCGATTCTCTGGCTCTGGCTGGCGAATTGATTGGCTCTACGATATCGTCGAGTCACGATACAGTCCACTGAACTATTGCAACGACCCGAACAGTTCGCATTACCCGCCGTCTTCACTTCGGTGTCACTATGATGAACTTTGAGATGCTTGTCCTTGACCCCGGAAAAAAAACGCGTTGTGACAACGCTCTTAGTTTACTCTTTGCCCTTCGAAGTTTCTCGCGTCTTTGGCAGAAGCCCCAGCTCACTGAGGCTGACCTAACAATACGCGACCAGTCCTACTCTCTCCGAGTGTCTGACCAGGGGTCTCAATCAAGCGAACCCGCGACAAAATCACAATCTCGCGCATTTGCGATTGTTCTTGCCGGTGGCTATGAACACATTGAGCCTCTTCGGCTACCCATCGTCGAATTCATTGAGGAGCAGAAATTTGAGCATCGATATATCACCAAGGATGAAGTGTCTGGCTATATCGCATGTGAGTTATATCCATATCTCTATCGGGTCGAGAACAGTCTTCGCGGTTACTTGACGCGATTCATGACAACACGTTTTGGCGGCACGTGGTGGAAGCTCACTGCATCGAAGGAGATGGACGAGAAAGCCAAAATGCGTAAGAAGAACGAGTTAGTGTTTGGAAAGCGCATTGACAATAGCTCCTTCCTGATAGATTTCGACGAACTTGGAGAGTTGATATTTGAGCAAACTTCTGGCTTCTTGACCCGCGAGGATATTGAGAACCGGGTAATGCAATTGGCTGAAGACGTCGATGCCCTGAAGGCGCTTAAGTCCGACCTGCAATCGAATTACCACAAGTTCTTCAAGAAGGCGTTTGCGGATCGCGATTTCAAGCAGAAATGGAAGGCATGGGAGTCGTTGCGGAACAAAGTTGCGCACACAAATCTGTTTACGAATGATGACTTGGTTGAAGGCAAGAAGATTGCCGCCGAGCTGATGAACATTATTTCCGACGCTGATGAATCACCCGAGCAACCAACAGTTACCCAAGTCGAACGTGAGGCTGTACAAGAGCAGATCATCGCTCGAACCGGTTCTGAGCCATCTGTCGCTGCCGTCGCGCTTGATAACTCACTCCTAGATCTCAATGATGCACTCACTGAAGAAATCTTTCTTGAGGAATTGCACGAGCAAGAGACCTTCTATTCGGGTCTCACGAATGGCTTTGTTGGCTTGGTGCGGTTTCTTCGTTTCCATTTAACCGAACTTGGATACACAGAGGCTGAAGCTCGTAGCATGCTGAACAAGCTGCAACGCGCGAACAAAGTTGAGGTCTACTACGTAGAGAATCCATACGACAACACGACCAAGACTGCTGCGATTCGTTGCGCGACTCCATAGGCTCACCTGCCCCAAGTAAACCAGATGGCCAGGGTTCTCGGCTTGCTCTATAGGACTACTCCGCCTCCGAAGGCGGGGGAGGCGCCATCAGTTTCAGAATGTGCCGGGCCAGTTGCTCGTTGATTTCGCGATGGCGGAACCGGCTGGGCGACTCCGGTCTCCGGGTTCCGATACCAGTCATGCTTCCCGCCATGTCGAATCAGGACGCAGCCCCATTCCTCCAGAGTGCGAATCAGATCGACACGTTTCATGGAATGACCAGCTCTTCCACGCGACGAATCTCGGGAATCGCCCCGGACGTGAGGTCGGCGTACAGATCCCGCAAGTGCTCGCGCAGATCATCCAACGTCTCGCCTTGAGTCTGGTAGTCCGGAAAGTCTTCCAGATACCCCAGCCAGACATCGCCGGCTTGCCAGACGACCACTTTCACGACATGCATGACCGTTTCCTTCCCGTTCGTTGCATCGGCTTGGCCCGTCGACACCACTTGATGGCCCTTGCAGCGGTTACCTGAAGCGTAACGACGGCATGATCGCTCTGGCAATTGGTGAATGATCCCGGACCAGGGGTCGATGCGACCCCCGGCTAAATGTTCCTTGGATACCATCGAGCGCGAACGTATTTCCCCGCTAAAACTCCGCATTCTTAGGCGTTCTTGGAAACGGAATGCAGTCGCGGATGTTTTGCATGCCGGTGACGAGCTGAACCGTTCGTTCCAGGCCCAAGCCGAAGCCGGCGTGGGGGACGGTGCCGTACTGGCGTAGTTCGAGATACCACCAGTAGTCGTCGGGGTTCAGGCCCGATTCGCGCATCCGCTCGACGAGGATGTCGGGGCGTTCTTCGCGCTGGCTTCCGCCGATGATTTCGCCGATGCGGGGAACGAGCACATCCATCGCCCGGACGGTTTTGCCGTCTTCGTTGCACCGCATGTAGAACGATTTAATGGCCCGCGGGTAGTCGGTGAGAATGACCGGCTGCTTGAAGTGTTCTTCTGTCAGGTAGCGTTCGTGCTCTGACTGCAAATCGTGGCCCCACTCGACGGGGTACTCGAATGCCTTGCCGGATTTCTGAAGGATTTCGACCCCCTCGGTGTAGGTCAGCCGGACGAAGTCGTTCTCGACAATGTGATGCAGCGAGTCGAGCAGTCCTGGTTCGATGCGTTCGTTGAAGAAGGCGAGATCGTCCGGGCACTTTGCCAGCACGTCCTTGATGATCGACCGCACGAACGACTCGGCGAGGTTCATGTTGTCGTTGAGATCGTAGAACGCCATTTCCGGCTCGATCATCCAGAACTCGGCGAGGTGCCGCGTGGTGTTCGAGTTCTCGGCCCGGAAGGTCGGTCCAAACGTGTAGACGTCGCCCAGCGCGCAGGCATACGTCTCGGCTTCCAACTGCCCGCTGACGGTCAGCCCGGCTTTCTTGCCGAAAAAGTCTTGCGAGAAGTCGACGGCTTCTCCCTGCTTGGCGGCCAGCCGTGCCAGGTCGAGCGTCGTCACCTGGAACAACTGCCCGGCTCCTTCGCAGTCGCTGGTGGTGATGATGGGCGTCTGCACGTAGAGAAACCCGCGCGACTGGTAGAAGTCGTGAATCGCCGCGCAGAGCGCATTCCGCACACGGGCCATCGCGCCGAAGGTATTGGAACGCGGACGCAGGTGGGCCTTCTCGCGAAGGAACTCGAAGCTGTGCCCCTTCTTCTGCAAAGGGTACGTCGCCGGGTCGGCCAGCCCGTAGATTTCGAGCGTTTTGGCGTGAACCTCGACCCGCTGCCCTTTGCCAGGCGACTCCTTGATTTCGCCTTCGATGCGCACGCTGGCCCCAGTTCCCAGGTGTTTCATCGACTCGGCGTATCCAGGCACACCGCCATCGACGACGACTTGCAGGCTGGCGAACGAGCTGCCGTCGTTGAGTTCCAGGAAGGCGAAGCCTCCCTTCGACTCACGCTTGGTGCGGACCCAGCCGCGGACATCGACCTGTGTGCCGGGCTGGCCATCCTTGAGGATTCGACCGATGCGGGTAAACGGTGTCATGCGGGCATCCCTGTCCGAGCTGGAGAATTCATCAGGTAGGGTGCCACTGGCTCCGCCAGCGCGGTTTTACAAACGGTCTAAAGACAGCTTGCACTGGCAAAGCCAGTGGCACCCCAATCGTCAGCGAAGCGCTCAATGATGGCACGTTGTCTCAAGACGATCATATCAACCGGCAGATTGTCGATCAGCGCTGCACGCGACCGCCGCCGCCCCCTTTCATGAGGGCTTCGATTTCACCGCGTGAGACGTCGTTGAAGTCGCCGCGCAGGCTGTGCTTCAGGCAACTGGCGGCCGTCGCATAGCGGATCGCGGTCTCCGGATTGGACAGTTCCGGGGTCCGCAGTGCGAAGATCAACCCGGCCGCGAACGAATCGCCCGCCCCGACGCGATCGATCATCTGCGTGATGTCATAAGGGGCATACTGGCCAGCCGCGTCGAGCGGAGCCGAGAAGGCCCGGTCGGCGGCGGCATCGAACAGGATCGCTCCCCAGCGGTTGTGACTGGCCGAGATGCTTTCCCGCAGCGTGATCGCCACGCGCTTCAAGTTGGGGAACTGCGACACGATTTCGCGAGCAACGGCTTCGTAGCCCGAAAGCGACAGCGCTCCCGATTCGACGTCGGTATCGGGGGCGTGAATCCCCAGCACCTTGGCGGCATCTTCCTCGTTGGCGATGAGGACGTGTACCGAAGGGAGCAGCGTTCGCATCACGCGGCCAGCGAGTTCACCCGGCTTGGTCCCCGGATCCCACCGCCACAACTTGGCGCGGAAATTGAGGTCGCAGGAAACCGTCATGCTGCGTTCGGCGGCATGTCGCGCGGCAGCAAGGGCGGAATCGGCGGCGGCCCGGCTGAGCGACGGCGTGATTCCCGTCACGTGCAGCCAGTCGGACCCCTCGAACAACTCCGCCCATGGGTAGGCATCGGGCGTGGTTAACGAGATCGACGACTGGTCGCGGTCATACGTGACGACTCCGCCGCGCTGGTTTGCCCCATTCTCGACGAAGTAAATCCCGAAGCGACCTTGGGAGACCTTCCGTATCAGATCGGTATCAACCCCCCAACCACGCATCTCGCGGATGAAGCAGTCGGTCAGCGGGTTATCCGGCAGCGACGTGCAGAAGGCGGCTTGCCCCCCCTGCCGGGCAATGGACATCGCGACGTTGGCTTCCGCTCCGCCGAAGGTGGCTTCGAGCGCGCCCGGCAAACCCTGAGAAAGTCGCTGATGACCGGGTGGCATCAGACGGATCATGACTTCACCAAATGTCGTGACTCGACTCATCCCATCGTCGCTTTCTGCTGTCCCCACCGGGGGAATGCGAATCCATGACGCCAAAAACGAATTTGAAGAACCGTGACGGCTCATCAATTGGTATGACAAACCTTTGTCACCATGTCGGCGATATTACGTGGCGAGCCAACGGACGTCGAGGCGGCGGCAATGCAATGTCGTCCCGATCGAGAGGGATCGGTTTCGACACACCTGCGGCGTTGCCGCCGCCCGATACCGACGATTCGAAAAACAACAATCCCTTCGGCAACCAGCCACCCGCGAGAACCAGCAGAATCATCAGCATTCGGCAGGCCGTCACGAACCGGGACGAGGGTTCGCGACTTACCGGCGGAATCTCCCAGAACAGCCGCCGCGCCAGGTCCGCGACCGGAACGAGGAAGACGGGGACCGTGAGCCCCGAGACGATCGCGCCAACCAGTAGCAGCGAGGATCGTTCGGCGATGTTGTCCCCCGCGATCGGACACAGCGCCAGGCACGCTTCCCAGATCTGTCGTAGTGCATCACCACCAACAGTCCCCGGCAGACCTGCCAACGATGCTCCCGCCAGAATCACCCCGACCGCTGCGATGGGCTGACCCAGATACCAGCCGACAAAGTCGTCGCGAAACTCGGGAAACCCGCCCCGAGGCGACGCCGGGACGACCACGATCAGGAGCATCACGGCCAGAACGTGCGCGATCATCGAGTGGAGCACCAGATTCAGCGGGGTCGTTAGCGCCAAGCTCCCCTCGCCAGAACCCGTTCCCATGCCCGCCGCGATGGCGAGGAGCAGCCAGCCGGAGTGCGCCTGCATCCACGCCGCCAACACGCGACGCCAGCGGGGCTGATCCAAAGTCGAAACGGCGGCGGTTCCCAACGTCCAGCCGGCAAGAACGACCAGCAGGACCGGCCACGCCGTCGGGCCGGGGTTCATGGAACTCACGTGAAGCAACGCCAACACGCCGCACGCACGCAGCCCGATCGTGGCGCTCCAGCGAGGAATTCCAGGGCGGGCCGCGAAACGATCGACGAACGTCTGATGCCAGGGAAAGACGCCCAGCGGTTGACCAACCGCGGCCAGAACGGCAACAGCCGACAAGGCGGCCCCCGCAGGCCCCGCAGCGAGGAACGCAAGAAGCACACCCCACGCCATGAGCAGTGAACCGATCGCCCGCGACCGAATCGAGACTTTTCGTAATGCGGCTGAGTCGCACAACACGTCGACCCAGGCGACGCACTCAAACAGAAAGACCGCTTCCCAGGCGGTCGTGGCCCGGACAGCAAGTGTTGCCACGGCGACAATCAAAATTCGATCGCGCGGCGTGTCCGATGCTTCGTTCGGCTGGGCGGTTTCTCGTCGAGCCGCGATGAGCTCACAGCCGAGCAGAATTTCGAGCATGAGCGCGAAGCCATGTCCCGTGAAGGCCGCCGATGCGACGGGGAGGTGAAGCACTTCGCGGAGAGAGAGCAGTGCCGCTCCCGCAATGGCCAGCAGGATGAGAACAATGCGCGGCCTTGCCAGGCGCGGAGCTGAAATAGCCGACAGCGCCGCGGCCAGCAGAAGGAGCAGGGAATCCAGGGGAATGCCGAGCATCTCGGATCAGCGCTCCCCCCGCCGGTCCGCCGAGGCCGGGAGCAAACCTTCGCCGACGCGCGAGAGAGTCGATGTGACGGCAGCCGGCGGTTCGGCCGATCCTCGCCATTCGCGGGCGGGAAGTCTCCACAGAATGGGGGTGACCGCGCATACAATGCCCCAGCCGATCAGGAATCTCGGAAAGACGAGGGCGTTCGTGGCGGGAACCGAGACCACCCGATCACCGCTTCCGAACGAGACGCGCGATGGTTCAATCGGACTTTCCCCCTGCCGACCAAAGATCATGGGCTCCAGGCGCGAATCGATCTCCGGGCGGCGAACCACTCCGCCCAGCCATTGCTGGGCGAACGACAAATTGGCCCACATCAGGACACCCCAGGCGGCGAGGACGCCGACCACCGACCATGGTCCCATCGCCATCGAAGAACCAATCAGCACGAGGATGGCAGCAGTGCCTCCCAGCGGGGCCAATCCGGCCGCGGAGCCCAGCCCGCCCAGTAGCATCCAGGCCGTTTCGGGTCGTTCGTGGAAGAGCCCCGACCACGCGTCCAGATCGCGCCCAGGCGATTCCTGCTCAAGTCGCTCGACGGCGAGCAACGTGAGGGAGACCGCGAGCCCCGAGACCTCAAGCAGAATCCATCCCGCCAGTGCGGCAGCGGGCGACGACGAAATCAGTCCGGCAGCGGCCAGATTGCTCCAGACGAAAGCCCCGTACCCAACCAGACGTCGAATATCGGTCTGCCCCAACGCCAACAGTGCCGCGGCCAGCGCGAGCATCACGAGGACGGGAGTGGCCAGTAGCTCCAGGCTCACAAGCTCCCCGGCAAACAGATTCGGAACGACGAGCAGCCACAAACGGGCGACCACGACCGGCTGCACGGCCACCCAGATCGCGAGCAGGCCGGGCGGGCCTTCGGAAATGCCGCGAACCAGGCCGCCATGCCAGGGAAAACCGAAGGTCAATAGCCATGCACCAACACAGAACCCGTAAAACGCAAGCGGCGCGTGCCGGAACCAGGCGAGCGAAGCCAGTTCTCCATGCTGCATTGAGGGCCGAATTCCCGACGTCCATTCGCGGGCATCGGGCACGGCGTCGCGCACGATTCCCGGGTGGTCGAGCTGCATCCATTCATAGGTCTGCTGTACCGCGATGACCGTGATTCCCAGGATCACGACACCGCACAACGCGGGAACCGCGAATCGGACCGCCACCGGTTCGCGCGAAGAGACTTGCGTTGCCAACAGCCCGGCCGTCATCACGCATGTGGCCCCGGCGAGCGCGAGCAGCATGCCATCCAGGCGCGAGGTCAAGAGCGCGAACAACAGGAACCCGCACAGGAAGAGCTCGCGAGACCTCGCTCCGTCCGACTCGCCGATCGCCAGCCAGGCGGCCCGGCAGGTCAGCAGGGCAACAGTCAAGACGGGAGCGATGTTCCAGCCATCCAGGCCCAGCGATGTCCAGTGCGGTCGAGCGGCTGATAAACCTGCTCCCAGGCCGGCGTCGATTCCCGCGATGACGAGCAGCCCCGCGGCGATCGTCGCCAGCAGGGCTCCGCACCGAGACAGCCCGCGGCCGGTTCCGCCCTGACAGAAGGCCGCACCGGCCATCAGCACGCAGGCGATGAACGGCAGCCAAGGCACGTGAACGGCCTCCCACGGGTTTTCGACGCGTTATGACGGACATCAATTGCTTGATCGGCGAGAATTGCCGAAGTTGAACGCCGCCGCCCCCCCGATGCAATCGTATCCACGAATTTCGACGGATTTGCTACAGTCCCTCTCGACAGGTTTTCAGGCGACTGCTAAGTTCCGCCCGTCATCGAGATTGGGACGTCGGAGGTCGTGAGGAATGCGACTCCCGTGGCTCCCATCGGGCCAAGAAAACTCATCGGGGACACGCTTCCCGCTGGATGGGCGGAAGGGACTCTGCCATGCGAACACTTTCCCAAATCTGCATCGCCGCCGGGCTGGTCTTTGGACTCGCCAATAACGGGCTGGCCGAGATCGAAGCCGTTCGCGGCAAGTCCTACCTGCTGACAAAACAGCACGGACCTTGGATGGTGATGGTCGCGAGCTTCCGCGACGTCAACGACGAGCGAAAAGTCGACGGAGGTCTCTCCGCCGAGGAAGCGGCCGGCGAGCTCGTTTACGAGCTTCGCAAGAAAGGCATCCCGGCCTACACGTTCCGCCAGGACGCTCAACTGCAATCGCTGAAAACGGTCGACCGCCTGGGACGCGACGACACGCGAATCTTTGCCGCTCAGCGGGACATGGTCTGCGTCATCGCGGGCAACTATCCCGACATTACCGACGAAACGGCCCAGAAGACGCTGAGCTGGATCAAGCGATTTCATCCGGACTTCATGCGGGACGAAAATTCCGGCGCCATCTACCGCATCACTCCCGGCCGAAAAGGGCCGCTGAGCGGAGCCTTCCTGACCGTGAATCCGATGATCGATCCCAGTGAAGTGCCTCGTGTCAAATCTGACAAGCTGCTCGTTGATTTGAATTCAAATGTCACGAACTCTCTGGCTAATCTCAAACAGCCGTACACCCTGAAAGTGGCAACGTTCGTCGGGCGATCGAGTCTGCCGAACAGCAAATCCGAGCGAATGTCGAGCTTCGCGGGTCTGGCGGGAACTCCGCAACAAGGCGAAGTCTATGACCTCAACCGTGCCGGTGAAGACGCGGCGCAGCTTGCTAAGGCCCTTCGCGATAAGAACATCGAAGCCTATGTCTTCCACGATCATCACAAGTCGGTGGTGACAATCGGCGGGTTCGATGACCCCAGGGATCCACGCATCGCCGCCTTGGCCGAACAGTACAAGGCCCGTCAAACCACCGATCCGACCACGCAACAGACCGTCATGGTGGCCCAGTCGCTGTCGGCCCCTGGGAACGGACGTAACGCCGCCCCACTGACCTGGATCTTCGACCCGCAGCCCGAGATTCTGCCGACACCGCGATTGCGGTAGAAGCAGCCAGCCGCGAGCAACCAGCAACCAGCAAAAAAAGATTGGCAGGAAGTCAGGGAGTTTTAACCGCTCACGCAAGACGAGCCGATCTACAACTGAATCACGTGCGTCCCCCCCGGAAAGAGCGCGTCCGTCCATCCCCCCTGGCGGACGCGTTCTTTCTCTTTTTCCGGGTGTGCAGTGACGCGATGCGGAAATCTCATGCGTTCCGCGACAGGGTGAATTTCTCGACTTCGAGAACCCCGCGCGTTCGTCGTCCGTGGGTCGCGTCCGGGAGTTGACGAGTCGCATCAAAGCGCAATGATGGATGATCCACGAAGCCTCCTCGCCTCGACTCCGCCCGGTTTGTTCCCTCCCGCGAAAGTGTCGTATGTCCTGCCTCCGATTATCCGTCGCCTTGATTTGTCTTGGTTCGATGGCCGTCGCCGCGGAACCGGCAAAGGTGCACCTTGCAACCGGCGAACTGCTCCAGGGGATCCCTGGAAAAGGATCGGTGACGGTCGCCGAACTCAAGAAATGGCTCGCCGATCCGGCCAATCATCAGGTTTTGCTGCCCATCCTGCCGCTCGGGCTCGATGCCGGGCAGCAAAGCCTCGTGGGACTCGACAAGAATCCCCTGACCCGCGCGAAAGTCGAACTCGGGCGTCAGCTTTACTTCGACACGCGACTCTCGTCCGACAACACCGTGAGCTGTGCCAGTTGTCATCACCCCGACGAAGGCTATGCCCGTCAGACGCGGTTCGGGGTTGGCGTGAATGGTCAGGAAGGGGGACGCAATTCCCCGACCAGCTATAACCGCATTCTCTCCGGCGCGCAGTTCTGGGACGGCCGGGCGGCGTCGCTGGAAGAACAGGCCATTGGTCCGATCGCCAACCCGATCGAAATGGCAAACACCCATGACGCCTGTATCACGACACTCAAAAAGATCCCCGGCTACGTCGTCCAATTTGACGCCATTTTCGGCAAGAACGGTTTGACCATCGAGAACGTCGGCAAGGCGATCGCCTCGTTCGAGCGTTGTCTGGTGACGGGGCCGTCGCCCTACGACTATGCCCTGCGGCTTGAACCCTTCGCCAAGCTGTCGGAAGACGATCTACTCGACCTCAAGGAAGACGCTCCGGAAACGTATGCACTGTACGAATCGCTGAAAAAGGCTCTCGAGGAGACCCCCTTCACCGAGTCGGCCGCGCGGGGCAAGGAGCTGTTCTTCAGCGAACGGGTCAACTGTGCCGCCTGCCATGTGGGGCCCAACCTGTCGGACGAAAAGTACCACAATCTGGGCGTGGGCTTTCCGGCCGACAAACCCGACCTTGGCCGTTACGAAGTCACGAAGAACGAGAAGGACAAGGGGGCTTTCAAGACGCCGACGATCCGGAACGTGGCTCTGACCTCGCCCTACATGCACGACGGCAGTCAGCAGACGCTGATGGAAGTGGTCGAGCACTACGCCAAGGGAGGAAATCCGAATCCCTGGCTGAGCGACAAGATCCGCAAGATCGACCTGACCGCCCAGGAAAAACAGGATCTCGTAGCCTACATGGAAGCCTGCACGGGAACCTTCGCGCCGGTGGAGCGAGGTCGCCTACCAGAGTAGGCCGCGCCGTCACGCCAGCAATGTGGCCGGGTCTCGAGGGAGAGACGCCGGCCACTTTCATTTTGCTGGTGCGCCTTCTGCGGATTCGTCATCGACCGCGAAATGATGAAGAAAGATCCCGGCGGCGATCGCAACGTTGAGCGAATCTGTCTCACCCGACATGGGGATGGTGAGTTGGCGATCACACAGAGCGATCCAGCGTTCGTCCAGGCCGGTCGCCTCGTTGCCGAACAACAGGCCGAACCGTGCGGGGCGAGTGGCATGCCGCAATGGCTCCGCCTGTGGATCGAGAATGGTCGCGGCGAGTTCGACGCCTTGCGAACGCATCAGCTTCAGGTCGTCTTCCAGCGTCTCCGCTTCCAGGATGGGGATCTTGAACGCTGCCCCCATGGAGACGCGGATCACGCGCCGTGAAAAGGGATCGCAGCTGCCGCGCCCGAGAATGACGGCGTCGACACCAAAGCCCGCCGAGATGCGGACGATAGCCCCGAGATTCTCGGGATTGTCGCAGTTCGGGCAGATCGCGAATGTCATCGTGGGCTTGGCGGTCAAATTCGCGAGCAGGTCACTCACCGTCGCGCTCACGCGACGGCGGCCGCATGCCATAACTCCCACATGAAAGTTGAAGCCGACGAGATCGCAGCCAAGTTGTTGCGGAACGACGTACGTGGGAATACCGGCGGGGACCATCGCTCCAAAATCGTCGACACGCTTCTCGGTCAGGAGCAGCGAAAGCGTTTCGAAACGACTGGCCAGAAGTCGTTCGACCGTCTTGCGACCTTCCACGATGAAGTAGTCGCCCGAGCGGACGTTGTTCATCGCTTTCACGTCGCGATAGGGCTGCAAACGCGGGTCGTCGAGCGTGTCGATGGGGATCAATGCCATGGTCTCGTAAACTTCACGGCCAGCGGCCTTGCAGGACGTTCCACGGCTGGTCACCGTGAACGACGATTTGTCCCGATCGAATCACGAAATCGCGCCGGGAAGGGGAGATCATCGAAAACCTCCCGCGTCACCGCAACCCGCGATTTCGAGGAGTTGTCTGGCAACACAGGAATCCCGATATGCGACACACACGCCGAGAGACCTTTCGCCGGTTGTTCTCCGTTCCTGGCTACTCCGTCGTCTTCGTCGCCTCGACATTCTTTGTCCCATCGGCCGACGCCGGCCCGCTCATCCTGCATCCCAAAGCCGAGCCTCTGCCGACCGAGCAGCAGGGGCCGTTCGTCACGATGGCCGACGGCGGCATCCTGTGCATCGATGCCACGCACGCCCATCGCAGTCGCGACGAGGGAAAAACGTGGGAGTCAACACCCTTGTTTCCCGGCAGCGACCAGTTTCGCGTCAGCAACGAGCGCGCTCTCCTGAAGACACGCCGCGGCACGATCATCTCGGCCTGGATGAACCTGAACGAGCGCAACTTTACGCCGGGCTTCAAATGGGGCGGCCCGCCCGAAGAGTTCTCGCAGTGGATACTTCCCACCTACGTCAGCCGCAGTCTGGATGACGGCAAGACCTGGGAAGAACCGCAACTCCTGCAGCGCCCGTGGTGCGGCTGCATTCATTCGTTGATCGAGACAAACAATGGCCGGTTGGTGCTCGTCGGGCAGACCATCATTCCCGAGTGGCGGCATGCCACGGTGATGTACGTTTCCGATGATGACGGCGCGACATGGCAGGCGAGCAATATTCTCGACTACGGCGTCGGGCGGCATGACCACGCCGGTTCGTGCGAAGCCACCATTCTCGAACGGCGCGACGGCTCGCTGTACGAATTGATCCGCACGGAATCCGGTTACTTCTTCGAAGCCGACTCGCGCGATGGCGGCCTGACCTGGGAGAACCTCCAGAAGTCGAGCGTCCCTTCCGTCACCTGCTGCGGACAGATGGCCCGCCTGAGCGATGGCCGGGCGGCCCTCTTATGGAATCATCCCCCGCGCTACCAGCCGAATCATCCCGCCAGCCGCGAAGAATTGTCGATTGCCTTTTCGGATGACGACGGCCGGACGTGGACCGATCGCACCGTGATCGCGGCCCGCTACCTGAAAACTGGCGACAAGGGAGACGAACGCCGCGTGTCCTATCCCTATTTGTATGAACGCAACCCCGGCGAGTTGTGGATCACCACGATGCAGGGTGGCCTGAGGATGCGTGTGAAGACGGCTGACATTTCTGTTGGCGAGGTCGCCCCTCCCCCCACAGTCGTCTTCCTTGGCGATTCCACGACAGCCTATCGTCCCGGTGAGGTCAGCAAGGTCGTGTCGGAACGCGTCGACGCGGAATTACTCAAAACCGGATCAAGCTTGCGCATCGCCAACCGAGGTGTCGGCGGAAGTACGACCACTGCGGGACTTGACCGACTGAAAGCCGAGATTGCTGACCTGAATGCGAAGGTGGTGGTCATTCAGTTCGGCATCAACGACTCTGCCGCGGACGTCTGGCGTACACCCCCCGAGACCACGCCACGTGTTTCCCGCGAGAAGTTCGTCGCCAACCTGCGAGACATGATCGAACAGGTTCGCGCGAACGGCGGACGCCCCATTCTGATGACTGCCAATCCGCTCCGCTGGATCGACAAGACGCGAGAACTCTATGGAAAGCCGCCGTACGATCCGAACGCGGAAGATGGTTTCGACAAACCGTTCTTGCAGTCGTACAACGCCGCTGTTCGTGAACTGGCAGCCGAGACCAACGTCCCCCTGCTGGATGTCCATCACCTCTTTTTGAGCGCCGCCAAAGCGGAAGGGAAACCGGTCGACGACTGGCTCCTCGACGGCACGCATCCGAATGATCGTGGTCACGAACTGATCGCGAACGCACTCGTTCCGTTACTGCGGGAAACGATTAAGTCCCCCGCGAACCGTAAGCAACAATAAGTCGTCAAATACGGCTTGCCACCTCAGCCCTTTGCCGCTTTCTCCGCGTCCTCTATGACCTCTGCGGTGAAACAGAAATTTCTTACCGCAGAGGGCGCGGAGTGCGCAGAGAAATTGCGGGAGGGATTACGCTGCTCAGAGTTTGTCCTGCACGAACTTCAGCCGCTCCTGCGCGTCCTTAACGTGCATTGACTGCGGGAACTCAGCAATCAGTCGTTCGTACGTGGCGGCGGCTTCTTTCCACTGCATCTGACGCTCATCGCATTTGCCCGATTGCAGCAGCGCCGCCGCCTGCCATTCGGGAAACTTGTACGACGTATAAACTTTCTGATAGGCCAGAAACGCCTGGTGCCACTGTTCCTGCAGGAAGTAGCATTCCGCGATCAGAAACTGACTCTTGGCGGCTGTCTCCGTGCTGAAGGCGTTAGGATCGCTCAGCACGCGCTCGAATGCACGGCGTGCATCGTCGAATTTGGCCTGCTGTTTTTCGGAGCGGCCGAGAACTTCCTCCGCCTGGTAGAGGAACTTCGACTGCGGCGAACGCTGCTTGAGCCGGGCGACTTCCGACGCCACGGTCACATAGTCGCGCTCCCGGAATGCGGCTTCCGCTGCAAGCACCCAGACGCGATCGATCCAGTCGGCGTTTTCCAAAGCCGGTTCGGTCGACCGTGTCTGCAACGACGTCAACAGCTTTCGAGCGGTGGGAACATCGGCCGCGGTTTCCGGGTTGGCAAGCAGCGCCTCGGCTCTGGCGTACTCGGCATACGGGCGGTCTTCGCTTTCCGGGAACGCTTCAATCAACGCGTCGGCCCAGCGGCGGACGTCTTTCCAGTTCTGCTGCTCCAGGGCGATCACCAACAGTTGATAGACCGCTCGCTCGCGCACCGCGGAATCGCTCTTGGGCGATTCCCACAGCGCCAGGAACTCCCGGGCGGCCGGTTCCAGCTTCCCGGCGATCAGGTCGCTTTCCGCCAAGCTGAGTCTCGCATCGTCGGCCAGGTCGCTGTCGGGCGTGCGGTCGACAATCATCCGGAAGACTTCATCGGCCCGAGCGTACTGTTCGGCGTCATAGTTCAGCCGCGCCCATTCATCGAGCAGACGGTCCAGGCTCTTGGGCTGTGGGAATTTCTGAAGCAGGGCCGCATACGCCGCATCGGCTGCTGCCACGTCGCCGGACTGCCGGTAACTGCGAGCCGCCTGCAAACCCGCCAGATAGGCATACGCCACGGGCGGATCCTGTTCGGCTCCTGTCGCCGGAGGACTGGAGGGAGCCCGCTTGCGGAATGTTTCCGAGAGCGCGACCGCCGCCCCCTTCAGGTCGCCAGCCAGTCGCAACGATTCGCCTCGGTAATAGTCGCATTCGGGGCTGAGCACATGGTCGGGAAACTCGGCCAGCGCCTGTGCGAAGGTCTTTGCGGCTTCGGCATACAACTGCTGCTGAAATTGCGCCCACGCCAGACCCCGGAGCGCGAACGCTCGTGTGGTGGTTCCTTGAGTGGCAGGAATCAGCCGCTCGTAGAATTTTCCGGTGACGATCCAGTCGGCTCCGGTCTTGGCCCGCTTTTCATGCCACTCGGCCAGATCCAGGAGCGTGACTGACAGCTTCGGATCGCCGGGAAAGTGCATGCCCAGTCGATCGCAATGCCGCAGCGCCTCGTCCGGCTGCCCCTGCCGTGCCGCCGCGATGGCTTGCAGCGAAATCGCCTGGGTCACCCGTGGTCCGTTGGGAAGTCGAGTTTCGTACACGGCAGCCGCTTCCGCCGCCGCCTTGGGCTGGTCGATCGCGAGCTGGCATTCGCTTTCCAGGAGGAGCGCGTCGGTCAGTTCCGGGTCGGCACTGCCGTCACGCAGCGCCTTGGTCAGGTTAGCCAATGTCGCCAATGCCTGCCTGGGGTCTCCCTGCAACTGCCGAGTCAGGCCGAGGTAGTAGTCGGCCTGGAACTTGAGCGCGGGGAGTTTCGTTTCGGTGCTCACCCGGCTGAAGTCTTCGGCCGCTTTGGCCAGTTCTTCTTTCGGGCCTTCTGCCGACGCTGGCGTCCCCTGACTGATGGACTGGTTCGCCGTCGCTAGGTGCGTACGCCCCAGAAGCAGTTCCGCATAGTGCCGCAGCCCGCTCTGCGGGAACTCCTTGAGCAGTCGCGTGAGCAGCGGATCCACGAGGCTCAGCTCATTCCGCTCCAGTGCCAGTTCCGCCGCGTAGAACAGGCTGTCGGGGGCGTACTTCCCCTGTGGTTCCGCATCGACAATTTTGAGAAACCGTTCCTGCGCTTCAGCCGACTTTTTCAGCAGGCGTTCGCAGAGGGCGATCTGGAATTCAATCGCCATCGCGGTCGGGTCTTCTCCCGCAGCGGCTGCTGCATCCTTGAGACTGGCGACCGCGGCAGGCACTTGGTCGGCGAGTTTCAGGCTGACGCCCTGCCAGTACAGCGCCTGCCGCTGCTGCCCGGCCTTCAATGCCGCCGCCTTGCCAAACTCGGTCGCGGCGGCCGCGAATTGCTTGGCTTCATAAAACGAGAAACCGGCATTCAACTGAGCGGTTGCCAGCAGCGGACTTTCGGGAAACCGCGTGATGAGATCTTGATACGCGGCGGCGGCTTCAGCGAATTTGCCCGCATCGAATGCCTTTCCGGCGATCTGTAATTGGGCATCGGCCGCTCGCGTCCCCAGACGATTGGCGGCCAGTTCCTGATATTGTTTGAGCGCATCGTCATCCCGCTTGAGAGCCTCGAGGGCTTTCGCGCGACCGAACTTGGCGTCTTCCACATACGGACCTTCCGGCTGCGATTCGATCGCCTGATCGAACTGCGACAGAGAAGCCGTTGTTTCGCCGAGTTGCAGCAGAACGTCCCCCAGGAACAGCCGCGCCCGGTCAGCCCGCTCGTCTTTCGGGTGCGCCTTCAGAAAAGACTCGAGCTCCACCTTGGCCGCTTCACGGTCACCAAGCAGAAAGCTTGCTTCGCCGACGCGGTAGCGGGCCACGGCGATGTACTGGTTTTCGGGGTTGTCGCGGACAAAGCGGCGAAACTGATCGCGGGCCGCTTTGAAGTCGTTCTGGTTGACGAGCGAGAGCCCAAGGTAAAGCCGAGCCAGCGGCACCTTATCGTGAGTGGGGTACGCCTCGAGAAACTTCTGAAAGGCCTCGGTCGCCACTTTCCAGCGGCTTTGCTCAAACAGCCCCACCGCCAGTTTGAAGTCATCGCCCGGCGCATCGGCCCGGCACACGGAAGCCGCGCTAACGAGAAACACCAACAACCAGGCTGCCGAAGCGCGGAAGTGTCTGGAAAGCATGAGCCGTTCCCAATCGCCGACTGGAAGAAGCTTCAGCCACCCCCGGTCGGTCCCTCCCCGAAATCGTTCCACAACGATGACCGGGGGCGAAAAACCCAAGGTTCTGAAGCGTGCTCGGAAGAATCCGTCATCCGGACGCCGCGGCGCGACGAATTCCCAAAATGGTAACGCTCGGCCGGTCGGATCGGCAACGGGGGACGTGTTCGAACGAAACCGGGAAGGTGCGGACGCTAAGCCGTTACCAGTTGCGCAAACCCGCCGAATCGCAACAATTGCGAAAGCGAGTCAACCATGACCGATTCTGACGACAAGGCCTGGATCGCCGAGTTGACGAGCCTCATCGACAATGGCCAGAAGATCGAGGCGATTCAGAAATATCGCGAGCGGACCGGCGTCGGGCTCGCGGAAGCCAAGTCGGCCATCGAGCAAATTGCCGACAGGATGAGCGGTGCGGGCCAACCGTTGGACAACCGGTCCGCCGTGCCAACTGACGCGGCCGATGGCGAAGTGCTCGACCTTATGCGCTCCGGTCAGAAGATCGCCGCCATCAAACGCTACCGCGAAACACACGGCGGCGGCCTCAAAGAAGCCAAGGAAGCCGTCGAAGCCCTGGCGGCCGCCCACGGCATCGAATCCAAATCAGGCAGCGGATGCGCGGCCGTCGTCGCGTTGCTGATCCTGATCACGGGACTGGCGTGGTGGAGCTGAAATTCGAAATCCAAAACTCGAAATTCTAAGCAAAGAACCTCAAGGCAACGCGTTCGGCAGTCGCCCTGAGGTTCCCTTTAGAATTTCGTTTTTCGAATTTCGACTTTCCTAATGCACTCTCATCCCCGGCTGCGCCCCGTCATCGGCTCGCAGGACGAAGATTTCCTGGCCGCCGGCTCCGGCTGCGAGGACCATGCCTTCGCTGAGGCCGAACTTCATTTTCCGGGGTGCCAAGTTGGCACACATGATGACGAGCTGGCCGACGAGGTCTTCGGGCTTGTAGACCCCCTTGATGCCCGCGAAGACGTTGCGGGTCTGGTCGCCGCCGAGGCTGAGTGTCAGTTGCAGCAGCTTGTTCGACTCCTTGACTTCCTGGCAAGCCAGCACCCGCGCGACGCGGAGGTCGACCTTCACGAAGTCGTCGATCGTGCAGTGCTCCGCCGTCAGCGGCTCCTGCTCCAGGTACTTTCCGCTGTCGGCCGGAAGAGCAGCCGGCGCGGCTTCGCTGGTGGGAGCGTCCTGTTTTCCTTCGTCAATCATCGCCTGTACCTGTGTGGGTTCAACTCGTTTCAGCATGTGTTCAAAGGCAGCGACAGCCGTGCCGATGAGGGGCTGCTGGCTGTGGTTCCAGTTGTCGATGGGCGCGTTCAACAGGCGGCCCGTCTGTTCGGCCAGTTTTGGTAGGACGGGCGCGAGGTAGACCGCGATCTGCCGGAACAGATTGAGTCCCACCGTGCAGACGTCCTGGAGACGCGTTGCCTGAGCCGGATCCTTCTTCAAGGTCCACGGCGCATTGTCTTCGATGTACCGATTGGCCCGGTCGGCAATCGCCATAATCCGCCGCATGGCGGCTGAGAAGTCGCAGTTCTCGTAATCGTTGGCGATGGCTTCAGCTTCGCTCGCCGCCTGTGCGAACAATCCACCGTCGTCGGGATACTGGGCCGACAGTCCCGTTCCCTGGACAAACTTCGCCGTGCGGCTGGCCAGGTTCACGACCTTGCCGACCAGGTCCGAGTTCACTTTGGTGATGAACTCGTCCAGGTTAAGATCGAGGTCGTCCAATCGCGAGCCGAGCTTCGAGGCATAGTAATATCGCAGGTAGGCCGGGTCGAGATGCTTCGCGTACGTCGATGCCATCACGAAGGTTCCCTTCGATTTGGACATCTTCTCGCCATCGACCGTCAGAAAGCCGTGGATGTGGACCTTCTCGGGGAGTCGCAGCCCCGCCGTCTGCAACATGGCGGGCCAGAACAATGTATGGAAATACGTGATGTCCTTGCCGATGAAGTGATGGATCTCCCAGTTGACTTCCGGTTGGGCGGACCAGATTTCTTCGACGTTTTCGCCGACGCGCTCGCACCAGTCGGCGGTGGAGCCGATGTAGCCGATGGGGGCGTCGAACCAGACGTACCAGTAGTTGCCGGGGCTGTCGGGAATTTCGAACCCGAAGTAGGGAGCCGGGCGGGAAATGTCCCAGTCGCGAAGCTCTTCGCCCAGGAAGTGCCCTTTCAAGTAGTTGGCGACTTCGGATTGCAGGTGTTTGCCCGACTGCGACCATTCATTGAGGAAGGCGTGCTTCTGCTCCAGCGCGACGAACAGGTGCGCGGCGGTTCGTATCTCGGGCGTGGCCCCCGACAGTGTGCTCTTCGGATTGATCAGTTCGGCCGGGCTGTAAGTGCAACCGCACTTGTCGCAACTGTCGCCGTACTGGTCGGGCGACTGGCACTTCGGGCAGGTGCCCTTCACGAATCGGTCGGCGAGAAACGTCTGTGCTTCCGGATCGTAGAGCTGGGTGACGTCCTTTTCGACGATCAGCCCCGCCTCGCGCAGCGACTTCCAGACGCGATGACACCACTGCCGGGTCGATTCGCTGTTGGTGCTGCCGTAGTTGTCGAATTCGATGCCGAACGCGGTGAAGTCGCGCAGGTGCGCATCCCTCATGTCGGCAATCAGTTCCGCCTCCGGCCGCCCTTCCTGGCGGGCGCGGATCATGATGGCGGTGCCGTGCGTGTCGTCGGCGCAAATGTAGACGCAGCGGTTGCCGCGCAACTTCTGAAACCGCACCCACATATCGGTCTGGAGGTATTCCACCAGGTGACCGAGATGGATGTGGCCGTTGGCGTACGGCAAGGCGGACGTGACCAGAATGCGACGGCTCATGGCGCTCAGCGGCAGGTGGCAAATTCGGACCGGCAACAGGAGGGGCCAGCGATGCACACGTTCACCGCGAGACCCGTCCTTTAGACGCCACCATGTTTACACAGGTTCGCGTGCCGCGTCGAGGAGGGGAGGTTGCGCGCAGAGGCGCGGAGAACGCAGAGAGGGAGGAGAAGATGAAAGAGTGAGAGAGAACACTTGCGAAAGTGGCCCCGGATTTAGAGGGCACCTGATTTGGCAACATCTTCGAGTGACAGGATTTCGGGCGGGAGTTCGGCGACGTCGTGGTAGCCGAAGAGTGTCAGATCGCCGTGCGACCGGTTGGTCAGATTTCGCAGGCTGTCGAGGGATCGAAGTCGCTGGATGTTGTCGTCGGCCCGTAGTGTGGCCAGTTGGCCAACCGGATGGTTTTCGTCCGTCAGTTCACCCCGCAGGTAGTAGGCATCTCCCGCGTGCAGCAGCCAGCGGCCATCTGCAGAGATGGCGACTCCACAATGGCCGTGTGTGTGGCCAAACAGCGGAACCAGTCGAATGTCGACGTCGAGCGCGGTTCGGATCTGTCGCGTCGGCTGGCCCAGCATTTCGCTGTCGTCACGATCGTGGATGACCCAGCGCGGCTCGTGGGAGAATTGCGCCGGCCGGTAGCGCGGGTTGCCGGTGTCGAGATTCCGTTTTTCCTCCGCCGAGACATGAACATTCGCGTTGGGAAAGTCGGCGAGCCCGCCCGCATGGTCGGGGTCGCAATGGGTCAGCACGATATCGGTCACATCTCCTGGCGAGATTCCGAGGGCCTCCAATTGCCGGATCGCCGTGACCGATGGCAGAAACTGGAATCCTGCGGCGGAGATCGCTTCGCGACCGATTCGAGCCTCCGGATCGGCGATGTCCGCGAGGCCAATTCCCGTTTCAACCAGTGCGATTCCCGTCGGGGTGCGAATCAATAAGCCATGACAGCACGCCGGTGGAAACGGCGGCGCGTGCAGCCAGCCGAAATTCAAATGTTGGACGCTGAACATCGGATTCCAACAAAGCTTTTCGGCTGCCGCGAACAGCGCCGTGTTCCCGACTTCTAGAGGTGGTTTCAAAACCCTCGGTACAACGGGGTTTGTCCCCGATTTCGAGACGTTTTACACCCATCAACTACGAGCCTGTGACCTGACCGTCTCGACTTTTCTTCTCCGCGCCCTCTGCGTCTCCGCGCGAAACCGGCTTTCTAGCCTTCCGCCAGCCAGGATTTCGCGGCTTCGATCTCGGAGACGTCAAAGTACTTCACCTTGGCCATGGTGAACGGCTTGCAGACGGAGGCCATCCACTTTTCCCACGTCTTTTCGCCGACGAGCGCAATCCGGTTGATCTTCGTGCAATGAGTCGTCGCGAACTTCGTGTCGTCCCACAGGGCGTGCATGTCCCACCCCTTGAAGTCGTGGAACTGGGCCAGCACGTTGACCTTACCCTCTTTAGCGAGTTCGGCGTCGATCAGGGGGACGAACGTCTTGTAGTCCTCGTCGTGGAGCTTGCCACTCAGTTTGAAACCCACCACGTGCGGGGGCAGACCGGTGAGAATCTCGATCATGTTTCCGTCTCCAGAAAAAGGACACTTCAGGTTTTCCACATCAATTCCAACGCGGCCACATTATTTCGCAAGTCACTCAGCGCCGCACGGGAACCGTGTGAATTTCTTGTGGGAATTCGCGATCGCAAGGGAAAAGGCTCTCCCTCCACGCGATCTCCTCTCGCCCCCTCACAATCGGCGCCGGTGGCGAGGCTGATTGAGACGTCGCTCGACGACCTTCAGCGCGAACCCTCCCACGACAACCAGAACCAGTACAACTCCAATCAGCAGCGGTAGCCAGATTCGGTTGGAAAAGTGCCATGAAATCACGGTCGGCAAGTTCGGGAGCTGCGCGAGGGAATTTCCGATAAATGCAGCCATCGCGCTTTTACGAGCACGAGAGACGCCGCGTGTATCTAACTCTTCGATTTCTTCCGGCGTCATTTCCAGAATGGATTTCGCATGCGCCCCCCGCGTACGAACTGGCGAGGATTCCCCACCCAATCCCCACCACCAATGCAGCTGCCGCAACAACGATCCACGTGACCGACTTTTCTTCGCTGGCCATCATGAATTCCTTACCAGGATTCGGACATCCGGGGGTTCTCGATCGTTGGAGAACCTCTCCCCTCCTCCGCGTTCTCCGCGCCTCTGCGCGCAACCCCTCCTACCGCCGCGACACCTGCCCACCGGGATGGCGCGTCAACAGGCCGCGCATCTCCAAGACAGTCAGCGTGGTCAGCACGCGCGAAGTTTCCAGCCCCGATTCGCGCACGACTTCGTCGATCGCCCGTGGCTCCATCGCCAGCAGATTCAAAACGGTCCGCTCCTGATCGGAAAGTTGAAGCTCAATGGGATGGTGAACGACTTCCACCTTCTCGTTTCGCGTTTGACGCGGCACGGGACGGCTCAAGGGGCCGAGCGATTTGAGGACGTCGTCGACATCGCGCACCAGTGTGGCCCCGTCGCGAATCAGGTCGAGGCAACCCGCACTGGCATCGCTGTCGATGCGACCAGGAACCGCGAAGACTTCGCGATTCTGTTCCACCGCATGGCGGGCCGTGTGCAGGGCACCGCTCTTGCGCGAGGCTTCCACCAGAATGACCGCGAGGCTGAGTCCGGAGATAATGCGATTTCGCTGCGGAAACAGCCCCGCGACAGGGGCCTGCAACATAGGTGATTCGGTGATGAGGGCTCCCGACCCGGCGACTTCTTCAGCCAGCTCGCGGTGTTCCGGTGGGTAGACTGTCCCCAGACCCGTGGCGCAAACGGCGAAAGTCCGTCCCCCGGCGGAGAGCGCGCCCCGGTGAGCGGCGGCGTCGATACCTCGCGCGAGTCCGCTGACAACCGTCACTCCTGCCCGCGCCAATCCACCTGCGAGCCGTTCGGCTGTCTGTATTCCATAGTTGGTGCAGTGCCGCGACCCCACGATTGCCACGGCGAGTGCGTCGGAAGTTCGAAGTCCTCCCTTTAAGAACAGCAGCGGCGGTGGATCGGGAATCTCCCGGAGACCCGTGGGATAGGCAGGGTCCGAAATCGCGAGCAGGTGACACCCGGCCTGCTGGACGCGCAGCCATTCCGCTTCGGCTTCGCGACGATGCCCATGAGTCTTGATGGCTGCGGCGAGTTTGGGACCGACACCGGAGACCTGCTGCAGCGAGTCGACTGGAGACTGGAGGATTTGGTCGTCGGTCCCAAATGCCGCGATGAGCTTTCGATACGTTCGCGGCCCCAGTCCCGGAACGAGCGCGAGACACAGGGCGTCCCAAGGCACATCGGCGAACCGAACCTCGGCCGTCGTCGTCATGTCCGTCGATTCGGCCATCGGGTGATCCCGCGAAAATCCAGGAGTGCTGGCGGCAACGCCCCTTCTGTGTACTTCTGTCGAGTCCTCATTTGCAACCAAACGGAATCGACGAGTGCCGGAAACTCGTTGCAGGCGGCAGGCTTCCGCGCACCGCCCTGGATTATCGGGAATTCAGATAGTGCTTGATTTCTCTATCGCGGACCCCTACTATGCCGCATCGGTTTTGCCGATAATCTACCGTTCCCACTATTTGACTTATCAATCCTTACTCATGCAACTTCGTGATCTCGAACTGTTCTGCGAGGTCGCCGCCCAAGGGAGTATCTCCAAGGCGGCGAAGATGCATGACGTTTCGCAACCCGTTGTGAGCGAAACAGTTAAGAATCTCGAAGAATACTTCGGGATGGAGTTGTTCAACCGCGCGAAACGACCGCTGGAACCGACAGGCCCGGGTGAAGTGCTGCTTGAAGGAAGTAAGCAACTGCTGGCCAACTTTCGACGTCTCGAAGACCGGATGCTGCAACTGCGCAATAAAGTTGTCGGCCCGGTGCGCGTCGCGGCGATCTACTCGGTTGGCCTCTTGCAGATGGACTCGTACGTCAAGCAGTTCGAGCGGCTGTACCCCGATGCCGTTCTGGAAGTGCGCTATCTGCATCCCGATGCCGTGATTCAGAAATCGATCGACGGCGAAGTCGATTTGGGGCTGTTGTCGTTCCCGCCGAAGAATCCCGATCTGGCGGTGGAAGAGTGGCACAGCCAGGAGATGGTGGTCGTCGTCGCGCCGACCCACCGCCTTGCTTCCCGAAGCAGCTTGCAGGTGAAAGAACTCGACGGGGAAGCCACCGTCTCGTACACGCCGGAACTGCGGATTCGCAGCGAACTCGACAAGTGGCTGCGACGGGCCGATGTGAAGGTCGAAGTTGTCCATGAATTCGACAACATCGAGAACATCAAGCGAGCCGTGGAAATTGGTTCCGGCATCGCGATTCTCCCCGCGCCCACCGTGCGGCGTGAAATCGAAATCGGTTCACTGAAATCGCTGCGTCTCGAAGACGTCCAGTGGTCGCGCCCGCTGGGGGTGATTTACCGCCGGGGGCAGCCGCTGACGGCAGCCGTCTCCCGGTTCCTGGATCTTCTGCTTCAAACTCCCGAAGCATTCGGCCCCTCCGGGTCGGCGGAGGCCGGCTCGAAACGCACCCGCGCGTCGAACGACGCGCCCCCCTCGTCGCTGCCGGTTCCGGCGGGCGGCTGAGGAAGCCCGCTCTGTCTTCCAAGGCGGAAGCGGGCGGGCAAAGTCTCTTGAAACTCACGTTCTTTCACAATGACGATCTCTGCCAGTTTGAAGAGTCTCGCCATGTCAGACACCAGAACCGAATTCCCTCCGTTCGTTCGCGATCCCGAACTGTTCAGCGAAGACGGCCAGGCGAAAGCACACGGTCTCTACGATCCGGCGAATGAGCACGACAGCTGCGGCGTCGGCTTCGTGGCCCACATCAAGGGGGTCGCGTCGCATCAGATCATCGACGACGCGATCCGCGTGTTGCGGCACATGAACCATCGCGGGGCATGCGGTTGCGAAATCAACACCGGGGACGGCGCGGGGATCCTCACGGCCATTCCCGATGCGTTCTTCCGACGCGTGCTCGCCGAGACCGGCAAGTTCACGCTGCCGGAAGTTGGCCGGTACGGCGTGGGCCTGGTCTTTCTACCGACCGACCCCGATCAGCGAGCCGTCTGCAAAGAGATCGTCGGACGGATTGTCGCCGAGCAGAAACAGTCGCTGTTGGGCTGGCGGGAAGTGCCGGTCGATCCGGACACGGCGGATATCGGTCCATCGGCCCGCGCCGCGATGCCGGCGTTCGCGCATGTGTTCATCGGAGCGGCCGCGGACTTGTCGCAGGATGACTTCGAGCGGCAGTTGTTCGTGATCCGCAAGCGCTCGAGCCACGAGATTCGCAGCAAGTCGACACTGCCGCAGCGCGGGAAGTTCTACATCTGCACGCTGTCGTCGCGGACTTTGGTTTACAAGGGGATGCTGACGTCAGAGCAGGTGCTGCCGCTGTTCACCGATCTGTCCGCCCAGGACTATGTCAGCCATCTGGCGATGGTCCACTCGCGATTCTCGACCAATACGTTCCCGAGTTGGGACCGTGCTCATCCGCAGCGGCTGATTGCCCACAACGGCGAAATCAACACCGTGCGCGGCAACGCCAACTGGATGTTCGCGCGGCAGGGGATGATGCAGTCTGATCTGTTCGGCGACGATCTCGAGAAACTGTTCCCGATCATGGAGCCGGGATCTTCCGACTCGGGGAACTTCGACAACGGCCTGGAACTGCTGGTGATGGCCGGGCGCAGCCTGCCCGAAGCCATGATGATGATGATTCCGGAAGCGTGGCAGAACCACGACACGATGTCGAAGGACAAGCTGGCGTTCTACGAGTACCACTCGGCCCTGCAAGAACCGTGGGATGGTCCGGCGTCGGTCTCGTTCACCGATGGCACCATCGTGGGGGCGACGCTCGACCGGAATGGCCTGCGCCCCAGCCGTTACTACGTGACGCACGATGATCGCGTCGTGATGGCGAGCGAAGTCGGCGTGCTCGATGTCGACCCGGCCAACGTGAAGTTCAAGGGACGCTTGCAGCCCGGAAAGATGTTCCTGGTCGACTTCCGCCAGGGTCGGCTGATTCCCGACGAAGAGATCAAGCAGGACTTCGCGAACCGGCGGCCATACGGCGAGTGGCTCGCGAAGCAGCGCATTCAACTGGAAGAAGTTCCCGCCGCGAAGACTCCTGAAGTCTTGCGCGGAGGGGAACTTTTGAACCAGATGCAGTCGTTCGGTTACACGACCGAGACGCTGCAATTCCTGCTCGTGCCGATGATCAAGACCAAGAAAGATCCGCTTGGTTCAATGGGGGACGATGCGGCGCTCGCCTGCATGAGCGACAAGCCGCGGCTGGTGTACGACTACTTCAAGCAGCTCTTCGCCCAGGTGACTAACCCCGCCATCGACAGCACGCGGGAAGAAGTCATCATGTCGCTGGAGTGCTACATCGGTCCGGAAGGAAATCTGCTCGAAACCACCGAGCAGCAGTGCCACCGGCTCGCGATTCCGCACCCGATTCTGACGCACGAAGAACTGGCGGCTCTCAAGTCGATCGACTATCGCGGCTGGAAGGCCCGAACGATCGACACCACCTTCCCCAAGTCGGAAGGCCCGGGCGGACTGGCAAAGGCCATCGAGCGGATTTGCCGTGAGGCCCGCGAAGCGATTGCTGCCGGCGACAGCCTGCTGGTTCTGTCCGATCGCGCCAACGGTCCGGATCGCGTTCCGGTCAGCGGGCTGCTGGCTACCGGGGCCGTGCACCATCACCTGGTTGAACACTCCGAGCGAACCCGCATCGGCATCGTGGTCGAAACGGGTGAAGCCCGCGAAGTGCATCACTTCTGCTGCCTGATCGGCTACGGAGCCGATGCCATCAACCCGTACCTGGCGTTTGAAGCCCTGTGGCATGCCCAGGAAGAAGGGGAACTGGAACTCGACTACACCCACGAGCAGATCACGGCCGCCTATCGCAAGGCGACCAAGCAGGGGATCCTCAAGGTGATGGCCAAGATGGGCATCTCCACCCTGCAAAGCTACAAGGGTGCCCAGATCTTCGAAGCGCTGGGGCTTAGCACCGACGTCGTTGATCTCTGCTTCAAGGGGACGGCCAGCCGGATTCGCGGCGTCGACCTGGAAATTCTTGGCGAAGAAGCCATCCGCCGGCATGAACTCGGGTTCCCGTCGCGGGAAGAAAATCGTCTGCCGGTGCTCCCCAACATGGGGTTGTTCCACTGGCGAGCCACCGGCGAAAAGCATCAGTGGAATCCGCTGACGATTTCCAGCATTCAGAAGGCGGCTCGGGACGGCGATCGCAATGCCTATCGCGAATTCGCGAACCTGGTCAACACCCAGGCCGTTCGTGAGTGCGCCCTGCGTGGCCTGCTGCGGTTCAAGCCCGGCAAGTCGATTCCCATTGAAGACGTCCAGGACGCGAAGGAAATCGTCAAGCGGTTCTGCACCGGCGCGATGAGCTATGGTTCGATCTCGGCCGAGGCCCACGAAACGCTCGCCATCGCCATGAACCGGCTGGGCGGCAAAAGCAACACGGGTGAAGGGGGCGAAGACTATCGCCGCTTCCAGCCGCTTGCGAATGGCGACTCGAAGCGATCGGCCATTAAGCAAGTGGCATCTGGACGCTTCGGCGTGACGGCCTGGTATCTCACCAATGCCGATGAACTACAGATCAAGATCTCACAGGGAGCCAAGCCGGGCGAAGGGGGCGAACTTCCCGGTCACAAGGTCGACAAGGTCATCGCCGCGACCCGGCACTCCACGCCGGGCGTGGGGCTGATCAGTCCGCCACCGCACCACGATATCTATTCGATCGAAGACCTCGCCCAGTTGATTTTCGATCTGAAGAATTCGAATCCGTCTGCTCGCATCAGCGTCAAGCTGGTGTCGGAAGTCGGCGTGGGCACGATCGCGGCCGGCGTTGCGAAGGGACACGCCGACAACATCCTGATTTCCGGCGACAACGGCGGGACCGGGGCATCTCCGCTGACCAGCATCAAGCATGCCGGGTTGCCGTGGGAACTGGGCATCGCCGAAACCCACCAGACGCTGGTCCTCAATGACCTTCGCAGTCGCGTGCGATTGCAGACGGACGGTCAATTGAAGACCGGCCGCGACGTGGCGATCGCATGTTTGTTGGGAGCCGAGGAGTTCGGCTTCTCGACGGCGCCGCTCATCACGATGGGCTGCATCATGATGCGGAAGTGCCATCTCAATACCTGTCCGGTGGGAATCGCCACGCAGGATCCGGTGCTGCGTGAGAAGTTCTCCGGCCAGCCGGAGCACGTCGTCAACTACTTCTTCATGATCGCGGAAGAAGTCCGCGAGATCATGGCCTCGCTGGGCTTCAAGACGATTGACGAGATGGTCGGCCACGCCGAATGTCTCGAAGTCGATCCCGAAATCAGCCATTGGAAGACGCGGCGGATCGACCTGTCGCTGATTCTGACGCCGGCCCGCAAGCCGCATCCGGGTGTCAAAACCCATTGCACCACGGAGCAGCAGCACGGCCTTGAGCATCAGCTCGACAATCGTCTGATTGCCGCGGCTCAACCGGCCATTCAGGACGGCAAGCCGGTGCAGTTGGAATACGAAGTCCAGAACATCGATCGGGCGCTGGGGACGATGCTCAGCCACGAGGTTGTCAAGAAGTGGGGTCCAGAAGGTCTCCCGGCCGACACGATTCAGATTCGCTGCAAAGGTTCCGCCGGCCAAAGCCTGGGAGCCTGGCTGGCGAAAGGGATCACCATCGAGGTGGAAGGAGACGCTAACGACTACGTCGGCAAGGGACTGTCTGGCGGCAAGATCATTATCGCGCCCCCCGAGAATTCCAGCTTCGTGCCGGAAGACAGCATCATCGTTGGTAACGTCTGCCTCTATGGGGCCACGGAAGGAGAGGCCTACTTCCGCGGCCGCGCGGCGGAACGCTTCTGCGTGCGAAACTCCGGCGCGTCGTGCGTTGTCGAAGGCGTGGGCGACCATGGCCTGGAATACATGACCGGCGGTCGAGCCGTCATTCTGGGGCCGGTGGGTCGGAACCTGGCAGCCGGGATGTCGGGCGGAATCGCCTATATCTACGATCCGCACGAGCAGGTTCTGCAGAACAGCAACCTGGAAATGGTGGGCGTGGAGAAACTCGAAGCCGAGGAAGACATCGCCGAACTGCGAGAACTGATTTCCCGGCATCAGCGCTACACGGGATCGACGGTTGCCGAAAATATTCTGAGCGACTGGGAAGCCAGTCTCGCTAAGTTCGTGAAAGTGATGCCGACCGACTATAAGCGGGCGCTGGCGGAACAGGCCCGGGAACTGGCCAAAGCAGCAAACGGCCATGTCGATTCGGACGCGAACGTGTTGACGTCCACCGCCGGGCAAAATTGATCGATTGAGTGGATGTTCTGAACGTCGACACGGATGTCGCCCCTTCTTTTGGGGACGGTATTTGACGGTTCTCCTGACGTAAGTGGCTTCCGTGGTCTCCGAGCGAACACACGCCGGACCGCGGTCGCCAAGCAAGTTTTCCCGTTCTCGACGAAGATTGACACAGCCATGGGCAAGCCGACCGGATTCAAGGAGTTCAAGCGACAACTTCCGCTGGATCGACTCCCGAAACTACGGGTCCTCGACTGGAAGGAGTTCCACGAGCACCTGCCCGAGGAGGAGTTGCAGTCGCAGGGAGCCCGCTGCATGGACTGCGGCGTCCCGTTCTGTCACACGGGGACGCTCATCGCCGGGATGGCGGCGGGTTGCCCGATCAACAACCTGATTCCCGAGTGGAACGACCTGGTCTATCACGGCCACTGGCGCGAGGCGCTCGACCGGCTGCACAAGACCAACAACTTCCCGGAATTCACCGGCCGAGTGTGCCCCGCGCCGTGCGAAGGCTCGTGCGTGTTGGGCATCAACGAGCCGCCGGTCACGATCAAGAACATCGAAGTCTCAATCATCGATCGCGGCTTTGCCGAGGGCTGGGTGGTTCCCAATCCTCCGCCGAAGCGCACCGGCAAGAAGGTGGCCGTCGTGGGTTCCGGCCCGGCTGGACTTGCCGCCGCCGCGCAGCTCAACTCGGCCGGCCATCTGGTGACCGTGTTCGAGCGAGCTGACCGTATCGGCGGCCTGTTGATGTACGGCATTCCCAATATGAAACTCGACAAACGCGAAGTCGTCGAGCGGCGCGTCAAGCTGATGGAAGCCGAGGGGATCGTCTTCAAGACCGGCGTGGAGATCGGTAAAGACATTGCCGCCGATCAGCTCAAGAAAGAGTTCGACGCGGTGGTGCTCTGCACCGGAGCGACAGTGCCGAACGACTTCTTCGCGAAGACCCCCGGCCGTCATCTGAAGGGAATCCATTTCGCGATGGAGTTCCTGCACGCGAATACCAAGAGCCTGCTCGATTCGGGTCTGGAAGACGGCAAGTACATCTCCGCCAAGGGCAAGGATGTGATTGTCATTGGCGGTGGCGATACCGGGACCGACTGCTGCGGAACGTCCGTTCGCCACGGCTGTAACTCGCTGGTCAACTTCGAAGTCGTTCCGCAATCACCCGCCGAGCGTGCGGCGAATAATCCCTGGCCGCAGTGGCCGAAGATTTATCGCAAAGACTATGGCCACGAAGAGGCAGCGGCTCGCTTCGACTATGCCCGCATGCCCGGCAAGACGTTGGCGGACGATCCGCGCGAGTACGCGATTCAAACCATCGAGTTCCTGGGTGACGAGAATGGCAACCTGCGGGCACTCAAAACGCAGCGGGTCGACTGGTCACAGCCGGTGGCCGGCGGCGCGATGTTTACTCCGGTTCCGGACAGCATCGAAGAGTGGCCCGCGCAGTTGTGTTTTCTGGCGCTCGGCTTTCGCGGCCCCGAAAACACGGTGGCACAACAACTGGGAGTCGAACTGGATCCCCGGTCGAACTACAAGGCCGTGCACGAAAAGTACACGACGAACGTGCCGGGCGTCTTCGCGGCTGGTGACTGTCGTCGCGGCCAAAGCCTGATCGTCTGGGCGATCAACGAAGGCCGCGGCGTCGCCCGCGAATGCGACCGCTTTCTGATGGGTTCAACGGATCTGCCGTAGATCAATGACTCAGTGGCAGGAGGACGATTTTCATCATGCGTGTCGCCCTCGGTTGCGATCATGGCGGGTTTCCACTGAAGGCGCGCGTGCTTTCGGTCGTGGCCGATTGCGCGGCGGTGACCGTTGACTGCGGCACCGATTCGAACTGCTCGGTCGATTACCCCGACTACGCCGAGAAGGTGGGGGCGGAAATTGTCGCTGGCCGAGCTGATCGCGGCATTCTCATTTGCGGCAGCGGCGTCGGAATCAGCGTGGCGGCGAACAAGATCGTCGGGATTCGTGCCGGCGTCTGTCACGACACGTATTCCGCCCATCAGGGTGTCGAGCACGATGACATGAACGTGCTGTGTATCGGGGCAAGGATCATCGGCGAGGAACTGGCCGTCGAAATCGTGCGGGCGTTTCTGAATGCCTGCTTCACGAACGAAGAGCGGCACGTTCGCCGTCTGAACAAAGTGTTCGCGATCGAAAAGCGTGGACTGGGTGGCAACTGATCCCGACGACGTGAAACGTCACGTTCCACGCACGTTGCCGTACCATTCAATGTGCCGCCGCGGGCAGAAATGATAGCCCAGACTCCGGGCGAGCGGTTCGAGCCAGACACCGCGCCGCGCCAGTTCCTCGGTCGTGCGTCCCTGGGGCATCAACCAGACACGATCGGCGGGAACCATCGGAAAGTGCTGCAACCAGCGGCGGACTTCGTCGATATCCGGCGTCTGGTCGATCACGAACTTGAGCTGAAACGGATAGTCAGAGACGAGACGGCGGACCGTTTCGGGGACAAAGCGGTCCCGTTCGTGACGGATGTCCCAATGATTCTCGGCATGGGGCGCCGCGTTGGAGAGCTTGGGACTGATCGACATCAGATCAGCCTCGACTGGTCGATCGATCGTTCCGGCCGTCTCCACCGTAATATGGTAGCCGCGCTCCCGCAGAGTCCGTGACAAAGGAACAATTCCGGGTTGCAGCAGGGGTTCGCCGCCTGTCAGCACGACGTGGTGGCAGTCATACGACTCAATCTCTCCGACCACAGTCGCGAGGTCCACCTCGTCGCCCTTTGGCTCCCAGGAGGTATAGGGAGTGTCGCAGAACCAGCAGCGCAGGTTGCAGCCCGTGGCGCGCACGAAGACGGAACGCGTTCCGGCGAGTTCTCCCTCGCCCTGGCGCGAGCAGAAAATCTCGGCGAGATGCAGGACTGATTCGGCGGTCATGAGATTGAAGCGGCCAGCGCTCGCCAGCCCGGCTTCGTCCAGGCCACGGCGTTCCAGCGGTCGGAATCGGGATAGTCTACCGGAATTTGTCCGCTCCCGCAGGTTCGTCGTCGAAAGCGGCAGATTCGGCCGACAGCGGTTCGCGATGGCCACTTTCTGACGACGTTCACGCGCCCCCAGACGTCCCGACCAGCCCGTCCGGCAAGAACCTGATTTCGTGCAAACCATTTTCAGTTAAGTATTTACAAACCGAGCACGCCTCGCGAGACCAGCTTTCGTCATGCGGCTGGGCCTTCTTGACTCCTTGTCCGGTGACGACCTACGTTTCGTCCTATTGCCGGATTGCCGCCGGTCTCGGGTTTCGGCGGCGCGATCTTGCGCAAGGAGTTTGGAATGATCCGCTCGACCGCATCCCTGTCCTGGTTGCTGGCGGCCCTGGCGGGCGTCTGCGTCCTGATTCCCGCGACGGTTTTTGGAGCCGATGATCTCGGCTTTGATGAAGACCTGGCGCGGCCGTTCGAGACGAAAGTTTCGACGCCGCTGATCGGCGAATACGTCACTTTCGCCGGCATGAGCCCGGTCGTGCTGCAAGGATATGGACTGGTCGTGGGTCTCAATGGAACCGGGGGCGACCCGGCGCCATCGGCGGCTCGCACGGCCCTTCTGGAAGAACTGAAGCGTCTGCGGGTTTCCGATCCCAACACACTGTTGCGCTCCCCCAATACGGCGCTCGTGAAAGTGACGACGTTTTTGCCACCCGTGCACAAGGCGGGCGGCCGACTGGATGTTCTTGTCGAAGCACCACCCAATGCCGGAGTGAAGGATCTCAAGGGTGGCTGGCTGATGGAAACACTGCTCTACGAGCAGGCCATCGTTCCCGGCAATCAGCAGATTCAGGGTTTTGCCTACGCGAAGGCGACGGGACCGATCATTGTCGGGAGTCTCAGCGAAAACTCGGGACGCGACCCGATGCTCAACCTGCGCGGCCGAGTTCTGGGCGGCGCGGTGGTGACCAAGGAACGCGATCTGTCGGTCCACCTGCGGAACGACTTTCGGAGCGTGCGAAACTCGGCTCGTATCGCCGAAGTGATCGGGACGCGGTTTCACGGTTACGACCGTCATGGCATCAAGATTCCAATGGCGGAAGCCAAGACCGACCGGCACATCATTCTGCGAATCGACAATCGTTACCGGGATAATTACCCCCACTATTTGCAGGTGATCCGTCATCTGGCGTTTCGCGAAGACAACGTGGCTCGCCGCCTGCGGCTGCAGCAGCTTCAAAAAGAGCTGATGGAGCCGCGAACCGCCGAACGGGCATCGCTGCAACTCGAGGCGATCGGTTCCGATGCGATTCCCGTGCTGAAATCCGGGCTCAAGGCGCCAACGGTCGAGTGCCGGATCTACGCGGCCGTCGCGCTCGCCTACCTGGGCGAATCGGAATGTATCGAGACCCTTGCCAAAGCGGCCCGGGAAGAGCGGGCGTTCCGGGTCTTTGCCCTCGCCGCCATGTCCGCGATCGACGAAGCCGACACTCATCTACAGCTTCGCGATCTGATGAGTGAATCGAGCTCCGAAACGCGCTACGGTGCTTTTCGCGCGCTCTGGACGCTCGATCGAAACGATCCGTTCATTCGCGGAATCACCATGAAGGGGGGCGGCACGAGCGCGACCAGCGAATACCTGCTGCACGTCCTGCCGACGCAGGGAGACGTACTGGCCCATGTCACGCTCCACTCGCATCCCGAGATCGTGCTGTTCGGTGAGAATCAGGAATTCCGACCGCCGCTGCTGCTGACGGCTGGCCGCCACATCATGGTCACGGCACAGGCCGGCAGCAAAACCGTTTCGCTGGCCCGGTTCGAGCCCGGCAAGCCCGACGAACGGCGGGAAGTTTCGTTACGCGTGGCCGATGTCCTGATGGCGGCCGACGAACTGGGCGCGACCTACCCGGACCTGTTCCAGATGCTGGTGGAAGCCTCGCGGCAACGCAATCTGCCCAATCGACTGGCCATTGATGCCCTGCCCACGGCTGGCCGCGTTTACCACCGTCCCGGCACGAAGGCCGCTTCCGGCGCGCAACCGGCCCGGATTGGCAAGGAAATCTTCACTCCCAACCTCTTCCCGATGAAGACCGAGGCGGAAGACGCCAAGACGAATTCCGATGACTCCGAATCGTCGAGCCCGATGGCCAGCATTCTTCAGACATCCGCGGAAGTCCCCGCGTCAGACACCACGGACGGCGAAAAGAACGAGTCCGCGGAAACCGTGTCGAAAGAGGAGTCCGCCCCCTCGCAACTTGGCGACCCGCCCGCTCAGACCACGCCGACTGAAGCGGAGAGTGAAAACACGTCGACGCCTCGCCGCTGGTGGCATGTCTTTGGCGGCTGGCGGAAGTCGAAGGACTAGGAGTAGTCGCGTCGCTCTCGCAAGATTTGGTCAGTCGATCCCGGTGTTCCGGCTTCGCCGCGCGGTGCCCACTTTCGTGATCTTTGTGCCCCATGCTCAAGTCGCTGGAGCTGTTTGGCTTCAAGAGCTTTGCCGACCGCACTCGATTCGACTTCGCCGCGGGCGTGACCTGCGTCGTCGGACCGAACGGCAGCGGTAAGAGCAATGTCGTCGACGCGCTGAAGTGGATTCTGGGAGATCAATCCGCCAAGAGCCTGCGCGGCAAGGAGATGACCGACGTCATCTTCAACGGCTCGAAAAGCCGCAAGGCCAACGGCTTCGCGGAAGCCACTCTCACCTTCGACAACTCGGCCGGTCTGCTCCCCGTCGAAGCGGCCGAAGTGCAAATCGGTCGGCGCCTGTGGCGAAACGGCGACTCCGAGTATCTGCTCAATCGGTCCGCAGTCCGTCTCAAGGACATTCGCGACCTGTTTCTGGGAACGGGGGCCGGTTCGGCGGCTTACAGCATCATCGAACAGGGGCGCGTCGACCAGATTCTGCAAGCGAATCCGGTCAGCCGGCGCGCTGTCTTTGAAGAAGCCGCGGGGATCAGCCGCTTTAAGGCTCGGCGCATGGACGCGCAGCGAAAGCTGGAGCGCGTCGACCAGAACCTCATCCGTCTGACGGACATTGTCGACGAAGTGGAAGCCCGTCTGAACGCCACGCGAAGTCAGGCCGCCAAAGCCGCCAAGTTTCGCGAGATCAGCGAGGAACTCAAAAGCTGGTGGCAGGGACTCGCCGCCGACGATTGCCGCGAATTCGATCGCGAGCTGCATGGCCTTGCCGAGCGGTTGGAGGAACTCCAGCGCCGCGATGCGGAATTGCTAACGGAACAGCGGGAGCATGATGCGCGCGCCGCGGCGATCGACGTGGATATGGCGGCGCTTGATGACCTGATTCGCGACGTCCAGAAGAGAAACACGACCAGCCGCGAGGCAATGGCCGGCGCGACGGCGACGATCGAATCGCAACGGCAGCGGCTCCATGAGACCGACACGGAAGTCGTGCGGCTGCAACGGCAACAGTTGATACTGCAACAGCGCATGGCGGATGGAGCACGGGCAATCGAACGGGAACGAGCAGCCTTGGCCGAGCTGGAGGTCGCCGCGCGAAGCCGCCTGACCGCGCTCGAAGGACGGGCCGAGGAGCTCACCCAGCTCACTCAGCGGGTGAATGAACTTCAGTCGCGGCTCGAAGGGGAACGGACCCGTCGTCTGCAATTGACTCGCGAAATCGCCGGCCTCGATCAAAGCCTCGTCTCCTGGCAGGATCGAGAATCGCTCCTCGGGCAGACCCTGGACGACCTGGACGGCCGACTGGAACCGATGCGGGAACAGCGCCGCGAAGTGGAAGAGGAAGTCCACTCGCGCCAGCTCGTGGTCCAACAGGCGACGCGAACGCTGGCGACCGCGCAGCAGGTGCTCAAGACGATTCAGGCCAAACGCGAAGAACTGCTCGTCTCGCAACGCGCGACTCAGGCCGCGCTGGCCGATGCCCGCGAGCGCCGCAGCGCGACGGTCGCGCGCCGGCTCTTGCTGGAAGACCTCGAATCCCGGCAGGAAGGGATCGGCCTCGGCGCGCGGGAAATTCTGGCCCGTGCCCGGCAATCGCGCGAGAAGCCTTGGTGCACGGTGCTGGGGCTCGCGGCCGACCTGCTGGATGTCGATCTCGAAAATGCCGCCCTGCTCGAGGTCGCGCTCGGCTCGCGTGGACAACTGCTGGTTGTGAACGACTTCGCGGCCTGGCAGGACTATCTGTTCAAGAATCCCAACTCTCTCAGCGGACGAATCGGGTTTCTGTGCTTGTCCGGCGACACCGCCGAGATCGCTTCGCCAGACCAGGGGTTTGCTTCGTTGAAGCTACCCTTCCGCCACGGACCGGATCTGATCGCACAGCCAGGTGTCCTCCAGCGAGCCGATGGTTTGGCGCTGGACAATCAACAAGCCGGGCAACTCGCGGAAACGCTGCTGGGAGATACCTGGGTCGTCGAAACGCTCGACGTGGCCATTTCGCTGGCCGCGGGCTCCGGACGCGGTTGCCGGTTCGTCACCTTGCAGGGCGAAGTCCTGGAAGCCGATGGCAGCGTGACCGTCGGTCCCGTCCGGACCGAGGCGGCCGTGCTGTCCCGTAAAAGCGAACTCAAGCGGCTCAAGCAGCAGATTCATGCGATCGATCACGAAATCGAATCGCGTGAATCATCGCTGGCTGTCCTTTACGAAGGGCTTCGCAACCTGGAGGTCGACCTGGAGCAGGCGGCCAGTGCCGTCGATGAAACGCAGGATCTGCTCACGGAAGCTCGGGCGGCGCTCAACAGCCAGGACCGCATTCGCGAGCAGGTGGAAAACGCGCTCGCCGATCTGACCCAGCGTCAGCAGAGTCTCACAGTGGATCTCACTGCGGCGCGGCAGGAGATCGAACGCTGCGAACAGGGTGGTATCGCCGCGCGCGAGAAACTGACAGCTTCCGAAGAGTTGTCGCAACAGTTCACCGAAGAGTTGGCCGTTCTCAACGGGCGGTGTGCCGAGATGGAAGAGGAACGCAATCTTCACCAGGTTGACCTGGCCAAGCATGCGGAACGGACGGCCGCACTGCGAACGCAACTTGAGCGATTGGGCGAGGATCTTGAACAGCGACAACTGCAAGCAGCCGAGGGAGCGCGACGAGTCGACACCGTCCGTCAGAAACGCGATCAGATCACGCTGCAAATCCTGAACGCCCGCGCGGAATTGGACGAGCGACGGCATCACGCCGAGCAGATTGACCTGGAAGTCGTCGAACTGAACGCGCGAAAGGCCGAGGTCCGCGAGCGACGCGGCGTGCTGTCGCGCGCGTTGTCCGAACTGCAAGCCAATCGCCGCGGCGTCAGCACGACCATCCACGAACTGGAACTGCGGCGACGCGAAGTGCTGCAAAACGTGGCCGGCCTGCGCGAGCGTCTGGAGGAAGAGTATCAGGTTGACTTGCACGAAACGGTGGCGACCGGAATTTCGGCCTATCGCATGTACCTGGATGAGATACATGCCGGTTCCGACACCGAAGACGCGGAACAGGAAGCGGCGCCGCGGCTTCCGGAGAATCCGCCCTCATTCTCGGAAGCGCGAAGCGAACTCGATGGGCGGGTTCAGCGTCTTAAGAAGAAGCTGAAACTCCTGGGAAGCGTGAATCCAGATAGTCTGGCGGAACTGGATGCTTTGGAAACTCGGTTCTCGCAGCTCAGTTCGCAGCTCAGCGACCTGGTCGAAGCCAAATCGACGCTGGAGGACATTATCCGCCGGATCAACGGGGAAAGCCGGCGGATGTTCCTCGAGACCTATGAAACCGTTCGCGCGAACTTCCAGGAGTTGTTTCGGACGGTCTTCGGCGGGGGCGAAGGTGACATCATTCTGGAAGACATGAATGACGTCCTAGAATGCGGAATCGAAATCCAGGCCCGGCCGCCGGGCAAGGAGCTGCGGAGTCTTTCGCTGTTGTCGGGCGGCGAGAAGACGATGACGGCAATCGCGCTCATCATGGCGATCTTCCAGGCGAAGCCGAGCCCCTTCTGCATTCTGGACGAAGTGGACGCCGCGCTGGACGAGGCAAACGTCGAACGTTTCACGAACGTGATTCGCAAGTTTCAAAATTCGACCCAGTTTATCATGATCACGCATCATAAACGCTCAATGACCGTTGGCGACGTCTTGTATGGCGTTACAATGGAAGAGTCGGGCGTCTCGAAGCGAATGGCGGTCCGCTTCGAGGATGTCGGCGAAGATGGCCGGTTCAAGTCGGCCGCATAATCGTCACGGCGTTTATAAGCGGTGACTTCGCCTCCAGCCGGTACGCCCCGTCCGAAGACCGGACGTTATTACCGCTGTCCAATTGCGCTGGGGCACAGGACCGCTCGCCGCGCGCCTTTCGTCAAGTCAGGCAATCTGCGCGAAGATTTCACCAAAAAGACTGCGGAAATGGATTTGGGGTTGACACTCAACCCGAATCCGAGGCGGTCGTGAGTGAAACTCGTTCAAGTCCAATCGCCACTTAAGACGAAAGTATTGGTCAGACGGTTCACAACAGACCGACACGACAATCGCTGTCTGGCGAGAAATCGGGTCGCCCGACCTGGAGTGGGCCGTTCAGGGGGGTTGGACAATTCGTTCTCGTCTCACCACAGAGCCGGACGCTCTGCGAGCGTTGACGGTCCCTCTCCCTACGGGACGCGCGAACTTGGATCGGTTCGTGACGCCCCGCCGAACAACAGCACCAGCCCGTACAGACCATGCATGTCAGTCCCCGGTCGGCCGTCGGCGACAACCGATCGACAGGGGAACGATCTGACAATCCGTGCGGCGGTGGCACTGCCTGTTGACCCAGTAGGCTAGGACAGCCACTTAAACGTACGAGGGTGAAGATCCGGAGGGTCGCGACGCCCTTCTGCCTGAAACAATTATTGGTGATTGGAGAGCCCGCGATGAGAACGATCTTCACGACTGGCCAGGTCGCCAAGATCTGCAAGGTTGCACCTCGGACTGTCAGCAAATGGTTCGACTCCGGCCGGTTGCGTGGTTATCGGATTCCTGGCTCGCAGGACCGTCGCATCCCCCGCGAGCACCTCATTCGGTTCCTCAAGGAGCATGGTATGCCCCTTGGCGAACTGGAGGACGAGGCGATGGGCAAGCTATTGCTTGTCGGCCTCGACACGACAGTCCGGACGGCCTTGCTCGATCTGATGCCGATCGAGGACTACAAAATCGAAACCGCGAACAGCGGATTTGAAGCCGGGATTCAGGCGGAATCCCTCCACCCCGATTGCGTCGTCATCGACTTCGGGATGGGTCGCCACGAGGCGATGCTGATCGCCCAGAACCTGCGGAAGAACTCGGACTATCAGGACGCCGTCCTGGTGGCTCTGTTGAACGATGAAGATACCGCGAGCGGTCTCGATCGCTCGATCTTCAGCGAAACCTTCCGCAAGCCGTTCGATGCCGCCCTGCTCGCAGAGCGCATTCGCACGCTGGTCGGCCGCAAGAAGCAGTTCGCCTAAGAAGTCGAACTCGCATTCGAGAAAGCATGACACCGGGCCGACCGACGTCGCGGCCCGGTGTTTCTTTTTTGGCGGAATGCTACGTGCGGAAGGCGGAGAGCCAGGGAGAGACGTTCGAACAAAAGCGCTATTTGAGCTGGGCCGCCTTGGCGAGGGCTTCGTCGTTGCCGGCCACCAACAGTGTGTCGGAGTCTTTGAGCGTGTAGTCCGGGTTGGGGGACGGGACGATCACGTCGGCCAGCATGTCGTGCAGGGCCACAATGGTGATGTCGTAATACTGGCGCAGCTTCAGGTCGCGAATTGTCTGCCCGCTCCAACTGTCGGGGACGGCCATCTCCTGGATGCTGAGCCCCTTCCCCAGGCGCACGTAGTTGAGGAGCGCCGTCCCCGAAAGCCGCGTCGCCAGCGCGTTCGCGGTGTCGCGTTCGGGGAAAATCGTCTCCGTCACTCCCAGCCGCTGCATCACGCGATCGTGCTCGCGCGAGACGACCTTCACGTACACGCTCTTCACCGACAGGTCGTGCAGGGCCATCGTCGCGAGAATGCTGGCGGTGATGTCATCGCCGGTGGAAATGACTCCCACGTCGGCGTCGGCGGCCCCCACTCGCTGCAGCGTCGTCATGTCGGTTCCGTCGCCGACGACGGCGCGCGCCACGATCGGGGCGATGCGGTCGACCACTTCTTCATCGGTGTCGACGACAATCACGTCATGACCGGACGTGCTCAGCGTTTCCGCCGCCGCGAAGCCGAAGTTTCCCAGCCCGATCACTACGAATCGTTTCATGACCATTCCTCGTGGATGTCGCGTCAGCCGACAACGACATCTTCGTAGGCAAATCGATAGTTGGACGTCTTGGACCGATTGACCACCAGCGACGCCGCCAACGTCAACGGGCCAACGCGTCCCATCAGCATCAGCAGCGTGAGAATCGCCTTGCCAGCGGGCGACAGGTCGTCCGTAACGCCCATCGACAGGCCGACGGTTCCGAAAGCGCTGCAGACCTCGAACAGGCGAATCAGGAACCGGTTTTCGAATTGAGATAGGGGATCGGTCGCCGTCAGCGCGAACAGTCCCACCGCCACGACCACCACCGACACTACCAGCAGGCCGGTCGCGCGCTGAATCGTCTCTTCGGGAATCGACCGTCCGGCGACCGAGGTCGTCGGATCGGAGCGAAACCGCGACCAGGCCAATAGACCGATCAACGCGAACGTGGTGGTCTTCAATCCCCCCGCCGTTGAACCGGGCGATCCACCAATCAGCATCAGCAGAATGGTGAGGAAGTTCATGCTGTCGCCGGCCGCGGCATAGTCGATCGAGTTGAACCCCGCCGTGCGCGCGGTCACGCTCATGAAACAACTGTTGGAGATTTTGTCGACCTGGGGAAGATGCGCGAGTGTCCCCTGTGCCTCAAAGAAGTAAAAGAGAACTGCTCCGCCGACAAGTAGCACGAATGTCGTTGCCAGGACAATTCGCGTGTGCAGGGACAGTCGGTTCCGTCGGCGCCAATCCCGGCTTACCACGCTGAGCACGCTCTCTTCCATCGCCAGAAACCCGATACCACCGGCGACGATGAGCAGCGAGATGACCCCCAGCGAGGCGGGATCCTTCTGGAACCCGATGAGCGAATCGGAAAACGTCGAAAAGCCCGCGTTGCAGAACGCGCTGACCGCATGAAAGACCGCCGGCCAGACGGCTTCCCGGGCGCCGACCTCGGGGCTCCATAGCAGCCAGAGCACGACCGCTCCCAGACCCTCGATCGTCATCGTGAAGAGCACGACGTCGAGCGTCAGTCGCTTCGCGTTGAGTCCGGGACCGGTGGCTCGCGAATCTCCCGCGATCATCTCGGCCCGGACCGAAAGTCGCTTGCCCAGTGCCATGATGAACAGGCTGCTGAAGGCCAGCATTCCCAGTCCGCCAAGTTGAATGAGCAAGAGTAAGAATGCCTGCCCCTGCACCGTGAAATAGGTTCCCGTATCGACCACCACCAGACCGGTCACGCAGGCGGCGCTGGTCGCCGTGAAGAGCGCGTCGCCCCACGACAGCGGCTCCCCCGTATAGATTCCGGGCAGAAACTTCAGCCCCAGCGTTCCCAGCGCGATCAGCAGCACGAACGAACCGACGAGCAGATGGGGCGGCCCCAGCCGCTGCCAGAAACTGACCGTGCGACCGCGTGGCGTATGCCACGACCGCCGGACAAACCGGTCGGCGGGCAGGACCGGAGGTTTCGCCGAACGACGCGACAAAGGAGCCACTCAGCTTCGAACAGATTTGTGACGGGTAATCCCCGCCGATCGTCGGGACAGAGCCCTTCACGCCACAATGCGGGGTCGCGACCTTGCCCCAAACCAGATCGTCCGCGAACGGTTGTCCACCTTGTCAATGTGACGACCACTTTACGGTATCTTCGCCAAACGTCTCGGCTTCCGCAACGATCCCACTCGTGTGGCACGAGCGTGTCTTTTTAAGCCGAGGACGCGCATCGCGCCCTTTGTTCGCTTTACAGAAGTGTTCTCACGAAGGCACAAAGGCACGGAGAAGGCATTCAGACAGCTTTCATCAACCCGTCAATAACCGCTTTTGCATCTCTCAGTGCCTTTGTGCCTTCGTGAGATTCAGACAAAGCAATTCCAGCGACTTCCTGAGACGTCAGAAATGCGCTGGGTTACGCCTTCGGGTGACGCCAGCCTACACGGACGACACTCCATCGCCGTGTGCGACTCGTCAGGGCTGCGTACACGGTCGCGGGTTGCCTCGGTATCATACCCGCGAACTGCTTTCGGAGAATCTTCGCGCGATGTCGACGTCCATACCCAATTCCCTTTCGGACGACCTCGGCGATCCGCTGACACGGAACCGGACGTGGCGCGTGCTTCAGATTCTGATGCAGAGCGTTTCCTTCTTCTGGCTGAGATTCCGCGCGCGGGGAATCGAGCGGCTTCCAAAAACTGGCGGCGCGCTGCTGATTATCAACCACCAGAGTTTCCTGGATCCGCTGCTGGTCGGTCTGCCGCTCCGGCGGCCTGTCAGCTTTCTGGCGCGCGACTCCCTATTTCGAGTGCCGGTTGTGGGCTGGATTCTGCGAAATACGTACGTGATGCCGATTAACCGGGAGGCAGCCAGTACGGCGGCGCTGCGGGAATCGATCCGGCGCATGCAGGCCGGCTTCCTGGTGGGAATTTTCCCCGAAGGCACGCGTTCGGCGGATGGCCGCGTCGGCGAGTTCAAACCCGGATTCCTGTCGCTGGTGCGTCGCACCGGCCTACCGGTCTGCCCCGTGGGAGTCGCCGGAGCCTATGAAGCGATGCCGCGCGGCGCGACGATCGCGAGACCTGGCAAGGTTCGCGTTGTCTATGGAGAGCCAATCCCAGCAGAGATTTTTGCCGATCGCTCGCGCGATGATGCCCTCCAGCAGTTGGTGCGCGACGCCGTGGTGGCGTGTCAGCAGGAAGCCGCTCAGTGGCGCGCTGGCGCGTGACCCGGATCGTCTAGTAACGCGAAGCGTGAGCGAGGGAGAGAACGAAAATTCCCTCGCTCACGCTTCGCGTTACCTCTTGCAAAAAAAGACCTCGGCCAATCGCGATGGATTGGCCGAGGTCCGCGTTCCCTCGTAGTCAACAAACCCGCTCAAACGGGCTGCAACTGCGCGAGTTCATCCTTCAATCGGTTTCGGGCGGTGTGCAGGCGACGCTTGATCGTGCCGACCGGGCTCTGAAACCGATCGCTCATTTCGATGAGCGACTGGCCTTCAAAGTAGAACGCCAGCAACGTGCGCCGATCCAGCTCGCGCAGCCGGGTCATGCCTCCCTGGACGTGCCGGGCCGCTTCGCCGTCCAACAGTTCTTCCAGCGGGCCCTTGCGAGCCGACCGAACGCCGCCGAACGTCTCTTCGCCCGCGGCCACTTCCGGTGGTCGGCGGACGGCGCGATTGATGGCCATTCGCACCGTGATGCGCCGCAACCAGCCGGCGAACCGTTCGGGTTCGCGAAGCTGGGGAAGCTTCCGCATCGCCTGAATGAAGACATCCTGCGTCAGTTCGTCAGCCTCCGCCCGGTTCCGCAGTCGCCGCAAGGCGATCGAGAACACCGTGGGAGAAAACTGCCGTGCCAGTTCGCCAAACGCGTCGCGGTCGCCGCCCTGTGCCCGAATGACGAGATCCAAAAGCTCGAATTCGATCGACTCCATGGTCTAATACCTGTCCCTCAGGCGAAGAACACGACCGTCGTGGCCGCCTCTTCGCGAATTGTTCCCGCGAGCACCGCCGCAGCCCGGCCGGTCGAACGCAAGTCGCGTCATGGCGACCACGCCGACCGAATCGGGAGGGAACCGACTGTCGCCAGGCTAACGGGGTGCGCGAGGCACCGCGGGCGCGGGACAATCAGGGCTCGGGGAAGAAGTGGGTCTCGAACACACGTGTGGTGTTCAGCCGCAGAGACTGCGACTGATCACCAAGGCGGCATACACCGGCGGAGGTAGATAATCCTTCGCCGGGACGGAAACCGTCGTTAGGGTTTCCGTCGACGTCGTGGGCGATGTTGGGCGACAACACATCAATGACGACGACATGTCATGATGGTCGGTGCGCCAATCGCCGCGATGTCGGCCGGAACCGCGCCGCTCGCGTTTCGAGACGACTACGGGTACCGAGGAGACGTTCCGGACGGCGCACGCCAGCTTTCCGCCAACCGCGAAGCTATTCGCAGCAAACTGGAAAGACGCGTTTTGATTGCCGTTGATGCTCAGCATCGGAACACCTCCTGCGGTCAAGCCGCAGCCACCTGAGGAACTTACGCTCGATAAGAAACCCGCCAACCCTTTAATCAGGCGGACTCATCTTACGGAGCCATGACGGCAACAGAGCCGTCACTTCGGAAAATGTGAGAAGACCTGATAACGGCCTTCGACCCTGATGACGCTCAACGGGATCGAAAGGTTCACCAGAATTCTCGGCGAACCCGGAATTTTCGCCAGAGCGGTTTCGCCGCTGCCGGCAAGGAATTGGAAGATTCCCGCATTCGCGATGCTTAAAATAGTGTACGAAAATCTCTATCTTCAACCATTTTCCGATCGCGCAGCCAGAAATTTCAGAAAATCCGGACGAACCGTTAAAGTTTACCCAAGCCTCCTGACGATCACGGATGAAGAGCAGTCCTGCTCCCGGTCTCACCTCGTCCTGGAAGGCCCTGAAATGACCGTCTTTGTCCGTTTTGCCGCAGTTGCCTTGTCAGCAGGATCGCTGATTGGCTGCTGCCACTCCTCGTGCCATCAAAACCCTTGCGACCCCTGCGGCGGCCACCATCACTCCCACAAAGCCAAGAAGTGGATGAAGCACGAAATCGACGCCTGGCGCGTCCGAAACACTTGTGATTGCGATGTTTGCGGTGGCGGCGGCTTTGAAATGTCGCCCTACGGTGCGCCCATGATGGACCAGGGAGGCGGTTGCGCCTCGTGCAGCCAAGGGCAGGGTTCGAACTACGCCCCCGCGATGGCTCCGATTCCCGAATTGCAGGCGCCGGTGGCTCCGCCAGCCCCTCCCGCGGAAACCACGCTGCGGGTTCATCCCGCCATGGCCCCGGCTCAATATGCCCAAGGACGGCCGGTCCCCCAGTTTGTCCAGCACGGCCAGCAGCCTCAGATGGCGTTTGCCGGGCAGTCGATCCCCGTCGCGGCTCCTCAGATGCCGCTGACGCAGGCCCCACCCAATGAAGTCTCGTACGAAGAGTTCCAGAGGCTGCCGGGCGTCGTGACCTCCGGGCCCGGAGCCGCGCCGCAGATGGTGCAACAGCAGCAATACACAGTGCCCCCGGCCAACTTCGCGCCGACCCCGGCGGTACCGCAATTCGCTGCCCCGCAGTTCGTCGCGGCCCCAGCAGCCGCGCCGGTTGCTGCCCCGGTTGTCAACGCTCCATCACAGCCCATTCGTCAGGCAGCGGCGGTCGCCCCGCAAATCCATCCGGGCGCTCCCGCCACGGCTCCTCAAGCTGGCGGCAGCGATGGCTGGCGTCCCGTCGGTCAGTAAGCGAATGTGAGACCGGACCGATTCAAGCGGCCCCGAACTTCTCTGGAAGTCCGGGGCCGTTCTGCATTGGGAGAACCGGGAAATTCTGAATTACGGCGAGGCGGCGCGAACGGCTTCGCCGGCGAGGAAGTGCGGCCGCGGCAATCGGTGAATTTCTGGCAGCGGTTCTTCGTCGACGGGCTCTTCGTCCGGAATCGCGACACGGGCAGGCCGACAAGCCAGGAGTGCCGGGAGAAAGACCAGTTCTCCCAGCAGCGAGGCCAGCATCTGGGCCGCCATCAGACAGCCGAAACGGGCGGTTGGCGAGAAGCTGCTCAGACACAAGGCCAACATGCCGACGCCAGAGATCAACGTGGAGTCGAGCATGGGCGTCCCGGCATGCTGGAGTGCTTCGCGGCAGGCATCCGCCGAGGAGACGCCGCGCTGATAGGCGGCGCGATAGTGCAGGAGGAAGTGGAACGTACAGTCGACCGAAATGCCCAGAGCGATGCTTCCGGTCATCATCATGCCAATGTCGACGGGCATTCCCAGGAAGCCCACGCCGCCGAAGACTAGCCAGATCGGGAGGATGTTGGGAATCATCGCGATCAAACCGGCGACCAGCGAACGCAGGCTGATAATCATCACCAGCGAAATGGTCAGGCAGGCCGCCGTGAAGCTTTCCCAGAATCCATCGAAGATCTCGACCTGGGCGCTCTTGAGTAGCGGAGCTACGCCGGTGAGCGTGACGGGCTCGTCGGCGAGCATCACCATCAGGTCGTCGTACACCTTCGCGGGGTGGCAGACCTTGCGATCTTTAATACGGGCCGAGACCCGCCACAGGGAATGGTCGGCGGCCGTCAGGGCATCGTCCGAACTGTAGGATTGCGCCCGGGACAGCATCCGGCCCATGGCCAGCGGGCTATCGGGGAGTTCGTTAGGGAAGAAATCGGCCAGCGAGAACGCATGCCGCACACCTTCATGTTCTGCGACCTGGCGCTGGATGGCGCGGACCTTTTCCAGACGATCGACGAACGGAGTCTTCGCGTCGGGGAAGTTGACGAGGATTTCAATGGAATCGACGTTCGTCAGATTCTTTTCGATGGTTTGCAGATCGGCGAGAACGCGGCTGTTGCGGGGCAGGAACTCAACCGGATCGACATCGGATTTAAGCCGCGCGACACCAACCCCCATCACCAGGACACCCACCGCCCCGGCGGCCAGCAACGACCAGCGATAACGGCTGACTCCATTTCCCCAGGCCGCGAAGTCGATCCGATGGAAGCGGCTCGACGCCACCGTGCAATTGGGCCACAGCACGAGCAAACAGGGCGTCACTCCCAGGCCCACGAACATCGCCACGATCGAGCCCGCGGCGGCGGCATAGCCAAACTGGGCCACCGGCAGAATGCTGCTCACGTTCAGCGAGACCAGCCCCAGCACGGTCGTGATGGTCGAAAGCAGGCAGGGATAGAACGAGGCGCGGAATGCGTGCGCCAACGGGTCGGCTGCTCCTTCCGAGACGGCATCCGAGTAATAGCTGACGACGTGGATCGCGATGGAGAGGGTGAAAATCATCACCATCACCGACAACGAGCCGAGGATGAAGTTCATCTCGCCACCGGCCCAGTACAGCAGTGACTGCGTCAGCCAGATACTCCAGATCGTGCTGCCGAGTACCGACAGCGCCATTCCCCAGTGCCGGAACGAGTAGTACAGCAGGCCCAGGCTGATGAGCAGAGTCAGCCCGAAGAAGCGGCGATTGCCTTTCGCGCTGCCGAGGTGATCGAGTTCCGTGACGATCACCGGCGCGCCGGTCAGAGAGACTGTCTGATCGGGGTCGCAATAGGCGAGCACTTCACGAACGTCGGCGACAACGTCCATGCGATGCTGGAGTCCTTCGGGCGACAGCGTGGCGACGACGCCGACGTGCTTTTCATCGGGAGAAACGAGCAATCCCGCCAGCCGACGCCGGGCTTCCTCCGGCGGGACACCCAGCGATTCCATCCGCTGCTGCATGCGGGCCGGCGTCCAGGCATGGCGGATGCCGTCCAGTCGATCGAGCCGTCCGGCGAGTGATTCCAGGAACTGTTCCCGATGGTCGCTTTCGGGAACGCACAGGACGATGACTTCTTCGCCGCCAAAGTCCTGTTTGAAGAGTTCGTAGGTCTGCCGCACTCCGGTATCGCGCGGCAGCCACGTTTCAATATCGTTATTGGAGGGGATCGATTCGGCTTGCCAGAACAGAATGGGAGCCGTGGCGACCAGAGACCAGAGGATCACACGACTGTATCGACTGTAGAGCGCGGAAATCATAGGTCGCGAATCCCCGAAGCGGCGTCTGGTCGAGCGGGTGCGGTCTCAGGCTCGGCGGTGCTGGCTGGCGCGGGGGTGGCACATCCGCGCGGACCTCCGGTCGGGCAGGTTTCGCGGGGCGGACGCGAAGCCTGTCTGGCTCTTCGACAGAAGGGGTCGGGCGTTTTCCCCGATAGCCGCCAAAGTGTTTCGTCCAGCTTTCACGGGGAACTGGTCGGAATTCGCGACCATCCGGCTGTCTCCGCCGCAGGGGGGAACAAAGTCCCGACGGCGTTGACCTTTCGGACGAAGCCGAACAAACCAGCGATTCCGGTCAGCGAAACTCGGAGTGATGCCAGACTTCGTGAGCCATCTCACCTGCACGGTGAGAGTCCTTCACAATCGTTCAGCAAGCATGCGAATCGGGATGGCAATCCTGACAGCTCCTTCGGATGATGGGTTTGCAGCGGAGGACCGTGGCCGCGACGGGATCGAAATCCGTTCACTCCGTCGTGTCGAGCGAGAACCGGACCAGATAGACGAGGGTCTTTCATGATCGGGCAAAGTTTGCCGGGCCGACGTACTGGAAGCGCGGCACGACGAGACAGAGCGTGTCACTTGGTGCGCGGCATCATGCTGGGGGTTCTTGCGGGGCTGCCAATCGGACTATTTGCCGAAGAGCCACATCGCAGCCCGGTGGCCGTAGCTGTTCGACCGGGAACGACCGAGGCGTTGACAGCCAACTCCACCGCCGGCAGCGTGAGCTGGATCGACTGGTCGTCCGGAAAAATTATTCAGGAGTTGACTGTCGGAAGTCGTCCCTGGGACGTGAAGTGGCTCAACGCCAACCGGGCGATTGTCGCCCTGGCCGACGCCGATCAAGTGGCTCTTCTGATCTGGCCAGATTCGAAGGGCCAGATCCAACGGAAGATCATCGACATTGGCGATGAGCCCTCGGCCCTCGCGATCGGCCCACGCGAAGGAATCGCCTACGTCGCGCTGACCGGGACCGATGAAGTTATCGAACTCGACACGGGAACCGGGAACGTCTTGAGACGTTTTGCGACCGGCGGACTGCCGCGCAGCGTCGCGATCTCACCCAATGGCAACTGGCTGATCACCTGTTCGAACGTCCCCGGTGAAGTGACCGTCCACGACCTTGCGACCGGAGAGCTGCTCAGCCGCCGCAAGATTTTCGACGATGGATTCAACCTGGGTCATCCCGCCATCACGGCCGATTCCAGCAAGTTGATTCTCCCGCACATCGTCAATCGGGGCTTCGCGGTCACTCGGGGCAACATCGAAATCGGCTGGGTGCTCGACAATCGCGTGACGCGGCTGCCGCTGCCTGCTGGCGAAAAGGCCGATCAACAGCAGATGGGACTCGACATTCGTCACGATGCCGTCGGAGACGTTCATCAGGCTCTGTTGAACTCCGACGAAACCCAACTGGTGGTTTCGGCCTCGGGGACGCATGAACTGCTCGTTCTGCGGTTTCAGGACATTCCCTGGCCCCCCGGAGATTCGGGAGATTTTGCCCCGAAGGAACTTCGCAACGCGCCCGACCGTTATCGGCGGATCAAGCTCGGCGGGCGACCGCTGGGAATTGCGTGGGAGTCTCCCACATCGCTGTTGGTGGCGAATGGCCATCGCGATTCCATCCAGGTTGTCGACTTGACGAACGACACAGTTGCAAGAGAAATCGCCCTTGGCGGACCGGCGACACCATCGCCCGCGCGCCTGGGAGAAATGGTGTTCACCGACGCCGACTGGTCGCTGCATAGCTGGTATAGCTGCCAGACGTGTCACCCGAGCGGCGGAACGGCGGGACAGATCTTCGACACTCGGAATGACGGCGGCTATGGGCTTCCCAAGCTCATCCCGCCGCTGACCGGAGTCGCGCAAACCGGCCCCTGGACGTGGCATGGCTGGCAGAAAGACCTGACCGCTGCCATGAAAGTCTCTCTCGAAGAAAGCATGTCGACCACGCGGAAGATTACCGACCACGAGGCGGAAGTTCTGGTCGCCTACCTCGAGACACTCAAGCCTCCGGTCAGCCCGCATCGTCAGCAGGATGGATCACTCACGCCGCTGGCGGAAGCCGGCCGCGAACTGTTCGTGGGCAAGGCCGCCTGCGCGGACTGCCATGCCGGAGACACCTTCACGACCGACGATGTCTTTCGCGTCGGCCTGGAAGGCCCTCGCGACCGCTACAAGGGCTACAACCCGCCGTCGCTGCGCGGCTTGCATGCCCGTCGCAGGTTCCTACACGACGGCCGTGCCCGTTCGGTGGAAGAAGTTCTTCGCGAGTGGCACAAGCCGGAAGAGTTGAACGGCGCGGCCCTCACCGATGACGAGCGGGAGGCGTTGGTTGCTTATCTCAAGTCGCTGTAGCGAAGCGTTCAAAGCGTCCTGGGCAGGGTATTTCGCTGAGATCCGTGAAGTCCTCGCAGCGTTTTTCCGCATTACCGGTTTCCGACTCGTGACTCCGTCGAACTCTCGTTTCGTCAGCAAAGACATGCTCCATGAATCGCCTCTCGACTGCCGTGGCGGCGGTGACTATCGCCATTCTTCTCGCGGGCGTCGGCGTCATGTTCTGGACGGCAAGGCCGCAACCCGACGCTCCGGAAGTCAAGTTCACGGAAGAGGACACACGACGACTGTTCACGGCCCGCGACAAGGCTTTGGCGAACCTGGAGAATGAAGCCTTCGCACCCGCCCTGGAGTACTGCCGCGAACTGACGACGGCGTTTCCGGATGATCCGTTCGGATGGTGCAACGGAGCCATTGCCCGTCACCTGGCCTTGATGGCCGGAAACCCCGAAGACTGCCGCGCGGGTCAGCCGAAACGGATGGAGTTCGACGAGGCGATCGCGGAATGGCGGCGCGTGGCACCAAAAGCCGCAGGGCCGCATCTGCTGCTTGCTCGGGTCATGGAATACGGCGGCGACTCCCGCGCGGCCTTGTTCGAAGTGAACGAGGGGTTGCAAGCATCGCCCGACAATCTCCCCCTCTGGATGGAAAAAGCGTCCATCGCGGGAGCGACCGGCGACGCGGCACTCGAGGAAGCCCGCATCAACGCTCTCGAAGAGGCATTCCGCATCGATCCCGAGAATCTGTCGCTCTTGACCGAGCTTCTGCCCGCGCTGGCCCAGGCCAAGCGACCGTCGTTCGTGGAAGCCGTCACGCGGGCGCGAGAACTCCTCAAACCGTTCGCGGAAAGCCTTCAGGTTCATCATCGCATCGATGTTCAAGATCGACTGGCGCAGGCAGCAACTGCGGCCGCGAATGAAGAATGGCCGAAGGCCCGAGTCTTGGTGCTCCCCGTCTGTAATGTTCTGCGCCCGGAACCGCTGGTGCAGGCCGATCAGCGCCGCCTGCGGCCCAACGCGCTAGAGTTCGTGACGTTCGACCTGCTCCCCGAGTCGCTCGAAGAGCTACCCCCGTTGCCCGTGCCGGCGCCAATTGCCGTCACCTTCGATAAAACCGCCGCTCCGTTCGAAGGAGTCGAGAATCTTCGCGACTGGGTTGTCCGGGACGTGAACCTTGATGGCCAGCCCGATGTGCTGGCGCTCACCGCCGAGGGGCTCCAAACCATCACGGCGACGGCGGAGAAAACTTGGCAAGCCAATCCGGTCGTCGCTGTTGACGGAGATTTCTCCAGCATTCTCTCTGCCGACCTGGACGACGACGTTCAGGCCATTGAGGGAGCGGTTGCGGCGGAGCGGCCTCCGGGACGATGCCACGAAGCCGATAGCGATGCAATTCTGTTCGGACCGGCGGGGCTGCTCTTGGTCGCGAACAATTTTCGTGGTGGTCAACTCGCGTGGGAGGCGAAGCCAGCAGCCTTCATCGATCGCGAAGCCAGTCCGGTGACGGCTGCCGCACTGGTTGATCTCGATCACGACGGCGATTTAGATGTCGCTGCGGTTTCTGAAAACGGGCTGGAGCTTTGGTCGAACCGGGGAAACCTCGAATTTGTATCGATTGTTGACCGGGCTGCGCTCCCTCCCGCTGACTGGACGATCGGCGGGCTGCAAGTGGTCGACTGGGATCGCGACCTTGATCTGGACCTGATCCTTTTCGGACCTCAGGGATTGGGTCTGCTGGAAAACGTCCGACATGGGCGGTTTCGCTTTCGACAGCTTGACAACCTGCCCATCGAGCCGGGGCCTATCCGGGCGTGTATCGTTGCCGAGTTGAACGGCGATGCTTCGTGGGACTTGTTGATCGCCACGGAAGAACGATCCCATGTCGTACTGACGGGAACCACGGCACCTGGCTCGGTCGTGTTCCGCGAAGCCATCGCCGCGCCGGCTGCTGCGAACCGGTTTCTGACGTTGGACTACGACAACGACGGCTGGGTCGATGTGTTGTGCGAGACGCCGAAAGGCTGGTCCGTCTGGCGAGGACTGGGGACGGGGCACTTCGAAGCCGGTTCCGTCCTCATGGCCGAGGATGTTGGCCAACCGCTGCTGGTCGACCTTGATGGAGACAACGATCTCGACGTCCTGTTGGCGGGAGATGGTCAATCGACTCTTCGCGTGAACAACGGCGGCAGCGCGAACGACGTCATTGAGATTGCCCTGCGGGCGCAGCAGATTGTCGGCAATCAGCAGTCGGCGAGCGGTCGCGTGAATCATTTGGGGATTGGATCGCTCGTCGAACTGAAGGCGGGAGGGCTGTACCAGGCACAACTTGTCAGTGGGCCGACGGTCCGGTTCGGCGTGGGAAAACGAACGGCCGACGCAGCGCGGGTTGTCTGGACGAATGGGATTCCCCGCAACCTGCTCTCGCCGACTCCCAATGAACTGATCTGCGAAGAGCAGACGCTCAAGGGGTCTTGTCCTTATTTGTATACCTGGAACGGCAATCAATTTGTCTTCTGCACCGACCTGTTGTGGGCGGCTCCGCTGGGGCTGAAGTTCGCGGAAGACTTTGTCGCACCGTGGCGGAACTGGGAGCATCTGAAGATTGACGGACGGCACGTGCAAGCGGTCGATGGCGAGTATCGCCTGCGCGTGACGGAAGAACTGTGGGAAGCCGCTTACTTCGATCAGATCGAACTGACCGTGGTCGACCATCCGACTGGAACGGTGATTGAAACCAACGAAAAGGTGGGACCAGCCGAACTTGCCGCGCCCCGGCTGCATGTCTACCGCGACGCCAAAAAGCCGATTTCCGCGACGACGAAAGATGGTCGCGACGTTCTGGCAGAAGTTCTGCAAGCAGACGATGTCTACGCGAGACCCTGGACGATGAAGTTCCGGCAGGGACTGACGGACGAGCATTGGCTGGAACTCGCTTTTCTCCCTGTAGGCGAAACGAAGTCGCTCAAGTTACTGCTGACGGGCTGGGTCTATCCGAGCGATACGTCGATCAATGTCGCGCTTTCACAGAATCCGGACCTGCCCTCTCCTGAACCGCCATCACTCTGGATTCCCGCGGCTGACGGAACGTGGGAGAACCGCGTACCGTTTCTCGGGTTCCCGGGAGGCAAAACCAAGACGATCGTGGTCGATGTCAGCGACGTTGTTTCGCGCGAGGATCCGCGACTGCGGATTCGCTCGACCATGCAGTTTGCCTGGGATGCGGCTGCCCTCCTCGTTGATGAAGAGCCCATCGAAGTTCGCGAAGTGGTAGCACCCCTGAAAGTCGCCAACCTGAGGTATCGCGGCGTCTCGGCTCGCGACCAGCATCCGCAATACGGCCCCGAGCGGCCCAATTACTCGCGGGTGCTGACGGGCGATCATTGGCCACCCATGACGGGGCCGTTCACCGAATACGGAGATGCGCTGGATCTGCTCGCCGAGCACGATGATCGCCTGGTGATGATGGCAGCCGGGGACGAGTTGGAACTGGTCTTCACTGCTCCACCCCCACCGCCGGACGGTTGGACACGCGACTTTGTTCTCAAAAGCGTGGGTTGGGACAAAGACGCCGACATGAACACGGTTTACGGCGAAGGTTCGCTGCCGGTTCCGTGGTCGGCCATGGAGATTGGCGAACCCGAGCAGCGGTTCTCCGAACCGGAACGGTCGTATCGGTCGGATCGACTGACGCGGTTCCCCGTGCGGGCGAGATTCTGGAATGCGTTGGCGCGGGAACAGTAGGTGGCGGAAAGCCGAGAGCGGAAAGCTGAGAGCCAGCAAAGAATTGCTTGGATATCTTTCTGGCTCGCAGCTTTTTGGCTTTCCGCTTTCCGCTCTTCCACCGTATTGACGTTCGGGAAACCGGAAGTCTAGACTTCTTAGTATCTCGTTGATTTCCCGCCCATGAGTGTCGCCGTGTTGTCCGCACTGACTCGCCGCTGGCTTGTTCAGGCAGCCCGCCTGCCGGCGGCGATGCTGTTGGCTGTCGGTTTGAGCGCCTCGGTCGCAGAGGCCACCTGCGGCGACTATCTCATCAGCCACGACGATTCAACGGCCACTCACGAGATGTCCCCCAGCGGTTCTTCAGAATCGCTTCCCGGCGTTCCACGCTGTTCGGGACCGTTTTGTTCGCGTGGACCGTTCGAGCCGATTCCCGCTGATCCCGTTCACCTCGAAGTCGAAGTTGGACGTTTCGCGCAGCTTTCGTCCCCGCGCGATGACGTGGCGCTGACTTCCCAGGATCGACTGTGCCATCCCAACGGATTGCCGGTCCCGTTCACAATCGCCGACCGTCTCGATCGTCCACCTCGCCTGCACGCCTGGATTGCCTGACGCGGTTGTCGTCTGCCGCGACGCTTTTCGCGGCTTCCCGTGCATTCCCGTGTATGCGTTTTGGCCACCCCGTCCAGTGGCCGAGGTGAGACGTCCATGTCGGTTGAATCTGGTGTTCCGTCCCCGTCGCCGCCCCCGCGGCGCGCCTATGTTCCCGCGATCGGCCCCAAGTTGCGGTGGCTGTTGTGGGTGGTGTTCGGTCTCGTGGGTCTCATTGGGGCCAACTCCGTCTACCTGGCGGCGGTCACCTTTCTGGAATGGCGCGACTCCGCCACCTACCAGGAATGGTTCTACCTGATGATGTTCCTGGGCCACTTGGTACTGGGACTGGTCCTCGCGGTGCCGTTTCTGATCTTCGCGGGCATCCACATGTGGAATACCCGCAATCGAAAGAACAAGCGCGTCTTGCGGGTGGGTTACGCGCTGTTCGCGGTCTCGCTGGTTGTTTTCATCAGCGGCCTGATGCTCGTGCGTGTCGGCTCATTTGATCTCCGCAATGCCACCACCCGTTCCATCGTTTACTGGCTTCACGTGGCGGCTCCGCTGGTCTGCCTGTGGCTGTATGGCATTCATCGCCTGGCGGGGCCACGCATCAAGTGGCGCGTGGGTCTCGTCTATGGACTGGCGGTGCTGGGAGTCACTGGCGGATTGATCGCCATGCACAACCAGGATCCGCGCACGTGGAATGCCATCGCCCCCCAAGCCGGGGCGAAATACTTCGAGCCTTCGCTGGCCCGGACCGCGACGGGCAACTTCATTCCAGCGGACGTCCTGATGGCGGACGACTATTGCCTCAAATGCCACAAGGACGCCTACGAGGGCTGGTTCCACAGTTCTCACCACTTCAGTTCGTTCAACAACCCCGCTTACCTGGCGAGCGTGCGGGAAACACGCGAGGTGGCGCTGAAGCGGGATGGCAACGTGCAAGCGTCCCGCTGGTGTGCGGGTTGCCACGACCCCGCCCCGTTCTTCAGCGGAGCGTTCGACGACCCCAAGTTTGATGACGTCAACCATACGACGTCGCAAGCAGGCATTACCTGCACGACCTGCCATTCGATCGTTCACGTCAACAGCACGCGCGGCAATGCCGACTTCATCATCGAGGAACCGCAGCACTATCCGTTCGCGTTCAGCGACAACTCCGCCTTGCAGTGGATCAGCAATCAACTGGTCAAGGCGAAGCCGGCGATGCACAAGAAGACGTTCCTCAAGGATTTCCATAAGTCAGCCGAGTTCTGCTCGACCTGCCACAAAGTCCATATCCCCGGCGCATTGAACCACTACAAGGAGTTTCTGCGGGGGCAGAACCATTACGACACGTACCTGCTCAGCGGGGTTTCCGGCCATGGCGCGCGGAGTTTTTATTATCCCGAGAAGGCCGTCGACAACTGCGCGAAGTGCCACATGCCCCTCGCGGAGAGCGGCGACTTTGGGGCGAAGAACTTCGACGGAGCCGAGAAGCCCAGCATTCACAGCCATCTGTTCCCCTCAGCGAATACGGGGATTGCCTGGTGGAAGAACTTGCCGAATGTCGTCGACGCGCATCGTGAGTTTTTGCGGGAAAAGCTCCGGGTCGACATCTTTGCCCTGCACGATGGGGACGACATTGATGCCCCGCTGACGGCTCCGCTGCGGCCGACAGTTCCGACGCTGACTCCGGGCAAGTCGTACGTGCTCGACACGGTCGTCCGCACGCTCAAGATGGGCCATCCCTTCTCGCAGGGGACCGTCGATTCCAACGAAATCTGGCTGGATGTCACGCTGACCAGCGGCGGCAAGGTCATTGGCCGCAGCGGCGCCATCGATGAAGGTGGGCACGTCGATCCCTGGTCGCACTTCATCAACGTCTTCATGCTCGACCGCGAAGGAAACCGCATTGACCGGCGGAATCCGCAGGACATTTTTGTTCCGCTCTACAACCACCAGATTCCGCCGGGAGCTGCCGCGACGGTGCACTACGGCTTCCAGCTTCCGGACGACGTGACCGAGCCAGTCACGATCGAGGTCAAGTTGCAATACCGCAAGTTCGACCAGACGTATCTCGACTTCATCGCGCGTACGGCCAAGCCGGGCGATCATCCGATTCGCGGCCATGAACCGGGTAAGCCGTATATCAACCCGCTGCCGATTGTCACGATGTGCTCGGATACCATCACGCTTCCCGTCGCCGGGAGCACGACCGAAGTCAAGAACCCCGATAGCAAAATCCCGTTGTGGCAGCGATGGAATGATTACGGAATCGGCCTACTTCTGAAAGGCAAAGCGGAGTTGGCACAGGCGGGAGCCGCGTTCGAGAAGGTGGAAGAGCTTAAGCGCTTCGACGGTCCGCTGAACCTGGCGCGGGTCTATTACGCGGAAGGACGCCTCGACGATGCGACGGCGGCCCTGAATCGCGCTCTTGCGCATACCGATCCTCCCGCCCCGCCGTGGACAGTCGCCTGGCTGACCGGCTCGGTCAATCGGGAGCAGGGGAATCTGGAGGAAGCGGAAGCCAATTTCCGCAAGGTACTGGAAGACAAGACGCCCGAGATGATCGAGCGCGGATTCGACTTCAGCCTCGACATCGAAGTCCGCAACCTGCTCGGTTTGACGTTGTTCGATCGAGCCCGGCAGATGCGCGGATCGGATCGGGCCGACGATCGCAAGGCCCTATTGGAAGAAGCGGTTCGACAGTTCCAGAAGACGCTGGACGTCGATTCCGAAGACGTCACCGCGCATTATCAGCTGCAACTGCTGTATGCCCAGTTGGGAGACCAGGAGAAGTCAAAGGACCATCGCGAGCTGCATGCCCGCTATAAGGTGGATGACAACGCCCGCGACAAGGCCGTGGCGGCGGCTCGGAAGAAGTACCCTGCTGGCAATCGTGCCGCCGAGGCGATTGTCATTTACCGTCTCAACAAAGTAACACCCTAGTGTTTCGTCAATGTCCAAGATTCGGGCGTGTGCCACTGGCTCCGCCAGTGCATATTTTTATGGATGAAAGGCTTAAGACGCACTGGCGGAGCCAGTGGCACACGAAAATCAAGCCTTGATAGAACACTGGTCTCAGTTCTGAATGGTCCCTGTTTCCGAGCCGGCGAAAGCGAGTATGCCCGAGATGTCCAACGGTCCTTCCGAAGAACCCGACGATTCGATTGTCGGCCGCGCGCTGGCCTGGTCGCTGGGACTCGTGGCAGTGGTTGGCGGCGCGGCGGCCCTCGTCTGGCTGCTCTTGCCCGCTCCGCCCAAGCCCGAGACACGGCAGGCGGACGTTGTTCCCCCCACCGTTCGCGAGCGGACGACAGTCCCGCTTCCGAAGATCCCCTTTGTCGACGTCACGACCAGTTCGGGCATCAACTATCGCCACGAGAACGGCGCCGCGGGTGAAAAGTTGCTCCCGGAAACCATGGGGGGCGGACTGGCGATGTTCGATCCCGATGGCGACGGCGACAACGATCTGTTGTTCGTCAATTCGCAGCGCTGGACCTGGGACACTCGTCCAGCGGATAAGCCAGCCACGCTCGCCTTCTTTCGCAACGATGGCAAAGGCCAGTTCGAGAACGCCACGGCAGAAGTGGGTCTGGACGTCTCGATGTATGGCCAAGGCTGCGCGGTGGGAGACTACGACAACGATGGCGACGATGATCTCTACATCACCGCCGTCGGCGCGAATCGCCTCTTCCGCAACGACGGGGGGAAATTCATCGACGTGACCGGCGAAACCGGCACGGCCGGCGGCGCGACCGACTGGAGCACGAGCGCCGGCTGGTTCGATTACGACCGCGATGGCGATCTCGACCTGTTCGTCTGCAACTACGTGCAATGGTCGCGCGAGTTCGATGTCGCGCAGGAATTTCGCCTGTTGGGGGGTGGCCGCGCGTATGGTCGGCCGCAGAACTTCGCGGGTGCATTTCCCAAACTGTTCCGGAACGACGGCGGCACATTCAGCGATGTGACCGAAGCAGCCGGGCTGATGGTGAAGAACCCTGCCACCGGCGTTCCGGTCGCCAAGTCGCTGGGGGTCACGTTTGTCGATGTCGACGAAGACGGCTGGCTGGACATCATCGTCGCGAACGACACCGTGCAGAACCTGCTGTTCCGTAATCGTCAGAATGGAACATTCGAGGAACAGGGAGCCATTGCGGGGCTGGCATTCGACAATAGCGGCAACGCCCGCGGGGCGATGGGTATCGACGCGGCCCGCTTTCGCCCGAATGGCGACCTCGGCATCGCGATCGGTAACTTCGCCAATGAAATGACCGCGCTGTATGTCACCCCCGCCAAGATTGCTCAGTTTACGGATGAAGCGATTTCATCGGGTCTCGGTCCGCAAACGCGACTGGAACTGACGTTTGGCGTCTCGTTCGGCGACTTCGACCTCGACGGACGGCTTGATCTGGTCGCCGCGAACGGCCATCTCGAAGAAGACATTCACAAGGTGCAGGAAAGCCAGTTCTACGAACAACCGCCACAGTTCTTCTGGAACGCGGGAGCCGATCAGGCAACCGAATTCGTCCCGCTCGGGCCGGTGCAGCTCGGCGAAGACTTCGGGCGTCGTTTGGTTGGTCGCGGCCTTGTGGTGGGCGATCTCGACGGTGATGGCGACCTGGATGTGGTGATTGGCACCACAGGACGCGAACCGCGGGTGTTGCGAAACGATCAGTCGCTCGGCCATCACTGGTTGCGACTGCGCCTGGTGGGAACGGAATCGAATCGCTCGGCGATTGGAGCCGAAGTCGAACTCAAAAGTGGCGATGTGGTTCAGCGAGCCACGGTGATGCCGACGCACAGCTATCTCTCGCAGTCCGAACGCATCGTCACTTTCGGACTGGGTGAGTCCACTACGGTCGATTCAGTGACGATCCGCTGGCCGAACGGATTGGTTCAGGAGCTGAAGTCCCCTGAAATTGATCGCGTCGTCGAAGTGACCGAGCCGACTCGCTAGACTGTCCGGACCGGGAAGACATTCGTCTTGTGCCCGTTCCGAGGGAGTCTGGTTCGTGGGGAATTCGCTGCCGGCGTTCGTGATGGGAGGCTGTCTCCTGGCGTTCAGCATCGGTCTGGCGTGGCGACAGTGGAAAGCCGGCCAAGAGACCGCAGGCGATGACGACTTGACGCGGCGGCACCTGCGCAGGCGAAATTTCCGTCGCTGGCAGATCATTATTCTCCTGATGGCGGTTGGTATCGCCATTCCGCTGGGAGACGCGCTGCCAGCCCTGCGTCAAAAGCCCGCTTTATTTGCGTTCTACTGGCTCGGCGTACTGTCGGTCACGGGCTGGATCATCATGCTCGCATTGGGCGATCTGGCCGCAACCACGGTCTATGGAAAAGCGGCCGGTCATCGCCTGGAACGTCAGCGACGAGCGCTCGAAGAGGAAGTCGCCAGACACCGCAAGGACCAGTCCCAGGCACGCCGGCCGATGCCACCACCGAGCGTCAACTGAGGGATGTCGCGTTGAAGATGCCCCCGGTTGCGGACAACCGGGGGCGAAATGGTGGCCCTCTTCATGCCGAATTCATCGTCGCTCCATTGAAGTCTTCATCGTTGCGGCAGAGTCTTTCCCATCGAAGATCGCAGTCGATCACTCGGTGAAATCAAGGACTCTTTCGATGTTCACGCGACAAGGGACATTTCTGTTCGAGATCGGCGTCCTGCTGGTGGGGCACCTGACGGCGGCGGAGCCCGCGACACCGCTGACGTTCGTGGACGCCCTCCCCGAACGCGAGCCGGTGACTCTCAAGCTGGTTCGCTCACTGACCGGGACCGAGTTCGGCACGGCCGAAGGGGCTGGCGGGTCCACCGCGCCGCATGGTTCCTATCCGGGTCATGAAAATTCCGGCATCGTCCGCAGTCGCCAGTTCCCGGACCTGTTCTGGCTTCACAATGATTCGGGCGATGAGCCGCGGGTCTATCCCATTCATGCCAATGGCGAAGACTATGCGGCGGGACGCAGCTCCGAGAAACTGGGCGTCCTGATTGGCGGGGCCATCAACATCGACTGGGAAGACATCACCTACGATGCTTCCGGACACCTCATCGTTTGCGACGTCGGCAACAATCGCAACGACCGCCGCGATCTGGTCGTGTACCGCATTCCCGAGCCGGCCCCACAGGCCACTCGCGCTGCGTACGTCCAGCGGTATTTCATCCGCTACCCTGACCAGACCGAGTTCCCCGCCCCGCGCGACAACTTCAACTTCGACTGCGAAGGGGTCTTCACGGCTGGCGACACGCTCTACTTCTTCAGCAAGAATCGAAGCAACAAGCTGACCACGCTCTATCGACTGGATGATCCGAAACACGATGAAATCAATACGCTGACGAAACTCGACACGCTCGATTTGCGCGGGCAGGTGACGGGGGCCGACGCGACAGCGGACGGTAAACGCCTCGTGATCCTCACGTACCAGTCGATCTGGCTCTTCGAACGCGGCTCGACGGATGAGTCGTTCTTCACGGGGACCGTGCGCTGGGCTCCCTTTAAGGGAAAACAGATTGAATCGATCTGCTTTGCAGGTGAGAACACGCTCAAGCTGATCGATGAAGCGACCGGGAAGCTCTACGACGTCGCGATCGATGAGTTGACGAAACTGCGGTGAGTTTCTCGGGGATGCCCCCGGTTGGGGCAACCGGGGGCGAAATGGGACGGTCGATTGCCACGCGGCGGTTTGTGGCGGACAATTCCGGCCGCGCGGCGAGGCGAGTGTCGCTTCGCGCGCGATTGGCCCCTGACAGGTTCATCGAGTGTCCGCCAACGGGAATGCGTCCGCCGACCGCCGTCGGGAACTGTCGGTGTGGGATGCCATCAGCCTGATCGTGGGCATCGTCATCGGCAGCACGATCTTCAAGGCTCCGGCCCTCATCTTCGGGTCGGTCCCCGATGCGACGACGGGGCTCTTGTTGTGGGGGCTGGGCGGCGTCCTCTCGTTCCTGGGGGCCGTCTGCTACGCCGAACTCGGGGCCGCCTATCCGCGAGACGGGGGCGAATACGTTTACCTGACGCGCGCGTACGGCCGGTTTGTCGGCTTCGTATACGGCTGGTGCCAGTTGTCGGTCGTTCAGATCGCGAGCATTGGCGCGCTCGCCTATGTCTTCGGCGACTATGCCGCGCGATCGATTGGTCAGGGGCACGAAGCCGCTGTCTGGCTGGCAGCCGGTGCGGTGGCTGGATTGACCGGTCTGAATCTCATTGGCTTCACCGTCGGAAAAACGGCACAGAACGCGCTGACGATCACGAAGCTCGTGGGCCTGACCGCTCTGGTCGCGGTGGGGTTATTCGGCCCGGCCAGCGAAGCGGCGGAGCCCGTCGAGACGACCGTGCGAACATTGCAGCCGCTCGCGATGATTCTGATTCTCTATGCGTACGGCGGCTGGAACGATGCGGCCTTCATCGTCGCGGAGATTCATAACCCCCAGCGGAATGTTCCTCGCGCTCTTCTGGGAGGGCTGGGTCTTGTCACGCTGTTCTATCTGCTCATCAACCTGGCATACGTGCGCGGGTTGGGGTTCGAAGCGTTAACGCAAACCGGCGAGCCGGCGGCGGAATTGTTCGCACGGACCTGGGGGGACACCGGTCAGCGAATCATGTCGTGCTTCGTGATGATCTGCGCGTTAGGAGGCGTCAACGGGCTGATTTTCACCGTTGCCCGCGTGCATGCCACGGTGGGGCGCGATCATCCCCTCCTGGGCTGGCTGGGAACCTGGAACCTGAACCGCGGCGTACCGTTTCGTTCGCTGGTGTTGCAGGGCACATTGACGGTCCTGCTGATCGTGACGGTCGGCTTTGAAACTGGCCGGAGCATGCTCGACCGGTTGGCCATTCTCGTGGAAGGGGGACCGCTGCCTTGGGAACGCTATGGCGACGGCTTTTCGACGCTGGTTTCGGCATCGGCTCCGGTCTTCTGGTTGTTCTTTCTGCTCAACGGGCTGGCCGTTATCGTGCAGAGGTTTCGTGACCCCGCGCAGCCACGGCCGTTTCGCGTCCCCGGATATCCGATCCCGCCCCTGCTCTTCGCGGCGACCAGCGGTTTCATGCTGTACTCGTCCACGAACTACGCCTGGCCGCTGTTGCCATTCGTGCTAGTTCCCGTCCTCGCGGGGATCCCCCTGTACGGCATCAGCCAATGGCTGACGTTGCGAAAACCGGTTCACGCGGAAGTGAATCGCGAGACGTGAACGCCGGCTCGCCGCGCCATCCTTGTTGACGTCGCCGCTCCTCTCCAACTGCCGAAATTGCGTTCCGCCGTTGGCCCGAGTAAGTTTTGGAGCTGTCACTTTTCTTGTGGAGCCGGACGACTCATGCGCGCGCGATGGTACTTGCTTGTTCTGGGGACTGTTCCGGTTCTGGTCGGTTGTCCGAGCGCGCCGGCTCCGCAACAACCCGCGCAGCCTCCGGCGACTGTCACCGCGGAACCGCCCCCGATTACGCCCGATGATCCTGCCGTCATCGCCGAACTGGAGAAAGCCGGCGCCAAGCTCGCCGTCTCCAAGGGAGGGCAAGTCCAGCGGGTCGACGCTTCGGGAACGTCATTCACCGATCCGGCCGCGGCGCTCGCGTTTCTGACCAACGTCGGCAAGCTGCCGTTTGTCGTCGAGATCAAGGTTTTCGGACCGGGTATCGACAACGCTGCGGTAGAAGCGCTGAAAGACTGCCGAACCCTGCGGGCGTTCGAAGCGGTCAATTCCAGCATTTCCGAAGCAGGGATCGCCACGCTGGCTTCGCTGCCGATTCTCGAATCGTTGTATGCACGACGGGCGAATATTGGACTCGGTCTGTTGTCCAATGCCGAGCAGGCGAATCAAGTGAATGCCGCGCTCGCCACGGCTGCCGAAAAACTCGCGGCCGGAACTTCGATCAACGACATCGATCCCGCCGCGCTGGTTGAAGAGCCCACCCTCAAGCAGCATCTCGATTCCTGCGCGCTCAAGGCCATTTCGGCCAGCGAGTCCATCCGTAATCTCGATCTGCGTTACACAAACGTGTCCGACCTTGAGATCGCCTATCTGGGGCGTATGTCCCAATTGAAAGTGCTGCGTCTGGAAGAATCTCGCGTCACCGACAAGTGCGTCCCCTTCCTCGCGCAGATGACCGGACTGACCTTTCTGAACCTCAAGGGAGCCACGTTCAGTTCGGCTGGCCTGAAGGCTCTTAAGACGCTGGTGAACCTGACCAACCTGGAGATGGACGACACCCGGCTGACCGACGAAGGTCTGTTGGAACTGGCTCCGCTGACTAAATTGCGGGAATTGCACCTCCGACGGACACAGGTGGCCAATCCGGGGATGGCCGTTCTGGCGCACATGCCGGAATTGCGCGTGCTGAAGCTGCGCGACACGCTGGTGACCGATGTCGGCCTGGCCCATGTGGCGGGTCTGAAGAACCTGGTCGAGCTCGACCTCAGCGAAGGAATTTTCAGCGACAAGGGGCTTGTCCACCTGGCCGGGCTCAACAATCTGCAGAACCTGAGCCTGTGGGCGACAGATACAACCGATGAAGGTCTCGATCAGCTTGTCGGGCTGACAAAACTGCGCGTCCTCAGTCTGGAGAAGACCCGCGTCACCGATGCAGGAATTCCCAAGCTGGCCGCCCTGACGAATCTGACGGAATTGAATCTTGGCGAAACGGAAATCGGGTCCGAGGGAGTCCTGGCCCTGAAGGAACTCAAGGGATTGAAGAAGCTGACGCTCAGCAACTGTTACAACGTCGGCTCGGATGCCGTCGACGAATTGAAGGCGGCGCTCCCGAATCTGGAAGTCGTCGGGCCGTAAAGCGCTGCTAATAGACAGCAGTCTCTTTCTCAACCGGAGTTACTCGATGTTGCGTCTTGCGCTCGTCACGTTGGTCTCGCTCGCTGGGACCAGCCCTGCTCTGTTCGCCGAAGACCACGACGCTATCAAGCCGGTCCCGCGTGAAGGGGGCTGGATGGCCCGACATGAGTCCTTCAACAAGCGCGTCGCTGAGGGGAACGTCGATTTGCTGCTGATTGGCGACTCGATCACGCAGGGCTGGGAAGGGGCCGGGAAGGACGTCTGGGCGAAGTATTACACCCCTCGCCATGCGGTGAACCTGGGGATTGGCGGCGACCGCACGCAGCATGTGCTGTGGCGGCTCGACAATGGCAACATCAAGGGCATCCATCCCAAGGCCGCCGTCCTGATGATCGGCACCAACAACTCGGGCAGCAACACGCCCGAGCAGATCGCCGAGGGCATCACCGCGATCGTTCAGAAACTGCGGAAAGACCTGCCCGAAACAAAGATTCTGCTGCTCGCCGTCTTCCCGCGCGGTGCCGACAAGAGCGATCCCCGTCGCCAGGTCAACGAAGCGACCAATGCCATCGTCTCGAAGCTGGACGATGGCAAAATGGTCTACTACCTCGACATCGGTCCGGCCTTCCTCGCCGACGATGGCACGCTGTCGAAGGAAATCATGCCCGATCTGTTGCACCTGAGCCCCAAGGGCTATCAAATCTGGGCCGAAGCCATTGAGCCGAAACTGGCGGTTCTGATGGGCGAGAAGAAGGAATAGCTCACGGCGACGAGTCAGACTCTCGTTGGCTCGCGTTAAGGCTTATGGAAACTCATGCTGCATCGCATCGCCACGGTCGCCGAAATCCCCGTGGGTAAGTCGCGCGAGTTTGTCGCGGCCGGGCGCATGGTTGCGGTCTTCAATGTCGACGGATCGCTGTACGCCATGGATGGCGTTTGTCCTCACGCGGGCGGTCCGCTGGGTGAAGGGACGCTGACCAGGTCGGTAGTCACCTGTCCGTGGCATGGCTGGCAGTTTGATGTCACCACCGGCCGGCACTGCCTGAACGCGCGGATCACGCATCCGACATTTCCTGTCTCCGTGGTGGGCGACGAAGTCTTCGTCGAATTGCCCGATGACAAACCGGCGTGACGGTCGCGCCTCGCGGTTGGTCGGGCCTCGATCGCACGACGATGAATTCCGCGTGAAGAATTCTCGATCCGTTGTCTCGCGTTTCCGAGGAACTCCGTACAATACCGGGAGGTTGAGGTTCCCGGGCACGGAGGCGGGACATGGCGAAGATTTTCTACAGCATGGCGGGTGAAGGTCGCGGGCATGCAGTGCGCGTGCGGACGCTCACAGAACTGTTGCGTGGCGAACATGAACTGCATCTGTTCGCGCCGGACGATGCGTTCGAGTTTCTCTCGCGTTTTTACGATGCGGCTGGTCCGTCGGTGCGCCTCTTGCGGATTCCCGGACTGCGCTTTCACTACACCAGCAGTCGGCTCGATCTGACGAAGTCGATCTTCGCGGGGCTCAAATACGCGGGTTACGACCTGCATCGCCTCGTGAGGGCGCTGGCCCGGCGGATCGAACTGGAGTCGCCGGACCTGGTCATCACAGACTTTGAACCGGCCCTGCCGCGGGCGGCACGACGTGTCGGCGTCCCGGTCCTTAGCCTCGATCATCAGTACATGCTGCGGGCATTCGATCTCTCGACGCTGCCGGGCAAACTCCAACGGTACGCCTGGGCGATGAGCTTCGCAGTCTGGCTGTACTATCACCAACAGCAACGAACGGTTGTCTCGTCGTTCTACACTCCGCCGCTCAAGGCCGGCTGGGAGCACGTCACCTGTGTCGGTCCGATGATTCGCGACGATGTCGCCCGGCAAACTCCTGTTCGCGGCGACTTCCTGCTGTCGTACCTGCGCAAATGCACGCCGCGACATGCCATCGAGGCCCTCAAAGTCGCCAGCATGCCGGTAAAGGTCTATGGCCTGGGCGAGCGCCCCCCGGAAGCGAATCTCACGTTTCACCCGATCAGCGAGGTGACATTCGTGGATGACCTCGCGGGCTGCCGGGCTGTCATCTCGGCTGCCGGCAATCAACTGCTGGGCGAATCGCTGTTTCTCGGGAAGCCGTTCTTCGCGATTCCCGAAAAGCATCATCACGAACAGCTCATCAACGCCCACTTTCTGCGGGCGTCGGGAGCCGGGGATTGGACGACGCTCGAAACCTTCGGTGCGGACGATCTACGGCAATTCCTGGCGCGGCTGGAAGAGTTCGAATCCGCGCTGGGCAACTATCAGGGGAAGCTCATCGGCAACCACGACGCCGTTCGCGCCGTCACCGAGACGCTAGCCGCGTTCGGGACAGCGCCAACCGACGAGCCCAAGTCGGCTCAAATCCTGAATCACGCGTAGTTGGAACGTCCGACAGGTTTACTTCTCGTCGAGCACCAGGATTTCGACCTTCCGGAAGTCGATGGGGTGGCTTTCGGATTGCAGTGAAATGGTTCCGCCGGTCAACAGGAGTTTCCCACCCTGCTTCGCGGCAAGTTCCTTGGCGTGCGCGTCGCGGTCATCCAGCTGAGGTTCCTGGTACTCAAGGACGGTCTTGTCGTCGATGATGTGCCGGATGACTTCGCCGCCGCGGACTTCGATCTCCACGGTCACCCATTGCTCGCCGTCGTAGGTCTCGGATTGCGAGTTCGTGCAGTGCCGCGTGACGAGTTCGCCGTTCATCACCACGTTTGTTCCCGGTGTACACAGGTTAGCCGTGGAGCGCTTCCCCTTGCCGGTGCCGCCGAGGAGTTGTACTTCGATGGAAGCGGGAAAATCCTGGTCGACAGCCATCGTGGCGGGGGATTCGCCATGGACCATTACGCCGCTGTTGCGAATCGCCCAGCCCGGACCGTTGGGGCATTGGTCGCCGACAAAACGGTACTCGACTCGGAACCGATAGTGGGAAAACGGCTGCTCATAAAAGAGGTGGCCGAACTTTTCATCAAACGTCGTGTACCCGTCGTACCGCACCTGCAAGAGGCCATCCTGCACGCGAAACGTGTTCGCGAAGTTCTCCCCAGCGGCATACCCACGAATCTTCGGCGTCCAACCCGTCAAGTCCTTGCCGTTAAAAAGCGGCTTCCACTCGGCAGCGGACACCGGCAAGGCAGCGAGCAGAATCAAGGCGACACAGAGGCGCGTCATGTAAGGTTCCAGCAAGTGACAGGAATCACCAGGCGACGACGATCGAGCATCGAACCGGAACCGATCGTAACGACAGGCCATTCTCGAGTCGAACCGAGCTTCGCTCGTCTCATCTGGGCGGGAATGGGGCTCGCCGCCTTTCGTCTCCGCGTCGCCCCTTCTCCCCGTCACCCTCTCCACCTAACCGCTAGGCGAACAACGCGCGAATCGGCTGACCTTCCGAAATCGGAACCGGGCGATTCTGGCGGTCGTGGACGCGATGCTCGGGATTGATTCCCAGGGCTTCGAAGATCGTGGCACCCACGTCGTCGGGACTGTGGGGGGGCGTCGCGGCGTATTCCGCGTTGCGATCGCTTTCGCCGACCAACCCGCCTTTAGCGATGCCGCCGCCAGCCAGCAGGGCCGGGAAGAGCGTGCTCCAGTGGTTGCGTCCCCAATTAGCATTGGCCAGCGGGGTTCGTCCCATTTCGCCCACGCTGACGACGAGCGTCTCGTCGAGCATGCCCCGCTGTTCGAGATCTTCGATCACGGCCGAGACAGTTTTATCCATCCCCGGCAGCAGATGATCGCCGACATCCTTGCTGTTGATGTGCGAGTCCCAGCTATAGCCGTCGGGAGCGTCCCAGTGGACGGTCACGAAACGGCTGCCCGCTTCGAGGAGGCGACGGGCAACGAGGACCGATTGCCCAAACAGATTTCGGCCGTAACGATCGCGCACTTCGGCCGGTTCCTGCCGAACGTCGAGAGCACGGCGAGTTCGTTCGGACGTCACCAGGGCGAGAGCCCGTTGTTGAAACTGGTCGTAGGCCGAGAGCGAAGATCGGTCGGCTTCACGGCGCTGCTCGTCGAACTGCTCAAGCAGCGAACGACGTCGCGAGAGTCGATCGAGCGTGATCGCTTCCGGTGAAACGAGGCCGCCCAGTTCGTACGTCAGTTCATCGTCCACGCAGGGGCGGAAATAGGGGTTGTCCTTCGCATCGCGCTTGTCGACGACAGTGGTGATCGGGTCGAACCCCCGGCCCAGCCAGCCCGCGTATTCGCCCGGGCGCACCAGCCGTGAGCTATAGGTCTGAATATACCCCAGCGAGTTCGGCAGCACGGCATAGCGGGGAACGTCGGCGATCGGTCGGCCGGCCTGTTTGTCGACGTAGTCGCACACCGATCCGAACGAAGGCCAGTCCTGCGGGGTGGCGTTGAATCCTCCCCCGGGGGCGATCGGCCAGCGATGGCCCGTCTGCATGTAATGGGCGCCGCCGCTGTGGTCGTTGTACTCGTGCGAGATGGTCCGCACGATCGAGAACTTGTCCGACATCGCCGCCAATCGCGGAAGCTTTTCGGAGATCAGGAGTCCCGGCGTGCGCGAGGCAATCGGCAGGTACGGACCGCGAATCTTGTCCGGGGCATGCGGCTTGAGATCGAACGTCTCCAATTGGCTGGGGCCGCCAAACATGAACAGAAACAGGACGCGCTTCGCCCGACCGGGGGAATCAACCGCCGCCGAGTTGGCTTCGGCTCGCAACAGTCCGGGCAGCGTCAGCCCGAACAGTCCGGCTCCACCTGCCTGCAACAGGGTTCGCCGCGAGATCGACTGACAGACACGTGGTCCGCAGGTAGATATTTGAAGCATTGTGGAACCCTGCCTCAGGCCGGAACCCATCCAAGATCGCACATATTTTGTCGAATCAGTGGCAGCCTGTCCATCGAAGTTTTTGGGGAAGTCGCGAGAAACTGCAGAATCGAAGCGATCGAAAATGAGGCGCTGGATTACGCCGCGCGAACAACGGTTTCCCGCTGCGGTCCCTTCCATGTTGTCCCTTCGCTATGCTGGGTTCAGCAGCAGAGAGGTTCGACCTTCGCCATCCCTTAGACCCACGGCCGGCCCGATGTCTCGACCACGACTTGTCCTTTCCAGCCGCAATCGGAAGAAGATTGGCGAGGTTCTGGAATTGCTGGCGCCGCACGGGATCGAAGTGATTGGCGTCGACCAGTTCCCGCAGGTCGGCGAAGTTGAGGAAGACGCGGATTCGTTCTTCGGCAACGCAGCCAAAAAGGCGACCGAGGTGGCCCGCCAACTCGGGGAATGGGTGCTGGCCGAGGACAGCGGCCTCTGCGTCGACGCCCTGAAAGGAGCCCCTGGCATCCACTCGGCCCGCTACGCGGGCGAACAGGGGAACGACGAAGCCAACAATCAGAAGCTGCTCGCCGCGCTCCAGGATGTTCCGCCGGAACGTCGGACCGCTCATTACCGCTGCTGCGCGGTGCTATCCGACCCGCATGGGGAGGTCCGGGCTCAGAGTGAAGGCCGCTGCCAGGGAGTCATGCTGACTGACTACCGAGGCGAACATGGCTTTGGGTACGACCCGCTGTTTCTGATTCCCGAGTATCATTCCACGTTTGGGGAACTAGCCCCGGCCGTGAAGCGACACATCAGCCATCGTGCGAAGGCGTTCGAGCGGCTCATCCCGCAGCTGCTGACCGTGATGGCGAACGAATCTGCGGAATCGCCCAGCTAAGAATCCCTAACACAACCGGTTGTGCCTCCCAAAAGCCACAAAAGCCACGCAAACAACGAATTGCACAGAGGTTGTGTTAGGATCACAAGAAGATGGCGCATCAGGGAGGAACACCATGCTGATTGGCGTGCCGCGTGAAGTGAAGAAAGACGAGTACCGCGTCGCCATGCTTCCTGTCGGCGTTGCGGAGCTGACGCGGGCCGGCCACCGTGTGCTGGTCGAAGCCGGGGCTGGCCTGGGAAGTGGGTTGTCTGATGCTCAGTACCAGGAAGCCGGGGCGGAGCTCGTCAACACGGCGGACGAGGTCTGGAACCATGCCGACCTGATCGTGAAGGTCAAAGAACCGCAGGCCAGTGAATGGCCCAAGCTGCGTCCCGGGCAGATGCTCTTCACCTATCTGCACTTTGCGGCCGATGCAGAACTGACGAAGAACGTCCTCGCGACGGGCGTGACGGCGATTGCCTACGAGACCTTGCGCGGGCCGCGGGGCGACTTACCTCTGCTGACCCCCATGAGCGAGGTCGCCGGTCGGATGAGCATTCAGGAAGGAGCCAAGTTTCTGGAACGTCCCCAGGAAGGCCGCGGCATTTTGCTGGGTGGCGTTCCCGGCGTGGCTCCTGCGCATATCACCATTCTGGGTGGCGGCGTCGTCGGGAAAAATGCAGCCCAGATTGCCGCCGGGTTTCAAGCCGATGTCGTCGTGCTGGATATCAGCGTCGATCGTCTGCGGTATCTGGAGGACATCTTTCCTCCGAACGTGAATACGCTGTTCAGCGACCGCTACAACATCCGCGAGGAATTGCGGCTGGCCGATCTGGTGATCGGCGGCGTCCTGGTCCCCGGCGCACGCGCCCCACAACTCGTTTCGCGCGAAGATCTCAAGCTGATGAAGCCGGGCGCGGTGATTATCGACGTCTGCATCGACCAGGGGGGCTGCATCGAGACCAGCCGGCCGACCACCCATTCCGAGCCGACGTATGTGATCGATCAGATCGTCCATTACTGCGTGACCAACATGCCCGGCGCCGTGGGCCGCACCAGCACGTATGCCCTGTGCAACGTCACACTGCCCTACGTCATGAAACTGGCCAACCTGGGGCTCATGGGAGCCACGCAGACAGATCCCGGAATCTCCGAAGCCGTCAACATGCATGCCGGCCATGTGACCAATGCTGCTGTGGCACGAACGTTTTCGCTCCCCTTTGTCGAATGGACGTCGGGCAGTTAAGCATTGGACGACCGTTCGTGCCAACCGCTCCGTGGACGATGAACCCCCGTCGAACCTCCGCCAGATTGCAGGCCGTCGTGTCCGTTCCTTCCCTCACGCGTCCGCCTCTCTCGCTGACGACCACGCTTCTGGCACTCTTGACGGTGGCACTCTGGGGAGGCAACCCGGTGGCCACGCGGTTCGCCGTCGACGAGCTGCCTCCCGTCACGGTCTCCGGCATTCGCTTCCTCCTGGCCACGCTGGTGATGGTCGCCTGGTGCGGCATCGAACGGGCTTCGTTCCGGTTGCAGTCCGGCCAATTGCGGCCGGTCATCATCGCCGGAGCTCTGCTTTATTTGCAGATCCTCACCTTCACGATTGGAGCTGCCTGGACGAGTTCTTCTCATGCCAGCCTGTATGTGAACACGTTCGTCTTCTGGGTGATCGGCATCGAGCACTTCGTGACGCGGACCGATCGGCTGACGCTCGCCCGCCTGGCTGGCGTGCTGGTCGCGGCGGCAGGAGTTTTCACGCTGCTCTTGTTAACAGCCGATGGCCACACGCCGGGACAACGCGACAAGCCGCATCTGTCGGGCGATCTCATGCTGCTCTTCAGTGCGTTCCTGCTCGCCGTCAAGTTCGTTTACACCAAGTTCGCGCTCAAGGTCATTGGAGCCACGGAACTCATCCTGTGGCATGACGTGGTGGCGGTAGCCCTGTTCTTTGTGACGGCAGCCGCGCTCGAATCACCTGATTTTCGGCAAGCCAGTGCCGAGGCGTGGTGGGGGCTCCTGTATCAGGGCGTGCTGGTTGGTGGTGTCTGCTTCGCGCTGCAGGCCCATCTGCTGAAGAAGCACTCGGCGTCACAAATCGCAGTCTTCAGCTTCGCGACACCGCTGTTCGGCCTCGCCCTGGGTGCCTGGTTCCGGGGAGACCGGCTTTCCGCAGGGTTGCTCATCGCCGGCGCGGCCGTCGCTGCGGGAATCTGGCTGGTGAATCGCAAATCATGAATCCGCGATCAATTCATTTTGCGTCGCGAGCGGTTCTGCCTATCGCGGTGTTCAATCGCCAGCAAGCCGATCGCCGTCATACTGAACAAGTCAGCAGAGACTTGAAATCGGCCTGAAAAAGAGATTGCGGTCCACTCGCGAATCGGGTAATCCTGACTGATTGCGGCGCCGACGATCCTGCGAGGACGACACCATGGCCGAACTGATCGTGCGAACGGGCAAGCATGCGGGCAAACGTCTCGTGCTTCCCCTCCTGAAAGACGTGGTCCTGGGCCGCGATCCCGGTTGTCAGATTCAGCTTAACTCGCAACTCGTCAGCCGCCGCCATTGCCAGTTGCGCGAGACCGTCAAAGGGCTGGTTCTCTGCGATCTGAAGAGCCAGAACGGGACGTTCGTCAACGATGTCGCGGTGACGAAACCCATTCGGCTCAAGGGTGGCGATGTCCTCCGCGTGGGAGCGATCGAGTTTGAGGTCTTCGTACCGATTCCCACGCAACCGGGTGGATTCAGCGATGACGATGTCGCCGACTGGTTGTCGGACGACGCCATCCCCAGTCCCTCGGCGAGTGACCGGGACACGGCCGAGATTACGCGTCCGGACGATACATCGACGTCCAGCATCTCCACGCCCGAGGAAGTTCCGGTCGAGCCGACTTCGGCCGCTCTCGATGCCGCCGCCATCATTCGTCAGCGCTGGATGACCCGCAAGCAGTCATGACGGCTTCGAGCCGTTCATTCTTCCCGAAACGAGTTTCATGCGAATTATTGCTGGTAGTCTTCGTCGACGGCAGTTGCTCACCAATCCCGGCAACACAACGCGGCCCATCACCGACCGCGCGAAGACAAAGCTGTTCGACTACGTGCGCGTGGAACTGCCCGGCGCGGCGGTTGCCGATGTGTTTGCCGGCACGGGAACGATGGGATTCGAGTCGCTCAGCCGCGGCGCCAAGTCTGTCGTCTTTTGCGAAGCCGACCATCGCGCGCATGCCCTCCTGGTCGAAAACGCCAGCCGGCTAGGGGCCTCGGACAGCGTATTGTGCTGGCGAGTCGACGTATTGCGATGTTCGTTCCGCCCCAAAGGGGACGCCGCGTGGACGCCGTTCCGAGTGATCTTCTTCGATCCGCCGTATGCCATGATTCCCTCACTGAAACCGGGAACGCCGCTCTACAAGTCGATGGAACGTCTGGCCCGGCCCGATGTCTCCACGGACGACGCTCTGCTCGTCTTTCGCGCGCCGGACACCGCCTCGTTCCAGCTTCCTCCGTTCTGGCAAACGGAACGGGAACTCGACGTCGGGTCGATGCGCATTCTCCTGTTGCGGAAGGCCGGGGCCCCCGGCGAGGAATGATGCTCCGTGTTGCCCCGGTTCGGCCGGTACGCGCGAATCGTGAGTTCGCCATCAAGAATTGAGTGATGGCGTCGCCGTTTGCTCCCGATGGTCCAACCTCGCCGACAGACTCGCTATTCTGGTGCTGTGGACCTCGGGTCCGGACGAACTTCGTGACATCACAACCTGATAAGGCGACTTCGTATGCGCGTGCGCTGGACCGCTCTCTTATTTTCTTGCTTGCTGCTCGTCGGATCGACCGCTCAGGCGAACGACAGGCATGTCGTGGTGATCTGCGTCGACGGGTTGCCCGCCTACCTTCTCGATGACGAACAGGTTCCGCTGCCCGCCATTCGCGCGCTCGCTCGCTCCGGCGTCCAGGCCGAGGGAATGATCCCCGCGAATCCCTCGGTCACCTGGCCGAACCATACGTCGATGACAACCGGTGTCTGGCCGGAAGGGCACGGCGTCCTGTTTAACGGCGTTCTCGAACGGCCCGGCCCCGGCTTGCCGGTCGTCGTCAATCCCCGCAAGGACCAGAAAGAGATGGTCTTTGCGCCCACCATCTACGACGTTGCCCACGAACGCGGCCTCAAGACGGCTGCCATCAACTGGCCCTGCACCCGCAACAGCACGACGCTCGACGACAACATGCCCGACGTCCCCGAGGCGCTCGACCACTCGACTCCCCGGTTGCTCGAAGCTCTCGGATTGAATGGTGAGGAACGAGCCAAGTTCAACAAGCAAAGCGCGCTCGTTCGCGACGGCATCTGGACCGATGCCGCCTGCCAGGTGATCGCGGAACACAAACCGAACCTGATGTTTGTCCATCTGCTCAACGTCGACGGCACGCATCACAAGTACGGGCCGAAGACTCCCGCCGGTAATACGGCTGTCGCCTTCGCCGATACGTTCGTCGGCCGCATCGTGAAGGCGATCGACGACGCGGGGATCCGCGACAAGACAACGATCTTCGTGGTCTCCGATCACGGCTTTCAGACGATTCCCAAGACCATTCAGCCCAACGTCGTCCTGCGGAAGGGAAATCTGCTGACGGTCGAAGGAGGCAAGCTGACCGCCGCGCGCGTTCATGCCGTGCCGGAAGGGGGAATCGCGATGGTCTATGCCACCGTTCCCGAATCGCGCGAGCAGGATCTGGCCGCCGCTCGGAAATTGTTTGAAGCCACCGAAGGGATCGCCGAAGTGGTCCTGCCCGATCAGTTTGCGAAGTATGGTTTGCCGCAACCGGCCGACTACCCGCAGATGGCCGACATGGTGATCGCCGCGAAAGATGGCTATGGCTTCTCCGCAACCGCGACCGATGACGACGACGTCATCGCCAGCACGGCCACGCTCGGCACGCACGGCTTCCTGTCGAATAACCCGCTCATGCGGGCCACGTTCATCGCGTCGGGTCCGGGAGTTCCCGAAGGAAAGCGCATCGGAGTCGTCAACAACATCGACCTGACGCCCACGATCGCCAAGCTGCTGGACATCCCCTTTCCGGACGCCACCGGAAAAGACGTGCTCGGTAACCTCGCCAGATAGGTCCGGCTATGATGCGGCGGGTTCGCCAGCCGGGCGAACCCGTTTCAAGCCTATTCCCACCGGAGACTTTCGTGTCAGCCGATGCCCAGATTGAGCACGTTTTGTGCGTGCCGACGATGCTTTTCCATGAAGTGGGGTACTTTCAGGGGTTTCAGCCGAACACCCAGCGGTATCTTGACATCCTGCTCGATCCTGCTCACACGAGTTTCCGCCCCCGCAACCAGGTCGAGGACGACCCCAGCTACAAGCAGCTCATTCCCTACTGCCTGTTTCGCTGCGACGGGGTGCTGTTTCATTACCGTCGTGGCAAGGCGGGTGGAGAAGGACGCCTGCACAGCAAGCGGTCGGTCGGAATCGGGGGGCACATTTCTTCGACTGACAGAATGAGCGGCGACCGCCGTTACCTGGAGGCGATGCACCGCGAGATCGACGAGGAAGTCTTTCTAGAATCAGGCTTTCGCGACGCCTGCGTCGGGCTCATTAACGACGATGAGACACCCGTCGGCCAGGTCCATTTGGGGATTGTTCACATTTTCGATCTCGACTCGGCGAAAGTTCGCCCACGGGAAGAGTCGATCCTAGAGACAGGATTCTCACAACCGTCAGAGCTGGTGCGCGAAATCGAGCAATTCGAGACGTGGTCGCAAATTTGCCTCAAGTCGCTGTTTGGTTAGCGACCGGCGAATGGGCGAACTCTCGACCACACCAGGTCGTGTCGGCGAATCACCGGGGCGATCGGAAGCCTTCCGGATCAGTAAAGATTCTAACACAACCTCTGTGCCGGAAGGTGTATGCCTGGATTTTCAGGTGTTTCTGACAGGCACAACCGGTTGTGTTAGGGATATTGAACCTGGCTATGCGGGGCCGGGCGTTTTCGTGACCAGCGACAAAGGAGTGTCGACCATGACCAATCCCATTCACCGTCGGGCCATGCTGGGCGCGGCTGGCGGCCTGTTGGCCGTCCCCCTCGTGGCAGCGGCCCAAGACAAGCCCGCCGCCAAGGGCGAATTGACCAACGAATCGCTCGGTCTGCTCCTCAAGGCGCTGGGGCTGGAAGCGAAGCGGACCGAAACCCGCTACGACTTCGGCTTCAAGTCGATCGTCGAAGGGGAAGAGTGGGTGCTGTCGATGTCGTCGGTTCTCAGTCAGGACGCCACGTCCATCTGGATCATGGCGTGGCTGGACGAGCTTCCGAAGTCGGCAGCCGACGTCCCCCGCACGGCGCTCCTGCGCCTGCTGGCCGACAACGACAAACTCGGCATGGGCAAGTTCTTCGCCTACATTCCGACGAATCGCCGGTTCGTGCTGCAGCGCATCATGCCGAACGCGGGCATCAGCACCCGTCTGTTCCGCGACGCGCTCGACGACCTGGGCCAGACCGTCGCCGCCACCTATCCGCACTGGGCCACGACCAACTGGGCCTCGCCGAGCCAGAGCGATCCGGCAGCCGAGAGCCCGGCCAGTTCGCCGACCAAGGGGAGTGCCCCGCAACGTGCCACCGGCCAGGTCATCAACAGCAGCAAATTCGAAGGAGGAGCCCGCCGCTAAACGGCGACTCTTCGACCAATTCCTAGCCCGCACGCCCCGCGTCGACTTGTTCGGCGCGGGGTCGTTTTATTTCGTGGCAAGTTCAGACCCGTCCGTATCAACAGCCGCGGTGTCGTCGGCCGACTCGGACACCAAATCCCCTCTCGCCAGTTTCCCGCTCGCTCTGACACACCTTTCGATTTACGCTGAAGTCATTCACCTTCAAGTCTGTTCGCCCATCTGCGTGACAATTTCCAGAAATGAGTCGAACAATGCCTGCTCGACTGTTTGCGCTACTGCTTGTCATCGGCATGGTCGGTGGCTGCGCGCCGCCCAAGACTACCTTTAAGAGCGGTGTGACTTTCGACGTGCATGCGATCGCGGCCGCGCCCGCGCCCGGGGCGAATACATTCGCCCTGCCGGATCCCCAGCAGGGGAAGACGCTGCATCTGGTCAATCCGCCCATCGTGACCGCCGCGAACGTGAAGCTCGCCCAGATCGAACTGCACGGACCGGATGCGAATCCAACCCCTGCGCTGCGTGTCGACCTGGATGCGACGGGGGCCGCTGCGATGAATGCTGCCATGGCCGTGCCGGGGGGCACGCTTGCCCTCGTTCTCAATGGCAAGGTCATCGCGACACCGAAGCTGATGGCTCCCGTGGACTCTTCGTTCATCGTGCAAGGTGACTTCCCGCCGAGTGAGTGGCAGCAATATCTGGAAGTCGTCAAGTAGCATCCTGTCAGCACAAAAACGATGACCATGGCTGACCGAATCGACACGGTCGCCGCCTAATCCTCGCGAGGAAGGCCGCATCGAGGATTGTTCGGGCAACCGCGCGCTGTCACCATGTCCGTTCAGCCTGTTCGGATCGAGGGCGGCAATCGGGAGTCAACGAATGAACGCGATGGCGTGGATGTTGCTGGCGGCTTTGACCGCCGGTCCGGTGGACGGCAATCGGCTCGCTTATCTCGATGGGCACGACATTTACTATCCCCACACGAAGTTCCCCAAGCTGACCACGCCGCAGTGGGTGGGGGATGAGGGAGTCGAAGCCGTCGTCATCCTGGCGATCGACGACATGCGCGACACGGCGAAGTACGAAAGCTACCTGCGGCCGATCCTGCAGCGGCTCAAGCAGATCGACGGCCGCGCGCCGGTCAGCATCATGACGTGTGCCGTCAAGCCGGAGGATCCGCGGCTTCAGACGTGGCTCGAAGAGGGGCTGAGCCTCGAAGTCCACACGTTTGACCATCCCTGCCCACTGCTCCAGGAAGGAGACTTCGCCCGGGCGAAAGGGACGTACGACAAGTGCGTCGACCTGATGTTCTCGATCCCCAACAACACGCCAGTCGCCTACCGCATGCCGTGTTGCGACTCGCTGAACACCGTCAGCCCGCGGTTCTACAAGGAGATTTTCAACAAGACGACGCCGAACGGCAAATTCCTGCAGATCAGCTCGTCGGTCTTCCAGGTCTACACGGCCGACGATCCCGAGATTCCCCGCGAGCTTCTGTTCGATGCCGACGGCCAGGAGCGCTTCCGCAAGTACTTCCCCAAGGGCCTCAAGCGCGGCGAAGTGACCCACGACCGGTTCGTCAACTACGTCGAGAACTATCCCTACCCGTACGTCATCGACGGCATGTGCTGGGAATTCCCCTGCATGACGCCGAGCGACTGGGAAGCCAACTTCCTCCACCAGCCGAACAACCCCAAAACAGTCGACGACCTGAAGGCGGCTCTCGACATCACCGTCATCAAGCAGGGGGTGTTGAACCTCGTCTTCCACCCCCACGGCTGGATTCAGGCTGAGCAGGTGAATGAACTCATCGACCATGCCGTTGCCAGGCATGGGAAGAAGGTGAAGTTTTTGACGTTCAAGGAAGCGCTGGAGCGGTTGAACAAGAATCTGCTCAACGGAAAGTCACTCCGCGACTCGACGGGGTCCGGTACGACTGTTCGACTCATTGATTGGAACGGCGATGGAGACCTGGATGTGACGTCGTCTGAGGAAACGGCGGTCTGGGACGATGATCGACATGAGTGGTTGCGTCACCCAGTGGTTCCGACGTCTTCGTCGGACCTGACGCCGCACCCCTATCTTCCCGGAGAGTTTCTCAAGAACCTGCCTCTCCCGTTCCCTGTCGAGTTCCTCTTTCTTCGCGATCTTGATGGTGACGGAACGGACGAACTCATCCGCGGCGGGACGTTCCGTCAGTTCTCTCCCGGGAACGTCGGCGTCGCCTACGTCGTTCAGGTCTTTCAACAGAAGGACAACCAGGGGCAATGGAGACCGGTGACGGCGACATTACCGTCCAGCCTGCAACTCACTCCCCTCACTCCCCCCGCACGCCTCGCGAAGGCGCTCCGCTTCGTCGACATCAACGAAGACGGCCAGCTCGACATCGTTTTTTCGGATGTGAGTTTTTACGGCGCCTGGCTCTTTGAATCGCTCGACAAAGGCTGGTCGATCGAACTTCTCTCCGGCCAGCGCGGCGACAAACCTGCCAGTGAGGAACTCCCGCCGATCGTCCGGGCCGATGGGACCGACAACGGCTTCTTCGTTCGCGATCGCGCTCTGCACTGGATGAACGAAGACACGGCTCATTTGCCGAATCTCATTGTCAGTTGGGATTTCGACAAGCTCCTGGGAGACCGGATGCCGGCCGCGAAGACGCCGAAGGCGGCCATTCAGTCGATGCGCGTGCGGCCGGGGTTCACGGTTGAACTCATGGCTCATGAGCCGCTGGTGTTAGACCCCGTCGCGTTTCAGTGGGGGCCGGATGGCAAGCTGTGGGTGGCCGAGATGGCCGACTATCCCAACGGAATGGATGGACGCGGCCAACCCGGCGGACGTATCCGCTATCTCGAAGACACCGACAACGATGGTCGATATGACAAGTCGACGTTGTTCCTTGAGGGCGTGTCGTTTCCCTCGGGGGTCCATCCCTGGAAGAACGGCGTTCTCGTCTCGGCTGCCCCGGACATCTTCTTCGCCGCCGATACCGATGGCGATGGCAAAGCCGATGTCCGCGAGGTGCTTTACACCGGCTTCGGCGAAGGGAACCAGCAGCATCGCGTGAATGGTTTCACCTGGGGTCTGGATGGCTGGCTGTATCTCGCGAATGGAGATTCCGGCGGCACGATTCGCTCGACGAAAACCGGCCAGACCCTCGACATTCGCGGCCGCGACTTGCGCATCCAGCCGGAGACCGGCAAGATGGAAGCGCTCAGCGGCCAGACCCAGTTCGGCCGGGCCCGCGACGACTTCGGCCACTGGTTCGGCAACAACAACAGCCGCCCGTTGTGGCAATACGTCCTCGACGACGACTACCTCGCTCGCAACCCCCACCTCCCGACCCCCGATAACCGGCACGACGTCTCCGAACAACCTGGCAACGCCCCGGTCTACCCCGTCAGCAAAACCCTCACCCGCTTCAACGACTTCCACACAGCGAATCGGTTCACGTCGGCCTGCGGATCAATGGTGAGTGGAGAGTGGTCGATGGTTGATGGTTTAAGGTTGATGGCAAAGGCAAAAGATTCTGCGTCTTCCCAACCATCAACTATCAACCCTCAACCATCGACCCTCTCCTTCTCCTCCGAACCCGTCCATAACCTGGTTCATTGCGAAGTGGTCGATACGAGCGGAATTCGCTTCAGCAGTCGTCGGCTCCCTGGAGAAGAGTCGTCGGAGTTTCTGGCCTCGACCGACAACTGGTTTCGGCCGACGCAATTGCGGATGGGGCCCGACGGGGCGTTGTGGGTCGCCGACATGTACCGGCTGGTGATCGAGCATCCGCAATGGATTCCTTTGGAGTGGCAGGAACGGTTGAATGTCCGCGACGGCGACGACAAGGGCCGCTTGTGGCGAATCTTTCCGAACGGAATGACGCCGCGTGCGGTCCCCCGACTCGAACGTATGACGCCCGTGGAACTCGTCGCCGCGATGGACTCCCCGAGTCGCTGGCAGCGCGACATGGCCCAGCAACTCATCATAGAGCGTGTGCGCGACCTGAGGTGGTCGAATGAAGATAAGTTGGCCTGCACGGGAGCCCTGCGCGAGTTGTTCCGTACTTCGATGCTTCCCGAGGTGCGCGTGCAGGTGCTTTACACGTTGCAGGGAATCGGCTTCCTTTTTAGCAGGGAAATGAAAGTTGCACTGACGGACCCGCATCCCGGGGTCCGCATGCACGCCGTTCGCTTCGCCGAGCATTCGCCTCAGTTGCTTTCCGAGGACGATCGCTCTCCGGAAGACCCGGCCCCCGATGCGATCCGGCTGATGGACGATGAACATCCCTGGGTTCGGCTGCAACTGGCGGCGACATTGGGCACTTGGTACGGCCATCAGGCGGCCGACGCACTGGCTCGCCTGCTGCTCCACGAAGATGATCCAGACATCCGCGCGATGGCGCTCAGTTCCGTCAACGAAGAGAATCTGCCGCGACTGACGGCCGCACTCCTCTCAGCTCCCGGCGTGGACGAGCGGAGTCACCCCACGTTGGAACCCCTGCTGACCTGCGCCATCGCCATGAATCAGACAGCGACCATGGAATCGTTCTCGCGCTTCCTGCTCGCCAAACCTCCTCAACAGGCCGAACCCTGGCGATGGGAGGCCGTGACGACGTGGATCGAAAGCATCCGCCGGAAAAACGAGAGCTGGAGCAAATGGAAACAGCGGACGTCCGAGTCGACACCCGAACTCGCGGACCAATGGACGAAGTGGCTAAGCGAATTGCCCCTGTTGATTGGCAATCGGGACATCGCCGTCAGCCGCCGGGCCGAAGCGCTCCGTTTGGCCGGCTGGACGAATCCCGCGCTGAAGTTCGAACCACAGTGGTTGCAGCCGACTGAAGCCCCGGAGTTACGCCAGGCCGCGCTGCAACTGGCCGCCAGTCTGCCGGCCCAGGAAGCGGCAGCCTTGCTGGTCGAATCGTGGCCGCGATTGTCCCCCGCTCTTCGCGAAACGGCCCGCCAGTCGCTCCTCGGTCGAGTCGACGTCGCGAAGACTTTCCTTGACGGCGTTAAAGCCGGTCCCCTGACGCCGGCGAACATCGACGCCGAGACTGCCCAGTTCCTTCGCAGTCATCGTGACGCCGGAGTCCGCGAACTGGCGGAGTCATCCCTCCAGACCACGGACAGTTTGAATCGCGGCGCGATCGTCGCCGAGTACCTGCGGACGATGCCAGCCGAGGGGCAGACCGCTGCCGGTCGTGAACTGTTCGCCAAGCGCTGCGCGCAGTGCCATAAGCTTGGCGAACTCGGTCACGCCGTCGGCCCCGATCTGGCGGCTCTCACCGACAAAAGCGTGACCGCGCTGGTGACGGCCGTTCTCGACCCAAACCGGGCCGTTGAAGCCAAGTTCCTGCAATTCGGCGTCGAAACGACCACCGGTCAGGTTCACACGGGGCTACTATCAGCCGAGTCGGCGAACAGCCTGTCGCTGCTCGCGGCGGAAGCGAAAACCGTCTCCCTGCTTCGCAGCGAAATCGAAGACCTCTGGTCCGTGAACAAATCGCTCATGCCGGAGGGTCTCGAAAAAGAGATCACGCCCGCCGATCTCGCGAACCTCGCGGCCTTCATTCGCGGTAATGTCCCTTTACCACTCCGTAAGACGTTCCCCGGTAACACCGCGCAGCGCGTCGCCGCCAGCGACAACGGTTCGTTCGTCCTCACCCCGGCAACGTGCGAAGTCTATGGGCCGACGATCGTCATCGAGCCGAAGTACAACAACCTCGGTTGGTGGAGCAGCGCCGACGACTTCGTCACCTGGACCCTCGACGTCCCCACCAGCGGCCGCTACCGCGTGGAAATCGAATACGCCTGCGACCCCCAGGCCGCCGGCCACCGCCTCCTCGCGGTCACGCCGGCCGGCCAACTCTCGTGGACGGTCAAACCAACAGCAAATTGGGATGACTATCAGCGCGCGGAAATCGGCACGATTGAACTTAGTTCAGGCGTGCAGCCCATCACGCTCAAGCCCGGCGCAAGGCCCCTGCCCGCGTTGTTAGATTTGCGCACGGTGCGGTTGATTCGAGAATAGTGTTTTGCCACGGCTTGATGTTCGTGTGCCACTGGCTCTGCCAGTGCGTCTTAAGTATTGTCCATAACAAGATACACTGGCGGAGCCAGTGGCACACGTTCGGATCTTTCACATTGAGAGTGCATTACGAGAATTGTCACCCCTCACTCCACCGCCGTCCCAGCTTGTGCTCGACGCCCAGTTGATCGCAGATGCGAGCGACGACGAAGTCGACGAGGTCACCCAGCGAGGTCGGTTCGTGATACCACCCCGGCATCGCGGGGAGGACAACCACGCCCAGGTCGGCGAGGGTTTTCATGTTGCCGAGCGTGATGCTGCTGAGCGGTGTTTCGCGGGGGACGACGATCAGTTTGCGGCGTTCTTTCAGATGGACGTCGGCGGCGCGGTGGATCAGGTTTTGCGACAAGCCCGTCGCGACGGCTGCCAGCGTTCCCGTGGAACACGGGCAGATCACCATGCCGGCCGTGCGGAACGATCCGCTCGCGATTCCGGCCGCGTAGTCCCGGATCGGGTGATAACGATACGTCCCGGTGAGGGGCGCGGCCAATCGCGGCGGGGCGACAACTCGTAACGGATGATCGACTGCTAACGCGTCGCGGTCGGAGAGCAACTGCTCCAGCCGAACATCGCGCAGGTCGAGTTCCAATTTCAGTTCCTGGCGAAAAACATCCGTGGCCGCCGGGCTGATCGTCACATGGACATCGCGCCCCGCCGCGAGCAGCACTTCCAGTAGCCGGACCGAAAAGACCGCGCCGCTGGCACCGCTGATCGCCAACACCAGGGGAAGCATGCGAGAGCCCTTGAGGAGCGGAAAGCCTGGAGCAGAAAGCGGAGAGCCAGACAAAGAATGGCGGTCCGCGATTTGCCTGTTTGGCATTCCGCTTTCCGCCTTCAGCTTTCCGCTCTCTGCATTATTGAGCGGGCGGCAACTTTTTGGGAACCACGGCGAAGATGCGGGTCGGGCCGCCGGTGCCGTTTTCGATTTTCATCGGGGCGACGATGATGTCAAAACCGCTGGCGGGGAGCTTGTCGAGCTGGGCGACGTTCTCAAGCCCGTAACGACCCGCCTTGTTGACGAGGTGATGGACCGCGAAATCTTTTGACGTGCCGGGGTCGATGCTCAGTGTGTCGATTCCCAGCCCTTTGCAATTTCGCTCGTCGATCAGAAAGCGGGCCGCCTCGGCCGAGAAGGACGGGAAATGGAGTGTCCCCATCGCATCCTGGTTCTTGTACCGCTCGTAGTTGGTCCAGAACCGGCCCCAGCCGGTGTGCAGCAAAACAATCGCTCCGTCGGGGACGCGGCCGTGCTCTTTTTCCCAGGCATCGACATCTTCGCGCGATAACAGCACGTCGGGGTCGACTTCCGCCTTCAATGACAAATCGATCACCACGCCCGGACCGAAAAAAGTCTCGACCGGGATCTTCTCGGCTGAGGGCTGGCCGCTTTCGAAATGATTGGGGGCATCCAGGTGCGTCCCCAGATGCTCCGGGAGCGAGATCGCCTTCGAGAGCACTCCGTTGTCTTCCAGGGTGGCGATCGTCGTCAGCTCGAACGGCTTGTAGTTTTCACCCGGCCAGTAAGGGGTCTGGCTGTTGAAAGCGTACGTCAAGTCGACGAGGTCATATTGCGACCAGTCAATGACGGGGCCGGCATCACTCTCAGCCGGTGCCATCACGTCATCGAGCCTTTGCCCGATGAGAAATGCTGTGACCGCTAAGAACAATCCCACCATCACCACAAGTGGTGTCTGATTCTGAGTCGACATGGTCAGTCTGACTCCGGACGCCGTCGCCATGGCCCTGTCGGCGAACGACCGGAAATGGACTCGGTTACCAGCCCGCGCCGCGCGTCAGGGTTTTGACGCGGCACAGATACATGTCGGCGGTGATGTACAGCGTCGTGCCGTCATCACCCCACGCACAGTTGGCGGTGGCTTCCTTCGTGTCGAGACGGCCGAGGGGCTTGCCTTCCGGCGAAAACACCCACACGCCTCCCGGCCCGGTCGCCCAGACGTTGCCCGCCTTGTCGACCTTCAGACCATCCGGCAACCCCTTGTGCTTGCCGACGTATTCGGTCGCGTCGAAGAAAACTTTCCCCTCGCCGAGCGTGCCGTCTTCTTTGACGGGGAACTTCTTCCAGATGGCAGCCTTGGGGTCGGACTGGGCGACGTACAGGAACTTCTCGTCGGGCGAAAAGGCAATGCCGTTCGGTCGTGTCAAACCGTCGGTCAGGAGCGTCGTCTTGTTGACGCCGTCCTTGCCGATTTGAAGTCGATAAACGCCGCAGAAATCGAGTTCCCGGCGGGGATCGTCAAAGTTGCCCGGCAGGCCGTAGGGAGGATCGGTGAAGTAGAGGTCGCCATTCGATTTGAAGCAGCCATCGTTCGGGCTGTTGAGCCGCTTCCCCTGATAGTTGTCGACCAGGGTCCGCTTTCCGCCATTTTTGGTCAGGATCGACACGCGGCGGTCGCCATGTTCACACGAGACGAGTTGACCCTGCGGATCAAGCATCAGGCCGTTGCAGCCCGGTTCGTTGCCATACTCAACGGCTCCCGTGTAGCCCGATGGCTTGAGGAACAGGCTGACTCCCTTGCCGTAATCCCAGCGCATCACGCTGTTGCGAGGGATGTCGGAAAACAGGAGGTAGCCCGACTGCCCTTCGGGAACCCAGACCGGACCTTCGGACCACTCAAATCCACTGCCTAGCACTTCGATGACCGCGTCTGGGCCGATCAGTTTGTCGAACGCCGGATCGAGCCGGACAATTTCACCCAGATGAGGAAAATTGGTGGTGTTTTGTGCCGCCAGAGGGGCAACACAGGAAAAGAGCACCAGCACGGCACCGCGCAGCGATCGCATCATGAATTTTCCTCACCAGATAGGTACTTCCCCGAAGTTGGTTACCAGATTCCTGTACGGCCGGACGATTCGCAAGCGTGAATCGGAGGAATCGGGCGTGTTCATGATGTGTGAGGGGGAGAGCCGGGGAGTGGGAGAGGGGGATGGGGAGAGAGTGATTGGTGGTTGGTGGATAGTGGTTGGTGAGAAGAGAGCGCGCGGGGAATGGCGCTGTCGCCTGATGGGGCGATGCGTGGGGAAGAAGAGAATGAAGAGAGTTTTTTCGCCGGGGTTCCCCGGCGGCCGGGTTTTGAGGCCGGGCCGCCGGAGTTCCTGCTGCCATCGATCAGGGTTCGCACTGGTGTGCGATGGATTGCCTGACGTCAGACTGCGCGCACTTCGTGCGCGGTTTCCCGGGGAGGCCGTGGACGTCCCCGGGATTTTGGGCCCTGATCAGGCCCGGGAGAGGGCGCTTCCGGCGCGGACGGATGGGCTCCGCTCGCGGGCTAGCTCGTTGCGTCCCCTCGTCCTATGGCGGGACGGTGCGCGGAGTGGTTGAGGATTTACGGTTGATGGTCAAGAGGGGGAAGCGCTCCCCGATGGGTCGCGGCTAGGGGGGTGCCATTCTTGACGGAGCGCGGGCGGGGTCGCAGACTGGTTTTCAGGGCGGGGTCGCCCGATTTCGTCTTTACAATCCGATGTTGTGCTGTCATGTCACGGACGACACTCGCCGAGTCTCTCGATCAATTGCTGGGCGATCTCAATCCCCGGCAACGGGAAGCCGCGCGGCATGGAGCGGGGCCGCTGTTGATTGTCGCGGGAGCCGGGACCGGAAAGACGACGACTCTGGCCCATCGGGTAGCCTCCCTCATCGCCGAGGGGACCGATCCCGGCCGCATTCTGTTGCTGACGTTCACCCGTCGGGCGTCGGCCGAGATGCTGCGGCGGGTCGACAGCCTGGTCGCCCGTTGGCGGCAACTGCCGGGAACCACGCCCATGACGGGGCGCGGCGTCTGGGGCGGAACCTTTCACGCCGTCGCGACACGGCTGCTGCGTCAATACGGGCAAATGATCGGGCTGCCCGGCGAATTCACGATCGTCGACCGCAGCGACGCCGAAGACCTGATGAACGTCCTGCGGAGCGAACTCGAGCTTCCCAAACGTGACAAACGATTTCCCCTGAAGGGGACCTGCCTCGATATCTACAGCCGTTGCGTCAATACTCAGAAACCGCTGGAGCCGATCCTCAAGACCGTCTTCCCCTGGGTTCTCGAACAGCAGGAAGGCTTGAAGAAACTCTTCGCGGCCTACACCGATCGCAAAGAACGTCAGCAGACGCTCGATTACGACGACCTTTTGCTGTTCTGGCATGCCATGACGCAGGAACCGGCCTGTGCCGAGGTGCTGCGGAAGAAGTTCGACTGCGTGCTGGTCGACGAGTACCAGGACACGAACACGCTCCAAGCCGAGATCATTCGCGGATTGTGCCCGTCCGGCGAGGGCCTGACCGTCGTGGGGGACGACGCCCAGTCGATCTACTCGTTTCGGGCAGCAACGGTCCGCAACATTCTCGACTTTCCCGAGCAGTTCCCGGGAACGACTGTCGTCCCGCTCGAACAGAATTACCGCAGCACGCAGAAACTGCTCGACGCGACGAACGGCGTGATCGCGCTGGCCCGCGAAGGTCACCGGAAGACGCTGTGGTCGAACCGGATCGAGGGCCCCCTCCCCAAACTGGTGACATGCCTGGACGAGGACGAACAGACCGATTCGGTCATCGAGAATGTCCTCGCCCTGCGAGAAACCGGGATCGACCTGCGGCAACAGGCTGTCCTGTTTCGCGCGTCGCACCACAGCCTGGGGCTGGAAGTTGAACTCGCGCGGCGAAACATCCCGTTTCATAAATATGGCGGCCTCAAGTTCGTCGAGGCGGCGCATGTGAAGGATCTCCTCGCCTTTCTGCGACTGGCTGAAAATCCGCGCGACAGTGTTTCCGCCCTGCGCATTCTCCTTCTGCTCCCTGGCATCGGCCCCCGGAAAGCCGCGCAACTCGTGGATGATTTGCGGCAGGCCGAAGGAAATTTTCGGGTCTGGAGCGATTACAACCCCCCCGCGGCGGCCGCCTTGCATTGGCCGGTGTTCGTCACATTGATGACCGTCCTTTCCCGCCAGACCGGCAAGCCGCTGGAACTGGGCGTGGAGATTCATCACGTGCGGACTTTCTATGCTCCGCTCCTGGAGCAGAAATTTGACGATGCGTTCGTGAGAACCCGCGACCTGGAACAACTCGAACAATTGGCTGGGCGGTTCGATTCGCGCGCGACGTTCCTCAACGAAATGACGCTCGACCCGCCGAGTTCCACGCAAGACTTCGCCGCCGACCCGCTCCTGGACGAAGACTGGCTGACGCTCAGCACCATTCATTCGGCCAAGGGTCTGGAGTGGGAAGCCGTCTACGTGTTGCACGCGGCGGATGGAAACATTCCGTCCGACATGGCAACGGGATCGGAAGAGGAAATCGAAGAAGAACGCCGACTGTTCTATGTCGCGCTGACTCGCGCGAAGACGCATCTGCACGTGATGCATCCGCAGCGCTACTACTTCGCGGCGCGCGGACGAAGCGACACCCATGCCTTTTCGCAGCGCACGCGCTTTATTCCGGATGAACTGCTGCCCAAGTTCTCCACCGTGGCGGCCCGCCAGACGCACGGTGATCGCGAATCCGGCCTCCCGACGAGCGAGATGACCACCGCCGATATCCGCCGCCGCATCGGCAAGATGTGGGCGTAGTCGTTAGGTCAACGGCATGGCGAACCACTCGGCCATCGGCAGATTCTGCCGCTCGCATGTCGGGCTCGCGATTGCGTTGAGACCGGAAGACTTCCCGCAACCGTCACCTTGTCCAGATGGAGCGGCAAACTGTCGGAAGAAAAGACCTCGACGACGCAGAGCCGTCTCACGGGGTGACGATGGAATTCGCTGTGCGTCTCATTGAAGAACGCACGAATTCAAGCGGATGGAACCATGCTCCCTGGTATCGACTCGCTCCGTTGGACCGATCGCGACCGTTGTAAAGCTGTTACCTGGATCGTCAGTCTCGCGATCATCGCGAGTTGCTCGTCAGCCGCGCGGGCCGGTGAGTGGTTCGAGGAGTGTGGTGAGTCCGACTGGCTGACCCGTGATCGACTCCTGGGCGATGTGGGCGGCGTCCGTCCGGCGGCTGCCGAGCACGGCGTTGACGCATGGACCGAAGCAACGCTGTTCTACCAGGGAACCACCTCCGGGGGGCGTCAACAGGCCTTTCAGTTCGGCGGCCGGAACGACTACTTCGCGAAAGTCGATGGCGAGAAGGCGTTCGGTCGGCAGGGACTCTTTCTGGATATTCACGGCGAAACGCGCTATGGCGAAGATGTCTCGGGCCTCACCGGAGCCATCGTTCCGTCGACCATGGCAATGAATCTCCCCGCTCCGGGTGAGACCATCTCGGGATTAACCGGGTTCAAAGTCACCCAGGCCTTTTCCGAGTCGTTCGCCGTGTTTGGCGGCAAGTTGAACCTGCTGGACGGGTATCTCTTGAATTACGGCAGTGGCCGCGGTGTCGATCGGTTTCAGAATGGGGCATTGGTCTTCAATACCGCGCTCGCTAGAACGGCCCCTTACTCGTCACTCGGCTTCGGGGCGGTTGTGCTCGACGAAGGCGAGCCGGTGCTGACGCTCCTCGTGCTGGATGCCGTCAACCACTCGACCAACTCGGTTCTTGACGACCCCTTCGACCAGGGAGCCGTCATTCTGGGCGAAGGCCGCGTCCGTACGTCGTTTTTCGGAAAACCCGGACATCAGATCGTTGGGGCGACGTGGAGCAGCCGGCAATACACTTCCATCGCCGACACGCCGCTGCTGTTACTTCCGCCCGAAGTCAAAGCAGTGCCGGGACGGGAAAGCGGCAGTTGGTCGTTCTATTACAATTTCGACCAGACGCTGTGGGTCAACGAAGACGACCCGACTCGGACGTTCGGCGTGTTCGGCCAGACCGGTATCGCCGACGACTCGACGAGTCCCCTGGAATGGACCATTTCGTTCGGTGTCAGCGGAAATGTCCCCTGGGAGGTGCGACCTCAAGATGAGTTCGGTGTCGGTTATTACTACCTCGAGGGCAGCAGCGACCTGCGGGATTCGCTCGCGCCATTCGTGACTCTGGGCGACGGCCAGGGTGTGGAGCTCTTCTACAAGATCAACGCCACGAAGTGGATGGCGATTACACCGAGCATTCAGTGGATTCAGTCCGGAATCGAGGCGTTTGACGACGCCGTGGTTGTCGGTCTGCGCGGCAAGCTGACGTTCTGAGCAAGTTCTACCCGACGTCCGGATCGAGACTGCGACGGATCGCGTTCCTCATGTTTCGTGTTCTCTGCTCAAGTCGCGCGGCGCTGTGTCTGGTGGTCCTGGCGGGACTGCTTCGTGGCGCGCCGGCTCGCGGGCAAGACTTTGCCGACGTCCGCGATTTCGTGTCCGATCGATCGCTGTTCGGATCGAGCGCTGAAGAGGCGGAGAGCGAAGAAGACGACAAGCTGGAAACCGATCGCGATTCGTTCACGCCGGCCACCACCGTTCTGAAGCGCGGCCAGGTTCTCTTCGAGTCGTCGTATTCGATGCTCGATCTACGAGGCCGCCCCGATTCGCATAGTTTCCCGGAGATTCTCACGCGCATCGGCGTGACGGATCGTGTCGAACTTCGCCTGGGATGGAACTACGAAATCGGCGGCGGCGGCTCGATCAGCTCCACCGATCTGGTAAGCGATGAAGAAGCGAGCGGTATCGAGGAAGAGGCCTCACTACTGTATGGCATCAAGTTCGCCGTGACGGAGCAGAGCGACTGGCTGCCGCGGAGCGCGTTCATCGTGCAGGGATCGACGCCGACAGCCGGTCCCGACAACCACTCGCTGCTCAACCTGGGCTATGTCTTCGGCTGGGAACTTCCGAATCGCTGGATGCTCGATTTTGCGGTCCGCTATCTGGTGCTTGCCGAGGAAGAGGACCATTACAACGAATGGGCGCCCTCGGCGGTCCTCAAGATTCCCGTCGGCGAACGCTGGAATGTTCATGCCGAGTATTTCGGGCTGTTCACTCAGAACCGTGCGGACGCCTTAACTCCGCAATACTTCAGCCCAGGCGTTCACTATTATATCACGAACGACTGTGAGATCGGCGTGCGTGTCGGCTGGGGACTGAACGAAGACGCCGCGAACTTCTTCAGCAACGTCGGGATCGGCATTCGGTTCTAAGGCCGGCTAATACCTGTCTACCGCGGCCTTCTCATGGGTTCGCGCCCCAATGCCGCTTTTCTTTTCACGCATTCGCGGCTAACCTCGAACGCATCAATCGATGTCAGAGGTCGAGGCAGTCCCCGCATTCAGCCAGACCGCTCTTCCCTTCTCGGCCCGGACGACAAGTCGGTCGCTGGTCTCATTCAGGCAGCCGTGATGAAATCCCTCGCGACGACGATGCTCCTCGTCGTGCTTGGACTGTCCGCGTTCGCCGTCACCTATTCGCTACGGCGATTTGCAGTGCAGCCGCCATCGAATCTGGAAGCCCCGACAGTTCCGGCAGGCGAGTTCACCCCTCCCGGCCAAGCGCCTCCCGATATGGTGTGGATCCCCGGCGGGGAGTTTGTCATGGGGAGCGACTCGGAACAAGCCTGGCCGGATGAGGGGCCGCCCCATCGCGTACGCGTGGACGGCTTCTGGATCGACGAGACCGAAGTGACGAATGCACGGTTTCGCGTGTTCGTCGAGGCGACCGGATATGTGACCACCGCCGAGCGGGCACCCACGGTCGAAGAGATTCTCGCACAGTCGCCGCCGGGAACACCGGCACCGCCCGCGGACATACTCGTTCCCGGATCACTGGTCTTCTCGCCGCCCGATCATCCCGTTCCGCTGAATGACGTGTCCGGCTGGTGGAAATGGACGCCCGGCGCGAATTGGCGTCATCCAGAAGGTCCAGAGAGCGACTTGACGGGGCGCGAGGACCACCCCGTCGTTCATGTCTCCTGGGACGACGCGGTCGCCTATGCAAAATGGGCGGGAAAGCGTTTGCCGACGGAAGCCGAATGGGAATTCGCCGCTCGCGGCGGATTGGAACAAGCTCCTTATGCCTGGGGGCACGAACCTTTTGACGAGGTAACTCCGCAGGCCAACCTGTGGACCGGGACGTTTCCAAATGGCAACACGGCCGTTGATGGCTACGCGCGCACGGCTCCTGTGAAATCGTTTCCCCCCAACGGTTACGGCGTGTATGACATGGCGGGCAACGTGTGGGAATGGTGCAGCGATTGGTATTCGCGAGATTTCTACTCGAAATCTTCACCAGCCGAAATTACTCTCAACCCCGGCGGGCCAGGCGACAGTCACGATTCCATGAGACCATTCACGTCTCAGCGCAGTCAGCGCGGCGGCTCGTTTCTTTGTAACGACAGTTACTGCTCACGGTATCGCCCGAGCGCGCGACATGGCTGCACTCCCGACACCGGGATGTCGCATGTCGGGTTTCGGTGCGTCAAGCCGCGATAGAACAGTCGGTTAGTTGGTCAAGCGTTGTAACGACTTCACGGGAACCTGCACCTTTAGGGAGCTGATTCATGAACCGGAGTTGGATCGCCAGATCCCTCGCCACGGCCGCGATTGGCGCGTTCGTTGGCTATTTCGCCGCGTCGGCGGAACTTCAGACGTCGATCGAAGGCTCGACCGGGAATGCTGTCTCGATTGAGAAGCCGGCCGCCCCGGCCCAGGAACCGCGGGAGACCTGTTGCAGCGGGCTGAGCCGCACCGATCAAGTGGCCCTGGCAAACCACAACCTGATTGTCGCGGCCGCGGCGGCACAATCGGGAAAGAAGCCGAATATCTGCATCATCTGGGGCGACGACATCGGCCAGTCGAACATCAGCGCGTACACGCACGGGCTGATGGGTTACAAAACGCCGAACATCGACCGCGTCGCCAAAGAAGGAATGATGTTCACCGACTACTATGCGGAGCAAAGCTGCACCGCCGGGCGGGCGTCGTTCATTACCGGCCAGCACGGCATGCGGACCGGCCTGACGAAAGTTGGCTTGCCCGGCGCCAAGGCGGGGATGCAGAAGGAAGACCCCACCATCGCGAATCTGTTGAAGGCCCAAGGCTACGCGACGGCACAGATCGGCAAGAACCATCTTGGCGACCGGAACGAATTCCTGCCGACCGTCCATGGGTTTGACGAATTCTTCGGCAACCTCTACCACCTCAACGCCGAAGAGGAACCCGAGCACCCGGACTATCCGAAAGATCCTGCGTTTCGCCAGAAGTTCGGCCCTCGCGGCGTGCTCGACTGCAAAGCAACCGACGTGGATGACCCCACCGTCGATCCGCGCTTCGGGAAAGTCGGCAAACAGACCATTAAAGACACCGGGCCGCTGAACCGGAAGCGGATGGAGACCATCGACGACGAGATCGCCGAACGATCGGCCGACTATATCAAGCGGCAGGCCAAGGCCGGTGGTCCGTTCTTCCTGTGGGTGAACTTCACTCACATGCATCTACGCACGCACCCGAAGCCGGAAAGCATCGGTCAAGCCGGCCAGGCGCAGTCGGTCTATCACGACGTGATGATCGACCACGACAAGAACGTGGGGACGGTTCTGAAGGCTCTGGACGATGCCGGAGTGGCCGACAACACCTTCGTCATGTACTCAACCGACAACGGCCCGCACATGAATTCCTGGCCCGACGGGGCCATGACACCCTTCCGCAATGAAAAGAACTCGAACTGGGAAGGGGCCTATCGCGTGCCGTGCATGGTCCGCTGGCCGGGCAAGATCAAGCCGGGAACCATCTCCAACGAAATCGTCGGTCATCACGACTGGCTGCCGACGCTGCTCGCAATGGCCGGCGATGCCGACATCACCGAGAAGCTGCTCACGGGGTATCAGGCCGGCGACATGACCTATAAGGTTCACCTGGATGGGTATAACCTGCTTCCCTATCTGACCGGCGAGGCGGAAAAGAGCCCGCGCGCGTCGTTCATTTATTGCAACGACGACCAGCAGGTGACGGCGCTGCGTTACGACAACTGGAAGATCGTGTTCCTGGAACAGCGCGCTCCCGGAACGCTGCGGGTTTGGGCGGAGCCCTTCACGAACCTGCGAGTTCCGAAGATATTCAACCTGCGGACCGACCCCTACGAGCGAGCCGACATCACCTCGAACACTTACTACGACTGGGTGATCGATCGAGTGTTCTTGCTGGTTCCCGCGCAAGCCTACGTGGGCAAGTTTCTCGAGACCTTCCAGGAATATCCGCCCAGGCAGAAAGCCGACAGCTTTAACCTCGACAGCGTCATGAAGCAATTGATGGAGCGTGGCGGAAGCCACTAGGTGAAGCCGTCTTGCTGCGCCGGTCGGGCATAAGTCCGGCCGGCGTTTTTTTGCGAATGACGTCAGGGAGGAAATGGAAATGACTCTTCGACCGTGCCGAACATCGCTGTCGGCTCTGCTGTGTGTTTACACTTCGTGCCTGACAAGCGCCGGTCTGTTCGCGGCCGACGATCCGCTTCCCTCCTGGAACGACGGCACGGCGAAGTCAGCCATCCTCAACTTCGTCGAGGCCACGACGACGGAAGGGAGCCCCGACTTTGTTCCCCCGGCCGAACGCATTGCCGTTTTCGACAACGATGGCACGCTATGGGCCGAGCAGCCGTTGTACTTTCAGTTTCTCTTTGCACTCGATCGCGTGAAGGCCCTTGCGCCCGAGCATCCCGAATGGAAAGAGAAGGAGCCATTCGCCTCGCTGTTGAAGGGCGAGACCAAGGCCGCCCTGGCCGAGGGAGAGAAAGCCATTTTGGAAATCGTCATGGCAACTCACGCCGGCCTGTCGACCGATGAGTTCGATCAGGCTGTCCGCGACTGGCTGGCCACCGCACGCCATCCGACGACCAGACGCCCCTACACCGAGATGGTCTATCAACCCATGCTGGAGGTGCTCACATACCTGCGTGCCAATGACTATAAGACGTTTATCGTCTCGGGGGGCGGCGTCGAGTTCATGCGAGTCTTCGCGGAGAAGACGTATGGCGTTCCCCCCGAGCAAGTCGTCGGCAGCAGCATCAAGACGAAATTCGAGATTCGCGACGGAACGCCGGTGCTGGTCCGCCTGCCGGAAGTCGATTTCATTGACGACAAAGCCGGCAAGCCCGTTGGCATCAACTCGCACATCGGCCGCCGCCCGATCGCCGCCTTCGGCAACTCCGACGGCGACCTGCAAATGCTCCAATGGACAGCCGCCGGCCCCGGCAAACGCTTCTGCCTGTTCGTCCACCACACCGACGCCAAACGCGAATGGGCGTATGATCGCAAATCAATCGTTGGTCAGCTCGACAAGGGCCTCGATGAAGCGAAGGCCAAGGGTTGGACGGTGGTCGATATGAAGGCGGACTGGAAGACGATTTTTCCGGCGGAGTGACGGATCACTTGTCATTCTCAGAATTCCGATGAAGCATGATGATTTACGCAGTCAAATGTCCGCGCTGCTCGAAAAAAGCTGAAGCGCAGATGACTGCGGTCGGCATAAAGGGAACTTATTGCGAGCCCACGGCCAAACTGGCAGCGTCCAGAATCACCTGTGGGGAGTGCGGGCACGTAATCGATTCATCAGAAGCACCGACGGACAAGTATGAACTCTGGTTTTCCTCAACCCTGCGCGGGCATCGTCTGTGGGCGGTTAACGAGTCCCATCTGGAATGGCTGATTCAGTGGTTGTCCGGCGATTTGGACAACTCTCGGCTCAGTCTGGCTGACCGCAGTTATGTCGAAGCCCTCCCAAAGTGGGTGCTGACGAATAGGGAGGACGCAGTCAAAAGCCTTCAGAAAATGAGGACTCAAGGCTGAGACCCGGGTTCGCCGTCAACAGAAACCTGAAGACCGGCGATGACATCGCCGGCTTTTGATCATGGTCATTTTTGCGGACGGGGCCGCGCGTCGGGCGTTCCGAAGACCAGTGTCAGGTACTTTTGACTGGACTTGCTGACACCGATGCCCACGCCGATTTCCAGAAATTCCTGGCTCATCATGTTGCGCTGATGACCGGGCGAGCCCATCCAGCCCGCGATCGCTTCGGCCGCGGTCGCCGCGGACCAGATGTTCTCTCCGGCGGCGGAGCACCGGTATCCGGTCGCGTCGATCCGCTTGTCGAACGTGATGCCGTCGAGCGTGTGATTCACGATCTGCTGCCGTGCCATGTTCGCCGCATGGCCGCGTGCTGCTTCGGCCAACTGGCGATTCGCTGTCAGCGCCGGCAATCCATACTTGAAACGCTCGCGGCTAACCCGATTCAAAAGTTCCTGCTCGGCCGGAGTTAGGAACGCGGCGGCGGAATCCTCTTGCATGCAGGCGATATCCGCTTCGCTGCGGGTTCGAGGCAGTTTCTGAGACTCGGCGCGCATCTCGTCGGACGACAACATTTGGTTATGGATAACCAGCTCGTCAACCAGACCATGAAACAGGTTGGTATTCGAGTAATTCACGAAGGTCCACAGTTTGTCGGTCGCCTCGAACTTCGAACCGATAACTTCCAGCCGGAAGTTCTCGGGCAGCGAGAAGTCACCCACTTGCGCGCCATCCAGGAGAACAACAACTCGACCTGCCGCCAGATCGACGCCGCACGAAACCACCGTCCATTTCCCGGCCTTGAGCTTCGTATTCATCAGTTCGTGGCGGAAGGCTCCATTGTTGAACATGACGGTCAGATGACCGGCCCGAGATCGTTCCAGGGCAAACCAGCGATGATTTCGACCACCGACGATCAATCCCATCGTCGCGGGGTCGTCCGTAAAGCTTTCCGCCTGGAAACGAAGTGTCACCGTGAACGCCGTGTACTGTAAATCCGGCGTGCGGCAGAGCGCGTGGTAACCACGTTCGGCATGCGGACCGAACTCGTACACGCCGTTCAGGTACAGGGCATCGTCACGAAATTCGGTCAATAACAGTTCCCACTCCGCTTTGCCGGAAGCAGAGTTATGGGCGTGCCCATTGAAGGTGAAGCGTGCCAGGGGCGCGGCCGGGCTGTCGGCCTCTGCCGGTGGAAGAAAACCCATGATGAGGCCGCCCACGAACAGTGCCCGATACGAAGAGTTCAGGACCATCCCGAGGATATCCGAGGCATGCTTCCGGAACAGGTATGACAGCCCGTACGGTTTATCACTCATCACACACTCCTTCCTGAAATCCATGCCGTGTTGGTCGTGGCACCATGAGACGGATCATTCCCATTCGCAGACATAACCCGGCTGGTGCTGGGTCGACTCGTTCGGCTGATCGCTCCATTGCCAGCCGATCGTCTTTCCATTGGCGAGCTTTTGGTTCGACATCAGGCCGAAGTGTTCGACTCCCCCCTTGTTGTTGGGCTGCTTCTGGTCTTTGAACCAGTTGGTCCAGGTCATCAAATGGCCGTCGACCCATCGCCACTGGCCCTCCGATCCTTCATCGGTCGCGCCGATCCAGGCATCGACCTTGCCTGCCGCCGAGACCAGGCCCGCCACGAAGGCGTTTTCTTCAAGAGATTCGACCATCGCGAGGCGTCCGCCCATCGATTCGCAACGGGCCTTCGCCTCTTTCCAGCTCAATTGTTCGGGAAAGAATTTGTAGGAATGGCCGTTAAAGGTTCGGGCATCAGCGGGGGGACCGACTTTTGCGGATTGCGTCAGCGGTCGGATGCGGAAATTGCGATAGCCGACCTCGCCACCTTGGGCAAACGAATTGAGCTTCAGCACGCGTCCGGCCATGCGTTCCGGCTTGCCCCGCACATCGAACGTGAGTCGACCGTCGACCCAGCCTTGCAGATGCGTCCCTTCGACGCGCAAGCGAATGGCCGTCCAGGTGCTGTCCTTGGCAACGGGCGGATTCACACGGACGACGGACTGGAGGCCCTCGTAAAGGCCGCCGGTATAATTCTTACCGGGGTCTCCCTGCGATCCGGCGACTTGGAACTCGTAGCCGCCGAGTCCCACGACGTTATCGATGGGCTGCGACGACACCCGAAACTGGACGGCTCCGTTCCCTTTCGCGGTGGTGAAGACTTCACCGGTGAGTTCGAAGTCGTCAAATTGCCGTTCACAGGTCAACTCTCCCGATTTGGAGCCGTCAACGAACACCGCGCCATTGCGAACGCTCCAGCCGGCGGGGCCCGAGACTTTCCAGCCGGCGAGGTCTTGTCCATTGAAAAGTGAAACGAATCCGGTGTCGTTTAGGGAACGCGGGTCGTCTGTCGCATCTTCCGGATAAACCCGGCAATCGGGGATCGCCGCTCGCAACCTCGCGCGGCCGACCTCGGTGACAGCAGTCCGTTGAAACCAGACCTGGCGAAGGCTCGGCATGGTCCGCAGATGGTCGATTCCGTGATCAGAGACGAGCGTCCCCGATAAGTCGAACGCGGCAAGGTTCGGCATCCCGCTCAAGTGTGTCAGCCCCTCATCGGTGACGGGACAATCGGTGAGGTTGACCGATTCCAGACTGGTGAGCTTCCGCAAATGGGCTAATCCCGCATCATTCGTGCGAGTGCCGTGAAGCATGATAGTACGTAGGGATTGCAGTCCCCGAAAATGCTCGAATCCGGAGCCGTTGATCCGGGGACTTGAGTACAAATCCAGGTTGGTCAGGTTCTTGAGTCCGGCAAGATGAGTGAGCCCCGCATCGGTCACGTTCGAATTGTTAATCCATAGTGCCGTGAGTCCCACGAGCTTCGCGACGGGGACCAGTTTCTCATCGGTCATGCCATGCGTCGCGTTGAGCTGCGTAAGATTCATCCGTTGAAGGATGCCTATTCCGGCTGGTGTCAGATTCGTCGCGTCGAAGATCAAGGAATCTAGACTCTGAAGCGATGACAAGTGCGAGAATCCTGCATCGGTGACCTGCGGGACGTGTATCCACAAAGACTTCAAATGTGTGAGCTTAGACAACGCGAACGCGTCGGAATCCGCAAAACTGGTGCTGCTGAACACAAGGCGATGCAACTTCGGCAGCGAGGCGAGGAGTTCCAGACCTTTTCCAGAAATAGTCGCCTCGCCATGCAGATGCAGATCTTCGATCGATTTGACCTCGGACAAGCGGGCGAGCGTCATATCGCCAATCCCGAATTGCCTCCGCAGATCCACGTTCCGCAAGTGAGAGAGGCTTTCGAGCCGTCGTAAATCATCATCCGTCCAATGCTCGGCGATGTGAGTCGGCAGCGCGATGGCAACCAACCGGAACCGCTCGCCGGGGAGATCTCCTGATTCCTGCAAGGTATCGGCCGCGCCATTATCACGTTCGATCGAAACGGTGCCGCCAATACGCAACACCCATTCGGCGACCTCTCGATCCGAATTCTGGCGTGGTGCTGACAACAGTTTCTTAACTCCGTCAACCGACATCATGACGCGAAAACCAATGAATCCGAAGCGTGTGTTCGCCGCGAAGCCATTGCGATGGGCCGCGCGGCTCCAGTTCGGGCCATAGCCCATGAATCCTCCTCGTACGACGCGGAGCGGCTGGCCGGTCCACGTGACGGCCCCCAGAGGATCGACGGCCGGCGTCTCGGCAAACGGCTTGTAAGAGTCTTTGTTCCACCAGTCCTGAACCCATTCCCAGGCGTTGCCATGGATGTCGAAGAGACCGAACGGATTCGGACGCAGCTCGCCGACGGCGTGCGTTCGCTGTTCCGAGTTCGCGCCGTACCAGGCAGCCTGATCGAGAGACTCGGCGTTCCCCCCGGTCCAGAACCGGGAGGTCGTTCCCGCTCGACAGGCATATTCCCACTCCGCTTCCGTGGGTAACCGATAGCCGTCCCCGGAGGACAACGACAGCTCGCCGGCACGCAGTTCGACCTTGGGAGCAATTAGAGATTCGCTCAGGCTCAGTTGATCGCAGAATTCGAGTGCTTCATCCCAGGTCACGCGTTCCACCGGGAAATCAGAAGTGTCCTTGCCGGCGATCTGGTCGCGGCCCTCACCAGAAGCGGAGAATTGCGACGGATTCGCGCGGATCATCCGTTCGTATTGCCGCTGAGTGACTTCATGCGTGCCAAGATAGAACGGCTGTGTCAGCTTCACCCGATGCACCGGCGTTTCGCTTTCCAGGCACTGGATCAGCCAGGGATCGCCGTTCAATGTGGGAAGAACGGACTCGTATTCATCGGCGGGAGTTCCACGACTGTATTCACCGGGTGGGATCAACCGAAAATTCATCCCAATGCTGTTCGTGAACTCGACCGGTACGCCAAGATGTTTGGCCCATGCCTCCTGGGACTCCCGCGCCTGTTCCGCCGTGAAGGGTGCCACCGCCGATTGCGGACTTCCCGATTCCTTGTTGGTCTCCACTCGCGCGATGTTCCAGTTCTTCCCCTCCTTCTCAACCGCGAACCGCATGCGTTCGACGACCTGATCGCCTCGCCTGATGACCAGCTCATGGTCACCCGGAGTTAGCTCGATCGGCTGGCCAATCTGTTCGGCCGCGATCGGTTTCTCGTCGAGAAAGAACGCCAGCGAGGTATCTTCCAGATCGACACCCGGCGGCAGCGGAACCTGAATGAGAATCGTTGTGTCGCCCGCCCTCACGAAGAACAAAATTCCCAACAGAACCACCAGACCCATGAATCCGGAACCAGCCAGGCTGACCCAGAGAGGCGGGCGTCCCGCGCCCCCAAACAGGCTGGCCTGACGCACCATGCGGCCAGCGACCCGATTGATCTTCGATTCGACATCGGACGAAACCGCGGCAACCAGCTTGGCGAGTTGCTCGGTGTGCAGCGGGTCTCCCGAACCCAAGGCATCTTTACGAGATATTGCGGCACCTGGCTTGGCATTCGCCATGGTTGTCGCGTACTGCGCCAGCGCGGTCGCGAAATCTTTCATTGAGGCGTAACGTTCTTCCGGGCGCTTGGCGATCGCTTTCAGACAGATCGACTCAAGGTGGGGGTCGATTTCTTGGCGGAACTGGCTCGGCGGTGGCGGTTCCACATGCAGAATCTGACCGATGACTTCCGTGACCGTTCCCTCGAACGGTCGGCGGCCGCAAAGCATCTCATACATGACCAGGCCGAGGCTGTAGAGATCGGAGAGCGGCCCTACTCCCTTAATATCTCCCCGCGCCTGTTCGGGAGACATATACGCCGGCGTCCCCATGATCTGACCGCTATGACTGATCTGCGCGTCGGTCGCCGTCGCCCGACGTGCCAGACCGAAGTCCATGATGACCGGTTCGCCCTTCCGGTTAATCATGATGTTCGCGGGCTTCAGATCGCGATGAATGATCCCCTTGGCGTGAGCCTCTTCCAGCGCGAGGGCCAGCCGCCGGATGGCATTCACGATCTGGCGATCCGTCAGGCGCTGGGGAGCCTGTAAGACTCGCGAAAGCGGACGGCCTTCGATAAAGGCCATCACAATGTAGTCGCGTCCCTCGGGAGTAGTCCCCACCTCATAAACGGGGCAGATATTGGGATGATGCAGAGCGGCGGCCGCTCGCCCCTCGCGCAGGAATCGTTCCCGCTCTTCGTCCGACCGGTGCGAAGCCGAGCGGGGAACCTTGATGGCGACTTCGCGGTCAAGCTGAGGATCGTGCGCTTTGTAGACCGATCCGAACGCCCCTTCCCCCAGCAGCGTGACGACCTGAAAACGGCCAATCGCCGAAAGAGGCAAAGAGACGCTGGCAGGGGGAGGATTGGCTTTCTTGGCCCCGGGACCGCGCGAAGTCTCGACGCCAGTGATAATCACCGACGAACGCTTTCCCGGAAAATCGCGAGCGCGCTGGATCGCCGCGTCGATGATCTGGAGATACTCCGGAAATCGAGTCGCATAGTCCTCGGTGGCGAACGACTTTCCCTGTGATTGCCGGAGCTCCAGCTCCACCTCCAGCAAACTCTGAAACAACTTCGAACGATTAGTCTCGGTCACGTCCGCCAGAAACGCTTCGAGTCGGGGGTGCTGGCCCGCACGAAATTCCGACTCGAAGCGGTCGCAGGCGGCATCGACCTGGGCGGCCAGGGAGAGATCATCGGCTGGAGTCGCGGTCATGATTCGATCCTGTACGCCCAATGCCGCCCAATCGCCGACGTGGACTTCGCTTCCTCAAGCCTTTGCCGGTGCCGGTTGAGGAGCTGGCGCCGGAACCGGGACCGAGACGCCGGGAGGAGCCGGGGCGGGTGGCGCGTCCTGGGGGGCATACGGAGCGGGCGCGTGGCCGGGGACGGGCGCACAGACCGGGGCAACCGGTGGCAAAGTGATCCCCCGCAGAACGAACACGCTGGGTTTGATGTTCTGCAACCAGAACTCGTCGATGGGACGCCCATCGCGCGAGAGGAGCGCGGCCGATTCGCCCGCCGGCATCTTTTCTTTCGCCCGGTCGGGGGTGATGTCGCCGCTGCCCGGCTGCGTCAATCGCACCAATCGCCAAGGGACGAGGGTCGACACGCTGTGCCGCACCGTTCTCGGAGACGTGATTTTTTTTTGCGGCGAGACCGACGAGTCATTCGTGCGGACGGTGACCTCCACATCGTAGGTCGCCTCGCTGAACTGGCGAATCTTCAGCGCGTCGACGCCATCGCGACCGAGAAACACCAGTTCGGGGGCCGGCGAATCCGGAAGGGACGGCCCGGTCCTGGGAACCTCCGTCTCCACCAACAAGGGAGCTGGCTGCGAGACAAACCGGGCGGCCAGCGGACGAGCCGCCGAAGTCTGAGGGGCTGGCGCGGGTTGAGGAGCCGGGACTGGCGCCGCGGGGGCCGGCTGAGGAATTGGAAAGGCCGGCTGCGGAAGGGCCGGGGCCATCATTGGCGGAACAGCGGCGGTCGGAACCGCTAGAATGATCGTGCCGGGCTTGAAGATCGCGGCGTAATAGTCGGGAATCATCTCCTCGCCACTTGTGACGACCACCAGCGTCTCGCCGCGACAGCGCCGGGTGACTTCCTCAACCGAGATCGGCCGACCGTCGGTCTCGAAGGCCTTAACCGTCCTGGGATCGACCGGCTGACAGAACATGGTCGACACCATTTTGCAGACGACTTTGGTAGCGGTCTTGGTCTCCGGAACCATCTTCTCGACCTGCACATCCTTGAAGACTCCGTTCTCTTCCACCTTTTGCGTGAAGGTCTGGGGGACCATCACGGTATAGGCGTACTGAACTTGCTCACAGACGGATTTCTGGATCTGCCCGGTCAACTCCCACCCGTTCTCGGAGCTGATCTTCAGGAGTTGCTGCGTGGGGGCTTCGGCAGTCGCCGAACGAAGCCCGCCCACCAAACACGCGGCGGAAAGCATGCCCAAAATGATGGCCCAATGTCGCATGGTCGATTTCCCTTGGTGAGTGGAAAGAAGTCAGACGTGTTTGACAGGGAATTGCCGAAATCGCGCGTCGGGACGACAACGCATTTGGCACAGTCGACGAAATTTCAGAAAATTCTCGCACCGGGCTGCGGCGGCACTCAGCTCGTTTCGAACCGCCGTTCCCAGTGCAGTCGCACTAACTCCAGCTTCCGCTGCACTTTCCGTTGCGTGCAGTTCAGCAGTTGCGCGACTTCCGCGGACGAATGGCCCAACAATCGCAAAACAGCGAATTCCTGCAACTCTTCGGGAAGCCCTTCCAGGAGTTCCGCGGCACACTGATCGACGGTTGTCGCTGGCTGACGGGCCAGTTCGGCAAGCGCCTGGCCCGACAACTCGCTGCCGAATTCCGACTCCCGGATCACCTGGCCGCCGCCACGTTTCCCAGCCGATTCGCGCCGGGCAAGATGACCGGTCTTATAGACAGTGAACCGCGCGAGAAGTCCCCACAGATGATCGCGATTGGCCAGTTCGTCGAAAGCGCCGGCTCGCGTGCGGCCCCAAAAGCTGACAAGCGCTTCCTGCACCGCGTCATCGGCGTCGGCAAGCGGGCCGGGATAGCGGGCAAGTACTTTCCGCGCGAGCCCCAACAGTCGCGGCAGAAATCGCTGCCAGAGCTGATCCAGCGCGGCGTCGTCCCCATCCCGGAACCGGGCAAACAGCCACGTCACGGAACCAGGCGAATCTGCTCGTGGATCATGATCCGCCATGGGGCCCGAATCCTGACGACAATTCGGTCTCGCGACGACCCATTTTGACCTTCTTGAGGTGTACGCATTTGAACCGGTCCTGATTCCTGCCGTCAAACCCGGAAAACAGTTCCGCGAACAAGTGCCGCGCGGTTGCAACTTCAAGGCGGTCGGCGAGACGGTTATTCTGGAAGACTTGAGCTTCCGTCAAAACCCGGTTGGCGGCTCGGAAACACTTGTGAATTCAGGAAAGATTCGGACGTCCAGAGGGTTTTGACGGTACTAGTTGCAAGTCACCAGTCGACACCGGTTCGATCGGAAGTCCGGGCCATCGTGCGATCGAAGGCATTCGCCTGAACCGCTCCGCCCCTGCCACCAAGACGCGACATCAGGGAGATCCTGGCATGAGAATCGCCGTCAGCGTCTTTGTCGTCGCTTACCTTCCGTCAATCGCTTTCGGCGTCGACTACGAGCGCGACATTAAGCCACTCTTCCGTCAGCGGTGCGCGCCCTGCCATGGGGCGGTGAAGCAGGAAGGCGACCTGCGACTCGATGCCGGAGCGTTGATTCCCAAGGAACTGCACGCGGAGCTGCTGCAGCGGATTGCCTCCGAGGACGAATCGACTCGGATGCCGCCGGAAGGGGCAGCTCTTTCCGAACAGCAGATTGCGTTGGTGAAAGCCTGGATCGATGCCGGCGCCCCGTTTCCGGCTTATGAAGTCGTCCCGCGCTCGCCAGCCGAGCACTGGGCTTTTCAGCCGATTGAGAGGCCAGCCGTACCAAAGTCGCCGCACGAGCATCCGATTGATGCGTTTTTGTTTCGCGATGGAGCGATCCCTACACCTGCCTCTTCACAGGCTCTGCTGAGACGAGTCTATCTCGATCTCGTGGGTCTGCCCCCCTCCCTCGACGAACAGGATCGATTCGCTAAGCACGCCGACTGGCAGCGGGTTGTCGACGAACTGCTGGCGCGGCCGGAGTATGGCGAACGCTGGGCACGTCACTGGCTCGATGTCGTTCGCTACGCGGATACGAACGGCTACGAGCGCGATGCCGAAAAGCCTTTCGTCTGGAGATATCGCGATTATGTGATCGAGTCGCTGAACGACGACAAGCCGTACGACCGGTTCGTCCTCGAGCAGATCGCCGGGGATGAGCTTCCCGACGCCACGGTCGAGACGCGGATCGCAACGGGGTTCCTTCGATTGGGGCACTGGGACGACGAACCCGCCGATCCGCCGACCGATCGATACGATCAGTTGGATGACATCGTGAATACCATCGGCGGCGCGTTTCTCGGGCTGACGATTGGCTGCGCCCGCTGTCACGACCATAAGTTCGAACCGCTGAGCACCGCCGACTATTACAGCCTGGTCGCGGTCTTTAACCCACTCGAACGACCCCGCAACGGCCGCACGGAAGAGCCCCTCACGATTGGCGCGACCGAGGTCTACGCCTGGCGCGAACCCTCGGCGAAAGCGCCACCCACGCACATTCTGCTTCGGGGATCTGCGACTCGGCCGGGAGACGTTGTCGAACCTGCGGTTCCCGTCGTGCTGGTTGATTCGCAGCCTTCTTTCCCGGTCCCCGATGACAAGACGACGCGACGGCGATTGGGACTCGCACTGTGGATCGCCGACGAAGAGAATCCGCTTACGGCCCGCGTGATCGTCAATCGTGTCTGGCAACAGCACTTTGGCGAAGGCTTGGTCCGCACGGCGAATGATTTTGGGCTGATGGGCTCGCCGCCAGCCCATCCCGAACTTCTCGATTGGCTGGCCCACTGGTTCATGCACGATGCTGACTGGTCGCTCAAGAAGTTGCATCGCCTGATTCTGACGAGCGATGCCTGGCGTGCCCGTAAGACCGCCGATTCGACGATTCGCTATCGACGACTGGAAGTCGAAGCGATTCGAGATTCGATGCTGGCGGTCAGTGGAACCTTGAACTCCAAACGGTTTGGCCCCGCGTTCCGACCAGCCATTCCTCTCGCGGCGGTCGAAGCGAATACAGATAAGGCATCTGTCTGGAAGCCGTCCGAAGAACCTGAGGCATCGCGCCGTAGCGTCTATGCGTTTATCAAACGGGGTCTCGTCATTCCGATGTTCGAAACGCTCGACCTCGCGGATACCGTCAGCAGTTGTCCGCAACGACAGGTGACGACCGTCGCGCCGCAGGCACTGACGCTCTTTAATGGCGAGTTCACCCAGAAGCAGGCCCGTGCGCTGGCGGAACGATTGCTGAACGAAGCGGGGGATGATGCGAATCTCCAGATCGAACTCGTCTATCGACTGGCTCTATGCCGTGAACCGACCGAGCCGGAGCGAATGCAGGTGCGAGCATTTCTGACTGACGAATCGCTCGAAGAACTTTGCCGCGTTGTCCTCAACCTCAACGAATTCGTCTACCCGGAGTAACGACGATGAACCGATTCATCGCGAACCAAACCCCCTGCGGGCTGACACGGCGCGAATACCTGTGGCAGGTTGGCGGCGGGTTCGCCGGGCTGGCACTCGCCGATCTGTTGCAGGCCGAGACTTCATCGACGTCGCCCCTCGCTGCAAAACAAGGCCATTTTCCGGCCAAGGCGAAGCACTGCGTGTTTCTGTTCATGAATGGCGGTCCCAGCCAGGTCGATACGTTCGACCCGAAACCGCTGCTCACCAAGCATGACGGCCAGCCTTACACCGGAGATGCCAAGGTCGGTTCGAACGGACGGCCGATCGGCCGCCTGATGGCTTCGCCGTTTGAGTTCACGAAACATGGCGAAAGCGGGCTGGAGATCAGCAGCCTGTATCCCCAGCTTGCGCTGCACGCCGATGAGCTGTGTGTCATCCGGTCGATGCATGCCGATACGGCGGCTCATGCCTCCGGTTGCCTGCAGATGAACACCGGCAGCATCTTCATCGGACGACCCAGCCTGGGTTCCTGGCTGAGCTATGGGCTCGGGACCTCAAATCAGAATCTGCCCGGTTTCGTGGTGATGACCGATCCCCGCGGAGGCCCCATCGGGAGCGCTTCGAATTGGTCGGCGGGCTATATGCCGGCTGCGTATCAGGGAACCCTGTTTCGCGGGACGGGGTCGCCGCTCTTAGATCTGGCCACCCCCGAGGGGACAACCGACAAAACACAACGGCGGAGTCTCGATCTATTAAAGTCATTGAATGAGGAGCACCTTCGTCAGCGTCCCGAGGAGAGCGAACTGGCAGCCCGCATCGAGTCGTACGAACTGGCATTCCGCATGCAGACCGAAGCCACCGAGGTCGTTGATCTCTCGCGCGAGACGGCATCGACGCTGGAAATGTATGGCATCAACAACCCACAAACTGCTGACTTTGGTCGCAAGTGCCTCATCACGTGCCGCCTGATCGAGCGGGGAGTGCGGTTCATCCAGCTGTACTCCGGCGGTGGGCACATCGAAGACACCTGGGATGGCCATACCGACTGCATCACCAACCATAAGACGCATGCGGGCGAGACCGACCAGCCCATCGCCGCGCTGATTGCCGATCTGAAGCAGCGCGGGCTCTGGCAGGAGACGTTGCTGGTCTGGGGCGGTGAGTTTGGACGGACGCCAACGAGTGAAGGCATCGGCAAACCAGGTCGCGACCACGACTGGCATGGATTCACCATGTGGCTGGCCGGCGCAGGCGTGAAGGGCGGCCAGGCGATTGGCGCAACCGATGACCTGGGCTTCGCCGCTGTTGAAAATCGCTGTCATGTGAGCGATCTGCACGCCACGATCCTGCATCTCATGGGCCTCGACTATACGCGGCTCACGTTTCCGCATCTCGGGCTGGACCAACGCCTGACCGGCGTCGAGGAACGACACCTTGTGGCCGAGGCTCTGCGATAGTTCTGGAAGTGCCACTGTTCGGTGGTCGCCTCGAAAAAATCTTGGCCGTTGCGGAGTCGACAGTTGCAATTTCCTGGCTGAGAAACCAAAGATGTCAGACAAGTTGACATTCTCGCGGCGTGTTCGCGGTCGGGTGGAGGTGAATTCGTGGAGATTCCGGCGGTCGAGCGACATACGACGGCTGACCTCGTTGTTGAACGCATCGCACACGTCATCCGGGAACGGAATCTGACGGCGGGGATGCGATTGCCCGGCGAGCATGAACTGGTCGGTCAGCTCAAGGTCAGCCGTCCCGTGTTGCGCGAGGCGCTAGCCCGCCTGCAAAGCATGGGGCTTGTTGACGTACAGCGCGGACGCGGCACGTTCGTCGGCAATCGTACCAGCCTCGCCAATTGCGTGAAGCTGCTTCGATCAGCCGTGACCATCTCGCCGCGCGAGTTACGGTCCTATGTCGAATTACGCATGGCGATCGAGGTTCAGGCGGCTCGTCACGCGGCTGAACATGCCACCGATGATGATGTCGCCGAGCTGACCTCGCTGCTCGACGAATTGAATGACACCGCGCTGCCGTACGCTGAGGCCCTGGAGATCGATTTTCGCTTCCATCGCCGATTGATCGACATCGCGGGCAATCCGCTGATGGCCAACCTGATGGAGGTCATCTATGAATTCGTACTGACCCAGATGGCCCGCACAACTCCGACCCAGCGAGACAACGTCCTCGGGCGACGCCTGCACAAGGCCATTCTGTCCGCCATTCGCGAACGCGACCCCGAAGCGGCGGCGAGCGCGATGCAGGAACACATGCTGGCCGTCCTCGAACGACTCGAACAGGAGCCGTCATGAGAAATCTCGTCAGTGCCCTGTTCGTCCTGATCGCTCCCACTTCGTTCATCCACGCCAGCGAACCGCCCAAGTTCACCGAAGCGGAGCTGACGTTCTTCGAATCGAAGATTCGCCCGGTTCTCGTCGAACATTGCCATGAATGTCACTCGGCAGACTCAAAGATTCTGCAGGGGGGACTCCGTGTCGATCATCGCGCCGGACTACTCACTGGGGGCGACAGCGGGGCTGCCATCGACCCCGACAAACCTGCTGACAGCCTGTTGCTGAAGGCACTGCGTCACGATGTATTCGCGATGCCGCCGAAAGGGAAGCTGCCCGACTCCATCATCCGCGACTTCGAAACCTGGATCGCCATGGGTGTGCCCGATCCGCGTGAAGCCGTGACTGGACTGACTCAGCGAGCCGTCTCTTTGGAAGAAGGACGCCGTCACTGGGCCTTCCAGATCATCACTGACCCGCCAGTTCCGGCTGTCAGTGACTCGAACTGGTCACTCGATCCGCTCGATCACTTCGTTCTCGCAAAGTTGGATGCGGCAGGACTTCGTCCGGTCGCAGATGCCAATCGCCACGTCTGGCTGCGACGGGTGAGCCTCGACCTCACCGGTCTACCGCCGACACCCGCTGACATCGATGCGTTTGTGCGTGATGATTCGCCCGACGCCTACGCCGTGGTCGTCGATCGTCTGTTAGGCTCCCGCGCGTTCGGCGAGCGCTGGGCACGGCATTGGCTCGATCTGACCGGCTATGCCGACATGATGGGGACGTCAAACAACGTGTTCGCTGAACACGCCTGGCGCTATCGCGACTATCTGATCGACGCCTATGCGAAGGATAAGCCCTTCGATCGATTCGTCCGCGAGCAGATCGCGGGTGATCTGATGCCGGCTGGCTCGCCCGAAGAGCAGGCCGAAAACATCACCGCGACCGGGTTCCTGATGGTGGGCGACGTCGAAATCGTCGAGCCCGACAAGGCCAAGATGGAAGCCGACCATATCGACACGCAGGTGACCAAGATCGGCATGGCGTTTCTGGGAATGACGCTGGGCTGTGTCCGCTGCCACGACCACAAGTTCGACCCGATCACCCTTCCCGAGTACTACGGCATCGCGGGAATTCTTCGCAGTTCGCCCGCGACACACAAGATTCCATTCGGAGTCTGGAGCCGCCTCAACGCGACTGATCTGCCCGAGACGTCGGAACAACTCGCCGCTCGAACGAAACAGGAAGCAGAGCATGAAGCGCACCTCGCGGCGATGAATAACGAGCGCAGCCAGCTCGAAACGGAAAAAGGTTCGGTCCTCGAAGAGCTCAAGAAGCTGGAACAGGCGGCATCGGCCGGCAGCGAAACGGTCGAAGCCAACAAGGCCCGTGCCGAGTCGTTGACCAAGCGGCGCGACGAGATCGCCGGACGACAGGGGACGCTGGGGCGGCTGATTCAGCATGCCGAGTTCTTTCGGTCGAAGGCTCCCCGCGCGTATGCCATGCACGATGGCGACCAGCCAGCCGACATGCCGATCTACATTCGTGGCAATCCGTACGCACCGGGAGCGGTCGTCCCGCGCAGTGCGATGCTCGTCCCGTCCTGGGAAGCGTTTCCGGAGATTCCCGCTGGCCAAAGTGGCCGTCTGCAACTCGCCGAGTGGCTCGCCGATCGCCGCAATCCGCTGACTCCGCGCGTCGCCGTGAATCGCATCTGGCAGAAGCTCTTCGGCGAGGGCATTGTCCGCAGTGTCGACTATTTCGGCACTCGCGGCGATCTCCCCAGTCATCCGGAACTCCTGGATCACCTGGCGACACGCTTCCTGCAAAACGGCTGGTCGCAGAAACAGCTCATTCGCGATCTGGTCCTTAGCCGGACCTATCGACTGAGCAGCACGAACGACGCGGCTTCGGCCGCGGTTGATCCCGATAGCCGATTATTGTGGCGGATGAACCCTCAGCGACTCGACGCCGAAGCGCTGCGCGACAGTCTGCTGGCCATCAGCGGCGAATTGATCGCCAGCAACGGTGGGCCTGGGCTGGTGCTTGAGGATGTCGACAATTGCGGCGACCTCGTTCAAGCCGGCGTGAATCCGCCGAACTATGCCCATCGCAAGCCGCGACCGGGCCAGGAATTTCAGCGGACTATCTATCTGCCGGTCCTGCGCATCAACACCACCGGCGATGACCGCATTCGCACGCACTTCGACTTCGTGAACCCCGCCCAGATCGCCGGGCAGCGGTCACAAACCGTCGTTCCGACGCAGGCCCTCTTCGTGATGAACGGCGACCTGTTCCGTAAACGAGCCAAGGGACTGGCTGACTCGCTCCTCGCGGAATCACCGGAGACTGGCACACGCCTGGAGCAACTGTGGCTGCGCGTCGTGAACCGCCCGATCAGCGACGCCGAGCGATCGACGGCGGCCGCGTTCCTGACGGAACTCGGCGCCATGATTAATGAGACCGATAGCGCGGCTCGCGACAGCCTTGCCTGGCAGGAACTTTGCCATAGCCTCCTGGCTTCCAACGAGTTCCTGTTCCGTCTGTAAGTGTGTGACTTTGATTGATGAACCTACGGGTTAAGGTTTTGACCATGTCTTTTCCCCCTCCGTTTTCGCGTCGCCGCATGTTGCAGACGGCCGCTTGTGGCTTTGGCGGGCTGGCGCTGGCGGATCTCGTGCATGCCGCGAGCCCAACCGCGACGCAGTTACCGGGTTTCATGCCTCGGGCGAAGCGAGTGATCTTCCTGTTCATGGCGGGTGGTCCGTCGCAGATGGACCTGTTTGATCCCAAGCCCTTCATCCGTGAACGCCACGGGCAGAAGATCGATTCGCCCCTGCCGCCCCAGGTCATTCAGGTCGGCACCGAAAAGTACCTGGCTCTGAGAGAAATGGCGCCGGTGCGGCCGCGCGGCGAGTCGGGAATGATGATTTCCGACCTCATGCCGCATCTGGCGAGTGTCGCGGACGAGATCTGCCTCCTACGCGGCATGAACGCCGACAATCCCCAGCATGCCAGCGCGACGAACCAGTTTCATACGGGCGTTTTCACCGAGGTCCGCCCGTCAATGGGGGCCTGGATCAGCTATGGCCTCGGAACCGAAAATCAGAATCTGCCGAGCTTCGTGAGCATTCACGCCCCCGGCGTCCGAACGTACGGCTCCGGTTTTCTTCCGGCCGCTCACCAGGGGACGCCACTGACGGTTCCGCTGAATGAGCAGACGCTCCCGATCGAGAACCTGCGGAATGCGTCACCCAGCGAGTCGATCCAGCGACACCGACTCAATCTGACGCAGCGGCTGAATCAGAGTCTGGCCGAGTCTGTCCGCGGCGACGCCAACATGGAAGGGATGATCCAGAACATGGAGCTCGCCTTCCGGATGCAGACGACCACGCCCCGGCTGGTCGACCTGTCGAACGAGACGAAAAACACGCTGGAGCTGTACGGAATCGGTGGCGGCAAGCCGAGCGACCGGCATGGCCGGGCATGCCTGCTCGCGCGGAAGCTCAGCGAGTCGGGAATCCGTTTTGTGCAGGTCACCATGGATGGCTGGGACCATCACGGCGACATTCGCGGCAATCTTCCCCGGTTGTGCGCACAGACCGATCAGCCCGTCGCCGCCCTGCTGAAAGACCTCAAGCAGCGCGGCCTGCTTGAAGAGACGCTGGTCCTCTGGTCGGGTGAATTCGGCCGTACACCGTGGAGCCAGGACCTCAGCGGCACTGCTCCCATCGATACCCATGGCCGCGAGCACCAGCCGGAAAGTTTCTGCGCGTGGATGGCGGGGGGCGGCATTCGCGGAGGCATGACGTGGGGCGAAACCGATCACATGGGTTACAACGTCGTCTCGGGCAAGGTCCACATCCATGACCTGCACGCGACGATGCTGCATCAACTGGGCGTCGACCACACACGGCTCACCTGGAACCACCTCGGCCGCGACTTCCGTTTGACCGATGTCCATGGCTCCATCGTCCGCGAAATTCTTGCGTGACGCCTGACTTTCGCACTTCAGGGCTCGTCCCGCGCGCATTCGGCAGGCTCCAGATTCAACAATGTTGATTGCGGCCCTCTCGAAGGCGCTTCACCGCTACGTTTCTTGACATTCGGTGCAACCTGACTCGTGGTGTCATTCAAGTCGGGGGAATCGTTCCACCGACCAAAGCAGCCACGTGCAGCTTGTCCCTTACCAACCCCTCGATCAATGGCAAGACTGCCTGTATCTCGCAACAACCCGACTGATGACCATACCGAGTTCGTTGTACGCGATAATTTGCCGGCGCTCATTACAGCAGTGATGAGGGTGCCCGGCTTCGAGTAAAAAGAAGCGCGTCGTTCCGTCGCACAGATTTGCGCAGTACAGGCTTCCGTAAACACCTAAGCGAGAATCGCAATAGTTGCGGACAAAAGTGAGTTTGCCGTGTTCAAAGAAGTCGTTGTGAGGAAAACGTGCTTGAAACATCGCCATATACTGGTTGACGCCGCCTCCCACACGAATTGCCCCGTAAGATGTGACAAATCCTTCGGCAATCTTTCCCCCTCCCACGAGTGGAACGTGTCCTGACGTCGCCGTCATCGCTCCGGAATCAAGCTGACCGGCGGCAGGAGATTGGGGCACGGAGTCGAATGAGGATTGATTCAATGCACTTGCCAGTGCGATATCGCTGATTGAAACCGGATTGAGGTCGATCGCGAGCGCGATGGCATCACCAAACGGCTCGGCGGATAGGGGCGTTTCGGCAAATGCGGTCTCATCGGCCATGCTGCTCGCATGCCCAACAACCAGAAGCAGAATCGATGTCGACATAACACTTGCTAGCACAGACTTCATTGCACGGCCCTTGAATCGCGTTGGAAGTTTACCTCACATCCTTTCCACCCTTGACCGGCACGCCATAAAGCCACTCAAGGGAAGACTGGTGAAATTATCATCACTGCGGCGATTAAACAGAATACGCAAAATGCAATATGTCACAAAAAAATAAAGCGTCGCATCAGTAAGTGATTACACCTACTTGCGCATGTGTAATCACGCATTTCTCGAGCCTGGCGCAATTCCTTGACGGGATAACGAGAAAAAGCCCCTCTGACCGCGTGATGAGAATGCATGGAAATTCGCGCCTGGACACCATAAGCACTCCATCCATGATGGCGTCTCCGGGCCGGCAAATCGGACATCGGGCGACTCCCCCCACGACCAGCAACAACACTTCCCAGGTCGGAGTCAATGGAGTTCATCAAGGCGGGAAGGGATTCACTCTTGCATGGATCTTCCAAAGCCACACACACGCCATGACCAGAAGACACTCACTTCTGGAGCCGTAGTCGGAAGAGGTGGCGTCCGCGGCCTTACTTCGGCGGCAATCGCCACCACGCGCATTCCACCCAGAAGAAAGTGCTGTAATACAGCCGCGAGTAGTCGTAGCGGGTCAGGACGTTCTCGATAGCCGCGCGGTGCTCATTCACCACGGTCGCGTCAGGACAAAGTGTCACGATCCACGCAGCCGAGGTTGGCTCGCGGATGAACGCGGTTTCCTTCAGGCGGCGCGGCGAAGTCTTGATGAACTCGCGAAGCTGCTGTTCCGCAAGTTTCACCGCCTCCTGTTCGTTCCGTTGCGGCTTCCACAGCGGGAGCATACTGGCCCGCCAGTCCATCTCGAACTTACTGTCGTCCTGCGGATTGTACTGTTCCGCCAATGTCAGACTCTCGGCAGCAAGCCTGGCGCTCTCTGTTAAACCACGCGCGTAGGCGGCTTTCAGTGGTTCATCGGATTCAAGTTCCCACAGTCCGCGCAAGGCACTCACGGCCGTGCAGGACGTCCAGTTGTGCGTCTTCGCATAGAAGAACTTCATGCCGGCTTCGCAGATTTCCAGCTTGGTCATGTTCTTGTCGCCACCGCGAACGTCGAGTTCGCGTCGATACTTCTCTTGCCAGCTCTCATCGCCCGTGATCGCCGCCATAAGTTTCATGGTAAACAGCATGCGGGCCGCCTCGTCGAAGTGGAAGCCCTGAAAGGTGCCGCGAACACCAAACGGCGGTTCGGCTGGCATCTTCCAATCGAGCTTCACGATCTCTTCGACCGTCTCGACGAGATGCCGGGCGATGCGCGTCTTTTCTTCCGGCGTCGCGAGTTCCGACTGCCAGTACCGCCATAAGCCGACCAGCCACGGGAGCGTCTGGTCGTTGGAGCCCATCGGGTAGTGCGACTTCCCGTCGGTACTCACGCCCCGACCGACAAATCCTTTGACGTCGCTGATCGAGTTCAGCGTGAGCAGACCTTCCATCAACCGTCTGGCCTTGGCGGCGTCTTCCTCGGATCGCGTGTGCTCCCACCGCCGGATCGCCGCATCAAGGTACAGCCCGTTGAACATCGCGCCGTTCTCGATCGGAGACCACCAGCCAAGAGCATTCGGCTTGCCTTCGCGACACTCTTCCGGCGTCGGGTATGTCACATTCCCGTCGAGATCGGCAAAGTCGAGCATGATGCCGTGCGGATCGACGAACCGACGCCAGATCTCGCGATGGGCCGACTCGACGGCTTCCGCCGCGCTGGGGTCCGCAGCCTGCCGTACATTCCGTACATTCACGGTCAGGACCGCCCTTGCAATGCTCTGCACGGCGTCATCACCGCGTGCGATCAGCGTGAGGACGTGCTCGCCATCGCCGTGTTGTCGCGTGTCCCAGCGGAGCGGCTCCTTCGCGGGGACCGACGCCGCCCGTCGGCCGTCGACATAGAGCTCCCACTCGGCGGGGGCAATGCCATCGCTCGACTCAGTTTTTGGCTTCAGAACCACATCACCCGAAAGTGGTTGATCCGGCACCAGTCCCTGAGACTTCAACGAGAAATCTCGCCGCCAGGGCTGGGCCAGTGGATCTCCGACGACCAAAAGCTGATAGGGACCGGTCACGGACTGATAGTATGCCTCCACGAGCGTGCAGCCACTTGCATAATGAACGTGCAGGAACGGCGATGGAAACTTGGCCTGAATCGCGTAGGGTTCGGTCACCGTCCCCGAGGAACCAGCGGCCCCGTTTCTGAGGAACTCCGTCAGCGGAGTTTGCCCGGCATCCTTCGACATTGCTCCGCCAAAGCTCGTAAGGTGCTCGACAATCGCCCCCGGCAGAATTGTGCTCTGGCTACCCGCCCAGTCAAAGTCGGCTGCCCCGATGACGGCCCCCGCTACGTCATTCTTCTCGCGGGGCAGAATCCCATCTTCGACAATCGCCCGGACACCCATCGCTTCCAACTGGCGGGCCGCATTGCGAAAGGCCCATTCACGGGTCGTCGATCGAACGTCGCCGTTCTTCTCGAAGTAGATCGTCCCCGGCGGTCGTGAACCATCCGCTGCGACAGCGCGGCGAAGACTGGTAACGGCCTCATCCACGCTCGTTCCACGGCCGGTCGTGCAGGCGAGAACTGTTGACAGCAGGTAACGGGGAGCCCGCGCGTCCACCGTCGACATTCCATTCGGCAGCCATCCCTGCGTCGAACGAAACCCGACCGCCGGTTGCGCGTCGAAATCGATCGACTTCATCTCCTCGACCAGCGTCTTAAAGTCGTCTCGCTCACGTAGGATTTTCAGATCGTCATCGCGAAGCGTCTGCTGGACGTCCCACCAGCCTGAATTCACGGCCGCCTGCAGCGCTTCGATGGCCGCATCGGGTTGATCGGCTTGCGCCAATAAGCAGGCCCGGTTGTAGTGCAAGTCACTGGAGTGGGGATGCCGCTGCTGCAACTCGTCCAAAACGTCGACGGCTTCTTGCATGCGGACAGCCGTTTGTGTGGTTTCTTGCTCCGACGGTTGTTCGCCGTCCTTGCGTTGCCGAATGGCCCGCTGGTGCAGTTGCAGCATCATGAGAACACTTGCGTACCGCTGCTGATCGTTGCTGTTCCACGGCTCGTCCCTGGGAGCATTCACGATCCGCCGGGCATACCAGTTACTGTTCAGATCGAGATAACGAATGTCCTTCGCCAGCACGGCCTGATGCAAAAACGTCAGGCCGTTCACCGACGCCGTGGGCGTGAAGATTTTCGGGAGCTTCCGCTCACCGATGTCGCTACGAACATCAATCGCCGTCGGAATCTCCGCTGAGTAGGCAATGACCGCTATCTGCGGCATCAGCCGCGCGTCGGTGAGCATCTTGAACACCGGCTCCAGCACTCGCTCGCGAAACTCGTCGACCGGGATCGTCTCGGTGTTCGACAGCCCGTGAATCGTCACGATGTTGCCGGCGGGAACTCCCCTCAAGCTTGCATATTCCGCCGCGATCGTTTTCGAAGCCTCGCTCTCACCATTGACGACGATGGCAACGTTTTCGGGTGCCACGCCGCCATGCAATCCGCCGACGCATGTGACCTCGACGAGAATCGACAAGAGCGCGCGGAGAGACAGCGTCCCGTTCATGGGTCACCAAAGACAGAGGAAAGTGATGATGTCGCGTAGTCCGCGGGCCGCTCAAATCAGCTCGCGGACCGGATCGCGGTGATCGACCAGATACTGCGGACGGCCGGCCTGATCGGGAATGGTCGCGTTGCCGACGTCGATCCCGAGGCGGTGATAGAGCGTCGCGAAGACTTCCTGGTAATGGACCGGCCGGTCCTGCGGGACTTCGCCGAGGCGATTCGTCGACCCGATGACCTGTCCGGTCCGCATGCCTCCACCCGCCATCAGGCAACATGAAACCTGCGGCCAGTGGTCGCGTCCGCCGTCCTTATTGATCCGCGGCGTCCGGCCGAACTCGCCCCACGCGATCACGCTCACGTCCTGGTCGAGACCGCGCTGGTGCAAGTCTTCGACGAGCGCGGTGATCCCCTGATCGAGCTTGTCCAGTTGGGTCGGCAGCCGTTCGAAGTTGCCGCCATGGCGATCCCAACTGCCGAACGACAGCGTCACGCACCGCACTCCCGCTTCGACGAGGCGGCGAGCCATCAGGAACTGATCCATCCAGTGCGGACCGGCATCTTCCCCGAACGCCGGGTCGGCGCTGCCCCGTCCGTACCGATCGCGGATGGCGGCGTCTTCCTTTTCGAGATCCAGCGCTTCGACCAGTTTGCTCGACGTCAGCACATCAAACGCTTTCCCGGTCAGCGAGTCGACTCCGCGATAAAGCTCCTGCTGATCGACTTCCCGGCGAAACCGGTCAAAGCTGGCGAGTAGCTCTCGGCGATCGCGCAGCTTGTCGAGCGTGATCCCGTTCAGCCGCATGTTGGCCATTCTCTCGCCATCGGGCTGGAACGGTGCATGGGCGGCCCCCAGAAAGCCAGGCTCGCCCGGATTGCAGTAGGGGTCGTGGCGAGTCTTGATCGTCAGTCCGACGAAGGGCGGCACCGCCGGATCGACCGGTCCCTGCAATCGGGAGACAGCCGAGCCCAGCGAAGGGTGATTGTCCTGCCGCCCTCGCGCGCCGATCGGGTAACCGCTCAGGCACAAGTCGGATGCGTGCTGGTCGGGGCAGCCATAGAGCGAACGGATGATGGCGAACTTGTCCATCATCTTCGCCAGCCGCGGCATGTGCTCGCAGATTTCGATCCCGGGAACATTCGTCGCGATGGGCCGGAACGAACCCCGGATTTCGGCGGGGGCTTCCATCTTCAGGTCGTACATGTCCTGGTGGGACGGCCCGCCGGACAGGTAGATCATGATGACGGCTTTGTGCGATCGCGAACGCCCCGGCGTCAGCGGAGCCGACGCTTCCGCGCGCAACAACTGCGGTAGCGAAAGTCCGCCCAACGCCAGGCCGCCAATCTTGAGGAAATGCCGTCGCGAGTGACCATCACAGTGCGTGGCGGGAACGCGTCCGAGGAGATCGAGCATGGCGGGCTCACCGGGGAGAGACGGAGGTTGGGGGTCTCGCGACAGCGCGTTGCGCAGCCGCTGGAAGCGATCGAAAGGCAGGAAAAAGAAGCGGCAGGGTGGACGGAACCAGATCCCGGAGAAGCTCGCGATTAGCAGACGATCGGTCGGCGCGGAATGCCGCCGCGCGACGTCGATCGAGTGGGCCGTAAGGCCGAGGCATGAGCGGACTCCTCTTTAATGGAGCCCTAGTCTCACACAACGCGACGGATCAATCCAGATCCATGCGATTTTTTGCGTTTCGGGCGTCACCAGCTTTCACCGGTTGCCGTTCGCAATCGCCAATGGCAAAAGAGGTTACAGCAGACCAATCCATCGCGAGTCGTAACCGCAACGTTCCCTGGAGAACGGCTGCTACTGTTCGCGGATGGCAATCACATCCTGCTCGCTGCGGATATACAGCGTGCCGTCAACGATCGCGGGCGTGGTCTGAATCAGCACATCGCCCAGTTCGTTGCGAGCCAGTTCCTGGAAGTCGGGTCCATTCGCGATCACCGTGCAGGCTCCGGAATCTTCAAAGATGTAAATCCGGTCGCCGGCCGCCACGGGCGAACTGTAGACCTTTCCGAACCGCCGCTCGGTCAGCAGAACCTTCCCCGTCGCCGGTTCGATGCAGGTGTAAATTCCCTGATCGTTGGCAATGTGCAGATAGTCGCCGAAGAGGACGGGCGAAGGGACATACGGCATCGAGCGATCCGACTTCCACGCCAGGTCGGAGTACTTCAGTTTGCCAGTCTTCCCGAGCGGAATCGCATAGCCCGATTTGGAGGGCGAACCGCCAAAGCTGAAAACCAGCCCATGGCCAACGGAGGGAGTGCAGACAAACTTCTGACTCGGCCCGTCGGTGCTCCAGATCAGCTTTCCCGTCGCCGGGTCGAGCCCGACCGTTTCGCTCGATCCGGAAAGAATCAGTTGCTCTTGTCCGTTATGCTCGATCAACACGGGCGTCGAGAAGGATCGCAGGTTTGTCGCCGGTCGATACCGCCAGACTTCCTTGCCGGTCTCGGGGTCGAGCGTGACCACAAACGAGTTGTCCCCATCCTGCTGGCCGTTGATGACGAGGCCATAGTCCGTCAAGACAGGGCTCGCGGCGAAGCCATGCTGCGAATAATAGGTTCCCGGCTCGACACGCCAGGCGACTTCGCCATTCAGATCGACGGCGACGACCGTCATGGCGGTATCATCCACAAAGACCGCGTAGACCCGCTTGCCGTCGGTGACGGGGGTGCTGGAAGCGGTCGTATTTTGACGATGGGCCTGCCCGGCCGGCCCAGTGTGGACAACCGCGTTCCACAACACGCGGCCGTTGCCCGCATCCAGTGCGATCACCCGCCGGGAGAGATCTTCCTCGACGCCGCTCGTGACATACACCCGTCCCGCGGAAACGATCGGCGACGATCGCCCGATTCCCGGGATCGGCGTCCGCCAGGCAATGTTCTTATCTGGTCCCCAGGTCAACGGACCAACGTCGGCAGTCGTTCCATCGCCATGAGGTCCGCGCCAACCGGGCCAGTCTTCGGCCATCGCCGTCGGGACGAGGAGTGCGAGCAGGGAAAATGTCAGAAGCGACCGTCGGCACGTGGCCATAAACCCATCCTCGATGCGGCGTCCACTCTCTTGATTCGTGTGGTCGATTGTGTTCGACCGATCAGCGCGATTGCTCGGCAGCTATCTTCTTAAGCCGCGCGGCGGTTTCCTTCAATCGCGAGACGGCTTCTTCCGCCGTCGCGATGGCTTTTTCCGCGTCGACAATCGCCTGCAACAGTTCGCCCTGGTTTGTCGTCACGCTCACCGTGGGCAGCACAATCTTGGGCGGTTTGGCCCGCTCGCGACGCGGCCAATCAGCCACTTTCGCGACGGCCGTACTCGCAATTGGCAACGGAATCTCGCCGACAATTGTCGCGCCTTGGCCTGAGTAGACGCGCAGAGCCCCTAACGCGTCGGCTGTCAGTAACTGATCGGACTCGCCCAGGAAGCGAACATGCGCGGCTTCGTCGGAAAGTTTCGCGCGTTCGCCGATCTCGCCGGAACGAGACAGAATGGCGGTCGTTCCCGATCGTCCCGCGACCGCGATCCGGCCATCGGCATGCCAGTCTGCATCCAGCAGGCCGCCAAGTCCCGGCTTCAGTTCGACCCGTTGTTCGCCACGATGCATGTCCCAGATTCGAATAGATCCATCATCGCTGGCCGACAGGAGTTCATCAGCACTCGGCGACCAGATCACCCGATGAATGGGCCCCGTGTGTCCCCGCAGCGTCCAGAACTCTTTTCCCGTCCGCGTTTCCCAGACGCGCACGCCCCCGAATCGATCGCCCCCGGCGACCAGGAGTCCATCCGGACTGAACGCGGTGGAGAGAACCCAGTCGGTGGGCCCCGTCAATCGGTGGTGCTCGCGACCATGTTCCAGGTCGTGCAGCGCGACCGTCTTCCCAGGTCCGCCGAGCGCCAGCCAACGCCCGTCGCCGCTCACGTCGACAGTCAGCACGGCATCACCGGGTTCTTCTATTGCAACAAGCCGCTCACCCGTTTCGGCATCGAAGATGACCGCCAGGCCGCTTTCACCCGCGAGGCCGCCGCCCACCACGAGCTTCTTGCCGTCGGCTGAAAACGTCAGCGCACAGATCTCTCCTTCGGGGAAGGGAAATGCCCGAACCGGCCGTAGTGGAGAGCCCTCGAACACAATCACCTGTTGACGTCCGGGAATCGCCAGCCGTTGTCCATTACGACTGATCGCAAGGTCCGCAAGGGCCGTCGGACGTGGCCACTCTTCAATCGGGACAATCTTCGGCAGGGATTTGCCCGCGACGGGCATCGGGGACGATGGCGCGGGAGAGTCCTGTTCGAGCGAAGCAATCCAGTCATGGATGATCTTCAGCTCGCGCTCGGGGATTCTGGGCTGACCTGGCGGCATCCGCGGCGTTTCGAGGTGGGCAGTCAGTGTATACAAGAGACTCGCTTCGGGTTCGCCGCGAACCAACACCGGACCCGATGTGGAACCTGCCGCAATCGCCGCTTCGCTGCGAAGATCGAGGCCGCCGCGAAGTTCGCCACGGCCATGGCATGTGACGCAGCGCTTGGCAATGACCTCCCGCACCTTTTCAAATGCCATCGCCGAATCGGTCGCCTGCGCGAAGACGTTCGGACCCGACACGACGGCAACCAGCAGCGACGCGAATCTCGCAAACAGGTGCCGCCCGGCACAGACACAACCTCGATCCGCGAAACTCATTCATCCACCCTCTGCAATTGAATCACCGTCGGCTGCGACTACGTCCGCAAACACTCTTTCGTGTGCCTCTGGCTCTGCCAGTGTGCCTTTAGCTGTCCTTAAGACTTGCACTGGCAGAGCCAGTGCAAACGGACGGAAATCCAGGCTAACTTTCCAACCACACTCTTAATGGTTAAACAGAAACTCGTTCGAATTCAGGATCGCCCAGAAGAGGTCGGTCAGAGCGGTTTCAACATTAGTTTCACCGCGCAGCCGTTGCGCAATCGCGGCTTGTTCCCGCTCCGTGGGCGTTCGACAGAGGCAACGCTCGTACAACTCCGCGGCAATCGCTTCCGGCTTCTTCCCACTTGCCACCAGCCGCTGCACGACCCCGCCCTCCTGGATCTTTCCAGACGTCGTCTCGCCATTCAGCAAATGCAGCGATTGCGACAGCGTCGGGGCGGTGGAGACTTCGCACGAACAGGGGGTACTGCGGTCCGACCGGCCGAAGGTCGACAGGAAGTAGTTCGGAGTCGTTCCATCAATGATATGGACGGCCCGGCTGCCGGGAGGAAGACCCTGCCATTCCTGATTGGCTTCGGTCACCTGATTAATGCAATCCAGCAGCACCTCCGCGCGAAGCCGGCGGATGCGGGCATGCGAGAAGTGCCGATTATCCCAGCGGTTTTCCGGCAGCAACTTCGACGACAGTTGATAGGTTTGCGACAGGCAGATTTCGCGAACCAGCGGTCGAATGTCAAAGTTCGAGTCGGCGACCCGATCGGCAATATGATCGAGCAGCCGCGGATTCGAGGGCGGATTGCTCACGCGGACATCGTCGACCGGCTCGACAATCCCAATGCCGAAGAAATGCGACCAGACCAGGTTCCCGATGTTTCGAGAAAATGCCTTGTTCTCACGCTCGGTCAGCCAGACCGAGAGAGGTTCCCGGCTGTCGGCTGATTCGGCGAGTTCCGGAATGTCACCCCCCAGAAACTTCGGAGAGACCGGCTGCTTCGTCACCGGATGAGTCATCTCGCCGGACGCCAGATTGAAGATGACCAATTCGCGTGGGTCGGCGGCCTGCTTGTAACCAACCTGGCTGAAGAACGCGGCGAATCCGTAGTAGTCGCTCATCGTCCAGCGATCGAACGGGTGGTTATGGCATTGCGCGCATTGAATTCGCATCCCCAAAAACGCCTGGGCCACGTTCTCCGCCAGAAGCTGCGGCGTCGTCTCGGTCTGGTAGTAGTTCGTCGCGGGGTTTTCGAACGTGCTGCCGGTCGCGGGAATGAGTTCTTTCAGCACCTCGGCCACCGTCGCCCCCCCGCGAATTCGTTCGCGCAGCCACTGGTCATAGAGCCGCAGGGCCTTGGAACTCAGCCCGTTCGCCGAACGCATCTGGAGCAGTTCCGCCCACCGCATCACCCACAGGTCCAGAAACTCAGGACGGTTCACGAGTTCGTCGATCAGCTTCTCCCGCTTGGCGGCATCGGTGGACGCGACGAAGGCCCGTCGATCTTCAATGGTCGGCATCAGGCCAATCAGGTCGATCGTGGCGCGACGCAGGAACTCATCATCCGAGGCTGGCTCCGACGGCACCAGTCGCAGATTCTTCCAGTGAGCGAACGTGAGCTCGTCGATGCCATTCGCGGGACTGATGTCGGGGAAAGGTATGGCCGTTTTTGGACGAACAATCAGCGACGTCCCCTGGCTGAATTCATCGAACCGGGCGGTGATGAACGCCGATCCCGGCCCCGTGGCCGTCACGACGCCATCTTCGGTGACTGTCGCCACCGCGTCGTTATTGCTCATGAAGACCGCGAAGTCGGTCACATCACGATCGCTGCCGTCGCTGTAATGGGCCATCACCATGAGCAGTTGCTGGCTGCCTTCTTCCCCAAAGATGAGATCTTTAGGAAAGACTTCGATGCCGACGGGCAACGGCATGTCGGCCGGATCAGCCGGGGCACCCGCCTCCAGCCAGTCCAGGAGAATGCGTTCATTGCGGCTGCCCGATTCAATGCGGGCACCACCCGTGTGGGGGACGTTGCCGAGGGCCTTGTTCATAAGCAGGCAATCGGCGGGGGCCGCCAGATTAACTCGTCGGCCACCGAGCTCCCGCGTGATCCGGTGATAGTCACCCAGCGGATCATACCCGAACAGGCTGAGGCGGAAGCCATCTTTACCGGATGCGGCACCGTGGCACTTGCCCGAATTGCAGCCCGTCCGCGTCAGCACGGCGAGGACATCGTTGCGGAACGTGACAGGCGCCGGAGCGGTCGCATTCTTGACGCGTACCACAATTGTGGTGGTCAGATCCCCATGCGCGACGACCACGCGTGTCTCTCCATCGGCCACGGGCTCAATGAGCCCCTCCCGAACCTGAATCAGTCCAGGTTGTTCGGGACGCAATTCGACCGTGGTCGAGACATCGGTCGTCGCGCCATCGGTATCGCGGACAATCGCCGTGATCGCCTGCGAGTCGCGACTTGAATCGAGCGTGACGACTTCGGGCGAAACGACGAGCTGACGCGGCGTGCCGGTAGCAGGCTCGGCAGCCACCGCGAACCCGGTCAGGCTCAACGTGGCAAGAATGGCGCTGCTAAGTGTGCCGAGTAAGTAGGTTCTTACAGACATTCGACCTGGTCCCCCTAGTGGCGTCCAGAATCGCAGCACTTTCGCGATTCAGACGGACCCGATTCGACCCATGAAAACAGACTGTCATGTTCCCGGCGTCGCCACCGGCTGATCGGCCAGACGCAGTCGATCAAGCGGACTGAGCGGTCGACCGTCGGGACCAAATTGCAGTTCGCCCTTCGGAACCACGGTCACCGCGGCTCCGCGCCCTAGCAGATAGGCAACCGGACGGCCGGAGACGTCACCCGCCAGGCGACAGACCACCGTGGTCGTTCGTCCCGGCGGAACATCAGCCTCCGCTCGCAACCGGAACTGGATCGACGCGAATGGTCCGTCAATTTCCACGGCATCGGCGACCACGCGGCTCGGTAAGCCTTCGAGGGTGGCCGTCAGTCGTTGGGGGAGCGGCCCGGAAGTCGTCACCGGAATGTTGACGACCATCGTTCCTCCGGCTTCGAGATAGACTTCGCCGATCTCGCCAGCCACTGGAGCCTTCGCGATCGTCAGCGGCACGATCTCGGTCGCCACGGGCGCGCTGCTCATCTGTCGGCGCGAACCGCGACCTCGAAAGGACGGAACTCCCGCGGCGGCTCCGCTGTTGGGGTCACTCGCCGGCCTCAGCCCCGGCCGACCGACCGCAACAAGCGGCCACTCTCGCGCCGCGGCCTGAGGATGTGCCCGCACCACGAACGTGGTTGAATCGGCATTGTGCGGAATCGTGACCTTCTCGGGACCATCGGTCCACGGCGGCAAATGCGGAAACGTGACGTCGATCGGGCGATCGAAACCGTCCTGACGAGTCGCCCGAACCGTGAGCGTCAGTTCGCCATCGATGGGCAATTCGCAATGGGGGACATCGAGATCAATCTGATAGGGAACGTCATCCACAACGGCCACGGCCAGTCGCTCGACCGTCGTTCCCAGGTACAACTGGTCCGCGCTCCCGGCGACCAGATCGACCGGTTGCTGAAATCCGCCAGTCACGGTGGTCGAACCGGCAGTCCCATGAGCGATGACCGGGAAAAGACCACCGCCAATCGCCGCCGTTGACCCCGCTTCAAAGAGAACCGGAACGAGGTATCCGTCCTCGGGGACCGGATTGACAACGGTTGTCACCGCGCCGGGCAATTCGGGAAAGACGATCTCCGCGGGCCCTGTCCAATCGCCACGACGAACAGCCACGAATGCCACGGATCGATTGCCGCGCGGGACAACAATCGTCTGGCCAACCTGGGTCAGGCGATCCGGTCGCGGCAGGAACGTGGCGATTTCAGGCCGCTTGAGCTGACCCTCGACGCGATAGAGGGCGTCCGCACCGCCGATGCCCCGTTTGTCTTCAACCTGAAGGAGATACTCGCCGGTGGCAGGACACGTCCACCGCAAGATGCTGTCGAGCGCCGCCGCGTCATCGTTTCTTGCCAGCGCCTGCCCGCCGGTCGTGAGAACGGTGACGATCGAGTCGACCGGTGAGCCAAGCCGGGCTGTCCACGATTCGAACTCGACGACATCCCCCTCTTCCGCGATGAACCGGAACTGGTCCACATCGCCTGGGGCTTCGAGAATTCCGTTGAACGCGATTGGCAGGCGAACGGCGTTTGCCGGGATTTCGCCCGTCTGGCGATTCTCGACCACATTGCCGAATGAAACGATGCGAAATGGCTGAGCGGTCGGGGCCGCCACCCCGTTACGACTCGGAAACAGTCCCGTTCGCGCGAGTTCGTCCGTCACCGAAATCCGGGACGTCCAGACCTCGCCATCGGTTTCCTGAAAGGCGACTTCCAGCAGCTCTCCGAGCGGACCGCCAGACGGAAAGACCGATTGCGGCCGGGGGAAGGAACCCAGGTGGATGACGTATTGGCTTTCGCTCGTCCCCTCGCCATCCGACGAGGCGACTTCGATCACGTATTCGCCATCGAGTTCCGCGATCAACGAGACAAAAGGATCCTGACCAAAGAGCAGCGTGTCATCGACGCTCGCGACGATCGCGCCGTTCGGATCGCGAACTCGCAGGACGGTATCGAGCAGGCCCTGCCCCAACCGAAGCGCTTCAACTTCCACGGACAGTCGCTCGCCGGCTTTGCGAGACAATCGATAGCAATCGACGTCGAGACCAGGCAGCGTTCCAAGATAACTGGCAGGTTCGTCAACAAGTGGGCCGGTTACTGGCTCGTTATTCGGTTCGGCTTCTGCCCGAACAGGAGTCGCCGCCATCCGCAGGATCTTCAGTTCCGAAAGTCCGGTGCGGGACCGCAGACGAAACGGCTGATCGCCACGAGGACAATCGGCGGCGGCTTCCAGACGAATGACAAGCCCGTCATCCTCTGTCGCTTTGAATTCGACCGCCTTCAACCCCGCCCGGTAGAACAGCACCTCTTCTACATCGGCGAGACCGGAGCCCACGATCTGGATTTCGAACGTGGTGCCAACTTGGCCGGCGGCCGGCGTGATCCGTTCTATCGTGGGAGCCGCCAACAAGGCCGTTCCTGACAGGAGCATCACCAGGGCTGGAAACCAAACCGTCAAGAAACGGGGAGTGTGCTGCAACGTCATCGAACAGGCTTTCCGATTCGCCATCGACTGAGTTGGCGACTCCGTTCGCGGGGCCGCGCGCTTCATCCCGAGCGCGCTGATTCACTTCGACGAGCAACGAGACTAGGCCAGGAGCCCATCAACCAGATTTCCGTTCATGACGATCTGCTGCGGACGGTCGCCGGGAGACATCAGGTCTTTCCGGGCATCGATTCCCAACAGGTGATAGACCGTGTGGTTGTAGTCCTCGACTGACAGCGGACTGTCGGCTGGTTCCGCGGCCAGGGCATCGGACGAACCGTAAATCTGCCCGCGACGGACGCCGCCGCCTGCCAGAACAATGCTGAAGACGCGCGGCCAGTGGTCGCGTCCGCCGCCCGCGTTGATCTTTGGCGTCCGTCCGAACTCACTGGTGACCAGCACCAGCGTCGAATCGAGCATCCCGCGTTGTTCAAGATCGCGGATGAGGCCCGCGAAGCCCCGGTCGAAGTCCGGAAGCTGGACTTCGATGCCGCGATAATGAAACGCGTGCGTGTCCCAGGCTCCATAAGTCACGGTGACGCACCGCACCCCGGCTTCGACCAGACGACGCGCCATCAGGAGCCGAGCACCTGCCGAAGGCCGCAGGACCGGCCCCCACGGATTCATGCCGTAGAGTTCCTGCGTCTCGGCCGATTCGCCTTCCAGTGAGAAGGCGTCGCGAGCTTCCTGCGACGCGAGCAGGTCATACGCGCGGCGATAGAACGAATCCATCGTGTCGATCGAGTCATCTTCGGCGAGCCCGCGGAAGTGGTCGTCGACGAGATTCTTCCACGACTTGCGACCTTCGAACCGATCCTCGGTGATTCCCTTAGCCATGTTCAGGTCGCGGACCTGGAAACCCCGCCGCGAAGGATCCGCACCAATCGAAAACGGCCCGAACGCGTTGCTCAGATAGCCGCTGCCGTGATACTGGCTTCCCTGGTTCGGAACGCAGACATACGGGGGCGTCGCCCCGCGCTGACCCAGTTCGTGCGAGACCACGCTGCCGATACTCGGGTAGACCAGTGCCGGGCTGGGGCGATACCCCGTAAACATGCTGTGCTCGCCCCGCGTATGATCGACCTCGGTGTGCGTCATGCTGCGCACCACGGTCATCTTGTCGGCGATCTTTGAGCACTCGGCCATGTGCGAGCTGAAGCGAACACCGGGAAGCGAAGTCTGAATCGAGTCGAGAATCGTGCCGCGATACTCGACGGGCGAATCGGGCTTGGGATCGAAACTATCCATGTGGGCGAAGCCGCCCTGCAGATAAATCTGAATCACCGAACGTGCTTGGGGCTCGATCTTGCCGCCGGTCCGCTCTTCCGCCCGGCTTTGCCCCGCGAGCAAGTCGCCCAGCGAAATCCCCAGTCCGCCGAGCCAGCCCGCGCGGAGGAACTCGCGCCGAGTCGGTCGGCTGAAGTGGGAAGAATCGGCCAACCATGTCCCCGGAGCCGGTCGCTTTGTCATCGGATCAGTCCTTCGTGGAAACAGAATTCTGTGGACCAGGACACTGAGTATTCACGCGATCCCTCGCCGCGCGAGGATTCGCAACGGAGATAGCTACGGAGAGACCGAAGAGCTTTCCTGACTCGCGACGGCCGTGGCAGCCGGAGCGACAAACTCGACAACCAGACGGGGGCGCTGCTCCGGCTTGTCGAACTCGCTGGCATAAAAATCCCAGCCATTTCCACCCGTGTTGAGAAACACCCAACCATGATTTGGCGCGCCGCTCGCCCAGGCCTGCACGGTGTCGGTGACATCGAACGGCACTTCCGAGGCATTCGCGGCAATTTTTCCGAATGTCAGAGCGTCCTTGCGGCGGGACGCCTCGAGATCGTCGGCGGAGACTCCCGAAATCAGCGAGTTCCACGTTGGCGCGGGCCCGAATGGAACCAGCATGCGGTGCAGGTTGACCGTGGACCCCTGGTCGAATGCACTGACGTACAATCGCGCGGACACGATGCTCGCGCCCGGCGGAATCTGATCGGCACGGCTGCCCAGAATGTCGTCGAACCGCATCAGCACCTGGCTCTCTCCGCCGTCGTTATTCGCGTCGGAGGTTACCTGGGGATTGGTGTTGAGAATCGTCGTCGGAGCGAGATACCAGATTTCGGCGTCGACCGTCTTCGTGTATCCGTTAACTCCCTGGCAAAACGAGACGGTTCGCGTGCGATTCGATTTCGCGGCGACCTCTTCCGCGAAACCCCAGGTCGCGGCGATCTGACAAATCGCGGCCGCGAGGCAGGCAACAAGTGGTCGACGGACACGCTGGCGAACCATAAATGGCGTCATGACAGCCTCCTCATTTTTTCGGCTGGGAACCGATTCGAGACGGCGGTGACTGTAGAGTCCGAATGTTCAACGACCGCGAAGACCACGTGAAAATTCGGCGAAGCCGGTCAATCGCCGCCCCCGCGCGGGAATGCATCTAATTCAGCCGCCGCTGTCCCGTTCGCCCCTGGCCACTCGTTTTGGACGCCGAATCGTGGCCTTGGCGGTCGGGCTCGGGTACGCTGCTGGATGACCGATTCGTGAAACCGGGTAGGCCAACTAAGACTCTTCACCTCTGTTTCCTCATTCACATCCGTGGAGTACCTGATGTCGAAGACGAACGCGCGACTTCATCGGCGTGGATTCCTGAAATCCACCTTTTCAGCGGCTGGTGCCGCCGTCCTCGCACCCACGATCATTCCCGCTTCGGCGCTGGGACTGGGCGGAACCGTTCCTCCGAGTGAACGAGTCACTGTCGGCGGTATCGGTATCGGCAATCGCGGCAGCTACGACCTGGGCTGCTTTCTCGAACAGAAGGATGTCCAGTTCACCGCGGTTTGCGATATCAAGGAGGCGCGGCGCATCGCCGTCAAGAAGCAGGTCGACTCGCTGTATGGCACGCAGTACTGCTCGATGTATCAAGACTTCCGCGAGTTGCTCGATCGCGACGACATCGACGCGGTCCTGATCGCCACCGGCCCCAACTGGCACGCGACCGCCGCCATGGCCGCCGCCCGGGCGGGAAAAGACATGTATTGCGAAAAGCCGTGTACGAAGAACATCGCGCAGAGCCTGATTCTGAAGGACACGATGGCGCGCACGGGCCGCATCTTTCAGGCTGGTACGCAGCGGCGGAATCTCCCCCATTTCGCCTTTGCCTGCGAACTGGCACGGACCGGCAAGCTCGGCAAGCTCAAGCGCGTGTACGCACAGCCCCGCGGCATGACCACTCTGATGAGCGGTTGGCAGCCCGCCGAACCCGAGCCGGAAAAGAATGTTATCGACTGGGAAATGTACCTGGGGCCAGCCGCCTGGCGACCGTATAACGCCAACCTGCTCGATGGCTTCAACTTTGAAAAGGGAGGCGGCTTCATCGCCGGCGACGTACGAACTCCCAACATCGGCGGCGGCTTGCTCGAGTGGGGCTCCCACTGCGTCGACCTGTGCCAGTGGGCCGTGAACGACTGCCCCCCGCCGGTCGAGTACAACCCGCCCAAAGATGGTCAGGTTCTGACCAGGTACGAAAGCGGCATCGAGCTCGTCTTCCGCGACGACGGTTGGATTCCGCTGGGATCCTGCCCCGTTCGCTTCGAAGGCGAGGACGGCTGGGTCGAAGCCGGTGACAGCGGCAAAATCGTCCTCAGTTCGCCAACGCTCCTGGCGGGACGCACGGTGGAAGAAATTGGAGGCTACCCGGCCACGTTCCACGTCCGCGACTTCCTTGACTGCGTGAAGACCCGCGCCCAGCCGAAGGGGAATGCCGAGGCGGCCTGCAATGCTCACATTGTCTGCCACGCCGCGAACATCGCGGTTCTCCTGAACCGCAAGCTCACCTACGACCCGAAAACCAACGAATTCGTGGGCGACGAAGAAGCCAACCGGCTGCGTTCCGAGGCGCTCCGCGAACCCTGGCGAATCTAATACTTGCTTGCGGCCCGACGAATCGTTCGGGTGGCACGCCCTGAAGGCTTTGCGAAAGGGCGTGGGACTTGTTCGTTCGTCACGCCCTTCGAAGACTCAGGGCGTGTCACCCACCCGAACAAGAAGTACTGGCAGAGTCAGAGTACCTGCGGCGCTACGGCCGATGGGCTCTCGAAAACCGCCTCATGCGTTGTCCTCATTTCACCCAATCAATCGACCTCGCTGCGATGAACAGACCGGGAGCGAAAGCGATGCTAATGGTTCGACATGTTTCACGAGCGGCCAGATTCCTGGCCATCACCTGGCTGGCGACCCTTGTCACCACACAGACAGGATTCTGCCAGTCCGATCTTCCCACCACCGAGCCAGAACTGCTGGCCATTCTGACCGGAGACGCGCCCCCTGCCCGCAAGGCGTTGGCCTGTAAGGGGCTCGCCATCCATGGCTCCCCGGCCGCGGTCGCCGAACTGGCCAAACTGCTGACCGATCCTCAACTCGCCTCGTGGTCGCGAATTGCCTTGGAAGCCATTCCCGGCAAAGAAGCCGATGAGGCCCTCCGCAAGGCGACAGAATCGCTCGAGGGGAATCTGCTGATCGGCGTCATCAATTCAATCGGTATTCGCCGCGATGTCGGTGCCGTGGAACTCCTGACGGCACGCCTGAAGGATCAGAACAGCGAAGTAGCCGACGCGGCTGCCATCGCGCTCGGTCATATTGGCGGCGGCGACGCGGCGAAAGCCCTGCAAGAATCGCTGGCGTCCGCCGCGCCGTCGCTCCGCAATGCCCTGGCCGAAGGCTGCATTCTGTGCGCGGAGCAATTCCACGCGAACGGGAAGGCCACCGAAGCCACCGCGCTCTACGACCAGATTCGCGAAGCCGATGTTCCCAAGCAGCGCAAGCTGGAAGGTCTGCGCGGGGCTATTCTGGCTCGCGGCGATGCCGGCCTTGCTCTGTTGGCCGAAGCGCTGCAGTCTGAAGATAAACGAGTCTTTCAAATGGCACTCGGAACGGCTCGTGAAATTCCTTCGAAAGAAGTCGACAAGGCCCTGGCGACTGAGTACGGCCGGGCCGCTCCCGAGCGGGCCGCCATTCTGATCGCTGTGATGGCCGATCGACCGGAAACCGCGAATTCGGCCCTCATTCTCAAGGCGGCGGGACCAGGCCCCAAGCCGGTCCGGCTCGCGGCTCTGGCGGCACTCGGCCGCGTCGGCAACGAGAACAGTCTGTCGACCCTGCTCGACGCGGGACTCGATGAAGATGCCGAGGTGGTCGCGGCCGCTCAAGCGGCGCTCGGTTCACTTCCCGGAGACGGTATCAATCAGGAGATCGTCAAGCGGCTGTCGGCGGCCGATGACAATCTGCTCCGATTGCTCCTCGAAACGATTGGCCAGCGGCGGATCGACGCGATTCCCGAGCTCGTCAAAGCGCTCGATCATCCGGAACAGCCGGTCCGTGCCGCCGCTCTGATCGCGCTCGGCAACACGGTCACTCCCCAGAGCCTGAACGTCCTCATCGCGCAGGCTGTCGCGCCGAAACTGGCCGATGACGGAACGGCCGCCCTCGCAGCCCTGAAGACGGCTGCCGTGCGGATGCCCGATCGCGAGGAGTGCGCCGCCCAACTAGCGGCCGCCCTCAATCGCGGCGCGCCGGCGGCCAAGGATGCCATTCTGGAGATCCTCAGTGAAATGGGAGGCCCCAAAGCCCTCGAGACGGTCGGCGCGGCCGCCAGCGGCAACGACCCGCAGTTGCAGGATACCGGCAGCCGTCTGCTGGGTAAGTGGAGCACCCAGGACGCAGCCCCGGTCCTCCTGAACCTCGCGAAGACGTCGCCCAGCGATAAGTATCATGTGCGGGCGATCAGGGGTTACATCAGCCTCGCCCGCCGATTCGCCGCCATGCCCGAGCCGCAGCGACTGGAAATCTGCCAGAACGCGCTGGACGTGGCCAAACATCCTGCCGACAAGAAACTGGTGCTGGATGTCTTGCAGCTTTATCCCACCGTGGCTTCGTTGCAAATGGCCATCCGGGCTCGCGAGATTCCCCAATTGAAAGACGATGCGACGGCAGCCGCGCTCACCATCGCCGGGAAAATCAAGGGGAACGAAGAACAGGTGAACGAGATTCTCGCCAAAGCCGGACTTGGCAAGAAGAAGTCGTAACCTTGAAGCATTTGGCCACGGGAACCATCGGCCATCCGATGGTTCCCGTGCCTCAGCTTCTCCTGCCGACCCGTTATCGCCTACGCATAGAAGAAGACCTTCTCGGCGGTCTTCCGCAGCATCCAGTCACGGTCGTCCTTCGACAGGAAATCGATGCGGTCGCGGACCAGGCTGATCGACGCCTTGTAGGTATTATCGCCCCCAATCTGGTACGGCGAATCGCTGGCCCACATTAGCCGTTCGGGACCAAAGGTTTCGTAAAGGCGCTTGATCATCGGGATCAGTTCATCGTGCGGGGGCTTCTTCTGCCCCAGCGCGTAGAATGCCGAGACCTTGACGCTGGCGTGCTTATGCCGGGCAAGACGGCAGAGATTGCTGATATCGCTGTCGCGCATCTGCCCATCGACGCCAATACGAGCAAAGTGGTCGATCACGATCGGCGTCTCGGGATGCTTTTCGCACATCCTGTCCGTCGCCGGCAGGTCCGAGGCGTTGATTAACAGGCACATTGCCTGCCGGGTCTCGGCTCCGGTTTTCCACATTTCCTGCATGCCTGGCGTCTCCAGCCACTTCGGCTGGTCCTCGGGCTTGCGGACAAACGGAGTGATGCGAAACCCGGTGACGCCCTGCGGCAGCAGCTTCTTCATCGCCGCGCCGGGATTCGGCAGATGGTCATCGACCATCCCCTGCACTCGGAACAGTTTGGGATGCCGCTTCACCGCATTGACGAGGTACGAATTGTCGAACAGATGGTAGACCGAGTGCTGAATGAGGACGACCCGGCCCACCCCTTCCGGCCGGGCAATCGCCATCAATTCATCGTCAGTGAAACTGGGTGGAGCCAGATCCTTGGTCGTCAGCCCCGGAGCCAGCGGATACTTGTCCGCATCCGGCGGCCAGATGTGCGAATGGGCATCGATCCAGGGAAGATCGTCTTCAGCGGCGGAGAGAGAACTCGTCATCAAACTCCCCGCCACCGCTAGATTGGCGGCCAGAAACTGGCGGCGGTCCAAGTTCACGAAACTGGGCATGGGCGATCCTCGGCGACAACACGCGATAGAGTGAAAGAAGCGGCCAGCGTGCCATGTCCGCTGGCCGCTTCCTAATCTACCACGGTTCTGCCTCCGCGAGCTATTGACCGCATCAAGCCTCGCAAAAACAACGTGAACCAACCGGTCCATCTGGCACTCGGAAAGTTTGCCCGCACATCCCAAGGGCGGGTGTCGTCGTCAGAATGTATCGGGGAGGGATGTCCCCGCGGCATCCAGGAACCAGCAATTCACCCTGAACGATACTGGCTCGTCGGTCAATCCCATCTCAGACCCCTGCCAAGTTGTGGGCTGCGTCAGAGGATTCGAGTCCTGACGAATCATGTCAATTGAGTTGCCGATCTGGACGTTTGAGCTATTAAAAAGTTGTAGGTATGGGATCGGCTGCCAGTCCGACACCTGACACCCTGAAGACGGCGTGATGACTGCCGTCACCGACACGTTCCAGTCCATGCCGCCAGTGGTCTTGGACTTCGAAGTGATCGTTATGCTTCCACTCATACCGTTTGGCCCTCTATCTGGAACTCGTTTCAAAAGCTCTGCGCCCAGGATTTACCCAACCTACTTTTCAACCGACTTCGCACGGACCCCGAATGCCGCGACAGTAATCGGCGATTCGACGCCGACAACGCCGACGGGCTTGCCTTCGGGTTTGATTTCACCCCATTGAGTGGGAAGCGATACTGGCCGTGCAAGAATCGACGTGTCATTCAGCAGCACGCTTTCGACCTTGTCCGAACTCACAACCGCGACGAGGTGGTTCTGCGGAAGATTCGAGGACTCAACTTTGCGTGCCATCACGATTTCGCCATCGTAGACAATGTATCGGTCGGATACGGGTCGCAGTCGATGAAGCCGAATCTCCAGTTCACAGGGACTGCCGAAAGAGTCGCGGCCGACCAGCAGGCTCCAGCATCTCCCCATCCCTTCCGAGTCAATCGTCAGCCCCCAGAAGAAACCGCACTTACCCTGGAGTGGGTTCACTTTGACTTGCATATCGAGTTCGATCCGGTCACCGGACGCAACCCCCGCCTCGAACATCGAGAAAAATCCGGCATCGAATCGAAACTGGTTCGTCGCCGCATTCCACTCGTAGGTCTCGCTCTGCGAAAACGGCATCCAGGCCACCGGGCGCAGATTAAGCGGCCGAACCTCCACCGGCGCGGCGGTTGTCGCCACGGATGATCCCACCACGGCGGCTATCGCCGTTCCCGTCGACTCCGTCGCATCGCGTTCCCTGCCAGCCGCCATGACGAACCACAGGAACAGCCCCACCCCGGTCACCGTCCCGACTTGCACCATCGCGTTGGGCAAAAACGCCCTCCAGCGGTGAGGTCTCCGTCGTTCGGCAAGCCAGCATTCAATCGTCTCGATCATCTCGGCGACCGACGACGGTCGATCCGCGGGAGACTTGTGCAGGCACTTGAGAATCAGATTCTCGAGCGCCACCGGAATGTCGGGACTCAACGAACGGGGCGTGGGAGGATCCTTGTGAAGAATCTGCTCGCGAAAATCGCTCCAGTCGACGCCCACGAACGGCAACCGACCCACGACCAGGCGATACAGCAACACTCCCAGCGAGTAAATGTCGGAACGCGGGCCGCAGAAATGCGACTCCCCGCGCGCTTGCTCGGGAGACATGTAACCGGGCGTCCCCGCGGCGCTCGGCTTCTCGGAAAGTTGCTGCCATTCGGAGGCCGCCAGTCCAAAATCGCCCAGCCGCGCCTTGCCGTCATCGTCAAACAGAATATTCGACGGCTTGATGTCTCGATGAACCAGTTCTCGCTCATGGGCATGCTGCACGCCGCGAGCAATCTGCAGAAAGATCTGAATCCCTTCCATAAGATCGACCGGCCCCTGTTTCAGGCGATCGTCGAGGGTTCCCCCTCTCATGAGCTTCGAAGCCAGAAACGCCTGACCGTCCGGCGTGAAACCGGCGTCATAGATCGGGACAATCCCGGCATGATCCAACTGTGAAACCCGCTGGCCTTCGCGAATCAGGTTCTCGATCGCCGCCGGAGTGATCGATTCCTGCCCGCGCAACAGCTTGAGCGCGACCGGACGGTTCAGCAGCGGATCGTGAGCCCGCCAGACTACGCCAAACGCGCCGTGGGCAATGCGCTTGATCAATTGGTATCGGCCCGCGAACTTCGTTCCCCCCTCGGCCGCCCCCCCGTTCGCATCGATCCCTTGCGTCGGCGCGACACCGCCCAGGCTCGTCAACTCCGTGAACCACTGTGGTTCGCCGCGCTGACACAAAATGGGAAAGCGCTCGACATACTGCTCCCACGACGGCAATTCACCGCGTTCCCTCCGATGCGACACCTCCAGCCGGATCAGCGCCAGAATCAAATCGGGAGAACTCGGCTCCGCCCGGCTCCCGAGAATTTCTTCCACACGCGCGAGGCGACCGGTCGCGAGATCCTGTCGAAACCGATCACGCAATTCGACATCCGCCGGCGAAAGCTTTCCGTCCAACGCAAGTTCAACCGTGGAATTCATAGCGCCGTCCCCGATAAAAGGCCGATCCCGGCGGTCGCAATGTGCCGCGGCAACTGGCAAGCGGGATAGGGAGTCGTCGCGAACAGGTCGTGAATCGCGGAAATACGTCAGGAACGGGTTGCCGTCGCTGTTGTCAACTAATTACCGGTGGCAACAGCTTATCGGAATCAGTCAAAGAGGATCCGCTAGATTAGCCCCAGCAGTCTAAAGACGGCCGCGGCGAATTCGCAAGGGGGCCGGTCCGGAAAACGAATGAGGTCGTTGCCCCCGTGGCACGACGACTTAGGCTAAATACCAGAGAGGTTGCGTAGTTATCCCAGTCCTGAATTCACGACTCTTCGGACAGCATCGGTTTCCCCGAACGGGCCAGATGTTCGCGAATCGCCACCCGGATCGTCACCAAGACTCCGGGTGTCCTCACGGCTGTTTCACGGTCAGCCGAAACGGTGTCGCCGGAAGCGAAGCATTGTTGACGAGTACGGCTTTCGGATTGTTCGACCACGCATAACGGACTTGCGTCGGGTTCGCGATTTCGGAACTCGACAGAATGACGCTGCCGTTCCCCAATCGCGCCGCCGCCGGGACGAACTTGCCATCCGGACCGGCAATCTCGAAGCCCTCCGGCTCCCCGTTGAACTTCAAACCGTCGCCATATCGAAACCAGATCTCGAATTCGCGGCCCCGCACCGCATGCTTGAGCGGCAGCGGACCCGACGCGACGCGAGGCCGACCATGCACAGTATAGAGTGCCCAATTCGCCAGCCGACGACCGACATCCTGCTTGTTGCGCGGATGGATATCATCGGCTTCCCCAAGGTCCAGGCAAGTTGCCATTCCGGTAAACGGCACCGACAACGATTCGAGCATCCCTTCGCGAACCAGCGGCCACTGGCGATCTGCCGGAGTGTTGAAGTTGGGAAGCTGAACCCACGCGAACGGAAAATCTCCCTGCCCCCACCGCGAGCGCCAATCCTGAATGAGCAGCGGCAATTGAATGCGATAAAGATCGGCGACTTCCGGGCGGCAGTTGTTCTCTCCCTGGTACCAGATTGCTCCCCGGATGGCATACGGAATCAGCGGCGCGATCTTGCCATTGAAGAGATTCGCCGGATGATTGCGGTCCTCGCGCGGCCGGACGGGAGCCACCGGACGACGCGGCGGCGGCGTGTTCGCGGCACGAGCCTCCGCGGCCGCCTTCTGCCAGTTGGCAAGCGCGACTTCGTACCGTTTTTGGGCGGCTTCGGGTTGATACGCCTCGTCGCGCAATCGCCACGCGGCGAGCATCTCCTTCAATTCCGGCTTGGCCACCTGCGGCTCCATGCTGGTCCATGCTTCAATCGACGTCCCCCCGACCGACGAATTGATGAGCCCCACGGGAACCCCCAGTTCCTGGTGAATCGCCTTCCCGAAGTAGTAAGCGGTCCCCGAGAATCGGCCAACCGTTTCGGGCGAGCAGACCGTCCAGACGCCCGTACATTCGGCCTGCGGCGTCGTCGCTGCTCCAGACGTGACGGTAAACATCCGGATCTTCGGAAAGCTGGCCTGGGCCTTCTCCTGTTCGAAATTCAGGCAGCGATCGACCGTCATCGCCATGTTTGACTGCCCGCTCGCCAGCCAGACTTCGCCGACGAGCACATCCTTGATGGCAAGTTCGTTCGCCCCCTTCACCGAGATCGAAAGCTCCTGATCCCGCTCGAACGGCCCCAGCACGGCTTTCCAGCGGCCATCGGCACCAGCGGTCGCGGTGCATGACTGGTCATCCACGGTGATCGTGACGACCTCTCCCGGATCGGCCCAGCCCCAGATGGGAACCGGGCGATCGGCCTGCAGAACCATGTGATCCGAGAAGATCGCAGGCAGCTTAACCGCCGCGAGGCCGGGTGAAACGGACAGCCAGCCGGCCACGAAGGCCAACCCCAGTAGCAGTGATCCACGGCGCATCGACGACTCCCGTTGCAAGAATCCCGGAACGAAGGCGATTTTCCTGTTTTGGCAACGATACTCGATGCCTCGGGAAAACCCAAATCGAGAGACCGTTGACCTTGGCTCTCACGGTTGAGATTACGTCTCTTTCAAATCCGCAGTCGTCTTGGCATTCAGCAGCGCTTGGCTGGAAACGTAACGTTGCCCCATCGTGAAGGCAGTATTCTTGCCGCTTTTTGAAGTCGTGGCGTTGAGGACTTCACTCTTTAGCTGGAGCCCACCCCGTGATTGAGTCGCCACTCCACCCGCTCTACGATCTCCCACGGGTGCCTCTCCGCGAATGTGACCTATGCTTCTTGTCGGTCCAGCCGCTCCATAGAATTGATAGTGAACCCTTCGCGGAATTTCGGTGTCGCGTGAACATGGCTCGCGTTTCTCGAAGTCAAACCCTCGCAGGAGAGGCCGCTGCAAATGGCTGAACTCGGCTGGCTGCTCGTGGGGTTGTTGATTGGCGGCGGAGCCATGTTCTGGTTTGTTCGGCGGCAACGAGGCCGGGAAGACCAGGGGCCGCCGTCGATCTCGAAGCTGCTAACCGCGCACTTCGCGCCAACGGTGATCGACAACATCACCATTTCCGAGCGGCAGTTCCCATTTCGAGTGCGTGCAGACCTGCAACGGGCGATTGATCGGCTGTTTGACGATCGGACCAGGATTCTGCATTTCTGTGGTATTCGACGAGAGTATTCCCACGAGGGGGTCAACCTGTCGGATTGCATCATCGAAAGCCAGCACAATCCCGCCCGGTCCATTCCCCCGGAATATGAGGAACTTTACGTTGGCGAAGAACTGCCGATTCGGGTGTTGAAGAACGGTCTCTGGCTTCTCGAAAAGAATGGGATTCGGTTCGCTGTGCTGCTGGCCCCCATCTCGCGATACGGCCAGACCACCGGAATGCAGTTTCAGGTCGGCACGCCGAACGCCGTGGAAGGGACTCGGATCACTCAGGATTTCTTCAAGCATCTCGAAGAGTCGATTCTCAAAGCCGAGTCCTATCGAGGCAAAATTCTGTCGCTGGAGCTGGCCGAACATTCCTACTCGGGGCATTCCACGGGCATCACGGTTCACAAACTCCGGGAAGTTGCACGGGATCAGGTGATCTTACCGGCCTCGACGCTGACGCTGCTGGAGCGAAACGTCATTCAGTTTGTGAAGCAGCGCGAGAAGCTGGCCCAATTTCGGCAGGCGACGAAGAAAGGGATTCTGTTCTACGGTCCTCCGGGGACCGGTAAGACTCATACGATCCATTATCTCGCCCGGGCGCTGGAAGGTCACACCACCTTATTGGTCTCGGCGGAGCAGGTTGGCTTATTGAGCGAATACATGACGCTGGCCCGGCTGCTTCAACCCAGTATCGTTGTCATGGAGGACGTGGATCTGATCGCCCGGGATCGCGAGCAGATGAACAGCGCCTGCGAGGAAGTACTGCTGAATAAGCTGCTCAACGAGATGGACGGCCTGAAGGAAGAAGCCGACATCCTGTTCATCCTGACGACGAATCGACCGGAAACCCTGGAAGCGGCTCTCGCGTCACGGCCCGGCCGCATCGACCAGGCGATTGAGTTTCCCCTTCCGGATGAGGCGGGCCGGGAAAAACTCGTCCTGCTATATGCTCATGGGACGAACTTGTCGGGGGATATCGTGGCCGAGATCGTTCGCCGGACGCAGGGCGTGAGCGCCGCGTTCATCAAGGAACTGATGCGGCGCATCGTTCAATTCCACATCGAACGCAACGGCGGCAGCGAGATCGACCGGGCCGATGTCGACGCCGCCCTCGACGAAATGCTCTTCAGCGGCGGGAAGCTCAATCTCAAGTTGCTTGGAGCCAGTGAGGTGGCGACGTAGGTCGACGCGACTTCGGAACTTTCCGTCTACATTTGCTGGTTGTGAGGCTTGACCGGCAACGAATACAATGCGAGTCAGCAGGAGATAATTGATGTCGCAAGAGCCGCTGAACCTTCTCGACGCCGCGCTCCAGCTTCCGATGGCGGAACGCGGACAACTCGCCGCACGGCTGATCGAAAGTCTCGAAGGCGAGGACGATAGCCAAGTCGAGGAGGCATGGTCGAACGAATTGCGTCGACGCCTGGAAGAAATCGACAGCGGTCGCGTGGAAATGATTCCCTGGTCGGTCGCTCGACTGCAAATCCGAGGACAGGATGGAACCTCGGCCGATTGAGCTGCATCCAAAGACGGTCGCTGAAGCCATCGCCGCTCGGCAGTGGTACGCTGAAATCGAACCATCGCTTGGTGAATCGTTTTCGCAGGAACTGGATCAGGTTGTTGACCGGATTGAACGTCATCCGGAACGATGGAGCCAGCACCTGTCTGGGACGAGGATCGTTGGGTCTCAGTTCACTCCGTTATCGGTCGCACTCAGCCATTCCCTTATTGCAGCCCTGAGCCATTCCCGAATCTCTTCGTCGCTTGAGGCGGAAACCAGATCTTCTCGCATCAGCACCCACTCAGATTCTTCTCCCGCAACCGCGAGAGCAGCAGCGGTTCCCGCGCGTCCCGTAGACTTCGACAATTCCAGCATCAGCCGCAAGCGGGTCTCGTTCCCGATTGGCAATGCATACAACTCATCCAATATCGCTTCCTGTTCCTCGACGTCGTTTCTTCGAATTGCCTCTTTGACGGCAGTCATGGCGCGTCCCGTCACGAATGTTTCCCGATCCAGCCCAATACTCCTTGGGTCCAGCGCCAGGGAGAGAATGAACTTCACTCGTCCGTCTTCGGAAGACGCCGCTTTTTGTGCTACGATGCTCCTTGCCTCGACATCGCTTTCCAAATCTGTTGACAACAACAGTCTCGCGGCATCCCACGCCAGTGGACTCTGATCCGCGAAATCCATCGACACCCATCGAGTCCGCATCGCCTCGGAATCCAGCAAAGCGACGACATCCGGGAGCGCGCTTCTTCTCAAGTCGGGACATCTTGAGAGAAACTGAAGAACAGCGAACTGAACATCGCCATTCTCGTCTCGCAACAGTTCCGTGAGTCGGCTCGCAGTCGGATTCGTAATTGCTTCGGCATCCCCGAGTGCATAAACGGCTGCAATTCGGACGCGCGGATCACGATCTCCAATCGCATTTCGCAAGCAGTCTTCAATGGCGGCAATTGAGTCTCCACGGCATGCGCTGCCCAGCGCTCTGATACTTGCCACGCGAACCTCGACGTCCATCGCCGTCGCCAACGCGATAAGCTGTCGCTCAAAGAGCCTTGCTTGCTGGTGGTCGGAAACAAGTTCATACAGTGCCTTGATCCGGTCTTGAATATCGCGACTCGATAGTCGTCGCGAAAAAGACTCAGTTTTCTCCAGCTTGATGGTAGAAAGTTCTTCCGCTGAAGGCACCACAACAATTGGTGGGTCGGCGGGCGCGCTCGCCGGAAAGGCAAGCATGAATGCGGCGCCCATGGCAATGCCAAGCAGGGAAGGGAGTCGCGTACGCATCTGACACCTCTCCAATCCAATGGCCAATTGGAACCGTCGTTCCTGATTTTTGTCGGCATACAAATCAGTTGAAGCGGCGCTACGCTTTTAATTGGCCTGCACTGTGTGGTCAAAAAGCTTGAGTCCGCCCTTGTGCTGGTATTGGCGAGCGAGGCGTAGGCATGGGCCTCGATTCACGTGGCTGAGTAGACAACGCCGTGCAATCCCGCTGGATTCAGATCGGTAGACAAGATTGGTCTGATAACCTTGTTTGCCACGGCAGAGCTGAACGCCAAGGACATCGTCTCGGCGAATTGCGATGTGGCAGTCCGTCGCTTTGATGAGGACCGTGTTTTCATCACGATCAAAGACGATTCGTTGGCCCTTGACGTTCCGGAACCAATACGCGCCCGCTGCACAGATTCCTCCCCAAGCGAATCCACCTGCAATAAAGTACTTCATCTTCGGGCCGTTACCAATCAACGCGAGTGCGTCCCAAGGAATGAAGCACACTGCAATTGCGACAGCGCACATCGTGGCCGCGAAGATGAGGTAAGAGTACGACGATTCGTGAACCAGGCGATTGTCGCGCCGGTGAAGGGCTACATCGGGAAACCAACCGGCACTTGTGACGCGACACGACGCTGGCTCTATCGAGAGATTCTCCAAAGTCGCATCTTTGGGCGTCGATTCAGCATCTGTCCCGATATTCGATTTTGTCCAATTGCACTGCGAGCAAAACGTCACATTTTTTTCCAGTGCGTTTCCACACGCGGGACAGGGGTACATCAAGGCACTCTTCTCATTTCGCAGTGGGGGCAGCGTAGTGGTTCAAGGTGTGCGTGACTGAGATTCAGAAACATTTGTCAGGATCGGCCTTACCTACATCTACTTGGCTGCACGCCACTTGTCTAATAGCCGCACTGCCCGTCGACTCGCTCCATCCGCCACCTTTGGACGTTGCGAGAAGTTCTGGATCACTTCACATTCCGATTCCGAACCTGTCCCGCATTCGGAAAGACATTCAAACGCCGCGTTCAGCAAGCACTGGCGTTCCATGTCTTCACCGGCCTCGGACGCAATCACGGCTAACGCCGCCTCCGCGGCAGCCTGCATGGACTGCTCCGGTGTCTCCTTCAGCACTCCGAGACCCTGACTTCGCAAGTGCAAAGAATGGCTTGGATCTTTCACGATCTCCGCGCAGGCGATCACGAGTTTCGCCGTTGGAGCGGTTTGGGACATCCCGTTGTTCAACCACAAATCGCTCGACCACACATCGATTGCTGCCGTTCGCACGCCGTCAGTCAGACCGTTATCGCAGACGGCGCTTTCCGCCGTGACGTACATGTCCCGTCGCGTTGCGTCGGACACGACTTCCTGCATGATCGGTGCCAAACGCGCCACGTCGGCGATGATTGCAAATGCGCAACCACGGCAGCCGGGGGATGCTTCAGGCAGTGCCGCAAGTAGCAGCATCTGGTTGATTGCTGCTTCTGCTGTCACGCATTTGCGCAGAACCAGGTTGCTGACCCCGTAGAGGCGAATCGAAGCGGACGGCGAGATCTCATCTTTGTCTACTGCGAAATCAATGTCTCGGTCGTGTAACATGATCTCCGCGTATTTGCGGAGCACGTACGAGCCAGACAGGCCGTACGACATGGACTGCATGATCGCCATGTGTTGCAGAATGGTGTCGCCATCAGTCGACAGGAGGCGGCAAGCTAATCGATCGGCCCTCTCCGGGAATTCCTCCATCCGCATCCACAATGAAACCAGTTCCAGCGATCGCTGACGAACGTCACCCGAGAGCTTCGTGTGTGCTGCCAGGCTCAGAGCGTATTCAATCTGTTGTTCTCCGTGGTCGTTTTCCTGTTCGTGTCGGTCCAGCCAGTCCGAGGCTGATCGATCGGTCACGTCGGTGGCTATCGGCCGAATAGGATCGATCGAGAAATGTGCGGGCGCGGTGTTATCGACATTATGCGGCGTGGCGGAAACTTGAGCACAGAGGGAATGGGGGAGCATCGTCAACATAAGGAGACAGCTCGCGAAGACCGTCATGGATGTATCCTGAATGTTGCGTGGCCTCTAACGTGCATCGTGTGCACACCCAACGGTCCTGATGTTCATGTGGTGCGTCTTGACGCACCACACGAGGCTTACGAACGCTTACCAGTCCACTTCTTTCGAACGAAGTCAATCAGATAGACGGCTCCGAATCCGGTGACCAGTGCATTGATTGTGCTTACGGCCGAAGAGTTCTTGGCGACGTCGAATCTAAGCACGTCACACGCACCGGCTGTCGCGAGGCATGTCAAATTCCAGAGGATCGAGACGACGATGAGATACAGGATCGTTTCAAGAATACCTCCCCGTCTCGCCGGAATGTCGTGAGCCGACCCTTGGCCGCGCCGCTTCTTGATCCAGCCAATCCACGCGGTTCTCGCCAAGTACAGGCAAAACAGTAGGACCAAAACAACATGGCCCAGCCAAAGCCATTGCGGTTCATCGGACCTCGGACCGAAGACGAGTAGGCAGACACTGATAGCTCCGGTCACGACGGCTAGAAATGCTGCGTCCGACCAGTCGATCTGGTCTGCGGACTTCTGCTCTTGAGAGGCCGAATCCTGAGGTTCATTCATGCCAACCTCGTCTCCGCTGATTCGTGACCGCTGCAAACAGACACTTTCCGAATGAACGCCGCGTCATACTAACGGATGTTCACCGGGCCGACTAGATGTTTGGCGGTCGGCGACTTCATGAACTTTCAACGAATCATCCCGCAACAGTTGCAAGATCGCCGATCCTCGCCGACAGTGCGAGGCTATCGCCCCACCGCGAATGCATGCCTGCACGTCCCCCTTCGAGAGAATTGCCACCGATGCTGCCTCATGACCAACTCGCTCTGAATCGTCGCGCGTTTGTGCTCTCCGGTCTGGCACTCGCGGGTTTGCCGTGGCGGGCACAGGCGGATTCGCTGGTCATCAAGCGGCGGCAATCGCTGGGGGACAATCCCTTCACCCTGGGTGTTGCCTCGGGCGATCCGACTCCCACCGGGGCGACGCTCTGGACCCGGCTGGCTCCGCAACCGCTCGAAGAAGGGGGGATGCCCAACGAGAACATCGAGGTCCGCTGGGTCGTCGCCCATGACGAGGGGCTGACCAGAATCGCGAGGGAAGGCCGGGCCATTGCCACGCCGCTGTTCGCGCATTCGCTTCACGTCGATGTCGAGGGCCTGGAGCCCGATTGCTGGTACTACTATGGGTTCTTCACCGGAAATGAGTCGAGCCCGGTTGGCCGCGTCCGCACCATGCCCGCGCTGAGCGCCAAGCCGGACCGACTGCGTTACGCTTTCGCCTCCTGCCAGCATTATGAAAGCGGGTTGTTCACTGCTTACGAGCACATGGCGAAGGATGACCTCGACCTGATCGCTCACCTGGGCGACTACATCTACGAGGGTCCGGGGCGCGAAAAGCAGGTTCGCAAGCATGTCGGCCCGAAGCTCGATTCACTCGCCGACTATCGCAACCGGCATGCCCAGTATAAGACCGACCCGCATCTGCAAGCCGCCCACCGGCTCTGCCCCTGGCTGGTTGCCTGGGACGACCACGAATTCGAGAACAATTGCGCGGGGGATATCTCCGAGCGGGCCGGTGTCGATCCGGCCAATTTTCTCAAGCAGCGTGCCCGTGCCTATCGGGCCTATTATGAACACATGCCGGTGGGACCGCAGAGCCTGCCGCAGGGGCCGTGGATGCGGCTGTACAAGAACATTCAGTTTGGCAGCCTGGCGCAGTTCTCGGTCCTCGATACGCGGCAGTATCGAACCGATCAGCCCTGCGGGGACGGCAACAAGGCTCCCTGCGACGGGGTCTTCGACCCGGCTGCCACGTTGCTCGGCCCCGAGCAGGAAGACTGGCTTAACAACAGCCTGCTGGCTTCCCCCTGCCGGTGGAACATCCTCGCGCAGCAGGTGATGATGGCTCGCGTCGATCGCAAAAACGGCCCCGAGGTCGCCTGGAGCATGGACCAGTGGGCCGGTTACGACGTCGCCCGCAAACGGCTATTAAATTTCATGGGCGAACGGAAGATTGCCAATCCGATCGTTCTCACGGGCGACATTCACACCAACTGGGTGAACGACCTGAAGGTCGACTTCGACGCCCCGGATTCGCCGACCGTCGCGACCGAATTCGTCGGCACCTCCATCAGTTCCGGCGGCAACGGCAGCCAGACCCGAGCCGACACGGCCGGAGTGCTCGAGGACAATCCGTTCGTCAAGTTCTACAACGCAGAACGGGGCTATGTCCGCTGCGAGATCACGCCGGACGAGTATCGGGCCGACTACCAGGTGGTCGAGTACGTCGATCGTCCCGGCGCGCCCCTCGTCACCCGCGCGTCGTTCGTCGTGGAAGACGGCCAACCCGGCGCGAAGCCAGCCTGACACGAATTCCCAAAAAAATCGCGCCGCCACCTCGACGGAAGATCATCCGCTGCAATGATATAAGCTGAGGATCGATCGCGGGATCTCCATGCGGATTTAAGAGCGCGGTGAACGGACGCACGGCTGCGTCTGGGTGTCCGCGCGAACCGGGCGATGTCCGCGACCGTCACAATTGGCAGAACAACGTGGCGAACACCCGGCTGCCACCCTAGACTACTGGGACGTTCGAATTTGCCGCCAATCCGGGAGCCGCTGCCAACTCCGGCTGCCCGAAGTGACGTCCGGGTTCCGTGCCGCTCTGGTGTTTCGAGTTCCTCCATGCAGCGACTAGGTTCAGCACGATTCGGCCGGTCGACGTTGCCGCGGCTCGGGCAGATTCTCCTCATCAGTTGGCTCCTGCTGCTCGGCGGCATCGAGCTATTGGGACGACGCACCGGGTCCGATCTCTTCGAGGCCTGCGGCTGGCTGCTGGTCGGGGTCGCCTGCGTCATCACGGGAGCCGTGCATGCGGCCCAACCCCAGTACCCGCTCGTGGTCGCCCGCAAACGATTGAGCCGCCGCATCAACCGCCTGCTCGAATCGCTGCGGAATTACGGCATCGACTTCCGCGACTCTCCCGCCTATCCGACGCGGGTGCCGGCCGGTTGGTCGACTTTGCTGACCGTCTGCGGCGCCGCCGTTCTGGTCGGTGCGGTCGTTTCTCCCTGGATGCCCGGTCTGGCTCGCGGCTGGCTCGCCGATCGCGTCTACCTCGTCTGGCTCGCGATCTGGGGCGTGCTGATGATCGGCAGCCTCGCATCGATCGCCCTGTATTCCTTCCTGATCTGGGGGGGCGTTCACGATCAATTCGTCGAACGGCAAAAGCCGGCTCATCCTCGCCCCATGGAAGGCGAGTTCGCCACGCTGACGGGAATCGCCATCGCTGTCATTCTATCGGCCTACTGGCTCTCTCCGGCGATCGCCATGGTAGCGTTGGCCGGACTGGTCGTCGTTCATACCGCGGCGGTCCTCGTTTCCGGACCGGGAATGACCCTGTCCTGGCGACACCGATCGACCGGCGTCCTCTATCGTCTCGACGGTCGCTGGATGCTCTGGATTCAGTGGATCGCCCCCTGGGCGGCAACCACCGCGCTGTTACTGATGACCACGCCCTCCGACCAGCATTCAACGTCTGCCATGGCGGAGACTCCGCTACTCACCGCCGTCGGACGCCTGCACGCGTGGGTGGCCGTCGCGGGCTCGGTCGTCATCACGCTTCTCAGCGTTCGCTATACGTGCCTCGCGAACTGGGGGAACCCCGCCCGCGGCCCCAATCACGAACCCAGCTTCGACATGCCCCCCGAGATTCGCCGTGGAGAAATCATCGCCCGGCGGAAAATCATCAAGGGCCTGGAGCGGCTCTTCAAGCGCGCCGCCAGCTCGCGCGGAGATACCGGAACCGGCTACTGGATCGGCCTGCAGCACTGGTACATCCTGGGGCTATCGCGCGACGAGGAAGTCGCCGGAGTCATTCACCGCGACGAAACCGTGTTCGATCGGATCATCGGCCTGCCGTTCTATCGGGTGATTCCCCAGTCGGCTCGCCACCACTACTGGCAAATGCTCCAATCTCTTGAAATCGATCTGATGTTCGTCGAGAAGGGTGTTCCCTTTCGGCGACTGACCCGCGTGTTTCGCACGATCTTTGAACTCTACGATGTCCACGGCGGACGCCAGCGGGCCGAGGAACGATTCTTTACCGGCCTCCCGGGAATTCGCGTGGTTCTGCACGATTACGACACGGTCGAGTCCCCCTCGCACCAACTGACGAAGTACCCCGAAGCCGACTACGACGACATCAGCCGGGCCCGCATTCTGCATATCTTCAAGGATCGCGGCGCCGACGAAGTCGAAGACTTCGTTCCAGACAACTGGGAAGGCCAACCCCTCTTCTCCGGCACCTGATTTTCAATCCATCGGCAATTTGCGCGCCCGCTAGCCGCGACCCACCGGAGAGCGCTGCCTTTCGCGTCCGCCAGCCGATATACTGTCGGTTTACGGTAACTTGTTCCGACGAGGAACTCCGACCGGAACGCGATGAGGCGGACGAGAGATTTCGTGGAAAGCAGTGGTATGGCTGATTTGACGATTGAACCAGGCAAGACACGGATCGGCTGGATCGGCACCGGTGTCATGGGCTGCAGCATGGTCGGCCACCTCATGGCCGCCGGATATTCCGCGACGGTTTACAACCGCTCCAGGAGCAAAGCCGAACCCTTGCTCGCCAAAGGGGCCGCCTGGGCCGACACGCCGAAAAGAGTCGCCGAGCAGTCCGACGTGATTTTCTCCATCGTCGGCTTTCCATCGGATGTCCGCGAGGTGACGCTCGGAGCCCAGGGTTCTCTGGCGGGCGCCAGCGCGGGAGCAATTCTGGTCGACATGACCACCAGCGAACCCTCGCTGGCCGTCGAGATCGCCGAGACCGCCAAGGCAAAGGGTGTCCACTCGGTCGACGCCCCCGTCTCGGGCGGCGACATTGGCGCCCGAAATGCCGCCCTGTCCATCATGATCGGCGGCGAGAAAGCGATCGTTGAAAAGCTCACGCCCCTATTTCAGGCGATGGGCAAGACGATCGTTCATCAGGGTGGGCCGGGGGCGGGGCAGCACACCAAGATGGCGAACCAGATTCTGATCGCCACGAACATGATCGGCGTCTGCGAGTCGCTGCTGTATGGCTACAAGGCGGGCCTGAACCTGGAGACCATGCTCCAGTCGGTCGGACCGGGAGCCGCCGGAAGCTGGTCGCTCTCCAATCTCGGCCCGCGAATCATGCAGAACAATTTCGATCCCGGCTTCTTCGTGGAACACTTCATCAAGGATATGGGCATCGCGCTGGCCGAGGCCAAACGGATGGGGCTCTCGCTCCCCGGCCTGGCCCTCTCCGAACAGCTTTACCTGTCCGTCAAGGCAAAAGGCTGGGGGCGTAACGGCACCCATGCCCTGATGCTCGCGCTCGCTGAAATGTCGGGACTTGATTGGCCTAAACGAAAGTGAACGTATTCCGATTCGAGAAGAGGCCAACAGGGAGAGACTCAACCGGACAACGCGGTGATCGATTCGAACCCGATCCCGCTAATTTGTGTCGAATCCCATCCGCGATTCTCCAAAGGTGTCGAGTTTCGCGAACTGAAATTTCCTTCCTGAAGACCGAGATTTGCCATGTCCCGTAAGGGCGATCAATTTGCCGGCCTCACTGTCGCGCTCGTGACTCCGTTTCGCTCGGGTGAAGTGGACGTCCCGGCCCTGAAGGGCCTGGTCGACTTCCACGTGAGCGCTGGAACCAACTGTCTGTGTCCTGTCGGAACAACCGGCGAATGCCCGACGCTGTCGCACGAAGAGCATTCGAAGGTTGTTGAAATCGTCTGTGCGCACGCCGCGGGACGTATCAAGGTGATGGCGGGCACGGGCTCGAACAGCACGACCGAAGCCATTCAGTTGACGAAGCATGCCAAGTCGGTCGGTGCGGATGGGGCGATGATGGTCGCCCCTTACTACAACAAGCCGACGCAGGAAGGGTTCTATCAGCACTTCGCGAAAGTGGCTGAAGCGGTCGACATCCCCATCATTCTCTACAACATTCCCGGTCGAACCGCCAAGAACATGGAAGCGGAGACGATTGCCCGATTGGGGGAAATTCCCAACATCGTGGCGATCAAGGAAGCGACTGGCTCGATGGACCAGGCGTCGCAGGTGCTCGCGATGAGCCGACTGACCCTGCTGTCTGGCGATGACAGCCTGACGCTGCCGCTGATGGCTCTCGGCGGCGCGGGCGTGATCTCGGTCGTGGGGAACATCGTGCCGCAGGACGTTCTGGGACTGATCGCCGCCTTCCGCGCCAACGACCTGGAAGCGGCACAGATGTGGCATTACAAGCTCTTCACGCTGTGCCGCGATCTCTTGGGGCTGTCAACCAACCCCATTCCGATCAAGGCCGCCATGAAGCTGCTGGGGCGCGACACGGGCGAACTGCGACTGCCGCTGACGCCGCTGGGCGATGACGAAGAACGCAAGTTGGCGCGCACGCTGACGGAATACGGGCTGCTGTAGTACCGGCTGTTGTAGTAACAGTCGCATGGAGAGAGCGAACGGGACGGAACCCGCGACACGGTGAGAAAGTGATCCATCGTCTTCCTGACACAACTGGTCGTGCCTGCCAGAAACCTGGGTTTACCAGGCAAACAGTTCGCCGCACACAGGTTGTGTTAGAAACTCATAGGGGAGTCGTCTCGTGATTTTTGGCCTGTTCGGTGGCGGCAAGTCGGACCAGCCCGACGATGAAGAAGAGATGGAACTGGTCGCCTTTCAGGGCGCGCTCAACGGCAAAGCGGCCGACCTGAAGGCGAACGCCCGGCTCGTGGAAGCCGGCCTGGTTCCCGCGAAGGAAATGGTCAGCGAGGCCCTTAGCCGTCGCGCCGAAATGATTCGCCTCGAAACCAAGGGCGATCGAGCCGCTGCGACTCTCTTTATCGACGGCGTTGCTTATGCGGGCCAGCGCTACCCCCGCCAGCAGGCGACCGCCATCGTCCAGATGATCAAGCTGCTTGCCGGGCTCGATCACAAGCTCAAAGGTCGCCACCAGGAAGGGGGGCTGAAGGCCGAGTTCACCGAACTTCCCTACGAAATTCGCGTGGAAGTTACGCCCGTCGCAGAGGGACAGGAGCGGCTGGTTCTCAAGTTCCGCAATCTTAAAGAGAAGATGTCGACGCCCGAAGAACTCGGCATCCCCCCCGAGACCAAGCAGAAACTGCGCGACGTCTGCGGCGGCAAGCACGGACTGGTCCTCGTTGTCGGTCCTCCTTTCTCGGGAGTGACCACGACCTATTACGGCTTGCTGCGCGGGATTGACGTCTATCTGCACGCGGCTTTCACGATCGCCGCTCCCAGTGATCGCGATGTCTACAACATCTCCCGATTTGAGGTGAACGAGGGAGACAGCTTCGAGCAGACCTGCCGCCGCATGATTCGCTCGGAAGCCGACATCATCTCCGTCGATCCACTCAGGGATGGCGAAACAGCCAAGACGCTTCTGGAACTCGCCGAGAATGTCTGCTTCATCTGCGAGATGCCAGCGAAGGATTCCGGAGCCGCGATCGAGCAACTCGTGAAGTGGACGTCCGATCCGCAACTGGTCTCCACCTCGCTCGATGCGATCTTCAGCCCGAAGCTGATCCGCAAGCTCTGCACGGAATGCCGGGAAGCTTTCCGCCCCAATCCCAAACTGCTCACCAAAATGGGGCTTCCCGACGACCTGAAGGTCATGTATCGCAAAGGCGAGCCACCAACCGATCCCAAGACCGGCGAAGTCGGCGAACCATGTGCTCGTTGCGACGGCGTCGGCTATCTGGGTCGGACGGTCATGCTCGAAGTGCTCGAAATCACTCCGGACATCCGCGAGCTCATCGCCAAAGGCGCGCCTCCCGACCAGATCAAGGCCAAGGCCCGCGCGGAAGGCCAGACCACCTTCCAGAAAGAAGGCCTGCGCCTGGTCGCCGAGGGAATCACCTCCCTCGAAGAATTGCAGCGGGTCTTCAAAGCGGGTTAGCAACCCGCCGATCGTCGCGGCATTCTCCATCAACGAGCAACGCGCGGGTTCCCGAGCAGAGGAACCCATGTCGCGTTTCGTGGCTCATCCACTTTCCGGCCCTCCAGTCATCCACTGCTAATCCCACCGATCGCTCCACTTACCTCGGCAATCGACCCGCTGCAACAATCGCCGAGGGAAGCGGAAGCCTCTTCCTTCCCCACCACTTTCCGACTATCAGTGACTGCCTGAACACGTCTTCAGCCGGAATGCCTGTTCTTTTTAGCAGTTCGAGTACCGAAGTGGCGCTTCAGCACGGCCTAACGTAATATCCATTTCATCAGACATAGCAGACCGCGACGCGCTTTGCCGCGCGAGATTGCTTGCCCGGCATCCAACCGGCACATCGCACGCTCGACAAGCGGATGACCCAGCTCTCACTAGCCAATCCTCCCAATCGTTACGCGCGCTCCTCGCTATCGCGCGAACGCCGCGGCTATCCGAGAAAACAGGCCCGAAAACTTCGCAGGCAGACTACGACGGCCTGTTATTGCACGGCTCCGGCGCGTTGGACACTTCGAAGCCGTTGATTTCATCGTCAGTTTTTCGCACCGCCGCGCGTCCCCTCAAAACTCATCTAGCAGCATGGCGACACGGCTCAGTTGGTCAATCCTTTAAGAATTAGCTGGTCGGTGCGTAGAAATACCATGGAATGGTAATTAGAATCCCTACACCGTTTGGGGGCGATCAAGCTGGAGGTCCAATTCCAACTTGGCCAGGTCGTCCTTGGTCGACTGGCAACGCAAGACGTTTCGCGTTGCCTCGTGGCGGCCCTTGCCTCGTTGACCAGACTTAATGTTGGCACGGAGCGTTCCTACACGCCCGGCCAAGTTCGATTGAATGAAAAACTGAACAAGGAGCGATCGATGGCGAAGAAGGCGTTTGTTGCGGGAGAAACCAACAAGTCCCAGGCAATTCGCGATGCCATTCAGGCCATCGGCGGAAGCGCCGACAACGATGCCGTGAAGACGCACATTGCCGAAAACTGGAATGGCTTCGGCTGGAGCTCGAATCCGGCTGCCGACATTGCCGCCGCCCGTAAGGCATTGGCTAAGGCCGATGGCCAGCCGGTGAAGCGCGGCCGCCGCAAGGGCGCCAAGATTCGCAAGAAAGTCGCCGTCCGTAAGGGCGCCGTCGCGTCGGCTCCCAGCCAGAGCCCGTTGATCCTCGCCCTCCAGTTCCTCGCCAGCACGCCGGACGCCGATGCCGTGCTCAAGAAGGCCAAGATGCTCGTCAGCGCGGTCGGTTCGCCGACCAAGGCCATCGACGTCGTCAAAGCCCTGTAACAACCGCGCGGTTGCTGACACGAGCAGGAAGGGATGGCAGGATGATTCCAGCCATCCCTTTTTTCGTCATTGAGCAGCACGATTTCCGAGGGGCAGGTCTTCGGGCAGAATTCGCCCGTCGTGTAGCGCCGACGCAACAAGAACCGCGGCAGCCCCCGCTCTCGCGAGACGGCCAAGGTCTTCCATTCCGCGAATGCCCCCTCCCGCGATGAGCGGCGGCATCTCCCGCTCGCGGCTCAATTCATGTAACAACGCATCGGTCGATCCCCCCGTCCCGGTTCCCACATCGCCCAGATCGAGCAGCAGCACGCCATCGACGTGAGGCGCTGCCTCGCTCGCGATTTCGCGCGAGGACGATTTTTTCCAAATCGCTCCCTCGGCGATTCGTGGAACGCCCCCTTTCAGGTCGAGCGAGAAAATGAGTTCGACATCAGGGATCTCCGCGCGCAGTCGCGGCAATTCTCCGGGATCGATCCACGTCTCCAGGCCAATCACGATTCCCGTCACGCCCGCATCCCGTAACCGCAGACAATCGACAGGTCGTCGAACTCCCGCATCAATCCACACTTTTACGCCAAGGTTCGCTATCCGCCGGTATAAGCCGAAGGCCGGGCGCTGATGCAAGATGGCATCCAGGTCCGCCACGTAAAGTCGCGAAGACCGGTAGGCATCGACCAGCGCGCCCGCGACCTCGGCCGGATCGATCGAACGGGTCCAGCGCGTTTTCAAATCGTCATAGCAACCGCGCTCCCCCGCGATGCCTCGCACGGCTCGTCGTTCAAGGACGTCGATCACCGGTACAACCTCCGGTATCCGCCCGGCTGTGATTTCTGATGGCGTGATGGCGATTGTCCTTCAAATGCTGATCGTCGATGACGCGAGACCGCGAGTTCCGCACTGTCGCCGGATTTCGACCGACAGCGTATCATCCGCAGAGAAAGGGAGCCCGTGATCGAGCCCCTTCCCCAGGAATGTCATTGCTCCACGAGGTCTCGCCATGTCCTCCCTGTCGCACTTCGGCCCCGATGGCTCCAGCCGCATGGTGGACGTTTCGGAAAAGCCCATCACGCGCCGCCTGGCCCGAGCCGAGTCATTCGTGACGATGGCTCCCGAGACATTGTCGCTGATTCTCGATCGCCGCGTGGCGAAGGGAGACGTGCTGGAAGTCGCCCGGCTGGCCGGCATTCTGGCCGCCAAGCAAACCGGCAACTTGATTCCGCTGTGTCATCCCCTGGGGATCGATGCCGTCGAGCTCGTCCTGGAGCCTGTCGACGACCAGCGAGTGAGAATCGAAGCCACGGTCACGGTCCACGGCCGCACCGGCGTCGAAATGGAAGCTCTCACCGCCGTCTCGGTCGCCGCCTTGACCGTCTACGACATGTGCAAAGCCGTCGATCGCGCGATGACCATCGGCCCCACCCGCCTGCTGGAGAAGCAGGGAGGTCGCAGCGGGCATTATGTCGCGGAACTTGAGTGAATAACCGTCTGGTGAATAATTCGCGCCCCGGGAAATCATCTCGCTCAACGCGGCACGTGGAAGAAGGCATCGGCAGTTGCTGTCCTGGATAGGACATCGCCTCTACCTCTCTGGCCTCGCAACATCCGATTGTCGAATGGTCCAGTCGTGACTGGCCGAGTAGAGGGACTTCCCATCGCGGGAGAAAGTCACGCGATTCACGCCGAACTTGTGACCCGTGATGGGCCGCGGCGCTTTCTCAAGAGTGTGGTGCCATAGATAAAGCGTGTTCTCGATCGGTTGTTCCCAGTGCGGAGCGCGGATTCCAAACGCGAGCGTTTTACCCTCTGGCGAGAACGCCAAAGTAATCACCTCCCACGGCGGGGATGAGAATGACAGCTGTTCGACCAAGGACTCCGCACTCAACCGAAAGACATCCCCTTTGTTTGTGCCAACCGCGATGTGCTCCTTGGAAGCAGCCAGGCAGTGCAAGGGGCTGTCAGCCACCCGCCGATCCACGACCTGCGCGCCGGTCTGATGATTGACAAGGAGGACGCGCCCATCGCTTCCGGCCATGGCAAGGTGGTCGCTACCGGGCACGAATGCCAGTCCGTATACTTGGCGAGGCGTGGTCGGCTCCCAAGTCCGCTCTGTCTGGCCAGTCTCGAGATTGATCATCACAACAGTACCTGCCTCATCGCCGACAGCCAGCAAGCCACCCTCCGGCGAAAACGCGGCCTTGATGATTCGTTTCGGCGTGGGTTGCAACTCAGCAGACTGACCTCGACCGAGATCGAGTAATAGCAGGCCAGGCCGGTTCTCGAACCCGCACGCCATCAGTCCAGTTTGCGGATGGATCGAGGCGGTATCCGCCCATAGTCCCTCGAGATATATCCAGCCTTTCCGTTTTCCAGTTGCCGAGTCGTGAAAGCGAATGCCATAACCCCAATTGACACTCACCAACAGATCGGCTTCGCCCACGGTTTGCAGGGCCATGACCGAATGGGTGTGCCCTAGAAATTGCCGTCGCTGGCTTCCCGCCATCATTTCCGGAGTGATACGTTCTCGAAACTTGTCAAGATTGATTTCCGTCTCTTCCCAGCTCTTGCGCCGCAAGACAGGGCCAATCTTTGCCATGATTTCGTAAACGACATCCAGATCTTCCACCATGAAGGCCAATTGGGCTTCATCGTTCCAATGTTCGCGAGAATCGGGATAGATTCGTTCCAGGTCACGAAACCCGCGACGGATGCGCGGCCAGTCAAACGCATGCGTATCGAGAAGATATGATTTGACCATCTCTTTGGCTGCGATGACCGCTGTCGTGTATTGCAGATCGCCGCAATCGTCCTGGGTTCGGTCGGCCACTTCTTTGGCGAAACGCTCCAACTCACCCGGTTCGCCAAACCAACGGGGGAGCAGACAGATCGCCATCCCATGCACCAGCTCCATGTCGCGCGGGTCGTGTCGGAGTCCCTCATACACCAGCTCCAGATCCGTTTTTTCGCCCAGTCCTTTCGCAATCTCCATGCGCAGGCGGCGGTAGACAGCGTCCACGGGAAGTTTCAGGCTGTCGATGCGGTCCAATGCCGCTGATGCCTTCTCGCAACGTTCCTGAAACAGATCGAGTTGCTGTTGCGGTGTTTCGATCGCTATCCGACCTCCGCGTGCCTGAAACGAATACTTTTGCCAGACGTGCGCCTCCACGAGCAAGGCATTCACGGAATCGGGTCGGTCAGTTTTCCATGCGTCGATCAGTCGAAACGCGTTGTCATACTCCTCATCGCTCATGTCGCCGAGATTCGGTGTCAATGGGCACCATGCAAATCGCCAAAGTTTGCCCCGTCCGTTGGGGTATTTCGCCAGTTGCGAGCGCAGGTCATCGGCGATCTCGTCCAACTGCTTGAATTCGCGTCTCTGAAACAGATCTCGCCAAAGCTTGCGATCTCGGGCCAACAGCTCGTCAAAAGTTGCCGATTTCGCTTGATCGGCCGCCACGCCGTCTCTCACGATGCAGGGTTGCAAGCAGGTCCAGAGGACCACGAATACCGTTCTCGACGCGAGACTCCCGCATCCCATCATAGTTTTTCTTCCATAACACATGACAAGATCACTCCTAAATCGGAGTCTAAGTAGCCGGGCACTTTAGCTGCGAGTCTACAATCGGCCGCGCTGGTCCGCGAAGGTTGTGTCCTGCCTCGATTGAGAATGGACTCTGAGTCTGGTTGGGTTGGGTTGGTACATCCTGACTGGAGAGATTCCATGAGTCTTACCCGTCGTCGTTTTCCCCCGGAGCAAAACGCCCCGTAGGCTGAGTTCGCCAAGGGCGTAACCCAGGCTTCCGGGGGGCAATGCGAAACGTGCGGGGTGACGCCTGATGGCGGACCTAGCCCGTGAGATTCACTTCGACGAAACGAAATACAGCGTCTTTCCATCTGCAGTCCAGCCATTCCCGCCGTTGTGGCGGTCCGTTGGTTGGCCGGGAAACAGCTCTCGCCCTTCAGGGCTTACCTTCCACAATTGACCGGGCTTTCCGGGAGCTGCTTTTGAGGGAAGTACGAGGAACGAGTCGTCTTTCGACCAGCCGATATCCGGATTGAAGTCGCTCCCGGCGCCATACACCTGCAAGTCGGGATCGCCCTTCTCGGCAGAGACCGTGGCCACCTCGGCCTCCTTTTGGCCGCGCGGCACTCCCAGAAACGCCACGCGGCGCGAATCGGGCGACCACTTCGGGTTGTGGTAAATGTGGGAAAACGGCGAGGGAGACTCGTCGAACACCAGATGCCGCTCGTTCGTTGCCAGGTCGACAATCATCAAGTCGCCGCGAACAACATAGGCCAATCGCTTTCCATCAGGCGACCAGGTAATGGCCCAGCCTTCTTCGTCAATCCGGGCTTCTTTGGTCCCATCGATCGTGCCGACAAACACACCGCGATCCTCCCCGTTTCGCCCATACCGCGAATAAGCGATCCATTTGCCATCCGCGGACCAGGACGGCATCGCCCCCAATCCAAGATCGACAATCGCCCCCGTCTTGAGATGGATCAGCACGATGTGCGCGTCGGTCAGATCTTCATCATGCGTCCAGCCATCGACGCCCACCCACTCTCCATCCGGAGAGACTTCCGGCGAATTGATGATGGGGTAGTGCGGGACCGTCGCGATCTTTCTCCAATTCGAGCCGTCCGCGTCGATCGCGTTGAGCACCATGTGCGGCCCCACGGCGCGCGGAATCGGTTCTACGTCGGGGATCGTAATCGAGGTCGCGCCATCATCGACGAAAGTTTCAGCCGTAACGTCCGATCGCGGGAGAGCGCTGGACTCGTCGGCGACGACAAATTCGACCGGTCCCTGGGTAACCAGAAGGATGGTCATGCACAGCGATCGTCTGACGGAAGTGACCATGGAAGCGCGTCTCCGTGAACGAGGGACTCTCATTCTCTGAACAGGAGACTCCCACTATGCCCCAACACGACACGAAATCAACTAGAATCTCATCAGGAATCGAGGCCACCCGATCGCCACGTCCGGTTCCCTCGTTTCCTCTGGCACTCACCACACGCATCGACCATGATAAATGCTTTCAAGCGACGTGTACCGAACAGCGGGTTCAACATCAGTGATCGTCTCCCTCCCAAATCGCGCGAGAGTCAGTCTCCTCGCCGCGGCGATCTGCGCTCTGTTCGGCTCCACCGCCATTGCGGACGATGATCTCTTTCGCGACCGCGTCGCACCGCTGCTCGAACGGCGGTGTCTGAGCTGTCACAATGCCCGGGATGCGAAAGGGGATCTTTCCCTCACCACCGCGGCCGGGCTGATGGAAGCCGGCTATGTCGTGGCCGGCGATCCGGCGGGGAGTCATTTGCTGGATGTCGTCACTCCGGTCGATGGCCGGGCCAGCATGCCCAAAGACGGAGATCCCCTCACCGCCGACGAGATCGACCTGCTGCGGCAATGGATCGCCAAAGGGGCCGCCTGGCCAGCCGACAAACGGTTGGAACTTCCCTCGGTCTCGAGTCGCGACTGGTGGTCGCTCAAGCCGCTGCCTTCGCAGTTATCGACCATCCCGGAAGACACGCATCCGGTCGATCATTTCCTCAACGCCGAATTAGCCCGGCGCGGATTGACGGCATTGCCCGCAGCCGATGCGATCACCCGGTTGCGTCGCCTCACTTATGACCTGACGGGCCTGCCCCCCACGCTCACCGAAATTGATACCTTCGTCGCTGCCGACAAGGCTGACCCCGCGCGGGCCTGGGAAGAACTGGTCGATCGTCTGCTTGCCTCGCCCACATTTGGCGAGAAGTGGGGCCAGCACTGGCTCGATGTGGCCCGCTACGCCGAGACGCACGGTTACGACAAAGATAAGCTTCGCCCGAATGCGTGGCCCTATCGCGACTATGTCATTCGCAGTTTAAACGATGACAAACCCTACAATCGCTTTGTGCAGGAGCAAGTCGCCGGAGACGCTCTCTTTCCTGGCGACCCGGATGGTGTCCTGGGGCTGGGATTTCTCGCCGCCGGTCCCTGGGACTTCATCGGCCATGTGGAAGTCGGCGAACAGAAGCTTGATGGCCGCCTCGCCAAGCATCTCGATCGCGACGAAATGGTCTCCGCCGTCTTTAACGTCTTTCTCAGCACGACGGTCCAGTGCGCGCAGTGTCATCATCACAAGTTCGACCCCATCCGCATGGAAGACTATTACCGCCTGCACGCCGTCCTCGCGGCAGTCGATCGGGCCGATCGTGTTTATGCGGGACTTTCCGGTGAACAGGAGCAGCGTCGCCTCGAACTTGTCGAAGCGATTCGCCTGTTAGAAATCGAAGAGGGCAAACTCAAAAAGCAGCAGCAGGATCGCATCGCGGCCAAGACCGGTCCGCTCGATCGTCGTCTCGATGAACTCATGCGGCAGCACGCCGCCCCGCTCCGGCCAGAGTATGGCTATCACAGCGCCATCAGTCCCACGCAGGACGTCGCCAAGTGGGTTCAACTGGATTTGGGCAAAGCGCGGCCGATCCAGGAAGTCCGCCTGCATCCCTGTTTCGACCACTTCAATAACATCGGTGCGGGGTTCGGTTTCCCTGTCCGTTATCGCATCGAAGGTTCGAACGATCCGCAGTTCGCGCAGAACGTCGTCCTCCTTAACGACGCCAGCAGCTCTGATCAACCCAATCCCGGCACCGAAGCTCAATCGTTCGCCGTTACGGCTCCGCCGCTGCGCTATCTGCGCATCACAGCCACTCGATTAGCTCCCCGGCAGAACGATTACATCTTCGCCCTCGCTGAAATCGAGGCGATCGGCGGCGAGGATGGCGGCAATGTCGCATCAGGAAACGCGATCACCTCGCTCGATTCGATCGAAGCCCACCCCCGCTGGAGCCGCAAAAATCTGACGGACGGCATTTATCACCAGGAACTGTCCGACGCCGCAGCGATGGCTGAGTATCGCTCATTAAGCCGGCAGCGGGCGGCCGTTGTCGCGGAACTTCAGTCGCCGGAACTCGAACAGCAACTCCAGTCGCTCGGTCAGCGACTCACCGCAGCTCGTGCCGAATTCAGCCAGCTTCCTGCCGGGAAGCTCATCTATGCCGCGACGACCAGCTTTCAGCGATCCGGCAACTTTGTCGCCACGGACGGTCGCTCCCGCGAGATCCACCTTTTGAATCGCGGCGACCTCAAGTCGCCCGGCGACGTCATGTTTCCCGGCACTCCGCCACTTTGGGAGACGGCAGCAGCGTCGACCACGCAGAAGAGTCTTTCAGACCTTGAAGCCCGCGCCACGCTCGCATGCTATCTGACCGATCACGATAACCCGCTTGTCTGGCGGTCGATCGTCAATCGCGTCTGGAGCTGGACGTTCGGCCACGGCCTGGTCGAGACGCCCAACGACTTCGGCCGCATGGGGCAGACTCCCAGTCATCCGGAGCTGCTCGATCATCTGGCCGTTCGCCTGCGCGACGACCCCCGGCAATCGCTCAAATCGCTCATTCGGCTGCTCGTCACCAGCGAGGCTTATCAACGGTCCGCCGCGCACCATGCCTACAATGCCGCGATCGACGCTAACAACACTTATCGCTGGCGGGCCGATCGCCGACGTCTCTCGGCGGAGGAGTTCCGCGATTCATTGCTGGCGATCAGCGGCAGGCTTCGCCTTGAAGATCGCAGCGGTCCCAGTTTCCAGGATTTTGTCATCGAGAAGCCAGAGCACTCTCCCCATTACGAATATGGCCTCTTCGATCCTGCCAATCCGTCTGCTCATCGCCGGACGATCTATCGCTTCGTGGTTCGCTCGCAGCCGCAGCCGTTCCTGACCACGCTTGACTGTGCCGACCCCTCGATCAGTGTCCCTCGCCGCGATGAATCAACGACCGCGCTGCAGGCGCTCGCGCAGTGGAACAATCGCCTCGTCGAAGTCATGGTCCGCGAGTTTTCCAACCAGGTTCGCGAAGAAGGCGACCCGATCGGAACCGCCTGGCGACTGGCGACCGGCCGTGCTCCTTCCGACGATGACCGTCGCGCGCTGGTCGATTACAGCGCGCGTCACGGTCTTGAAAATGCCTGCCGTGTGATTCTGAATCTCAACGAGTTTGTGTACATCGACTGACGCCGCAGTCGGCTTGTTGGAACAATCGACTTATGTTCGACGCTTCGCCTCTCTCCCGCCGCGGGTTCATGTCCCATGCTTCGATGGGCATCGCCGGCATTGCTCTCGCCGATCTTTTCCGTCGCGAAGGCCTGCTCGCCAATTCCGCCCTTCCGCAGGGTCTGCACCATCCTCCGCGGGCTCGGCGTGTGATTCAGCTCTTCATGGCCGGGGCCGCCAGCGCGGTGGATCTGTTCGACCACAAACCGCTGCTCACGAAAAAGCACGGCGAACCGTGGGATCCTGGCGAACAGGTGGAGCTCTTCCAGAGTACGCCCGGCGCCTGCCTCAAGTCGCCGTGGACCTTCCGGCCGTATGGCGAGTCGGGCAAGGAGCTCAGCGACGTTGTCGCTCCCCTCGGAACCGTCGTTGACGACATCGCCTTCATTCATAACGTCGTCGGCAAGACCGGCGTCCATAGCCAGGGAACACTCCTGCAAACGACCGGCTTCAACATGCCGGGCTTTCCCAGTTGCGGCTCCTGGATTTCCTACGGCCTCGGCAGCGAAACCGAAAACCTCCCCGCCTTCGTTGTCCTGCCCGATCATCGCGGCCTCGCTTCCAATGGCGCGAAGAACTGGTCAAGCGCCTTTCTCCCAGCCGAGCATCAGGGGACCGTCATCCGCCCCGGTCAGGCTGAACCGATCGCCGACCTTCGGCCGCCAGCCAGTTCGTTCATCACGGCTGACAGCGACCACGATGGGCTTGACCTCTTATCGCGACTCAATCGCCGCTATGCCGAGGAGCGTTCGGGCGATGATCGCCTTTCCGCCCGCATCCGCAGCTACGAACTCGCGGCAGCCATGCAATTGAGCGCGACCGAGGCTCTCGATCTGGCGCAGGAACCGCGCTACATCCACGACCTGTACGGCCTCGCCCCCGAAGGCCCCGGAGTCGATGACACCACGATCAACGAGAAGGCCGAGACCGAATTCTTCGGCCGCAAATGCCTCGTTGCCCGGCGGCTCCTGGAACGCGGCGTCCGCTTCGTGCAGATCTGGAGCGGTAACGACAATGGCTTTCCTCGCCGCAACTGGGACAGCCACGAAGACGTCCATCGCGATCACGGTCCGCTGGCGGCCGGCATGGCTCGCGGGACGGGGGCCCTCATCGCCGACCTCAAGCAGCGCGGCTTGCTCGATGATACCCTCATCCTGTGGACCACCGAGTTCGGCCGCATGCCCTGCTCGCAGGGGTCACAGGGCCGCGACCACAACCCGTTCGTCTTCACGAACTGGCTCTGCGGCGGCGGCGTTCGCGGCGGAGTCTACGGCGAAAGCGACGAATGGGGCTTTAAGCCCCTCGACCGCGATCACCCGACCCAGGTTTACGACATCCACGCGACCGTGCTGCACCAACTGGGGATCGACCACACCAAACTGACGCTCCGCCACAACGGCATCGACCGCCGCCTCACCGACGTCCACGGCCACGTCCTCCACGATCTCCTTTTATGAAAAGCCGTCGCCGCTGGCGACGGTCTTCAATCCCATCACTTCACATCATAAACCAGCAACTTGTCCTGATCACGCAGATACAGCTTCCCCCCCGCCACCACGGGGTGCGACCACGCTGGCCGGTTGCTGCGTTGCGGCTGATCGAAGCGTCCCTTCTCGACGTAGGCCTTTGGCGAAGCCTCCACGAGCGCGACCGGCCCGCTTTCGCTGCGCACATACAAGTGGCCGTCGGCATACGTGAGCGAACCCTTCCCCACCGAGCGGTTCTGCCAGACGACGTTCCCTGTCTTCAGATCGAGACACCGCAATACGCCGGGATCGCTCGACCCGTACAGATATCCATCTAGCTCGACCATCCCGCCGTGGTGGTTCTGCATTTCCTTGGTGGCATACACCACGCTGGCCTGCATGCCGCGCGGCGAACCACTGACTCGCACCAGCGCGCCACCTGTTCCATAGCCGGTGGAACTGAAGACGACATCCTGCACGGCGATCGCCGACGAGCAATTCGCCGTCCCGTTTGCGGATGTCCGGTCGCCCCACAGCACCCGTCCCGTTGCCGCTTCGATCCCCACCAGCCCCGTATGGACGAAGTTCACATACTGCCGCACGCCGCCAATCGTCGCCGCGATCGCGGATGAGTAAGCCGCCTGCGGATCGCCGGGAACCTGTGCCTTCCAGACGAGCTTTCCCGACGACTTATCGAGAGCGACCACCGTCCCGCCACGGCCTCCCGGCGTGCAGACGAGTTGGTTTCCATCGATGAGGGGCGTTTCGCTGATCCCCCAGACAATGTTGCTCCCACCGAATTCCCGCAGAATGTTCCCCTGCCAGACCGGCTTGCCGCTGTCGGCTTCGGCACAGACGAGGTCGCCATTGGCTCCCAGCGCATACACACGGGTTCCATCAACAACCGGCGTGCCGCGCGGTCCATTCCCCTGCCCTTCGCGATAGGCATCCCCAGTCCGCGTCGCCCAGACTTCATCGCCCGTTTCCAGGTCGTAGGCCAGCAGGTACTCGTCGTTGCCGCGGTTCCCCATCGTGTAGAGGCGCTTGCCGACGATCGCAACGCTCGAATAGGCTTCGCCGAGCCCTTCAATCGTCATCGCCAGTTGCGGCCCGCTCTCCGGCCACGACTTGAGCAGCCCGGTCTCGGCCGATTTGTTGTCGCGGCGCGGCCCGCGATACTGCGGCCACTCGCCCGGAAGTGATCCTCCCGCGTCTGCCGCGTCGTCGCCGCCACGGGCCTGCGTTCGCGCGGGAGCCGAGCCGCCACGAATCACGACACGCGTGGCCTCGTTCTTGGAGTTGGTCGTGACAGTCACCATCTGCCCCGGCTCCAACTGATCGGCCGATGACTTCTTCGTCCCTTCCAGAACCACGGCTGTTTCGGTCAGGACAAAGGTCCGACTCGCATTTCCACGCGTGACGTCCATCGTCAGTTCGCGGGAATCGGCCGAGTACGCCGTCACCGTCCCCTGATAGACGGCTGCCTCCGCAAGCCGGGGCATGACCGCAACCGCAACCAACATAGCCGCCACCAAACCGGAGCGAATCGTCACGTTGAAGTCTCCCGACAAGAAATCGTGGAACCGCGCTCACTTCCGAAAAAAACGACCGAAGAGGCCATCATTCTACGATGCGCCGCCTTTCCCGTCCCCCATGAAAAGCCGTCGCCGCTGGCGACGGACTTCCTCTCAATTCCCCGCGTCTCTCCCTCACCGCGTCCCCCCATCCTCCTCCCCCGCCCCGCTCACTCCTCCGGCCACTCCGCCCCCTGGTCGATCCATGCCCGTAGGAGGCCAATCTGCTCCCCAGTCAACTTCTCGCCGTCTGGTGGCATGAGCACATCGGGATCGACGCCGGCCACCATGTGAATGAGCAGGCTGTCGGCGCTCTCGCCCGCTTCCCAGGCCGGACCGGCATCGCCGCCATTCAGGGCAGCCGACCGCTCATCGAGCCGCAAGCCGTTCTCGGCGGTCTCGGCTCCGTGACATCTGACGCACCGCTTTTGAAACAGCGGACGGATGTCCTTCGCGAAATCGACCTTGCGCTTGGCCGGGGGCGGCAAGTCGGCTGCTCCCGCGCAGAAGGCGAGCCCGCCAATCGCCAGCAAAGCCATCCACCTGCGTTGCCCCGACATGCTGCCGCCTCCCGCTCGGACCATCCCTCCCATCAGTCAAAGTCGATCGTCGGGAGATGTCAATTCGGCGGTCGGCTGCTTGTAGTGTCCTAATTTCAAATTCCGCCACCAAATGAACCGCCCTGGCTTATCACCAGGAAGTTTCTGTTTGAACTACCGAGCCATTGCCGTCGAACTCTATGCTGCCGCTGGGAAACACGGCTGAAATCGCTCCGAGGCTATCCGTGGGCCACTGCGTCGCCAGGAGCAGAAGTCGGGGGATTCGATCCCATCCGTGGAAGCGGACCCCTCCGGCTGTTTATAAAGCTGCTGCGCCAGCCAAGACGCGGGCCGACCTCTCCCTATCTATAAGCAGCCGGACGATTGATCGGCAATGCGTAACAATCAGCTCATGCGGACGCAGACGCGGAATGCGATCCTTGGTTTGCGGACAAATCCCGCTTAACAGCATCAATAATTCGCTGCATGAATGGATTCTCATCGTAGAGTTTGACACACAAATCTACGACCACCTTCTTGTGATACCGGGGCGGGCCACCAGCCTTCCGCTGATCTTGAATCCAATTCCACACGTCGAGCAATGTCTTACCCCTGAGGTGAAGTTTGTAGTTTTCAGTGAGCGACGTGGCACGGTGTACTGGAGGGGCAACGTATCCTCGCTCGGCGATGAACTCGGCCTTAAGTTCGGGGACGCTAAAATCGACGTTATTGTAAATGCTGGCCGCCTGGCGCGAAGAACGCCCGGCAAGGAACTCCTCCACCTCAAACGCAAACCACTGACAGACAACCGCCAAGATGCCCTTGTATCTTATTTCCTCTTCGCCGCTCAGCAATCGCTCAATGTCCGAACCTGCGTACAGGTCGTTCTCGATGCTGTAGCCTGAAGTGAAGATCAGGCCATCTACTTCGGGAGGCGGAGGACTGAATAGCCACATATCAAGATCGGCCAGCCAAGCAAGCTGCTTGTTCGGAAAGAGGTGCCTCTTCTGATAAAGTGAGATCAGCGTTGTTCTTCCGTAGCATGGAAGAATGTTGCCCGAGAAAGTGCCTAGTCGATCTTCGATCCAGCGATACACAGCGGCATCGTCGTCCCCCTCCACCAAAATGGTGGGCAGACTCGTCTTCGTCAGCATTGCGAGTAGTTCAGTTTCCGTCAGGACCGCCTTTGCCTTCGTCTTCGACATCTCCACGGTGCTCCGCCATCAACAATTCTTTGTCGGAATATTTTGAGTAAATGAATGGAGAATGCGTCGCCACAATGAACTGGTTTCCGGTCGATTGTTCAAGGAGAACCTTGAACAAAATCCGTTGCCAGTCGGTGTGCAGACTGATCTCTGGCTCGTCGATGAAAATACAGGCCTTTTCAGCAAATGCGTTGTAGCAAAGGAAGCTCAGCATTTGCTTCTCGCCGGCAGAAAGTAAGTCAGAAGAAATTGCATCAACGACTTCGCCGAGCGCTACCGACCCACCCAGTTTAATCCCGTTGTATTTCAAGACCTGAGACACAAGCTCACTTAGAACCGTGATCGGCCTAAGCAGTTTGTCGCTCTCCGCGATCACATTTTTCGCTTTCTCATAGATAGCATCTAAGGCCTCTCCTGCCGCAGGCTCAGTTGCTATCCCGCTGTCGTTTCCACTGCCGGCCGATCTAGCTCTCGACAACATCTCGTGGGCAAAGGACATGTGCAAGCGGTTTGTTCTTTCCGAAATCTCGGCGTACTTTGACGTCACCAGTTGGTTGATGTCTGCGGTTGATATCGACGAAACGAACCGATGCGCCCTGTTGGTCCATCGGTCGGAAAGCTGAGCCAGGCCTTGCGCGAGTCCGCCCGGATCGACGAACAGATATTCAGAACCACGCCACATTTGCTGCCTATATCGGACAGGTCGCTCCTCAGCCTTTGACGTTCCAAACCCGCCTTCGAAACGCCTGAACGTTGGGAAAAAAATCGACCCCCCAGGTGCGCTGGCGATCGCCTTGTTGGCCTCTTGCACAACTTGTAATTCGCTGAGTCGCTCCGCGGTCCTGGAGTGTCGCTTCCCTTCCCAGATGAAATCAACGCGTCGCATCCGCTTCTCGTCTTGATTCTGTTCCATGCCGACAGTGAACGAATCGGTCACCAACTCGAATGAGTCGAACGGGATTTCAAGAGGGATCTGTTCGAGGTGTCCGCTTAGGGCATACCAGATGAGCTTGAGCAGACTCGTCTTCCCGGAGCCGTTAAGGCCGGTGACGACATTGATGTCACTGTGAAATGAATGGCGGAAATCCGCATTCCGCTTGTTGAGGTTCGTCACCTCGAAAGACTTGATCATCGCATGGCCTTTCTGCCATCGACGTGTGGCACGCCCACGAAACACTCGCACCATATGCAGGGCACGCCTAATAGGCAATCCCACTTGGAGTTGCGACTCACGTCGCCCGACCACAGAGATGCCGGGGATGTTCTGAGTGACTGAAGACCGACTGCAACACGGCGCGACGCCAGTCGGTAGTCTTTGCCGCAAACTGGGCGATCAGCCACTGTTGAGTAGTTGGCGCGATGGCAGGGATTGCTCGGCGACGCCGGGACGAATACGGATGGCGATTGTGCCGTCGCCCCAAAAACGGACACTACCCGGCAGCGCGACAGAAATCCACGCCCTTGACGGCGCTCCGCGATGCTGCCAAACTGCTTGGCCCCCAGCCGAAGTGGCGGAATGGCAGACGCACCGGATTCAAAATCCGGCGAGGTTCACCCCTCGTGTGGGTTCGAGTCCCACCTTCGGCAGTTCTCTCTTCTTTCTCAAGCCTCACCCCTCAAGCCTCTCCGTCACCCCAGTGTCCGCCCATCCGGCGCTGAGTCATCGTCCACGCGCGGCCACGACAGCGTAAATCTTGAGCCTTCACCCAGGCGCGATTCGACCGCGATTTCGCCGCCGTGTTCGCGGATGATCTTCTGGCTGACCGGCAGGCCCAGACCGGTGCCGCGCGCTCCCTTGGTCGATTCGAAGACGTTGAAGATTCGCTCGATCTGCTCTTCGGGAATCCCCGGCCCGTTGTCGGCGATCGCCACCCACAGGCTGTCCGACTCGACATCGTAGCCGGTCTCGACCTGCACGACCGCGTGATCGGCCCCTTCGACGGCGTCCATCGCGTTCAGGATAATATTGAGCGCCGCCCGCTGAATTCCTTCGGGATCGAACGTGCAATCGGGGACGTCGGGGCTCGCTTCCAGCCGCAGTTCGATACCGGATTCGCCCGCCCGCACCTGCAACTCGTCCACCACTTCATGCATGACTTCGTTGAGCTGGCACAACTGCAATGCCGGGCGACGTTCCTTGCTGAACGTCAGCATGTCCATCACCAGGTGATAAATCTTGTTCTGGTTTCGCTCGACGATCTTCCAGCCCTTGCGAACCATCTCTTCGTCGTGGCCGTTGAGCCCGAGGTCGATGAGGTAACTGCCGCCGCGCACCCCCTGCAAAATATTCTTGATGTGATGGCTGAGCGTGGCGATCGTCTGTCCCATCGCCGCCAATCGCTCGGCTTTCACGAACGCCTGCTGATAGCGGTTCGTCTCGACGGCCAATGCCGCCTGCCGGGCAATCGCCAAGAGCAGCAGCAACTGGTCTTCATCGAACCGCGACGTTCCCCCGCCAAGGACCGCCTGGTCGAAGGGGGTCGTCGTATCGACATAGATCGCGCCGATGAGCTCGGTGCGGCCCTGCATCGGGACGCACATGGCTTCCCGAACACCGGCGGAAATGATGCTGTTGCCCCCCTCGAAGCGGCTGTCTTGCCGGGCGTCGTTGGTCCGCACCCCCTGGCCGGTCCGCAGGACATAATCGACAATGCTGCGGGAAACCGGCATGCGCTCGTCGTCAACCCGCTGGCGACCGGGCCGCGCGACAATGTGGGGGCGAATCGCCCGCGTCACCGGATCGGTCAAGAGCACGCAGCCCCGGTCCGCTTTCAAGACGTCGACGGCCAAGTCCAGAATCCGCTGCAAGAGCTGGTCGATCGAAACCCCGGGACGAACCGCTTCCTCGGTAATCTGGTACAGCGTCCGCAGATTTGCGAGAAACTTCGCTGGTGCTTCGGCCTCCTCGACGGCCGCCGTGCCTGGCACCCGCATCAGCGGTGGAACCTGCCCGACAATGCTCGATTGATCGGCGAGATCGGGCCGGCCGACCAGGCTGACCGCCCGCTCGGCCTGGTTCGGCTGATCGTCACGCGGCCAGGTGAACAGCAGAATCGTCCGGCCGACCTGAATCTGGTCGCCGTTGGTCAGTGTCTTCGAGCGAATCGGCTCGCCGTTGACGAATGTCCCATTCGAACTGTTCCGGTCGGAGAGCACGTATTCGTCGCGCGCGAGCTGAATGGAACAGTGAATCCGGGAGACTTCGGTGTCGAGAATGCGGATGCCGTTCTGCAAGCCCCGCCCGAGAGCGACAGGCTGGTCCGACAGCTCGAAGCGGCTGCCCTGTTCCATCCCCTGAATGACCAGCAGTGCCGCCTTGCCCACGAAAATCCGCCCCTTTGGCGCTGCCAGAACCGTGTTCAATACCCCGACCGCTCGCCGATTCGACCGGCGCGAACCAGTAAACTCCCACCATTCTCCCCATCATCGACTATACCATTCAGTATCACGCCGTGTCGCCTGCCCGCCCGCCTGTCTCCGTCTCCCCATCTCCCACTCACCGCGTCGCCCCATCTCCGCGTCCCCGCGTCCCACCGGGTTTCCCCTCCGCCTCAATTCGTTTACGATCCCCATCACCCCTCCGTGACAACCACTCAGAATGTCCCGCATTTCCACGACGAACCGCAATCGAATGTCGATGACCGAAAACCCCGCCTTACAAATCATGACCCGTCTGCGGCGCAACGAGGCCAGGCACCTCGAACGCGCGCAGGCATCCGGAAGCCGACGTGTCTGGCCCGGAAAGCCATACCCGCTCGGGGCGACCTGGGAAGGCCATGGCGTCAACTTCGCCATCTACTCCGAGAACGCCACGAAGGTGGAGATCTGCCTCTTCGACTCGGCCGACAGCCCCGTCGAGTCCGAGCGCATCACGATGCCCGAACGCACCGACTTCGTCTGGCACGCGTTTCTCCCCGACATCACCCCCGGGCAGCTCTACGGCTATCGGGTCCATGGGCCGTACGAGCCGAATCAGGGACACCGCTTCAATCCGAACAAGGTGCTGCTCGACCCCTATGCCCGCCTGATCGGCCGCCGGGTTCGCTGGGACGATTCGCTGTTCGGCTACACGGTCGGTTCGCCCGACGAAGACCTCTCGTTCGACGAGCGCGACAGCGCCGCGTTCGCGCCCCTTGCCGCCGTCTGCGACTCGGGTTTCGCCTGGGGCGACGATCGCCCGCTCTCGATACCAATGCACAAGTCGGTCATTTACGAGTTGCATGTCAAAGGGTTTACCGAGCGGCATCCCAAGGTGCCCGAGGCCCTGCGCGGCACCTATGCCGGCCTGGCCTCGACTCCATCCGTGCGCTACCTGAAACAGTTGGGCATCACCGCAGTCGAATTACTCCCCGTCCACCACTTCCTGCAAGATCGGCACCTCGTCGAAAAGGGCCTGGCAAACTACTGGGGCTACAACTCCATCGGCTACTTCTCGCCGCAGATCGGGTACGCGTCCGAAGGAACGCCGCTCGATGCCGTCCGCGAATTCAAATCGATGGTGCGAGGTCTCCACAAGGCGGGCATCGAGGTCATTCTCGATGTCGTCTACAACCACACCGCCGAAGGCAATCATCTCGGGCCGACTCTCTCCTTCCGCGGCATCGACAACTCCTCTTACTACCGCCTGATTAAGGAGCACCCCCGGTACTACATGGACTACACCGGGTGCGGCAACACGCTCAATGTGATGAATCCTCGTACGCTCCAGCTCATCATGGACAGCCTGCGGTACTGGATTACCGAAATGCACGTGGACGGGTTCCGGTTCGACCTGGCCAGCGCCCTCGCCCGCGAACTTCACGCCGTCGACAAGCTGGGTGCCTTCTTCGACATCATCCATCAGGACCCCGTCATTTCGCAGGTCAAGCTGATCGCGGAACCCTGGGACCTGGGCGAAGGGGGCTACATGGTCGGCAACTTCCCTCCCCAATGGTCCGAATGGAACGGAAAGTATCGCGACTGCATCCGCTCGTTCTGGAAAGGAGACGGCGGAGTCGTTTCCGAATTCGCCACCCGCTTCTGCGGCAGCAGCGATCTCTACGCGTGGAGCGGCCGCAAACCGCGGGCGAGCATCAACTTTGTCACCTGTCACGATGGCTTCACCCTCGAAGACCTCGTCTCCTACGACCACAAGCACAACGAAGCCAACAAGGAAGACAACCGCGACGGAGCCGATCACAACATCAGTTGGAATTGCGGCGTCGAAGGCCCCACCACCAGCCGCGCCATTCTGGCGCTCCGCGACCGCAAGAAGCGCGCCATCCTCGCGACCCTGCTCTTCTCCCAAGGCGTTCCCATGCTGCTCGCCGGCGACGAATTCGGCCAGACGCAGGGTGGCAACAACAACGCCTACTGTCAGGACAACGAGATCACCTGGCTGAACTGGAATGCCACCCGCTTCAAACGCAACCAGGAACTCATCGAGTTCACCCGCAAAGCCATCCGCATCTTTCACGAACAGCCCGTCTTCCACCGCCGCAAGTTCTTCGCCGAACAGCCCTTCTCCGGAGACGAGGCCACCGACATCCTCTGGCTCAACCCGGATGGCACCGAGATGACCGAGGCGCAGTGGACGGCTGCCGACACGCGAGCGTTCGGCGTTGTATTGTTTGGCGATCAGATCGACATCGACGAAACCGGCGAGCCGATCAGCGGCGACACCCTGATGATCGCCTTCAATTCCGATCACCAGGCTTCGGTCGATTTCCAGCTTCCTCTCCTCGAGGAAGGGCTCTCCTGGGAACGCCTCCTCGACACCTTCGCCGCCAGCATGCCCAACGAACTTCTCGCCGACACCTACAAACTCCACCCCTGCTCCATGGCCGTCCTCCGCATCGCCACGTTCCAATAACGAATCCGCCACCGCAGGTATTTTGGGGGGTCTCACAAAGCCGCCAAGACACAAAGAAGTCCAATCAAGGGTGGCCCCGGTTGCTCCGCAACCGGGGGGCCGCAGGCCCAAGAGGTTAAAGCCCTGAATCGATTGATTTGCCCGTCATTGCCAAACGATCTGCCGAGAGCGAAACTCCCCGGCATGGACAAGCGGCGAATCATCGATGACGCCCTCTACACCCATTTCGTGACATTCTCGGTGTCACAACGTCGGAAACTCCTGGATCACGATCACCCCAAACGAATCTTGCTGGGCGTGCTGAATCACCAGTTGCAATCATTCGCCGCAAAGTGCGTCGGGTTCGTCATCATGCCCGAGCATGTCCACGCTCTGATCTGGCTTCCCGAGACGGGTCAGCTCTTGCGATTCCTGCATGGCTGGAAACGAATGAGCAGTTTCACGATCCGGCAATGGTATCGGGAACACGCTCCGAACTATTGTGAGGAGTTTGGCGAGGGAGAGCGGTTCTGGAATCCGAAATACTATGCGTTTGAAGTCGACAACGAGGCGAAATTGGAAGAAAAGTTGGTCTATATACATCTGAATCCCGTGCGGCGGGATCTGGTGGGGCGACCGGAGGAGTGGCAGTGGAGCTCGGCACGCTGGTATATCGCGGGGCGTTCCGTCGGAGTACCAATCGAATGGGTGTGCTGACGTAGCTGACGAGCAAACCTCTTGGGCCTGTCGGCCCCCCGGTTGCCGAGCAACCGGGGCCACCCCTTTTCTCATCTCCCCAGTCCCCCCGTCCCCCACTCTCCCTCTCCCCGCGTCGCCCCTCCCCCTCCCCGACCGGTGCTCTCGTGCGTCACCCCATCCAACGCCAGCTCCTCATCCCGCTGCTCACGGCTCAGTTGACGGTCGTTATCGGCATCGCATTCGGGGCCGTCTGGGGCAATATCGCGCGGACGACGGCTGAACTCGACGCACGCCGGAATGAGGTCGTCGCGGTCCTGCAGAATGCCCGCTTTCCCTTGTCAGGCACCGTGCTTGAGCAAATGTCCCGTCTGTCCGGGCATCACTTCATTGTCTGGAATCCCGGTCGCGACACGTTTTCCGAGTCGTCACTGGGGCTGTCGCCGAAAGACCTCGATCAGGCCGAACCGCAATTACGCGACGCCCTGCGGACAGGTAGCCCCCTTCAAACCCTGATGCTCCCGCAGGGGGAATTCTTCGTCGTGGCCACGCAATCGGCCGGCCAACCCAGCGATGTGGTTCTCGTGCTGACTTCGCAGGCGTCGGTGGCGGCCGCCCGCTGGGATGCCATCTGGCCCCCGCTGGCAATTGGTGGCGGCACGCTGCTGCTGCTCATTCCCTGGTTGCTGGCCGTCACGCGCGGCTGGTCGCGGCGAATCGGCGCCATTCAGCGGGAGGTCGCCGAAATCGCGAGGGGAAATCCGGTGTCCCCCGAACCGCTCTCGCCGAGACACGACGAACTCTCGGCTCTCATGGCCGATATCGCCACCATGGATGCCCGCCTGCGCGAACTCCAGCAGGAAAATCTCCAATTGGAGCGCGAACGCCTGGTCGCCCAGCTCGCGGCTGGCTTTGCCCATCAGTTCCGCAACGCGGCTGCTGGCGTGTCGCTCGCCCTGCAACTGCATGTCAGCCGCTGTCAGTCGCCCCGCGATGGCAGCCTCGACGTCGCCCTCAAACAACTGGCCCTGCTCGAAGCCGAAGTTCGCGGCATTCTTTCGCTGGGCCGTAAAACGCAGTCCCCCCACGAACCGCTGCTGGCCGACTCACTATTAGACGACGCTGTCGATCTCATTTCTCCGTCGCTCAAGCATCACGGCATTCGTGTTGACCGCGAGCCAGACGCAACCCGTTCGCGCGTGATGGGAGCCCGCGACAGCCTGCTCGCCGCCGTGCTCAATCTGATTCTCAACGCCATCGACGCGGCTGGCCCCCAGGGGACCGTGCAACTGGACATCGCCACGAACGAAACCAGCGCCGCCTTCGTCGTTCGCGACAACGGACGCGGACCGCCACCCGAGATCGCCTCCCGACTCGCCGAGCCCTTCGTCACCTCGAAGCCGGACGGCGTCGGCCTCGGCCTCGCCATCGTCACCGAAGTCGCCCGCGCTCACGGCGGCCATCTGGACTGGCGGCGCGACGGCGATTGGACAACGATGGAACTCTGGATCCCCCGCGCACAAAGCAACTGACCCCAGGCACAGCTTGTGGCTGTGTCAGCGGTGGGATAAGGATGTCTGGCATGAGCACGTTAGGTCGTCCCTACTCGATTCAGAGATTCGCCGCTGTCGCGTCGGGATGCTTTGTCATCGCATTGGCCCAGTATCTGGCTGGTTGGTGGCAAGCAGCGGTAGCCGTCAGCATTCTCGCGCCGATCACGCTGGTTGCCTTGGCGCTCCGCCGAATCCAACAAACCCACGCCGACCTGCCCCATCCAGCCCTACCTCCACACGGGCGAGACCGTTCAGAAATGCTTCACGGCGATTCTCAGTAACACGTTTGAATCTTGAGGGCAAAATCGTGATGGCCAGTGCCGTCCCGACGGCGTCTTCCGCCTCTTTACCTGACCCTCAACCATCAACCCTAAACCATCGACCAATGAACAACGTCCTCGTCATCGACGACGAACCCGCCATCTGCTGGAGCATCCGCGAAGCTCTTACAGATCGCGGCTTCAACGTCGATTCCGTCGGATCGATCGAACAAGCCTGGTCGCGCCTGGAAACCTTTGAGCCTGGCGCGATTGTCCTCGACGTCCGCCTGCCCGGTCAGGATGGCTTATCCGCTCTTCCTGACTTCCGACAGCGCCTCCCCGATGTCCCCGTCATTGTGATAACTGCGTTTGGCGACCTGCCGACCGCCGTCGCCGCCCTGGGGCAACAGGCGTTCGAGTATGTGACGAAGCCCTTCAATCTCGCCAAGTTCACCGAGACCGTCGAACGGGCCGTCTCGCAGTCGCGCGTCACTCCCGAGCGAACGCAAACCGAACCAATCACGAGCGCGCTCATCGGCCGCGGACAGGCCATGCAGCAGGTCTTCCGCGACATTGCCCTCGTCGCCGAGACTGACTTCCCCGTCCTCATTCTCGGCGAAACCGGCGTGGGCAAGGACGTCGTCGCTCGCGAGATCCATCGCTACAGCCGCCGCGCGCGCGAGTCGTTCATCCCTGTCTGCCCCGCCGCCCTCAGCCCGGCCCTTGTCGAAAGCGAACTCTTCGGCCACGTCCGCGGCGCCTACACCGGGGCTGTCGAAGGACGGGCGGGCCTGTTTGAACTCGCCGATCGGGGCACGCTGTTCCTCGACGAAATCGCCGAAACGCCGCTCGAAATCCAGGTTAAGCTGCTCCGCGTTCTCGAGTCGCGTCAGTTCCGCCCCGTCGGCAGCGGTCTCGAAAAGCCCACCGGCGCTCGCTTTATCGCCGCCACCAATCGTGATCTCACAAAGCTCGTGCGGGAGGGGACGTTTCGCGAAGACCTGCTCCATCGTCTGAAGACCTTCACGATTGTCGTTCCGCCGCTTCGCGAGCGCCGCGAAGACATTCCGCTCTTGGTCGAGCACTTCCTCTCGCTCGGCCCCAAAGAACTCGCCCCGGCCGGATTGGATCCTTCGTTCCTCGACGAAGTCCAGCGCCGCGATTGGCCCGGCAACGTGCGCGAATTGCGTCACGCGACGGAACGCGCTGTCGTCCTGGCACGCGGAGGCCTCCTGCGTCGCGAGCACCTCCCGTCGCCGCTCGAATCCAGCGTCCCAGGCGCGCCGACAGACGTCGATCAGGAGCTACTCCAGGCCACCATCCGCTGGGCCCGCGCTCAGATGGCCGACGGAAACCTCGGCGACGATTCGCGCTTGCTCGCGCGCTTCCTGCAACTGGCCGAGAAGGGCCTCCTGGGAGAAGTCCTCTCCGCCGCCAGTCAGAACCGCACCCTTGCCGCCCGCTGGCTCGGCCTCGACCGCACCACTCTCCGCACAAAGCTCAAACAACTCTTCGGCGAAAGCGTCGATACGCCGTAAAGCCGTTTCTTCCTCTTGTCTTCCACCAACCACGAACCACCACCCACCAACCACTCTCCCTCTCAATACTCCCCCAGAACCTCCCCGCCCTGCCGCGTCCCGAGGCCCCGCCAGACCACGATGTCCAGGTTCTCGCTAATCGTGCGGACCGCGCCGTCCATCATCGCCACGTTCACCATGCCTTCATGAAAACTGCGTGAGGTGATGGCCGCGTACGTTGGCGAGCCGGTGTAGCCGTTGCGCCCTTCCTGCCACGAGTTGTAGTCGCACTCCGGCAGCGTCACCGCGCCATTCAAGCACGCCGACGCGGTATTCGGCACGAAGACGGTCGTCACACCTTCATGGTGCACGCGACCGTCGGGCCACTCGGTGTGCCCGGTGTCTTTGAATTCCGTTCCGGAGGCGACAGTCGCCGGCCACGTCGACACGTTCGGCACGGCCGTCGCCGGCGGGCCGCCGTTACGTCGATAGGGCGTCCACGCTTTCACTTCCGCCACCATCATCGTGTTACTGGTTCCGTCCGTGAAATGGGCGAGCGAATGCCGCGCGTTCGGCGCGAACGCGCCGTCCCCCGTCTGCCCAGTCGCGGGGTTAAAGACAAACCACGTCCCATAACTGAAGGCATACGTCGTCGGATAAAGATTCGGCTTGCCATCGGTGAATGTCCGCACGCGGTCGGCTCCGGGATCACTGGGGCAGCTATAGACGGGCACCTTGACCCCCGAGATCACCGACTGGAAGTCCCACGCCGTCGTCGGGTCGACCAGGTTTTGCAGATTGGCCTGATCGAGATAGGGCAGAATCCGGCCATGAATCGACCAGGCTCCGTTATTCCCGGTCGATGACGCCGTCAGATCGATGCACACCGCCGGCGGAACCATCCGGAAGGCCGATTCATAGTTGTGAATCGCCAGGCCAATCTGCTTCAGGTGGTTCTTGCACTGCGTCCGCCGAGCCGCTTCGCGAGCCTGCTGCACGGCCGGCAGGAGCAGCGAGATCAGAATGGCGATGATCGCAATCACCACCAGCAGTTCAATCAACGTAAATCCCGCTCGCCGTCTTCCCGCTCGCCCGTCCATGCTCGACTCCCGGATTGCCCTCGATCCGCCACTCGTGTCGAGCAGGGCTAATCGCAAACCGGGTGCCGCGCGAAACCTGCCACTCTCCTTTTTCCAACGAGATCGTCATCCACGGGTTTCCGCGACGTTTGAAGTTCGTCGGCCATCCCCGTCGAAGCATCGAACCTGGCGACTTTCTCGCCACGCGCGACGAACACTTCCCCACCCTCCCCACCAAAAAAGAAAAGGGGCAGGAACGATCCAAGACCATTCCCACCCCTCCGTATGCACCGACTCGTCTTCTCTTCGCACCAACCACCACCCACTACCCACCAACCACTCTCTTCCCCCCTACATATTAATCTCGAACCCCTTCCGGTTTTCCCGGCCCAGGAACGCGTTCGCCTGGGCGTCGCCGATGATCTCACGCTTCACGGGATCCCACTTCAGGTCGCGGCCCAGCCGCATCGCGATGTTGGACAGGTGGCAGATTTCGAGCATCCGGTTGTGCGACCACACATCCGAAATCGGCTGCTTCCGGGCTTTCATCCCTTCGATGAAGTTCGCCGTGTGGTTCTTGCTGACCGGCCCGCCGTAAACAGCTTCGATGGCCCCTTCCGGCAGGGGCTTGTCCTTCAGATCTTCGACCGGCTTGCCGGACATCTTTCCGCGATTGACGAAGAACCGGCCTTCCGTCCCTTCGAACAGAATGCCGTTGTCTCCTTCGCTGGTGATAATCATCTCCACGCCCTTCGGCATGTCGACCCGAATGTTGAACTTCGTCGCCGCGTTGTACTGGTCGGCGACCAAGGGGTAGCCATCCTTGTATTCAACCGGCAGCGAGTAATCGATCGGCGCGACGCGGCTGGGACCGGTGTCGCTCGCCCCCAGCGCCCAGCACGCAATATCCACGTGGTGCGCGCCCCAGTCCGTCAGCTTGCCGCCCGAGTATTCGTGCCAGTTGCGGAACGAATAATGGCAGTTGCTGTAAAGCGGCACGCCGCCGCCATAGCCTTCCCGCAGTTCCGGCAGCGCCCGATACGCGACCGCCGGTGCCGGACCCAGCCAGAAGTCCCAATCGATGCCTTCAGGGACTGGTGCTTCCGGAATCACGGGCGACGCTTCCATCCCGTTGATGCCGCAGGTCACCTTCTTGACCGTGCCGATACGTCCGTCGCGAATCAGCGCGATCGCCTGCAAAAACCGCTGATCGGACTCAGTCCGCTGCATCGTCCCGACCTGGAAGACGCGTCCGGTCTCCTTAACGACCTTTTCAATCAACTTTCCTTCGTCGATCGTCAGCGTCAGCGGCTTTTCGCAATACACATCCTTACCGGCATACATCGCCTCGACGGCAATCTTCGTGTGCCAGTGATCCGGCGTGGCAATCATGACCGCATCGATGTCTTTGCGATCGAGGATCTTCCGGTAGTCTTTATAAGCGTCGGGCTTCTTCCCCTGGCTTTTTTCGACCTTGGCGACATTCTCCGCCAGCACATTGGCATCCACGTCGGCGAGCGCCGCGAAGTCGGCGAACCCGAACGACTTACTGGTGATGGCCCAGCCCTGGTTCCGAAGTCCAATCGTCGCGAACACCGGACGTTCACTGGCGGCCTGAAAACCAAACGCGCGGTTTGACGACGGTAAAAAAATCCCAGCCGCCCCCGCGGCAGCGACTCCCTTCAAGAACTGACGGCGCGACGTGTTGTGCTGGATGGTCATGTTGCAAACTCCTGTCGGTGTGAATTCGTTTGGGCGTCAACGGTATTTCTGGACCGAAACCGGCGAGCACCCGGAATTCTACCCCATCCCCACCCGCCAAAAGTAGCCGAAACCCCGCCACCGCCCCCCCTAGCCGCGACCCGACGGCAAGCGCTCGCCTTCATCTTCCTCACCCCATCTCCCCTCTCCGTGTCTCCCCCTCCCGCAAATGCGCACCCCCGCGCCATAGGACGAAGGGACGCAACGAGCTAGCCCGCGAGCGAATCATCTCGCGCCGGAGCATCCCCTCCGGGCCAGATCGGGGCCCACATTTCCCAGCGGGGCTCACCCCCCTCTGGAGGCGCGCGAGGACCGCGCGCTGCCTGACGTCAGGTACTTATTCGCACACCCGTGCGAACCCCTGATCAACGCCAAACGGAACTCCGGCGGACCG